>NZ_NKFE01000008.1:0-1060009 GCF_002223195.1 Burkholderia sp. AU28863 | reverse complement strand
TCGAAGCGACGCTGCTGCGCGTGCTCGTTGCGCTCCAGCGCCGCGATCTGCTGGTCGTACGTGCCGCGTGCGGCAAGCCCGTCCGACACTTCGCGGAACGCCGACTGGATCGCCTTCTCGTAGTTCGCGATCTCGATGCGCTTCTGCACGTTCGCGAGGTCCAGGTTCGCGATGTTCTGCCCGCCCTCGAAGATCGGCAGTGCGATGTTCGGCGCGAACGACCACGCCGCCGTGCCGGCCTTGAACAGGCCGCCCAGCGTCGGGCTCGCGGTGCCGAACGCGGCTGTCAGCGAGATCTTCGGGAAGAATGCCGCACGCGCCGCGCCGATGTTCGCGTTCGCGGCCAGCAGCGTCTGCTCGGCCTGCATCACGTCCGGACGACGCGTGAGCAAGTCCGACGGCAGGCCAGCCGGCACGTCCGTCAGCAGGTTCTGCGCGTCGAGCGGCATGCCCGCCGGCAGGTCGTCCGGCAGCGGCTCGCCGATCAGCAGCACCAGCGCGTTCAGCGCCTGCGCGCGAGCACGTGCCTGCGCCTGCTGGTTCGCAAGCGCCGTCTCGACCACCGTCTGCGCCTGACGCAGCTCGAGCTCGGAACCCGTCCCGTTGTCGAATTGCAGCTTGGTCAGGTCGTACGACGCCTGCGCGGTCTTCAGCGTGTCCTCCGTAACCTTCAGCAGGTCATCGGTCGACAGCAGCGTCAGGTACTGATCCGCCACCTGCGACACCAGCGAGATCTCCGACGCCTGCCGTGCGTACGACGTCGACAGGTACTGCGCGAGCGCCTGGTCCTTCAGGCTCTGCACGCGACCGAACAGATCGAGCTCCCACGACGCCGACAATCCGACGTTGTAGGTACGCGAAATCAGCGGCTGGCCCGTCTGCGATACGCCGGCCGGGAAACGCTGGATGCTGCCCGTGCCCGTACCGTCGAGCGTCGGGAACAGCCCCGCGCGCGTGATCTGGTACTGCGCGCGCGCGGCCTCGATGTTCAGCACCGACACGCGCAGGTCGCGATTGTTTTTCAGCGCGATCTCGATCAGCCGCTGCAGGCGCGGATCGACGAAGAACTCGCGCCAGCCGATGGCAGTCGCCGCCTGGCCGTTCGCGCTGCGCGCGCCGGCCGCGCCCGGCTGCGTCGCGTAGACACCGCCGGCCGGGTACGCCTGCGCGACTGGCGCGTCGGGCCGCTTGTAATGCGGCGCCATCGTGCAGCCCGTGGCAAAGAGCGCGGCAGCCAGTGCGGCCGCGGTTGCAGTCAAAGCATGTTTTTGCATCGTTACTGCCCCTTCGAATCGTGTGCGTCGTCGTGACCGCGCTGCAGGTCACCCTGCACGAGACGCCATGCGTCGTCGACGTTTTCCGTTTCGCCGCTGAAGATCGCGCGAACCCGAACGAAGAACATCGGGATCATGAAAATGGCGAGGAACGTCGCCGTGATCATCCCGCCGATCACGCCCGTGCCGATCGCGTGCTGGCTGGCCGAACCCGCGCCGTTGCTGATCGCGAGCGGCAGCACGCCGAGCATGAACGCGAGCGACGTCATCAGGATCGGGCGCAGCCGCAGGCGCGCCGCCTCGATTGCCGCGCGCACCGGGCCCATGTTCCCGGCCGCCTGCAGTTCGCGCGCGAACTCGACGATCAGGATCGCGTTCTTCGCGGACAAGCCCACGGTGGTCAGCAGGCCGACCTGGAAGAACACGTCGTTCTCGAGGCCGCGCAGCATCGTCGCGAGCAGGGCGCCGACCACGCCGAGCGGCACGACCATGATCACCGAGAACGGGATCGACCAGCTTTCATACAGCGCCGCGAGACACAGGAACACGACGAGAATCGAGATCGCGTAAAGGATCGGCGCCTGCGAGCCGGACTGGATTTCCTGGAACGACAGCCCCGTCCACGAATAGCCGATGCCTTCCGGCAGCTTGCTCGCGAGCGCTTCCATCGCGGCCATCGCCTGGCCGGTCGACTTGCCTTCCGCGGCCTGCCCCTGGATCTCGATCGACGACACGCCGTTGTAGCGCTCGAGCTTCGGCGACCCGTAGATCCAGTGGCCGGTCGCGAACGCGCTGAACGGCACCATCCCGCCCGCGCTGTTGCGCACGTACCAGATGTTCATGTCTTCCGGCGTCATCCGGAACGGTGCATCGGACTGTACGTACACCTTCTTGATCCGGCCGTCGGTATCGAGGAAGTTGTTCACGTACTGCGACGCCCACGCGATCGAGAACGTCTGGTCGATCGCCGCGGCCGTCACGCCGAGCGCGTTCGCCTTCTCGCGATCGATGTCGACCTTGTACTGCGGCGTATCGTTCAGGCCGTTCGGGCGTACCAGCGCGAGCGCCGGATCCTTCGCGGCCATCCCGAGCAACTGGCCGCGCGCGGCCATCAGCGCTTCGTGACCGAGGCCGGCGTTGTCCGTCAGCTCGAAGTCGAAGCCGGCAGCCGTACCGAGTTCCGGAATCGACGGCGGGTTGAACGGAATCACCATCGCGTCCTTGTACGTCGAATAGTGCGCGAAAGTCCGGCCGATCAGCGCCTGCACCTTCTGGTCCGAACGCTGGCGCTGCTCGTATGGTTTCAGCTTCACGAACACGAGGCCCGCATTCTGGCCGCGACCCGCGAAGCTGAAGCCGTTGACCGTGAACACCGAGTCGACCACGTTCTTCTCGGCGGTGGTCAGGTACGTGTTGATGTTGTCGAGCGTCTTGCCGGTCGTTTCCTGCGTGGAGCCGGACGGCGTCTGCACGATCATGAACATGTAGCCCTGGTCTTCATCGGGCAGGAACGACTTCGGCAGCCGCGCGAACATCACGCCGACCGCGAGGAACACGACCAGGTAGATCACGAGCCAGCGGCCCGAGCGCCGGATCACGTGGTTCACGCCGCTCGTATAGCGATCGCGGCTGCGATCGAACGTGCGGTTGAACCAGCCGAAGAAACCCTTCTTCTCTTCGTGATGCCCCTTCTCGATCGGCTTCAGGATCGTCGCGCACAGTGCGGGCGTCAGGATCAACGCGACCAGCACCGACAGCACCATCGCCGACACGATCGTCAGTGAGAACTGACGATAGATCGCGCCGACCGAACCGCCGGAGAACGCCACCGGCACGAACACCGCCGACAGCACGAGCGCCACGCCGACGAGCGCGCCGGTGATCTGGCTCATCGCCTTGCGGGTCGCCTCCTTCGGCGACAGCCCCTCTTCCGCCATCACGCGCTCGACGTTCTCGACCACCACGATCGCATCGTCGACCAGCAGGCCGATCGCGAGCACGAGACCGAACATCGACAGCGTGTTGATCGAGAAGCCGACGATGCCCATGATCGCGAACGTGCCGAGCAGCACGACCGGCACCGCGATCGTCGGGATGATCGTCGCCCGCAGGTTCTGCAGGAACAGGTACATCACGAGGAACACGAGCACGATACCTTCGATCAGCGTCTTGACCACTTCCTCGATCGACAGGCGCACGAACGGCGTCGTGTCGTACGGGTAGTGCACGACGAGACCATGCGGGAAATACTTCGACAACTCGTCGATCTTGGCCCGCAGCGCGTTCGCGGTCGCCAGCGCGTTCGCGCCGGTCGCGAGCTGGATGCCGAGGCCGGCCGTCGGTTGCCCCATGTACTTCGTGTCGAACGTGTAGTTTTCCGAACCGAGCGCCGCGCGGCCGACGTCCTTCAGCCGAACCTGCGAGCCATCCTGGTTGACCTTCAGCAGGATGTTGCCGAACTGCTCGGGCGTGCGCAGCAACGTCGATTCGGTGATCGTCGCCTGCAGCACGGTGCCCGGCTTCGCCGGCGTGCCGCCGATCTGGCCGCCCGCGATCTGCACGTTCTGCTGCGTGATCGCGGCCGTCACGTCGGTCGGCGTGAGGCTGTAGTTGGTCAGCTTGACGGGGTCGAGCCAGATCCGCATCGAGAACTGCGAACCGAGCAGCAGCGTCTGGCCGACGCCGTTCACGCGGCTCAGCGGATCGAGCACGTGCGAGGCCACGTAGTTCGTCAGATCCTCCTTCGACATCCGGCCGTCCTCGGAGTTGAACGCGAACCACATCAGCCAGTTGCTGCTCGACTTCGTGACCTGCATGCCGAGCTGCTGCACGACCTGCGGCAGGTTCGGCGTCGCGAGCGACAGCTTGTTCTGCACCTGCACCTGCGCGACGTCCGGATTCGTGCCCGGCGAAAAGGTCAGCGTGATCGTCGCGTTGCCCGAATCGTCGCTCGTCGACGACATGTACAGGAAGTTGTCGAGACCGCTCATCTGCTGCTCGATCACCTGCGTCACCGTGTCTTCCACCGTCTTCGCGGAAGCGCCCGGATAGTTCGCCTGGATCTGGATCGTCGGCGGTGCGATCGTCGGATACTGCGCGATCGGCATCTTGAAGATCGATGCGACGCCGGCCAGCATCAGCACGATCGCGATCACCCACGCGAAGATCGGGCGATCGATAAAGAACTTGGCCATGAAACGGACTCCCTGTTATTGCGCGCTCGACGCGGCGGCCGAACTCGCTGCGGCACTGGCCGCGGTAGTCGCCAGCGCGGCGCTTGCCGGCGCGGCGCCTGCCGTGGTGGCGGATGCGGCGTCCGGCGCCGATGCAAGCTGTGCCGCAACGGTCTTCACCGTCGCGCCCGGGCGCACCTTGTCGACGCCTTGCACGATCACGTGGTCGCCCGCTTGCAGACCGCCTTCGACGATCCAGTTCTGGCCATATGTGCCGGTCGTCGTCAACGGACGCATCTCGACCTTGTTGGCCGCGGTCACGACCAGTGCGATCGCCTGCCCCTTCTGGTCGTGCGTGACGCCGATCTGCGGCACCAGGAACGCGTTCTCGTTCACGCCTTCCTCGATCCGCGCACGCACGAACATCCCCGGCAGCAGCACCTTGCCCGGGTTCGGGAACACCGCGCGGATCGTCACCGAGCCGGTGGTCTGGTCGACCGTCACGTCCGAGAACTGCAGCTTGCCGGCTTCCGAATAGGTCTTGCCGTCTTCCAGGATCAGCGACACCTTCGCCGCGCCCGGGCCGCTCGTCTTCAGACGGCCGCTCTGCACGTCCTGACGCAGCTTCAGCCCTTCGAGGCTCGACTGCGTGAGGTCGACGTACACCGGATCGAGCTGCTGCACCGTCGACATCAGCGTCGCCTGACTCGCCTGCACGTACGCGCCCGGCGTCACTTGCGAGATGCCGACGCGGCCGCTGATCGGCGACACGACGTCCGTATAGCCGAGGTTGATCTGCGCGGTGTCGACCGCCGCCTTGCCGGCCGCGACGTCCGCCGCGGCCTGGCCTTGGGTGGCGACCGCGTTGTCGTAGTCCTGCTTGCTGACCGCGTTCGCGGCCACCAGCACCTTGTAGCGCGCGACCAGTGCGTTCTGCGTGGCGAGGTTCGCCTGCGCCCTCGCGAGCGTCGCCTTCGCGCTGTTCAGCGCCGCGATGTACGGCGCCGGATCGATCTTGTACAGGCGCTGACCGGCCTTCACGTCGGTGCCTTCGGTGAATTCACGGCGCAGCACGATGCCGTCGACCCGCGCGCGCACTTGCGCGACCAGGAACGCGCTGGTGCGGCCCGGCAATTCGGTCACCGCCGGCACGGCTTGCGGCTGCACGGTGACGACGCCGACTTCCGGCGTTTGCGGCGGCGGCGCCGATTCTTTCTTCCCGCACGCGGCCAGGAAAACAGCAGCCGTTGCGGCAGTGATTAAGCGGTATGGAACCCGTTCGACGCGCATGGAGCGACCTCTCACAATTAGACGACCTTCAATGGGAATCACCAGATCTCCTCATGGCCCTGACGCGCGGCGGACCTGCAGCTTCCTGTACGCCGCGGATGCGGACACGTGTTGCGGGTGTGCGTTGCACCCGGCGGAGCGTTCGTTCGCCGAACTGCTTCCGAAAAAGAATGGCGAGCCCGCTGCCTCGGCGGGATCGCGTTGCCGTGCGTTCTGCCAGACTGCTAGCGCGCGGGCCGGAATGCGGCGCCGGCGAATTCGATGAACGCGCGCGCGGCGGCCGGCAGACGGGCGGCACGCGCATGCGCGAGCTTCAGCGTGACGGGCGCGAGCGGGTGGAGCGGCGCCACGCGCACGAGCGTGCCGGCCGCCAGATCGGCGTCGACGAGATACGCGGGCAACACCGCCGCGCCCATGCCGGCCACGGCCAGCCGTCGCGCCATCTCGAGATGGCCGACGCCCGTATTGCCGGGCGCGACGCCGGATCGAATCCCGGCCGCGTGGTCGTCGTCGGCCGCCGGCAACTCGAGCCGCACGGTCGCGATGTCCGGCCAGTCGCCGGACGCAGCCGCGCCGCCGTGCGCGGCAACATAATCGGGTGCCGCGACGCGCACGGATTCGTACGCGGCCAGCGTATGCAATGCGTGCGCGCCGGACACCGGCATGCCGTCGGTCAGGAACGCGACGTCGATGTCCTCGGTAGTCAGGTCGACGTGGGCATCGGTCAGCGTCACGGTCGGCCGCACGTCCGGAAACCGGTGCACGAAACGATCGAGCAGTGCGCTCAACTGGCTGAGCCCGAACGCCACCGGCGCGGCCACGCGCAATACGCCTTCCGGCTTGCTGCCCATCGCGACGAAGCGGCCGTCGATCTCGTCGATCGCACCGAGAATCCGCTCGACGCGCGCGAGATACAGCTCGCCGATTTCCGTCAGCGACTGGTGGCTCGTGCTGCGTTGAAGCAGGCGCGCGCCGAGGCGCGTCTCGAGCGCATCGACCAGCCGGCTCGCCATCGCCGTCGACACGCGCAACCGCGTCGCCGCCCGGCGAAACCCGCCTTCCCTTGCCACCGTCACGAATGCCCGAATCGATTGAAGTTGGTCCATTTGTCCGGATTTCCCTGCACGGACGACTGCCCGTCTATCTGCACCCGACGCCGCGCCATAGCCAGCCCGCATCGGCCCGGCCACTGCGGCGGCCCCGACACCGGCTCCGCCGGGTCGGTCGACACGTTCGCGACTGGGATGCGTCGGCTTGCAACGGACGCAAGCCGGCCTCGGCAAGCCCGATGCATGATCGTTCAATCGCAGTCCTGATTCTTTCCCGGCGATTCGCGGCGGCGACGCGCGGGCAAGGCCGGCGGTGTCCGCGCATCACGCGGACGGTGTTGCCCGTATCGTCCGGGCGCGCTGAATCGCATTTCCTTCAGCAGGTGCAATGGTAGGGAAACCGCCGGAAAATGGCTTGCCCGATCCTGCGATTGTTTTGCCTTAATTTCCGAATTTGTGCGCCGCACACCCCGCCACGACAGGCGACGCGGCCGCCGACCATGCAGGTCCGGATGATCGGGCTAATTTCGGACAGGTTTAGGCAATCCCGCGCACGCAACTGGCCGTACGATGTGACCGCCGTGCCTGCGCCCCAGCAGCGGATCGCAACGCGCGCATCGCATCGCCCACTCCGCCAACCGCTCACACAACATGGAAATCGACGCCCGAACGCCGCCGCAACCGCGCCACCCACCGGATCACGATGCTCGGTCGCCAGCCCGACCGCCCGCAGCCCGGCTCGCGGCGCTGATCGCCGCGTACGCGCCGCACGACGGCATGTTCGACCTTCCGTTGCGCGGCATGCGCGTCGCGCGCGCCTCCGCGCCGCCACCGCAGTGGAACCACGGCGTGCACCACGCGTGCCTGAGCATCGTCGGGCAAGGCGCGAAGTCGATGCGGGTCGGCGACGATACCTACACGATCGACGAGTCGCGGATGCTGGTCGCCACCGCCGACCTGCCAGCGACCGGACGCGTGACGCGCGCGAACCCGGCCGAGCCGTTCCTTTACGTGCAACTCGAACTCGATCCGCGCCGCATCGCGGCGCTCACGCCCGTCGTCTTTCCGCGCGGGTTGCCGAAAGCCGTCGACTATCGCGCACTCGACACGCTCGACGCGACGCCCGAAATCGTCGACGCCGTCGCGCGGCTGATGCAACTGATCGCACAACCGGACGACCTCGACCTCCTCGCACCGCTGATCGTCGACGAAATCCTCATCCGGCTGCTGCGCGGCCCGTCGGGCGCGCGCGTCGCGCAGATCGGCGACGCCGATTCGACGACCCAGCGCATCTCGCGCGCCGTCGCATGGATTCGCGATCACTATCTCGATCCAATGGCGGTCGACGCGCTCGCGCGACAGGTGGAGATGAGCCCGTCGACCTTCCACCATCACTTCCGTGCGGTCACGTCGATGAGTCCGTTGCAATGCCAGAAGGTGCTGCGGCTGCAGGAGGCCCGCCGCCTGATGTGCCTGTCGGCGATGGATGCGCGGCAGGCATGCCGCAGTGTCGGCTATGTGAGCGCGTCGCAGTTCAGCCGCGAATACGCACGGCTGTTCGGCGACGCGCCGGGCCGCGACGTCGCGCGGCTGCGCGGCGAAGCGGTGCCGCTGTCGCGCGTCGCACCATGAACGCGTATCGCATGCGGTTCGCTGCTCACCGCGAACCCGATCGTCGGGCCGGCTACTCGCTCACGGGAGCGAAGGCGCCGCCGCCAGGCTGACGTCGACGCGTTTCGGCAGGATGCCGGCTTGATAGAACACATCCGCGATGCGCTGCTCTTTAACGCAGGACTCCACATTATTTATATTGAACCGAAAGACAGTGCGCGGTACTCACGTACCGATCATGCATGAATCAGGCATGACGGGACACGCAGCAAGCGTTCAACGCAGCCTCGTCGGCGGACAGCATCTCCGGCACGCATTCCCGCAGGAAATCGACGAACGTGCGGATCTTCGCATCGAGATACTGACGCGACGCATACAGCGTATAGACCGTCAGCTTCTGCAACCGGTAATCGGGCAGCACGCGCACCAACGCGCCGCTCGCGAGCGCGGGCAGCGCAGCCGACATCGGCAGCGGGCCGATCCCGAGCCCCGCGCGTAACGCGGCGCCGAGCGCATCGGCGATATTCACCTGGAAATCGGGCACCGCCAGTTCGAACGTTTCGCGTCCGTTCGGGCCGTCGAGATGCCAGCGGTCGCGCGGAAAGAGCGACGTGACGAGCCGCAGGCACGCATGCCCGGCGAGATCGCTCACCGTGCGCGGCGTGCCGCGCGCCTTCAGGTAGGCAGGCGACGCGCACAACACGCTGCCCACGTCGCCGAGCCGCTGCGATACCAGCCCGGAATCGGGCAGCTCCGTCGTGCTCAACTGCAGCGACACGTCGTAGCCTTCGTCGATGATGTCGGGCACGTGCTGCGACAGCGTCAGCTCGACCGCGACCGACGGATAGCGTTCGCGGTAGCGCACGACCGCGGGCACCACGTAGGACTGGCCGAAACTCGTCGTCGCGTGGACGTGCAGCCGTCCGGACGGCTTCACCTGTGCATCGGCCGCCTCGGCTTCCGCTTCGTCGATATAGCCGAGGATACGCTGGCAGCGGTCGAGATAGCGCTGCCCGGCGTCGGTCAGCGCGATGCGGCGCGTGCTGCGGTTGAGCAGGCGCGTGCGCAGATGCGTTTCGAGTTGCGCGACCGAACGCGACGCGTAGGCCGTCGTGATGTCCAGGCGCTGGGCCGCGCTCGTGAAGCTGCCCTCTTCCGCGACCCGGACGAAAATGCGCATCATCTGTAACGTGTCCATCGACCTGTCCCCGGGGATTGTCACGTCGCGCCGCCGTGCGGCCAGGGTGCCGGCAACGCAGGCACACGCCGGTCTGGCGCGAATTGTGCGGAACAGTACAGCAGCGTTGCAGGCGTGTCCAGTTCGCCGTAGGCGGTGTGATCCGGAGGCCGAATCGTACTGCGGAGCCGCTCGCCGCGCGGCATCCTGGCCGGGCGGGCATGCGTATCGAAGGGACCGGCAGGCCCACCGCTGCGCTCGGCAAAAACTCCCCGCCGGCCATGATCCCGCTCTCGATCGACGCCCTGCGCATCTAGCGCATCTAGCGCATCTCACGCATTACGCGGCCGCGGCAGCATCGAACGGATTGCGCAACACGATCGTGTCGTCACGCTCCGCGCCGGTCGTGATCATCGAAACCGGCGCGCCCGCCACGGCCTCGATGCGCGAGATGAACGCCTGCGCGGCCCGCGGCAGCGCCGTACGCTCGCGTACGCCCTTCACGGAACCTTGCCAGCCTTCGAACCGTTCGTAGAGCGGCTTCGCGCGCGATTGCGCATCGAGGCTCGCGGGCAAATGATCGACGCGCGCGCCGTCGAATTCGTAACCGACGCACAGCTCGATCGACTCGAAACCATCGAGCACGTCGAGCTTGGTCAGCGCCAGCGAATCGATGCCCGAGATCCTGACGGCCTGACGCAGTTGCGCGGCGTCGAGCCATCCGCAGCGTCGCGGCCGGCCGGTGTTGACGCCGAATTCCTGTCCGCGCGCACGCAGCGTTTCGCCGGTCGCGCCAGTCAGCTCGGTGAGGAACGGTCCGCCGCCGACCCGCGTCGCATACGCCTTCGTCACACCCAGCACGTGGCCGAGCTTCGACGCACCAAGCCCGGTGCCGGCCGCCGCGGCGGATGCCACGGTGCCCGACGACGTCACGAACGGATAGGTGCCCCAGTCGATGTCCAGCATCACGGCCTGAGAGCCCTCGAACAGGATGCGCTCGCCGCGATCGGTCGCGTCGTTGAGGTCGGCCCACACCGGACGCACGAACGGCAGGATCTTCGGTGCAAGCGCGACCAGCATCGCCAGCATCGCGTCGCGATCGTATTCGTCGAGCCCCAGGCCGCGGAACCACGCGTTGTGATGGTCGACGAGCACGTCGAGTTTGGCCGCGAGCCCGCCCGGTTCCGCGAGATCGCCGACACGCAGCCCGCGACGCCCGACCTTGTCCTCGTAGGCCGGCCCGATCCCGCGCAGCGTGGTGCCGATGGGTTCGCGGCGCAAACGCTCCTGCGCCTGGTCGATCGCACGATGGATCGGCAGCACCAGCGTCGCGTTCTCGGCGATCGACAGGTTGTCCGGCGTCACCGACAGCCCGAGTTCGGCCATCCGCCCGATTTCCGCGAGCAGCGCTTCCGGGTCGAGCGCCACGCCGTTGCCGATCACGCCGCGCTTGCCGCGCACGATGCCGCTGGGCAGCAGCGCGAGCTTGTACGTGTTGCCACCGACGACCAGCGTGTGGCCCGCGTTGTGGCCGCCGTTGTAGCGTGCGACGAGATCGGCCTGCGCCGCCAGCCGGTCCACGACGCGCCCCTTGCCCTCATCGCCCCATTGGGCGCCCACCACCACCACGTTCGGCATGCTCCGTACTCCATGTGAGAAATTCAGACATTCGCTCGGCCAGGTCGGCCGTTTGTGTGCCATATTGGCGGAGCCGGATCACTCGATCAAACGATTAAACCTGAAACCTCGCGTGAGTAAATATCACGCGAAACGATGCAATGGCCCGACGACTCCCTCCGTTGAATTCGCTGCGCGCGTTCGAAGCCGCCGCGCGGCTCGGCAGTTTCACACTGGCCGCCGACGAGCTGTGCGTCACGCACGGCGCGATCAGCCGGCACGTGCAACAACTAGAAGCGTGGCTCGGGCGACCGCTGTTCGAACGCCACAACCGGCGCGTCGAACTGACCGCGGCCGGCCGCGCGTACCTCGCCGAGGTCGGTGCTTCGTTCGACCGGATCGCTCTTGCCACCGCGCAGCATTTCGGCCACGCGCAGCAGCGCGTGCTGCGCGTCGCCGCGCCCGCGACGTTCTCGCTGCGCTGGCTCGTCCCGAAACTGTCGTCGTTCCAGGTCGCGCATCCGGCCATCGAAGTGCGGCTGTCGACGTCGAACGAGCCGATCGACAAGCTGCGCGACAAGGTCGACCTGATCGTTCGCGGCGGCCCGCAGGCCATCGACGGGTACGTTGCGGAAGAATTCCTTTCCGAGGTCCGGCTGCCGGTGTGCGCGCCGAAGTTGCTGGAGGGCCGGTCGCTCGAGACGCCTGCCGATCTCGCCGGCTTCACGCTGCTGCACGCGGCGACCTATCCGGGCATGTGGCCGGAGTGGCTCGCGGCGGCCGGGCACCCGAATCTCGTACCGCGGCACTCGCTCACGCTCGAGCATTTCTACCTGACGCTGCAAGGCGCGCTCGACGGGCTCGGCGTCGCGATGGGGCCGATCGCGCTCGTCGCCGACGACATCGCCGAAGGCCGGCTCGTGCAGCCGTTCAGCGAACCGGCGCTGCCGCCGTGGCGCTACTTTACGTATGTGGCGTTAGCGCGGGCCGACGACGACGCCGTACGCGCGTTCAAGGACTGGCTGAAGGCAACGGGAAGCGCGACTGCGCCGGGCGGGCGGCGCTGAGCGCCCGTGCCTGTGTGTCGTGCATCTTCACGACGTGCAGGATTCCGAATCGAATTGAATAAATGCGCGGAACGTGTTTGCCTTCGTGCATCGCGCAATCGCCACACGCGGCAAGCCGCGGATCGAACCGTGGCTTGCCGCCGGACGACGCTTACTGGCTTGCAGCGCCGGCCTTCTTCTCCGCGTTCTGCAGGTTCTGCGGATAGTTCGGATCATTGGCCGCGGGCTTGTACCCAGCGTCTTCGAGTTTCTTCAGCTCGGCGGTGTTCTTCGCACGCGCAGCCTTGCGCTCGGCTTTGCGTTTGGCCCTGGCCGCCTTGCGCGCTTCGCTCTTCGCGGCCTTGGCGTCCTGTGCAACCGGCGCGCTTGCGGTTTCCTGCGCAAAGGCCGGAACGGCCGAGCCGAACAGGAAAGCGGCTGCGGTAGCAGCCAGCGTGAGTTTTCTGATCTGGATTCGCATCGCTGAACTCTCTTTTTTGATGACCATCACGGTTTGAAAAACCATCGAGATACCGCCCCTGTCCTGACCAGTCGTCATGTCGCGGTCAGGACTTGAGCATCATAACCGTGTCGCAAAAATTGTGGCGTCAACGTGCTGGCGGAATTGGGGATACACGTATGGGAGACAACGCGGTTGGTGCGCTCGATGACCGCAACCGCAGGACTCGACCGGGCGTGAGACGCCGACGGGTGTTTCACTGGTGGAGATATCGATACGCTCATGCGCGACGTGAGGATCGTTGTGCTTGCCCGATCACTGCAGCAGCAGTCGATCCGTCCGTCACGTTATCGTTCGAAGCGGCTTGAGCGACGGTTCCTCCCATAAACGACCACGATTCGTTTCGTCGGCGGTTCAGACGGTTACGTTGCATCGTTGCGGCGTGCGGTGATCTATCCGATACCGCCTGCCGCACCGTGATGCAGAAGGTTGCCTGTGTATGGAGACAAAGCGGGTTGTCGACCCGCACGTCTGACGAAAAAGGCGAGGGCTGCGCGAGCGGTGAAGAAGCAGGCCCGACGGGCTGCACGGATGCGCTGACACCCATCATGAGCGAGCAGCGTTCGCCGGGTGGATATGCCTGTGGCCCGTGAGGTTGTCCGTCTGTGCAATCGTGCTCGCCGACTCTCAGGCGTCACACAGGGAGGTCGATCCTTTTCTGTTTGCTCCCCATCGATGGTTCCTTATGTGGATGAGGGCTGCGATCTACACGGCTTGCTTATACCGGTGCCACCGCCTATCGGTGAGCTTTTACGGGACTCCGGTTTTTTGGCAGGTGAGCATGTTCGGGAGCATCGGGGAATTCGATTGCGGTGAGCTTCGGTACCGACGGCGCCCTCACGTTGATTCGGAACGATGTCGACGGACACGGCAATGACCTCCCGGGTGGAGCTCGAAAGGTAGAAAAACGGACGGGACGCTGGACGGAAAACACCCAGGGATCGGATCCTCCCGGCACAGTCCACGGGCTAAATTTGGCGAGTAGCATCACAGGCAATCGACAAAAACTTGTCCCTAGGCGAGGCAGCGCGAGCACAAAAAACCATTCGCGGGCAGTCCAGGATGATTTCGAACTGCTGCGGGGGAAAGCGACGGGATCCGCTGCGCTCGTCAGTCGATGGTGCGGAAGGTGCCACGGGACATATTTTTGGGTCCCATAAACGGGAACCTCTACGTCGAATCTGCGGATTCCCTCCCATAAGTTTCTACGTTTCGGCGCTTGTGAGTGGGTACTTACCTCTTTGGGAGGCCTTGTCAGGCCTGGAGCTTTCCGGGAACAGCGTGTCAAAGAGGGCCGAGTCGGTCTGTATTGAGGCTCCTGGCGATGGATGTCCCATAGACGACTCCCATGGGTAGCGGTTTATGGGGTTCGTCTTTCTGTGCAAGCACACGTGTGTTTACATCTTTGGTAAACCACGTTTACTTCTTTAACTACTTTTAGACGGCTCAGAGCCTTGTCTGGCAAGGGTTTGAGGGGTGTTCGGTACCCATTTATGGGAGCACAGGTGGAAGGGTTTGGGGTTTCAGGTCTGTGGATTTGGGGGTTGGGGTACCGTGTTGTGGGGAATCCGGGTTGTGGATATGGGGCGAACGTATCCGGTTATGGGAAATCGACCGTAAATCGTGCTGGGTAGTCGTCTATGGGAACACATGAAGGTAGCTCTTTATGGGGTGCTTTTCCGGGTGGGGTAGTCGGATGTAGGCACAGCGATTTTCTTTGGGTAGCCGGTTATGGGGGATCTCGAAGGTAGCTGTTTATGGGCGATTGTCTTAGTCGATTCGCTACTCGTCGCTCGAGGGCTCAATGAAGCCTTCCCATAGACAGGGCCGAGGCCCCGGACAGGTTACCGTCTATGGGGAAAACGAATGGTTGCCGTTTATGGGAGCGATTTCCACCTTCAAGCCGGAAAGCAGCTGTGCCGACCCCGCTGACAGGTACCCTCCTATGGGAAATGACAAAGGTAGCCAGTTATGGGAGAAAAAGGCGACCGTGTTGCGGGGCACCACGAATCTTCCCGGCGATCTCGATTCCGCTCGTTTGCCCCCATGGATGGGTACCTTCGTGTGGCAAATCTTGTGCCGGGTTGCGCTGTCGAGCCAGGAAAGGTAGCGGCTTTTGGGAAGTATTTTGATCAAAAGGTAGACGGATATGGGGCTCTGAACAAATCGCGCAACACGGATTTCCCATTACATATCTGATAGTTAGCTCAGATAGTGAAAGTGATGCTGGAGCAAGGGCGTTGCTCCGTCGCACGAAAAGGTATAAAGTCCGCTCTCAATAAGGCAACCTTACCCGGACACCACGATGCCGCGCAAGCCCGCAAGCAAAGGCTCAGACAAACAGGTTTCGCTGTTTCAGACACCCGAGCCGCCCGACTTGCTGCGCAAGGCGGTCCAGGCGATTCATATCGCACCGAAGTCGGGAAAGATCGGTCTGCAGCAGCGCAAGATGTTCAGCTCGTTGATCAAGAACGCGCTTCGACAGGAGGCGTTCGAACCGGGCCGGACGAGCTTCTCGATCTCGATCGCGTCGCTGTCGCACGAGAGCGGGCTGAACAGCAACAATACGAAGTACGTGAAGGATACGGTCAACTCGTTGATCAGTACCGTCGTCAACTGGGACTACCTGGCCGCCGACCGTTCGACGGTCTGGAAAGCGTCGGGCCTGCTCGCCGGCGCGGAACTCGAGCAATCGGTGCTGAAGTACAGCTTCTCCGACCAGATTCGCAGCGAACTGCTCAATCCCGAAATCTATGCGTTGATCGATATGCGGATCGCCCGCGAGTTCCGGCGATCGCACTCGCTCGCGCTGTGGGAAAACACGGTGCGCTACGAAGGGATCGGCATCACCGCGAAGATTCCGCTGCCGAAATTCCGCGACCTCATTCTCGGCCAGGACAAGGCATCGCAGTCGTACAAGGAATACAAGCTGTTCAAGAGCAAGGTCCTGGTGCCATGCATTCAGGAGGTGAACGAAGTATCGGACCACACGCTCGAGTTGATCGAACACAAGTCCGGCCGCAGCGTGGAAGCCGTGCAGTTCAAGGTGACGCGCAAGCAGAGCACCGATACGGTCGAAGACGGCGACGTCAAGAACGAAGCGTTGGTCGAGGAGGTCGCGAAGTTCGGCATTCCGCGTTCGGAGGCGCGCCGGCTGATCACGCAATACGGCGTGCAGCGTATCAAGGCGGCGATCGCCTATACGCTCAATCGGACGACGAAGAAAAATGCGGCGCCGGTCGACAACGTTGCCGCGTACTTCCGCAAGGCGCTGACACACGGTTACACGCTGGCCGACGGGCAGGGAACCGAAGCGGCCGCGCCGGCGAAGGAATCCGCGCAGAGCAAGCAGGAACAGATTCGCGACAAATATCTGGCGGCGAAGGTCGAGGAAGCCGGCGCGTATTTCCGCGAACTGGAGATCGACGACCAGACCAAGCTGATCGAGCGTTACAACGAGACGGTGGCGGGTTCGAAGGACCTGACGCTGTCACCGAAGAAGAAGGCGAGCAAGCTCGCGCAGACCAGCTTCTTCCGATGGCTGGCGCTTGATACGTGGGGCGAGCCAACCTCGGACGACCTGCTGGAATTCCTGCTGAAAAGCAGTCTCGCAGGCAACTGAACGCGGCCTCGCCGTCGTGCGGCGGACGGTGTTGCAGTCCGCCTTCGCGACGCAGCGCGAAGGCGAGGCCTTTTGCCCGTGGCGCGTTACTTTGGCGTGGCCGCCGCCAGATCGGCGACGTACGCGTCGATGACGGTCTTGAGCTTGTCGGCAAGCGCTTCCTGGTGGGATGCGTCGACGCCCTTGAGCTGCAGATCCAGACGTCCGTCCGGATAAGTCTTCAACTGGCCGATCGCGCGCGATTCGAGCGCGAAGTCATGACGGACGCTATAGCGCGTGCGTCCGGCCTTCTTGGCGCCGTCGCTTTGTGCTCGCAGGAAATTCTCGAGATCGCGGACGGATTTTTTCCGGTCGATCACGGCCGTCAGCAGCCGGTCGGCCGTCGGCTCGCCCAGGCGTTCGAAGATCAGCTTCAGGAAGTACGCGGCCTGCAGACCGACCACGTCGTTCGCACTCGCCATCCGCTCCAGCAACGTGTTCGGCAGCGCGTTCAGCGACAGCGTCTTGCTGATCGATGCCTTGTCCTTGCCGATTTTCTCCGCCAGCGTGTTCTGGTCGGCAAAGACTTTCTCGTCGAGGAGACGTTTCCACGCGACCGCATCGTCGAAGATCGTCTGGCGTTCGTGATCGTGGTTCGCCCGATACGCGATCGTATAGAGCTGCTCGGGCGTGTGATCGGTGCGGAACGTCGCATTGATCGTCTCGTCACCGTTGATGCTCGTTGCACGCAGCCGGCGTTGCCCGTCGATCACGACGAGCTTGCCGGGAAATTCTGGGAGCCGCGTGACCTTGATCGGCTCGATCTGCCCTTCCCGTTTCAGCGTCAGTGCGAGTTCGTGCAGGCTCGACTCCGAGTAGAACACGCGCGGGTTGAACGGGTTCGGGATGCAGTCCTTGACCAGCACTTTCTGCGGCGCGCCCAGATCGGGCGTACCGGCGGGCGCGGTTGCGGCCGGCGCACTGGCGGGCGCCGCTTCGACGACGGCAGCTGGCGCGGCCGCCGGCTCGGGCAGCCGTGTTTCGAGCGCCGCGTTTTCCTGCGCGAGTCCGCGCAGCAGGCCGGCTGCCAGATGCAGGTTGCCGGTCGGTTTCTTGTCTTTCGAGGTGTCCTTAGCCATGGGCGGCTCCGGTAGCGCGCGTCGACGCGATGTATTGGGCCATTTCCGTGACCAGCTTTTCGATTTCTGCCCGGGCTTCCTTCAGCCCCTTCAGGTATCGATTGTGATGATGGATCGTGGTGCCGAGCGCGAACGTCTGACGATAGACCTCGCGTTGCGCGATCTGGCTATCGAGTAGATGCTCCCCTATTTCTTCAGCCCGTAAAATTTTTAAAATTTCTTCACGCATTTTAGTTTTTCCATTGACGCTATTCAGCATTAATGCGGAAGAAAGTTGAGGATTTCGAACGGCACGCATCGACTCGATCATGCGGATCATCGCAACCGTGCTGTACAAATCGGCCGGCGACGGCGAAAGCGGCACCAGGCAGAAGTCCGCCACTTCGAGGACGGAGGCAATACGTGGATCTTCCAGGTTGCCGGGGCAGTCGACGACGATCACGTCGTAGTTCGCGTCCTGCTTCTTGATCTCACCGCCGATACCGCGGCCGGCCGGCGCGAGCGACAGGACAGTCATCGGGAGTGTGTTCTCGCCGCTTGTGACCCACCGGACGGAAGTGCCTTGAGGGTCGGCATCGATCAGCGCGACCTTGTTGCCGCCGGCTTCGAACGCAGCTGCGATGTTGACGGAGATGGTTGTCTTTCCAGTCCCACCTTTTTGATTACTGACGGCGATCTTGAAAGCCATTAAATTCCTCCAAGGAGTTTTGCGTAATATATGCAGTTATTCAAGAAATGTCCAGAAAGGCGTTCCATGACGTGGATTTTTTATTGGCTGTTGTGGTTGTTACGTGACAAATAGGCCGAATGGCCGAGCGGTGGTCGAACGTAGCGACGCGATAAAAAATCACCGATACGGTTGCAAAACGACTAACGAAAAAACGGGAAGTAATCCGACCACCTTTGGTGTCCATAACGAGATCTTTAGCCGAGACTTGGCGTTTCGTCGTGCGCATACCTCATCCGAAATCCCGCACGAGTCCATAGCGGTGATGGTGTTGGTCGCCTGAAGCCGACGGTTGTCACGTGACAAAATCGTTGGATTCCCGATTTCTCCCGGACCGACTCCCGCAGGAAATCTTCGATTCGCTTGCGACTGGGGCTCTGGAGAAATCTCTTCGCTTCAATTCCCTACGACGCACCGCCCATGACCATGTATGCCTATTCGGCAATGAGATGGAGTTGTCACGTGACAAATGGATTCAAGCGTGAGTGGTAACAGCGACTTCGCGATCGTCAAGGGACGTCGTGGTGGGCCGGCGCTCGCGGCGTAGGTGACATGTTGCTCGGAAGAAAAGGTATCACCGATACCGAGAGCGTTGGTCCACCCGGCTCCTCGGTGATCGACAGGTGAGTTGTCACGTGACAACAGGAACCCGATGTCTGGAAGCTCGGCAGCGCTAGGCTATATAAAAAATGGAACGTCCCACGGGGCGTTGCCGCGGAACGCCGGGTAGTGAGGTCCGGACATCGTCGGGAGTGTTCCCCCATCGTCGCGCGTGCGCTCACGCGCTGAGGCTATGCTGCTGAGCGCTTGCGGAGACATGTCCCAAATGCGATATCGTGAGACCATTGATATGTCCCCATTTAATGAGGGTGAAGTTGGGAGTTCCCACTCGTTTCAGTTAACAGGGGCAGGGCGGCCCTCTAGCGGCACGTATCAACTCTCCCGAACTGGAAAAGGCTCGACATGCGCGGGAACCCCGCATATTGACGGCAATGGGCGGGGATTCCGCATGCCAGCGGCATGTGACAACCCAAAACGGGTGGGTCGTGAAACATTCGGCCAAAATCGAAGCTTGCCGGAAATCCTTGTCTGGCAATGGGTTGCGCCATATTCTTCATCCTGTTTCACGCAAAATGCGCCCGATCGGACTCAGAAATGGGGGCGTATGCTATTTCAGTTCACCGACGGTGCGGAATGGGGCAATCTCAAATTAATTTGTCTCAATTGATACGTAATTTGTAGTTTATGAAATGATTTCGGTGGGCGCTCCCGGAGGTCGTCGACGTGTCGGAGGGACAGTCCATCGCTGAGTCACCTCGAGCCACCAATTCAGCACAAGCTAGGCCGATATTGAGCGCCAGTTGTCACGTGACAACGCATGCGCCACGCCTCCGATTCGCGAAATCGCGGAGTATGGACAGAAGAAGGCTGCCGGGAATGGGCGCGAAGGACTCTGGAGCACGGCCGGTACAACGTAGTCTTCGGGAGGGAACGCGCGCCCCCTTGACCTACATGCGAAAATCCAGCCCCACACTTTGCGGATCCCGTCAAAGCCGGTACAGCGTCACTGTCCATCGATCGCGATCAATAACTCGCCACGATCGACAGAGCGACGTCCGTGCCACCCCGCAGGCTATCGATATCCCTTCGCGGAGAATTACCGAACAGCCGACTATATTCCCGGTTGAACTGGGTCGGGCTCGCATACCCGACCCTGAACGCCGCCGACGCAGCGTCGAGGCGCTCCGTCAGCATCAGGCGCCGCGCCTCGTTGAGCCGTATCCATTTCTGATATTGCAACGGACTCATGCCGGTGAGCTGACGGAAGTGGTGATGGAAGGTTGAACTGCTCATCTGAACCTGCGCCGCGAGATCATCGACGCGCAACGACTCGTCGTAGTGGGCGCGCAACCACCGGATCGCGCGCGACACGCGGTTGCACTGACTGCCGGTAGACGCAATTTGGCGCAGGCGGGCGCCCTGGTCGCTCGTCAGCAGCCGATAGTAGATTTCCCGCTCGATGTACGGGGCGAGAACGGCAATCGCGTTCGGGTCGTCCAGCAGCGCGAGTAACCGGTTCAGCGCGTCGTACAGCGGTTCCGTCATGTCGCCGACGACGAGTCCGCGGCCTGCCGACGCCTCGTCGTGATCCGGCGCGACTTGCACCATCAGTTCGGCTATGACGCGGAAATCGAGCTTGAGGCCGAGCCCGAGAAACGGTTTGTCGGGACTTGCCTCGATGATCTGCGTCGAACCGGGCAGATCGAGCGACGTAATCAGAAAGCGGTCGACGTCGTAGATGTAAGCATCCCCGCTCTGCATGACCCGCTTCGCGCCCTGAACGACGAGACCGAAGCTCGGCTCGACCATGCATTCCATCGGTAGCGTGGGCGCTTCCCGTCGATGAAAGCTCAGGTTGGGAATGGCCGTATTGAGGTGATCGATGCCTTCGGTCCATCTCGCGACGCGCTCCACGAGCGTCTGTCGCAATTCATTCTCGCGGCTGCGGCGTGTCGAACGGTGGCCTGCCTGGTCGAATGCCGCGATGGCGACGTCATCGTCTCGTCGGCCGGGTATGTATCGGACGGGTACCGGATGCATGACTTCTCTACTCAGGTAATCGGATCGACAGGCAGGCCGTCGATGTGCAGGGGACGCCGGCAATGCGTTCACTATCCGGAATCGCGGGACGGCCATCTTCCGGGAAGGCGCATGCAGCGACTGGCGGACTACTTCGTCGCCTGCGATGCGCAAAGCTGCCAGCGCCGCGATTTCGCCGCCGGCGCTGCCGCGCGCTCGTCGACCGCGCGCCACCAGCGCTCGCCACGATGCGGCGCGTCGAGATCGAGGCGTTCGCCCATCCTCGGTGTCGAGAGCTCGATGCCGCGTACGAGCGCCAATGCCGTGACACGCTCGAACGGCTCCTGCCAGCGATGCATGGCGAGGTCGAACGTGCCGTTGTGAATCGGGACCAGCCAGCGCCCACGCAAATCGATGTGCGCCTGAACGGTTTCTTCCGGTTGCATGTGCACGTACGGCCATTGAGCATCATAGGCGCCTGTTTCGATCAGCGTGACGTCGAACGGCCCGAGGCGCTCGCCAATCTCCCGGAAGCCGTCGAAATAGCCCGTATCGCCACTGAAGAACAGGCGCAGGTCGTCGTCGACGATCACCCACGATGCCCACAGCGTACTGTTGCCGTCGAACAGGCTACGCCCTGAGAAGTGTTGCGCGGGCGTCGCCGTCAGCGTCAGCCCGGCCACGTCCACGCTTTGCCACCAGTCGAGCTGGCGGACCTTGTTCGCATCGATCCCCCATTCGATCAGCCGATCGCCGACGCCCAGCGTCGTCACGAACACGCCGGTGGTGGCGGCCAGCGCGAGCACCGTGTCGCGATCGAGGTGATCGTAATGATCGTGCGACAGGATTACGCCGCGCAGCGGCGGAAGATCTTCCAGCGCAATCGGCGGAGCATGAAAGCGCTTGGGGCCGATGCGCCGGAACGGCGACGCGCGCTCGGCAAACACCGGATCGGTCAACCAGAATTCGCCGCGCAGCTTCAGCAACAGCGTCGAATGCCCGAGCCGGTACAGGCTGCGATCGGGCGCCGCGTCGAGTTCCTCGCGGGTCAGCGATTCGACGGGAAGCGCGCCGGCCGGCACGGTATGACGCGGCTTGTTGACCAGCATGTTCCAAGCAATGCCCAGCGTCTTGCCCAATCCTTCGGCGGGCCGCGGCGCGACATTGGCAAAGCGCTCGCCATTGTGCTGCGGCGAACTGCCGGACAGCGTCCGGCCGCGACGGGCGGCCGCAAAGCCAAGAATGCGATGAATCAAAACGAGAGGCGATGCCATGTCGGTTCGTCCGAAAAATAAAGTATACTAAACAGTGTAGTTTATTTTTGGGATAAGTAAACTGCCCGGTGTAAAATTTCTGAATGGATACCAGCACTCCTCCTCAGCGCCTCACTGACCGAAAGCGCGCGGCCATCGTCGATGCGGCAATCGAGGAATTTCTCGCGGCCGGCTACGATGCGACGAGCATGGATCGCATCGCCGCGCGGGCGGGCGTGTCGAAGCGAACCGTCTACAACCATTTCCCGGGGAAGGAGACGCTGTTCGCCGCGATCCTGAACAAGCTGTGGGATGCGACCCGGACCGGCAACTCGCCGACCTATCGCGCCGAGGTGCCGCTGCGCGAGCAATTGCTCGCGCTGCTCGACCGCAAATTGCGATTGATGAACGACGACGCGTTTCTCGCACTGGCGCGCGTCGCGATCGGCGCGGCCATCCACTCGCCGGAACGAGCGCGCGACATGGTCGAACGTCTCGGCGAGCGTGAGGAAGACGTCACGGTCTGGGTGCGTGCGGCTGCGGCGGCCGGCCGTCTGGCGGTTACCGATCCGGTGTTCGCCGCGCACCAGTTGCATGGCGCCGTGAAGGCATTCGCGTTCTGGCCGCAGATCACGATGGGCCAGCCGCCGCTGACGGTGCAGGAGCAGCAGAAAGTGGCGGAATCGGCCGCCGACATGTTCCTCGCGTACTACGCGCGACCGGACGACGGCGCCGCGTCGCATCGCACGCAGGACTGACCGCGCATCCGCAAGCGTGGGCCGATCGAAATCGTTGCGATGCGCGAAACCCACCGATCCGGAGAAAACGAACGCACAATCGCCCCTACCCGTGTCGACCGGTCCGCCGGCCCAAACCCGGCGATACCGTCCGCGGACCCCGAAGCCGACTGCGAGCAACGACCCATGAAGACGCTGTTGATCGTCTATCACACGATGACCGGAGGCACGCAGCAGATGGCCGAAGCGGCTGCCGGTGCGGCTCGCGAGCAGCCCGGCGTCGAGGTCAGGTTGCAGCGCGCGGACGCGACGAGCGCCGACGACGTACTGGCAGCCGACGCGTACCTGTTCGCGACGCCGGAGAATCTTGCGGCGATGTCCGGGTTGATGAAGGATTTCTTCGATCGCTGCTACTACGCGGCGCTCGATCGCGTGAACGGCCGTCCGTATGCGGCGATGGTCTGCGCGGGCAGCGACGGACAGAACGCATTGCGGCAGATCGACCGGATCGCGACCGGATGGCGGCTGAAGAACGTCGCACCCGGGTTGATCGTCTGCACGCATGCGCAGACTCAGGAACGTATTCTCGCGGCGAAGACGATCGACGGCGACGCGCTCGCGCGCTGCGCCGAACTGGGTGCGGGGCTTGCCGCGGGGCTGGCACTGGGCGTGTTCTGAGGACGGAGCCGGGGGCGCCGATCTGACGAAGCGATACAGGCGGGATCTGCGGCCGTTCGCGCAATACCGATTTCGCAAACAACGCCGAACCGCCGAGGGCCGGGGCTTCAGTTGCCCTTTGCAGTGCCCGACGGCCGGTAGTATTCGGGCCAAAGACGTTTCACGAGATCGCGCGATGCGCCGTATGCATAGCAACTGTCGATCTTGAGCGGCTTGCCTTCACTGTCTCGGTAATCGAGCGACGATCGCCGCATGCCGACCATCGTCTGATAGGCCGTCGTGGCGATCGGGCCGAGCAATTCCTTCAGGTGCGTGCACGTATCGCAAGACGGCAGGCGCTTGCGCACCTCGCTGTTCCAGCCCGTGCCGATATTCAACCCGACGAGCGCCTGCAGCGAGTCGCCGCCGCCCGGACATTGCGCATACGGATGCGAACGGATGAACGTGGATACGGCGCGCACGACCATGTCGACGTCGAAGACCAGCGTCACGCCGAGATCGTGGAGCGGGGTCAGCGCCGCGACCGTCCGTGCACCGCCGGGCGGCGTGAAATCGGTGGTCTTGCGGTCCGCGAGGCAGGCCGTTACTTCGAACAGGCCATCGCTGCGCCGATAGCCGCGCATGTCGATCTGCCGATGGTGGATCTCCTCGCGCGTAATGCCGTCGTGCGGGGTGTCGTCTTGGGAAACCATGCATCCGCTCCATCTCGTGTAACCGGGTCTTTTCGCAGGCAACGGGATCGCGCGCGCCGATCGGGCGCGCGGTGAAAAGCCGACGGGACGTGCTGCCAACGAAGTCGATTCGGCCATACTACGCACTTTCCGATATTTTCGTCCGCGACGCGATCGATGCGGACGCAACGAATCGGACGCCGATGCCGGCGCAAGCGACGGTCGGGCGGGCGTGTCGTGCGACGTCGGGGGCACGCAACGCATCGCGGATGCGACACAACACTGTTCAACGGCTGTCGCGCGGAAGCTGCGTATTCAGTTGAGCGTCCGCACAGCCGATTTCCGGCCGGGCCGCGAATGGCGTGACATCCGGAAACGTATCCATATAATGCGCAACACGACCACGCGGACGCATTTTCGGCGCCGCGGCTCGGGCAAATGCAGACCGGCGAGTCAACCAGCCGACCCGCGTACCGGTATACTTCCACTCCTGTCTTGTCCGGCATCGAGGCCGGGTGCCTGAAAACAGAGTGGCGTGCGCGATGCGGCCCCGTCGTGTTCCGCACCGGCGGCAGGCCGGCCCCACGCATGGCGGCGATGCTTTTGTGCCGCGCGGCATGGCCGCACGAACCACACCTTATATTCCTGGTGGATTGAATTTATGGGTTTTGAACAACTTGCCGAATTGCGGGCGCAGCTCGCAGCGAAGGCCAAGCAGGAGCGCAACGCGAAGCGGCCGGCGGCGCCGACGGACGCCGGCGCGAAGCCGAAGTCCGGCGACCAGCCGTCCCGCGGCGCCAAGCCGGGCGCCGGCGCGAAGGCGCAGCATCGGGCGAAGCCTGCTCCGGCGAAGCCGTCGGCGCCGGTCGATCCGGTCATCGTCGCAATCGGCAAACTGCAGCGAAAGTTTCCGCGCGCGTTCCCGAAGAATCCGGCCCCTAAAGTGCCGCTCAAGGTTGGCATCTGGGACGATCTCGCACGCGAAGCGCAGGCCGTGGGCCTCAACGAAGCGGAACTGCGCGAAGCAATGTCGACGTGGTGCCGCGGCAATCGCTACTGGTCCTGCCTCGTCGAAGACGCGGTGCGCGTCGACCTGCAGGGCAACGAAGCCGGGCGCGTGACGCACGACGACGCGGCGCGTGCGCGCCGTCTGAAGGCTCGCCGCCCTGGCGGCAAGGGCGCGGCACAATCGGCCAAGAGTGCGCAGCAGCAGCCGAAGGCCGAGCAGCCGGCCGAGGCCGCTGCCGCACAGCAACCGGCGCAAGCCGAAGCGGAAGCGAAGGTGCAGACCGACGCCGCGCAGCAGGTCGAACAGCAAGCAGCCGGCAACGAGTGATCCGCACCGCGCGCCGCGCACCCGTCGCAAGCCGCGGCGACGCATGACACGACAGACCGACCTGCCTCGACAGAGGCAGGTCGGGACTGCCTCCACCGGCGCTGAATCGGCCGGTACATCTTCTCCCTGTCGAACAGACACAGCGACCGGACGACTCACATTCGTCGATCAGCCTCGGCATGCATGATGTTTCGACGGCGTCGTTTTCGTTCCAATGCTTCGTATTGCAGAATAATGAAGCGGCCCGCCCCGATAATTCGCGTTCCGAAATGACGAAGCGAAACGCGTCGACCGACACGCGAGCGATCCCGCTTGCTCGTCGCGACAAAAATGGCGCGCGATAATCACGACTGGATCATCAGCCCGCGGGCAAGCCGATTGTCGCGATACAACCAGTCTTTCGAAAAGTAAGGCAAGCCCCGGTTCGATCCAAAGCCACGCCCAGCGTCGTCAACGTCAACTCAACCCGGACCATGAACCCGAGACATTCCGCGATTTTCGTCGCGCTCGCCGCTGCCGCGCTGTTTGGTGCCGCGACACCGCTCGCCAAGGCGCTGATCGGCGCGATGTCGCCGTTCATGGTCGCCGGCCTTTTCTATCTCGGCAGTGGCATCGGGCTAGGCATCGGGATGCTGCTGCGCGGCTGGCACGGCCGTCGTGCACCGGCCGCGGACGCCGCGCCGTTGCAGCGCGCCGATCTGCCGTGGCTGGCCGGGGCGATCGCGGCGGGCGGCGTGGCCGGCCCGGCTCTGTTGATGCTCGGGCTGTCGAGCACGCCGGCGGCCACGAGCGCGTTGCTCCTCAATCTCGAGGGCGTGCTGACGGCCGTGATCGCGTGGGTCGTGTTTCGCGAGAACGTGGATACGCAGGTATTTGTCGGCATGATGGCGATCGTCGCCGGCGGCGCGCTGTTGTCCTGGACACCGGGCCGGGCCGGCGTGCCGGTCGGTGCGCTGCTGATCGTCGGCGCATGCCTGTGCTGGGCGATCGACAACAACCTGACCCGCAAGGTGGCCGCCAACGACGCGATGGTGATCGCGTGCGTGAAAGGGCTGATCGCGGGACCGGTGAACATCGGCATCGCGCTGGCGACCGGCGCGACGCCGCCTGCGATACCGGTCACGGCCGCGGCAATGCTGACGGGGCTCGGCGGCTACGGGATCAGCCTCGTGCTGTTCGTCGTCGCGCTGCGTCATCTCGGCAGCGCGCGCACCGGTGCGTACTTTTCGATTGCCCCGCTGTTCGGGGTCGTGCTGTCGCTGCTGATCTGGCCCGCGCTGCCGCCCGCGACGTTCTGGATCGCGACCGCGCTGATGGCGCTCGGCATCTGGCTGCACGTGCGCGAACGGCACGAACACACACATGCGCACGAGCGGCTCGAGCATACGCATCGGCATCGGCACGACGACCATCACCAGCATGCGCACGACTTCCCGTATGACGGCGATGAACCGCACACGCATCCGCACGTGCATCTGCCGATCACGCACAGTCACGCGCATTTTCCGGATATTCATCACCGGCATCGACACTGACCGTATCGTGAGCGACGGGCGCTGCGGATCGCGAGGTTCCCATTTATGGGAAGCGCGAGCGGCCGTTCATCGGTCCGCCGCCGCCGGTTGCCGGCATTCGCGTGCCGGAAGCTGCGCGTTGCCGCATCGGGGTGCGACGCGCGGAACACGCGCGGGCAACCGGTCAGCGATTTGACGATCATTCAGCTGTTGCAGCGTGAGATGCGGGCTATCCGCGCTCTTTCGTCGAAGTGGGATGCGGCGTCGGAGTCGCGTAACGGCAGGTTCGCGCTTGCCATGCCGGTCAACGCGGCTTTTCCGGCTGACGATGCGACGAAACAGGCGGCGTCACGCGTCGCCATGGCAACTATCGCGCTCGAGGAAAGCAGAAACCGAAATCCTCGCAACCGGGGCATCCGGGCGCGGGCCCGGGCGGTACGCCGCGCGATGCGGCCACTTCCTGCGCGAGGAATTTCTTCCAGCGCAGATGAGCGATGTTGCGCGCGGCGAGCGCGGGGAAAAAGCGCTCGAGCATCGCGGATACCGCATCGCGCCCGTCGAGCCCGAGGTCGCGCCACAGATGGTCGGGGCGCAGGCACGCATGCGCGATGATCGACGCAAGGCAGTCGGCATCGTCGCGGGCGACGGCGGGATTCGCGTCGTCCATCAGCCGTGCATGCAGCGTCGCGACGAATGCCGAGTGAGTGGCGGACAACGGCGACGGCGCGGCCGTCGGCACGAGTGCGGCGGCATCGACTGATCGCAGGTGCGGAAACTGCCGGGCCAGCAGGCCGGCGAGCTGGCCGGGCAACAAGCCGAGCAGCGACAGTTCGTTGCGGCACGCGCGTGCCGTCACGAGCGCACCGAACAGCCGTGCATCGGGCGCGTCGGCGTGGGCCGCAGCAGCTTGCAGCGACTGCAACGCCCGTTCATGCGTGCGATCGGCCGGAGCGATCATCGCGTCGCTCCTGACGAGAACCGGGTCGCACGCATGCGCGGCGTCCAATGAATCGCCGTCGCGATCGTCACGCGATCACTCGACGCCGACGATCACGCTCGATGCCTTGAAGATCGCGGCTGCGGCGGTGCCGCTCGCGAGCCCGAGACGATCGACGCTGTCGTTGGTGATGATCGCGATGATTTCGGCACCGCCCGCGGCCTTGATCACGACCTCCGAATTGACCGCGCCCTTCGCGACCGACACGACGGTGCCCGCGACGCAGTTGCGGGCCGATACCTTGCTGCTGTCGACGTCGACCATCACGATCACCGACGACGCCTTGACGAGCGCGAACGCCTTCGTGCCGGCCGCGAGGCCGAGCGACGCTGCGCTGCCGTGGGTGATCACGGCGACGATCTCGAGGCCGTCCGGCGTGCGCAGCGTGATTTCGTCGTTGACGGCACCGGGCTTGACGGCGCTGATCTCGCCGGCAAATTGGTTGCGGGCGCTCGTTCGCATGATGACTCTCCGGGTAGGTGCCGCGGCCGGGCCGGCCGCGGTAGCGGGTGACTGGAAATGCATCGGCCAGTGTACCGTCAACGCCGCCCCTGCGAATGCTGTCGCGTGAATCAGTAAAACCCGTCGCCGCAGGGTGTTTCGTCACGCAGGCGACATATGCCGATGTCGCTACGGCGCTGACGGCCCGGCCGCAGGTGCGGTGGCCGCAGAGCCGGCGTCCACGGCGGCCGTTGCGCCGTCGCCGTCCCATCCGCCGCCGAGCGCGAGGAAGAGCCGCACCTGGTCGGCCGCGACCTGACCCTCGGCCGCCGCGACCTGCGCCCGCACGCTCGTCAATGTGCGCGTCGCATCGAGATCGGCGATGAACGATTCCCGGCCGGCCGCATAGAGACGATGCGTTTCGGCGGCGGAGTTGCGGGCCGATTCGTACGCGGTGCGCAGCGCATCCGTGCGCTGCACGTCGGCCGCGTAAGTCGCGAGGCTCGACTGCGTTTCGCGCAGCGCATTCAGCACGACGCCGTCGAAGTGCGCGAGCGCGCCGCCGGTTGCGGCTTCGGCTTCGCGTACGCGCGCACGCTGGCCGTTGACGGGGAACGACCAGCTGATCAGCGGGCCGAACGACCAGCGATTCGTGGTGGACGAGAACAGGTCGGCGGCGACGCCGACCGAGCCGGCCGACGCACCGATGCTGACCGACGGGTACAGCGCGGCGGTCGCCACGCCAATCCGCGCGGTCGCGGCGGCGAGCTGCCGCTCGGCTTCGCGCACGTCGGGCCGGCGGCGCAGCAGCGCGGCGCCGTCGCCGATCGGAATCGGTTGACGCAGCTTCGGCAGGCGTTCGCATTCGGCGGCGGCTTTCGGCAGGTCGGCCGGGGCGCGCGCGAGCAGCGCGGCGAGCTGGTACTGCGCGATCTTGCGGCGGCCTTCGAAGCGCGGAATGTCGGCGGAGAGCGTGCGCACCTGCGTCACGCCGCGCGTCACGTCGGTCTGGTTGCCGCGCCCGGCATCGCGCAGCCGCTGCGACAACGCGACGCGCTGCTGCTGCAGCGCAAGCGACTGCTTCGCGATCGCCAGTTCGTCGCCGGCCGAGCACGCTTCGACGTATGCACGCACGACGTCGGCCACGACCGTGATGCGCGCGAGGTCGCCGGCCGCCTTGACGGCCTCGCTGTCCGCGCGCGCGGCTTCGACGCCGCGCCGCAGCTTGCCGAACAGATCGAGTTCGTACGACACGTTGATGCCGACCGCCCCTTCGTTGACGACCGGCAGCTTGTTTTCGAGCAGGTATTGCTCGGCGGATTCCTGCGCGCGCTGCACGGCCGCTTCCGCTTTGCCCGAAAAGCCACCCTGTTCGTTCGCGACCACCAGCGCCGCGCGCGAGCGCGCGAGGTTCGCCGCGGCGACGCGCAGGTCGGTGTTCGACTTCAGCGCATCGCGCACGAGAGCGTCGAGTACCGGGTCGTCGTACAGCTGCCACCAGTTGCCGGGCACCGCGTCGCGCGACACCAGCGCGCCGTTCGCATCGTCGAGCGCATGGTTCGCGAGCGGTGCGTTGACGTACGCCTGTTGCGGCAGCGTGTAGTCGGGGCCGACCGACTTGCACGCACCGAGTGCGAGCGCGAGCGGGGCGAGCGTCGCCGCGACGCGCAGACCGTGCCGCTTCATTGCGATGCTCCCACGGCGCTGGCGGCCGTACCTGACGTAGCCGAAACCGGCGCGGCCGCCGACGCGGTGCCGGCGCCTGCCGGTTTCGCGTCGTCGTTGCGACGCGCGTCGGCGCCGCGCATCGACACGGTCGCGGTACGGCCCGCGATCATCCGGAAATCGTCAGGCACCTCGTCGAGCACGACGCGCACCGGCACGCGCTGCGCGAGCCGCACCCAGCTGAACGCCGGGTTCACGTTCGGCAGCAGGTTTGCTCCCTGCGTGCGGTCGCGATCCTCGATCGCGGCGACGATGCTCTGCACGTGGCCGCGCAGCGCATGCGGCTCGCCCATCACGATGATGTCGACCGGCTGGCCGATATGGATGCCGCGCAGCTTGGTTTCCTCGAAGTAGCCGTCGACGCGGAACGAGTTGCGGTCGACGACCGACAGCACCGCGCGGCCGGCCGGCACGTATTCGCCGACGCGCGGTGCGCGGTCGTTCAGGTAGCCGTCCACGGGGCTGACGATCGTCGTGCGCTGCAGGTTCAGCTTCGCGGTGTCGAGCGACACCTGCGCATCGGCGACGCTGGCTTCGCCCTGCTCGACGCGCGTGCGGCTTTCCTCGACCTGTTCGCTCGCGACCAGGTTGCCGAGTTGCAGGTTGCGCGCGTATTCGCGCTTCGCCTGCGCCAGCGTCGCACGGCGCTGCGCGAGCGTCGCTTCGGCGAGCCGTTCCGCGAGCGCGTAGCGCGCCTGGTCGATCACGAACAGCACCTGACCACGCTTGACCGCCTGGTTGTCGGCGACCTGCACCGACGTGATGAGGCCCGACACGTCCGGCGCGACCTGGATCACGTCGGCGCGCACGTGCCCGTCGCGCGTCCACGGCGAGAACATGTAGTAGTTGATGATGCGCCACAGCACGAGGCCGGCCACGACGACGACGATCAGGGTGAGCAGGACTTGCCCTGCCGAGAGCCAGGTTTTTTTCACGTTAGGTAGCCACGAGTTGGTGGGACACGATCACGACGGCGGCTAGCACGAACACGTAGATGCCGAGGTCGAAGATCGAACGGTGCCAGACGAGGCGGTAGAAGCCGACGCGTTCGAGCACCGCGCGCACGACGATGTTGATCAGGTACGCGATCAGCATCAGCACGAGCGGGGCCGGCACGAACACGCCGAAGATATCGATTTCGCCGATCATGGTCGCGGTCGGAAGGACAAAGTGGAAAGCCGGCTCATGCGCGTGCTCCGTCCGGCGCCTGTGGCGCTTGCGCGGCCGCGGCCGGATACAGCGACAGGCGCATGCCGACGAGCGCATGCAGCGTGTCGCGCAGGCGGCGGTGCGTGGCCGGTACCGCGGGCGTGGGCACGCCGTCGGCCTGCGCGGCGCCCGGCAGGTTGCGGCCGGCCACGCGCTGCAGCGCGTCGTCGATCGTCGCGAGCAGCTCGGGCGGCACGGGCTGGCGCGCGTTCGCGGCCGCGCAGCGCGCGTAGTGATCGGTGACGCCGGCCAGCACGCGATCGATCGCGTCGGGCACGTCGCCCGACAGCCTGCGACGCGAGCGGCGCAGATCGAGCGCGTTCAGCGCGATGCGCAGGTCGCGGAAGCTCTCGATCGACGGGTGGCGGTGGTCGTCGGACGCGCCGAGGCGCGGCAGCAGCTGCGTGACGCGATCGAGCATCCGCGATGCGTGGTTGCGCTGATCGTCGAGCGGTTGCGTCGACGCGGAGCGCGCGACGTCCTCCCAGCCCGAGCGCAGCAGGCGCCGCACCGCGAGCTCCGCGCCGAACGGCCGCGTCGCGCGTGTCCACACGTACGCGAACAGCAGCCCGGCGACACCCGCGAGGTTGCTGTTCAGGAACACGAAGAAATCGGCTTCGTACGCGCTCTGGATGCTGATGAAGGTGGCCGTGTTCACCGCGACGAGCATCGTCACCATGTTGAACTGCGGGCGGGGCAGCAGCGTGCCGATCAGGATGAACGGGCCCGCGAACATCAGCACGAGCATCGCGAAATCGTGTACGTGCGGCAGCATGACGAACAGGTACAGGCCGGCGAACACGACGCTCGCGGCGGTCGACAGGAAGAACTTGAACACCAGCGGCGCGGGCTCGTCGAGCGCGGCGAAGAAGCTGCACGACACGGCCACGAGCGTGACGGCGGCCGCGCCGTCGTGCCAGCCGGACGAGATCCACAGCCAGCACGCGAACACGATCGCGAACACGACGGTCAGCGTGGAGAACAGCATCATCCCGCGATCGAAGAAGCGCTCGGTGCCGCCGAGTCGCCAGTGCCGGTAGCGCGGCTGCCACACGCCGGACTCGTTCGCGATCAGCGCGCGCAGCGAGCGGCAATCCTGCCAGATGTCGATGACCTGGCGCAGCCGCCACAGCGCATTCGACAGCAACGCGCCGTCCCAGCTCGCCAGCGCGCTGTCAGGCGGCTGCAGCGCGGCGATGCGCTCGCGCAGGTCGTCCGCGATAGGATCGTGCGCCATGTCGCCGTCGGAGCCGGTCTTCACGGCCGGCAGTGGCGCGTCGAACCATTTCGCGGCGTCGGCCAGCAGCGCGTCGAGCGCGGGCGGGCGCACGTGCAGGTCGCGCATCAGCGCGATCAGCGGATCGGCGAGCGACGACATCAGCGGCAGGAACAGTTGCATCCGACCGGCGAGCGCCTGTGCGCGCGCGAGGACACGCGGATGCGCATGGTCGTAGCCCAGCTGGCTCAGCAGGAATTCGAGGCCGGTGATCGTCGCGGCGAGCCGCTGCCGGCATGCGGACAGCGCCTTGCCGGCCAGGTGCCCGGACAGCGTTTCTCGGCCGTAGAACGCGGCGTCCTTGAACCACGCGTCGGTGCGCTCGATCAGCGTCGGCGCGAGCCGGTTCGGGAACACGGCGCTGCCCACCACGCTCGCGCACACGATGCCGAGCACGATTTCCTCGGTGCGCGCGATCGCGACGTCGAATATCGTGGACGGATCGGTGACGGTCGGCAGCGCGACCAGCGGCATCGTATAGCCGGCGAGCATGAAGACGTAGCTGCGCGCGGTGCGGTCGGAGATCGCGAGGTACAGCAGCGTGCCGCACCAGGTCGCGACGATGATGCTGAACAGGAGCGGCGTCTCGACGAACGGCGGCACGAAGAAGATCGCGGCGGCCGCGCCGAGCGCGGTGCCGAGCGCGCGGTACAGCGCCTTCGAGCGCGTCGCGCCGACGAACGGGTTCGACACGATGTAGACGCTCGCCATCGCCCAGTACGGGCGCGGCAACTGGAAATACAGGCCGAGGTACAGCGCCAGCATCGACGCGGCGAACGTCTTGCCCGAGAACAGCCAGTCGCGAAGGCTCGGATAGGTCATGACGCGGAATCGGCGGGGCGGGACGGGTGCGACGCCGGAGGATGCGGATCGGCTGCGCTGAACGCGTTCAGCACGCGCAGCGTCGCTTCGAGATCGGCGCGCGACACGCCCTTGAGCACCTGGGCGCGCAGCGCGCGCAGGTCTTCCTCCATCTTTGCGGTGACCGCGCGGCCGGCGGCCGTCAGCGAGATCGTCTTCGCGCGGCGATCGTGCGGATCCTCGTCGCGGCGCGCCAGGCCGGCCGCGCACAGCTGGTCGAGCAGGCGCACGAGCGACGGCCCTTCGATGCCCACGTGCTCGGCGAGCGTGCCTTGCCGCACGCCTTCGCCGAGGCGCCCGGCGATCAGCAGCGGCGTCGCGCAGGCTTCGGATACGTTGTATGCGGTCAGCACGCCGTCGCTGGTGCGGCGCCACTTGCGCGCGGTGAGCACGAGCAGGCTGCTGACGGCGAGGCGGAGGTCGTGCAGATTGGTCATGGGCGAGATGATAGGGGCAAAAACATTCGATAGCAAACTATCGTTTTCTTTACCCGGACGGCACGTCCCAAGAGGCGCGGCGGCTATATTGAATCGTCGGACGACCACTGTCCGGCCACACGAGCACGACCGCGCATGTAAAGTAAATTCCAACCCCGCGCGCCGCACGCAGCGCGGGTAGGCAGCCCGCGACTTTCGACCGACCGAAAAAGGTGTGGGCCGCAGTCGTCCGGGCACGCCGATTGCCTCGTCCGATTCGACCCGCAGCGTCCTGCTTCTGCACGCGATTGCACTAGGACAATATTTTCGGGGTGTCTTTCTGAGCGACCATGCGGAAGCCACGACGGAGACATCGAGATGGGACGGACCGAGGTATCGGCAGGCTGGCGCGACGCGATCGGCGCCGTGCACGGCATCGAGTCGAAATACAAGCGGCTCGTGAAGGCGATCGCCAGCGACATCGAGAACGGCGCGCTCACGCCGGGCGCGCGGCTCGCACCGCAGCGCGACGTCGCGTCGAGCCTCGGCGTCAGCGTGCAGACCGTCACCAACGCGTACAAGGAGCTCGAGCGTCAGGGACTGATCCGCTGCGAGGTCGGCCGCGGCAGCTTCGTGGCCGCGCGCGTGACCGAATCGATGTCGAACTACATCCTCGATACGACCGAGCGCGAGCTCGTCGACTTCTCGATCGCCCGCATCGTGCACACGCCGGAGCACGATGCGGCGTGGCGCAGCGTGTGCACGGCGCTGGCCGGCGCCGACGATCAGCCGTGGATCCGCTCGTTCCGGCCGATCGCCGGCCTCGATGCGCATCGCGACGCGGGCGCCGCGTGGCTCGCGTCGCTGAACATGCCGGTGCACCGCGAAGCGCTGCTGGTCACGAACGGCGCGGCGCACGGGATCTTCCTCGCGCTCGCGTCGATCGTCGGGCCGGGCGACACCGTGTTGTGCGAGAGCCTGACCGATCACGGCGTGATCGGCTCCGCGAACGTGCTCGGGTTTACGCTGAAAGGGCTCGAGATGGACGAGCACGGCATCCGTCCCGAACATTTCGAGGAGATGTGCGACGGCGAGCGGATCAGCGCGCTCGTCTGCACGCCGACCCTCAATAACCCGACCGTGTCGATGATGACCGAATCGCGGCGGCGCTCGATCGCGCGCATCGCGACGCGCTACGGCGTATACGTGATCGAGGACGACGTGTACGGCCCGCTGCCCGAGAAGACGGGCACGCCGATTGCCAGCCTGATTCCGGAGCTCGGCTTCTACTGCACGAGCATGACGAAATCGGTGTTGACGGGGTTGCGCACCGGCTATCTTGCGATGCCGCGGCGGCTCGCGTTGCGCGTCGAGAGCGTGTTGCGCGTGAGCAGCTGGATGGCGACGTCGCCGATCGCCGAGATCGCGACGCGTTGGATCGCCGACGGCACCGCGCGGCGGCTCGTCGAACTGCAGCGCCAGCGGCTCGCCGTGCGTCAGGAGATGGTGCGGGCCGCACTGGGGCCGTATGTGCTCGGTGCGCACCCGAACGCACTTTCCGCATGGCTGCGCGTGCCCGATTACTGGCAGGCCGAGCGGATCGTGCGCGAATTGCGCACCCGCAAGATTGCGGTGACGTCGCCCGATCCGTTTCTCGTCGGCGGCACGGAGCGGCCGAACGCGGTGCGCGTGTGCATCGGCGCCGAAACCTCCGATGCGGCGTGCAATGCAGCGCTCGAGACGATCGCGGGCGTGTTCGAACAGTATCCGCATCTGAACGATTTCCACTGAACCGGCGGTATCGCCGCGACATCGCGCGCAATGTATCAGGACATTCGAAAGCGCGATTTGGAACATTAGACTGGATCGCATCACATTCGTCGCGAGGCGTGCGTTCCATGTCTTTCCTGTCGCTGTCCGACGTCTACCGCGCGCGCCGCTGCCTCGCCGGGCGCGCCGACGGTACGCCGCTCGTCGCGTCCGCCGCGCTGTCCGCGCGCGTCGGCGCACCCGTCTACCTGAAGCTCGAAACGCTGCAGCCGACCGGCAGCTTCAAGCTGCGCGGCGCGACCAACGCGCTCGCGGAACTCGCCGCGCAACGCGTGACGCGCGTGGTCACCGCATCGACCGGGAATCATGGCCGCGCGGTCGCGCATGCGGCACGCGCGCTCGGCATCGACGCGGCCGTCTGCATGTCGTCGCTCGTGCCGGCCAACAAGGTCGAGGCGGTCGCGGCGCTCGGCGCGCGCGTGGTGATCGTCGGCGACAGCCAGGACGACGCGCAGGTGGAAGCGCGGCGGCTGGTGCGCGACGAAGGCTATGCGTACGTGCCGCCGTTCGACGATCCGCGCATCATCGCGGGCCAGGCGACGATCGGCGTCGAGATACTCGAAGCGCTGCCGGATACGGCGACGCTCGTCGTGCCGCTGTCGGGCGGCGGCCTGTTCAGCGGCGTCGCGTTTGCCGCGAAGGCGATCCGGCCGGCGATCGACGTGATCGGCGTATCGATGGCGCGCGGCGCCGCGATGCACGCGAGCCTCGCGGCCGGCCGCCCGGTCGACGTCGACGAGCAGCCGACGCTGGCCGATTCGCTCGGCGGCGGCATCGGCCTCGACAACCGCTACACGTTCGACATGACGCGCGCACTGGCCGACGACGTCGTGCTGCTCGACGAGCCGTCGATCGCGCGCGGCATCGCGCATGCGTATCGGGAAGAGAGGCTCGTCGTCGAAGGCGCCGGCGCGGTCGGCCTCGCCGCCCTGCTGGATGAACGGATCGCACGCCGCGATCGCCGCGGCCCGGTCGTCGTCGTCGTGAGCGGCGCGAACATCGACATGGCCGTGCATCGCCGGCTCGTTTCGGAGAACTGACATGGCCCATCCCGTCACGTTGCTCGGCCACGCGCAACTGCGTGCGCTGGTGCCGCTCGATCTCGTCGCGATCGACCAGGTCGAAGCCGCGTTCGCGTCGCTCGCGACCGACGCCGTCGTGATGCCGCCGATCCTGAATCTGGCGCTGCCGGAGCGCCACGCCGAAGTGGACGTGAAGACGGCGTATCTGCCGCGCTTCGACAGCTTCGCGATCAAGGTCAGCCCCGGCTTCTTCGACAACCCGTCGTTCGGGCTGCCGAGCCTGAACGGGCTGATGCTCGTGCTGTCGGCGCGTACCGGCCTGACCGAAGCCGTGCTGCTCGACAACGGTTACCTGACGGCCGTACGCACCGCGGCGGCCGGCGCCGTGGCCGCGCGCCGGCTCGCGCGCGCCGATGCGCATCGCGCGGCGATCGTCGGCGCGGGCGAGCAGGCCCGGCTGCAGCTGGCCGCGCTGATGCTGGTGCGCGACATCACCCATGTGACGGTGTGGGCGCGTGATGCCGAACGCGCCGCGCGATTCGCGGCCGACGTGCGTGCCGCGCACGGGATCGACGCGCTCGTCGCGCGCTCGGTGCACGCGGCGCTGGCCGACGCGGACATCGCGGTGACGACCACGCCGAGCCGTGCGCCGCTCGTGCACGCGGAAGACCTGCATCCTGGGTTGCACGTGACGGCGATGGGTTCGGACGCCGACTACAAGACCGAACTCGCGCCGTCGGTGTTCGGCGCCGCGCGCTATTTCTGTGACCGACTGCAGCAGACCCGCGTGGCCGGCGAGCTCGCGCATGCGATCGCGGCCGGTGCCGTTGCAGCCGACGCGGTGTTTCCCGAACTCGGCGAAGTGATCGCCGGCCGCCGCGACGGCCGTACGCATCGCGACGACATCACGATCTGCGACCTGACCGGCACCGGCGCGCAGGACACCGCGATTGCCGTGCTCGCGCTGCAACGCGCCCGCGCGGCGGAAGTGGGCACGATTTTTCACAACGACCTCACGACTTGAGAGGAGACAGATGTCCGCAGTCATCGAAACCCAGACAGCCGCGCCGCGTCTCGCATTCGCGCGCAGCGAATATGCCGCGCGGATCGCGAAGACGCGCGCGGCGATGGAGCGGGCCGGCATCGACCTGCTGATCGTCACCGACCCGACCAACATGGGCTGGCTCACCGGCTATGACGGCTGGTCGTTCTACGTGCACCAGTGCGTGCTGCTCGCGCTGGACGGCGAACCCGTGTGGTTCGGGCGCGGCCAGGACGCGAACGGCGCGAAGCGCACCGCGTTCATGGCGCACGAGAACATCGTCGGCTATCCCGATCATTACGTGCAGTCGCCCGCGCGCCACCCGATGGATTACCTGTCCACCGAAGTCATCGCCGCGCGCGGCTGGAACACGCTGCGTATCGGCGTCGAGCTCGACAACTACTACTTCAGCGCGGCGGCATACGCGTCGTTGCAGAGGCACCTGCCGGCCGCGCGCTGGGTCGACGCGACCGCGCTCGTCAACTGGCAGCGCGCGGTGAAGTCGCCGCGCGAGATCGAGTACATGCGCGTGGCGGCGCGCATCGTCGAGCGGATGCATGCGCACATCGTCGAGACGATCGAGCCGGGCATGAAGAAAAGCGACCTGGTCGCGCAGATCTATGCGACCGGGATCGGCGGCGCGGATGGTTTCGGCGGCGACTACCCGGCGATCGTGCCGCTGCTGCCGACCGGCGCCGACGCGGCCGCGCCGCACCTGACCTGGGACGACTCGACGTTCGCGCGCGGCGCCGGCACGTTCTTCGAGATTGCCGGCTGCTACCGCCGCTATCACTGCCCGCTGTCGCGCACCGTCTATCTCGGCAAACCGCCCGCGCACTTCATCGAAGGCGAGCGCGCGGTGGTCGAAGGGATTGAGGCCGGGCTCGCGGCCGCGAAGCCGGGCAACGTGTGCGAGGACATCGCGAACGCGTTCTTCGCGGTCCTGCGCCGCGCGGGCATCGACAAGGACAGCCGCTGCGGCTACCCGATCGGCGCGAGCTATCCGCCCGACTGGGGCGAGCGCACGATGAGCCTGCGTCCGGGCGACCGGACGGTGCTCGAACCCGGCATGACGTTCCACTTCATGCCCGGGCTGTGGCTCGACGACTGGGGGCTGGAGATCACGGAGAGCATCCTGATCACCGAGACCGGCGTCGAGACGTTCTGCAACGTGCCGCGCAAGCTGTTCGTGAAGGAGTAGGGCGATGCGTGCTTCCCCGATTACGCCGACCGTCGATTTCGACGCGGACGGCGAACAGCACGGCTTCCTGAAGCTGCCTTACTCGCGCGACGATTCCGCGTGGGGCGCGATCATGATTCCGGTGACCGTCGTGAAGCGCGGCGACGGGCCGACGGTGTTGCTGACCGGCGGCAATCACGGCGACGAGTACGAAGGGCCGGTCGCGCTGTCGAAGCTCGCCGGTTCGCTGAAGGCGGCCGACGTGACCGGCCGCGTGATCGTCGTGCCGTTCATGAACTACCCGGCGTTTCGTGCCGGTTGCCGCACGTCGCCGATCGATGCGGGCAACCTCAATCGCAGCTTCCCGGGCCGGCCGGACGGCACGGTGACCGAGAAGATCGCCGATTACTTCCAGCGGCATTTGCTGCCGCTTGCGACGTACGTGCTCGACATTCACGCGGGTGGCCGCACGCTCGACTTCGTGCCGTTCGCGGCGATTCACGTGCTGGAAGATCGCGACCAGGAGGCACGCTGCGAGCGCGCGATGCGCGCGTTCGGCGCGCCGTATTCGATGCGCATGCTGGAACTCGACAGCGTCGGCCTGTACGACAGCGCAGCCGAGGAAGCCGGCAAGGTGTTCGTGTCGACCGAACTGGGCGGCGGCGGCACGTCGACGGCGGCGAGCGTCGCGATCGCCGAGCGCGGCGTGTATGGATTTCTCGCGCATGCGGGCGTGATAGCGAAGGACGTCATCGATGGCAACGCACCGCGCACGACGACGCTGCTCGACATGCCGGACGGCTCGTGCTTCACGACGAGCGAGCATCGCGGGCTGCTCGAGATGTGCCGCGATCTCGGCAGCGAGGTCGAGGCCGGCGACGTGCTCGCGCGCGTGCACGACATCGACCGCACGGGCGTCACGCCGGTCGAGTACGTCGCGCGGCGGCGCGGGCTGCTCGCGGCGCGGCATTTTCCGGGCATCGTGCAGACCGGCGACACGATCGCGGTGGTGGCCGACATCGTCGAGCGCAACATTCCGGTGGCCGTATGAGGACGCGCACGACGTGATCAAGCTCGACCGATACGACCTCGCGATCCTGCGCCTGCTCGAGCGCGACGGGCGCATCACGAAGTCGAAGCTCGCGGAGGCCGTGAACCTGTCGATTTCGCCGGCATGGGAGCGCGTGCGCAAGCTCGAGGAAAGCGGCGTGATCCGCGGTTATCGCGCGGACGTCGACTGGATCGGCGCGTTCTCCGGCAGCCGCATCGTCGTCGAGGTGACGCTGTCGCGGCACACTGCGCCCGACATGCGGCGCTTCGAGGACCGCGTGGCCGCCGCGCCCGAGGTCGCGCAGTGCTATGCGACGGGAGGCGGCGTCGACTACGTGCTGCACGTGGTCGCGCGCGACATCGACCATTACCAGCGCTTCATCGATGCGTTGCTGATGGAAGACCTCGGCATCGAGCGCTACTTCACGTACATCGTGACGAAGGTCGTGAAGTGCGCATCCGGCGGCGCGCCCGACTGGCTGTAAAAGTTCGCGCCGGCGCGCGGCAATACGGAAAAAACTCGCATTTCCCGCCGTGCAAACCGAAATTTCCGCATGCGCGGGCGCGACACAATGAAGCTCGTGCCCACCAACGAGGAGACGCAGCATGCTGCCCGGACACCCCGTTCTGTTCAAGTCGACCTGCTATGTCGACGGTCGCTGGATTCACAGCGACAGTGCCGCGACGGTCGCCGTCGTGAACCCCGCCGATCAGGCCGTGATCGGCCACGTGCCGATGCTCGAGCGCGCGCAGATCGTCGCGGCCGTCGACGCCGCGCAGCGCGCGTACGACACCTGGCGCTGGACGTCGCAAGCGGTGCGCAGCGCGGCGTTGCTGCGCTGGCATGCGCTGATCTTGCGTCACGTCGACGATCTGGCCGCGCTGCTGTCGCTGGAACAGGGCAAGCCGCTGGCCGAAGCGCGCGGCGAGATCCGCTATGCGGCGAGCTTCGTCGAATGGTTCGCGAACGAGGCGAAGCGCTTCGCGGGACGCACGATTCCGACCCACATCGACGGCGCGCATCTGGGCACCGTGATGGAGCCGGTCGGCGTCGCGGCGCTGATCACGCCGTGGAATTTCCCGGCCGCGATGATCACGCGCAAGGCGGCGGCCGCGATCGCGGTCGGTTGTACCGTGGTCGTGAAGCCCGCGCATGAAACGCCGTTCTCGGCGCTCGCGCTCGCGCAGCTCGCCGACGAGGCCGGCTTCCCGGCCGGCGTGTTCAACGTCGTGCTCGGCGAGCCGCAGATGGCCATGGAAACGCTGGTCGGCGATGCGCGCGTGCGCGCGGTGAGCTTCACCGGCTCGACGCGCGTCGGGCGGCTCGTGACCGAGACCGCCGCGAAGGCCGGCATCCGCAAGATCGCGCTCGAACTGGGCGGCAATGCGCCGTTCATCGTGACCGAGGATGCGGATCTCGAGCAGGCGGTGCGGATTGCCGTCGGCGCGAAGTTCCAGACGTCCGGCCAGGACTGCTGCGCGGCGAACCGGATTCTCGTCGCGCGCCCGCTGTACGACGCATTCGTCGAACGGTATGCGAACGCGGTGCGCGCGCTCAAGACGGGGCCCGCATTCGAGCCAGGCGTCGACGTTGGCCCGCTGATGCACCAGGCCGCGTTCGACGCGACCGTGGCGCGTGTCGAGGACGCACGGACACGCGGCGCGCGCATCGTCGCGGGCGGCCGGCCGCATGCGCTCGGCGGATGGTTCTACGAGCCGACCGTGATTGCGGATGCCGCGCCGGGCATGCGGGTGGTCGACGAGGAAAACTTCGCGCCGATCTCGGCCGTTTGCGCGTTCGACACGCTCGACGAAGCGGTCGAAACGGCAAACGACACCGAATACGGACTCGCCGCGTACGTGTGCGCGACGCGCATCGACACGATCTTCCAGCTGGTGCGGCGGCTCGACTTCGCGATGGTGTCGGTCAACGGCGTGAAATTCACCGGCGCGCCGATCCCGTTCGGCGGGATGAAGGCGTCGGGACTCGGGCGCGAAGGCGGCGCCGAAGGCTTCGAGCCGTTCACCGAAACCAAGTACTTCTGCCTCGGCAATCTCGGCCTGCCTGTCGCGGCGACGGCCTGACCCATTCAAAGGAGCACATCATGCAAAAATCCATCGACGCACTGCTGCGCGAGGACCGCGCCCACTTCATGCACCCGTCGACGCACGCGTACGACCACGAGACCGGCGCGCTGCCGGGCAAGATCGTGCGCGGCGGCGAAGGCATCCGCATCGAGGATCACCAGGGCAAGCGCTATATCGACGCGTTCGCCGGACTCTACTGCGTGAACATCGGCTACGGCCGCACCGAGGTGGCCGACGCGATGTACGAGCAGGCGAAGCAGCTCGCGTACTACCACACGTACGTCGGCCACGCGTCGGACGCGATCATCGAGCTGTCGTCGCGCATCATCGACTGGTCGCCGGCGGGGATGAAGAAGGTCTATTACGGGATGTCGGGTTCCGATGCGAACGAGACGCAGGTCAAGATCGTCTGGTACTACAACAACGTGCTCGGCCGCCCGAACAAGAAGAAGATCATCTCGCGCGAGCGCGGCTATCACGGCTCCGGCATCGTGACCGGCAGCCTCACGGGCCTGCCGAGCTTCCACCAGCATTTCGACCTGCCGATCGACCGCGTGAAGCATACGGTGTGTCCGCACTGGTATCGCAAGGCGCCGGCCGGCATGAACGAAGCGCAGTTCGTCGCGTACTGCGTCGACGCACTCGAGCAGCTGATCGCGCGCGAGGGCGCCGACACGGTCGCCGCGTTCATCGCGGAGCCGGTGATGGGCACGGGCGGCATCATCGAACCGCCGGCCGGCTACTGGCCCGCGATCCAGGCCGTGCTGCGCAAGCACGACATCCTGCTGATCTCCGACGAAGTCGTGTGCGGGTTCGGGCGTCTCGGCTCGAAGATGGGCGCGCAGCACTTCGGGATCGAGCCCGACCTGATCACGGTCGCGAAGGGACTGACGAGCGCGTATGCGCCGCTGTCGGGCGTGATCGTCGGCGAGAAGGTGTGGGACGTGATCGCGCGCGGCTCGCAGGAACACGGGCCGATGGGGCACGGGTGGACGTACTCCGGGCATCCGGTATGCGCGGCCGCCGCGCTCGCGAACCTCGCGATCCTGGAGCGCGAGAACCTGGTCGGCAACGCTGCGGACGTGGGCGCGTATTTCGGCGCGAAGCTGCGCGATGCATTCGGCGCGCATCCGCTCGTCGGCGAGGTGCGCAGCGTCGGCATGCTGGCCGCGCTCGAGTTCATGGCGGACAAGGATGCGCGCACGCCGTTTGATCCCGCGCTGAAGATCGGCGCGCAGGTGTCGGCCGCCGCGTTGCAGCGTGGCGTGATCGCGCGGGCGATGCCGCACGGCGACATTCTCGGGTTTGCGCCGCCGCTCGTGATGACGCGCGACGAAGCCGACGAGATCGTCGGCATCGTGAAGGATGCGGTGGATGAGGTCGCGGAGCGGAATCTTTCGGCTGTCGCGTGATTTTCAAGCGGTCCTGATGCGCGCTTCGGCGCGTGAGGTGACGCCGCCGCATGCAAGTGCGGCGGCGTTTTTTTGCCGGTACGGTTCGGGGAAACCGTCAGGGCATCGCCGACGGCGCGCGTCGGTGATCGGCCGTCACTCAGTAATCCCACACGACCGGAACGAAGCGGAACCCGTCGCCGTGCCGCGCAACATGCCCGATGGACGGGAACGCGACATGGGCCGCGGCCAGCAGCGCGCCGGTGTCGGCGGCTTCGTTGAACAGTGCGATACGCACGTCGACCGCCGCGTCCGGATCGTGCTCGAAGCCGTTTTGCCAGTCGGGATTGTCGAAGTTGACTTCGAAAATCGCGTCGCCCGCGAACGTCAGCTTTTCCCCGTTCGATGCGATGTCGACCACGCAGTGGCCCGGCGTATGGCCGCCCGTGACCCGCGCCGACACGCCCGCGGCGACTTCCACGGTCCGGTCGAACGGCACGATGTTTTCGCCATAGAGTTCCACGAATTTCGCGGCCGCCTTGCGTAGCGCGGGCGGAACGGTTTCCGGCATCACCGTCTTGCTGAAGTCCGGATTTTTCCAGAACGCCACTTCGGCGGCCGATGCGTGAATGCGTACGTCCGGGCGCAGCTTCGCCTTGACGCCGTCGACGTTCAGCCCGCCCACGTGATCCATGTGCATGTGCGTGATCACGATATCGGTGATCGCAGCCAGGTCGATGCCGGCCGATTCCAGGCGCATCACCGAGCGCCCGGCACGCGTGAAGTATTCGAAGCCGTCGCCCACGCCCGAGTCGATCAGGATCAGGCGATCGGCGCTGCGCACGAGCGCGATGTTGAGCGCCCAGTCGAACATGTCGCGTTGCAGGAAACGGCCGTCGAACCATGCGTTGCGATCCGCTTCGCTTACATTGGTGGACATGGTGGAAGTCGGCAGCGGCAGCACGCCGTCGCTGATCAGCACGACATCGACATCGCCGATGCGTACGGCGTAGCGGGACGGAACGAGCTCGCCCGAAGCTTCGTTGCCCAGGGGTTCGATGACCGGCTGGACGTTGCGGATGGGTGCGTTCATGTTCAGTAATCCTGTTCGTCGAGTGAGGTAATCCGCACTGCGCGGCGCAGAGCGGTTCGCGAGCGCGAGCGTGAATGGCGCGCGCTTCGGTTCGTCCGGATTCCGGTCGAGCGTGTCAGCGATTGTAGTGACGGCCGACACATGCCGACAGCGCCGCACGTGCGCACATCGTGTTGCCCGGACGACAACAATCCGGCGGCGGCTTCTGCCGTCCGAAACGCACATCGCCCGCCGTCCGTTGCCGGACGGCGGGCGATGCAAGGGATGCCGTTTATGGGAAGCCGGCGAGCGGCCGGCGCGCAGGTCAGCCCGGCTGGCCGGGAAGGGTGTCGCCGCGCAGCGAACACCCGCGCGTCTCGATCACCGCCAGCAGCGCGACCAACCCGACCGCGCACGCGGCCATCATGTAGTAGGCGGGAATCAGCGCGTTGCCGGTCTTGCCGATCAGCCAGTCGTTGACGATCGGCGCGGTGCCGCCGAACAGCGACGTCGACACGTTGTACGCGATCGCCATGCCCGCATACCGGACGTGGGTCGGGAACATCGCCGGGAACATCGCGGAAATGGTGGCAAGCTGCGGCACGTACAGCACGCCGAGCACCGCGAAGCCGATGAGCGCGCCGAGCGGACCATGCGTCATCAGCGTGAACATCGGCACGGCCGCGACGAACAGCCCGATGAGCGAGAACCACCACATCGTCTTGCGACCGACGCGGTCCGACAGCCAGCCGGCGAACGGCAGCAGCACCATCATCGCGAGCATGCCGATCAGCGGAATCAGCAGCGACATGTTCTCGCTGACGCCGAGTTCCTTGTGCATGTAAGTCGGCATGTACGCGAGCAGCACGTAGTTGACGACGTTCAATGCGACGACGAGCCCGCCGAGGAGCAGCAGCGGCTTCGCATAGCGCACCAGCAGCAGCCGGATCGGCAGCGCGGCGACGACACTTTTCTCGCGGCGGTGCGCCTGTTCCTCGAGCTCGCGGAACACCGGCGTTTCCTCGAGGCGCGAGCGCAGGTAGAAGCCGATCAGGCCGAGCGGCGCGGCGACCAGGAACGGCAGACGCCAGCCCCACGCATGCATCGCCGAATCGCCGAGCAGCAGCGCGAAGCCGAGCATCAGGAACGCGCCGAGCGAGAAGCCGGCGAGCGTCGCGAATTCGAGGAAGCTGCCGCACAGGCCGCGCCGCGAATCGGGCGCGTATTCGGCAATGAAGGTGGCCGCACCGCCGTATTCGCCGCCGGTCGAGAAACCCTGCACCATGCGCAGCACGATCAGTGCGGCCGGGGCGAGCCAGCCGGCCGTCGCATAGCTCGGCAGCACGCCGACGAGCAGCGTGGCGCCCGACATTGTCAGGACGGTCAGCGCGAGCACGCGCTTGCGGCCGAGCCGGTCGCCGAGCGGCCCCCAGAACAGGCCGCCGAGCGGGCGGATCAGGAACGAAATCGCGAACGTGCCGAGCGCGAACAGCGTCGCGCTGGCCGTGTTGCCCGGAAACAGCGCGGCGGAAATGTACGCGAGGCCGTACGCGTAAATGCCGTAATCGAACCATTCGGTCGCATTGCCGAGGGCGGCGGCCGCGATCGCGACCCGCGGCAGGCTGTGCGGCTCGTCGCCGCGGGAAGCCGTCTCGTCCGGAACGGACGCGGCGGCGGAAACGGAAGTCCACGATGGCACGTATCGCATGAGGGGTCCTCGCTATCAGCGTGCGCCCGGGCGGGCGCCGACGAGGATCAAAGTAATCCCGCCAATTAGCGACACCCGATGTCATAGGACGATGTGGAGATCGGGGTTTTCCCGCGCCGTGGCGGGCGGCCCGCGGAGGCCGTGGCCGGCTCGGCGCGGCGCCGGCCGGCGATCGGCGGTAAGCTGCGCGCTGCCACGCGGGATTTCTCGGACTGTGCCGCGCGTGGCGTCCCTTTTTTCAACCTTGATCAGGAGCGCATATCGTGGCGACCTACATCGTCTTTACACGGGAAAGCACGCAGGACCAGCATGAGCTCGACCTCTACTCGAGCCAGGTCGGCGCGACCCTTGCCGGCCATCCGGTGAAGGTGCTTGCCGCATATGGGCCGCAGGAAATCCTCGAGGGTGAAGGCCCGGAAGGCGTCGTGATCGTCGAGTTCCCGTCGAAGGAGGCCGCGCACGCGTGGTATCACGGCCCCGAATACCAGGCGGTCGTTCAGCACCGGTTCAAGGGCGCGCGCTATCGCGCGGTGCTGGTCGAAGGCGTCTGAACGCGGCCGCGCGCGCCCGTTACCGCACGTGCGGCAGCAGCGCGCGCAGCCAGTACGACACGGCCACCGCACCGCCATCCGGCGTGCCGATCGCGCGCTCGCCGAGATAGCTGGCCCGTCCCGCGCGCGGCGTCATGCGCGCCGTGTCCTCCGCGCCTCGCTCTGCCGCGTCGACGGCCGCCGCCCATGCGTTCGCGGGATCGCGATCGCCGTCGAGCGCGCGGCCGAATGCGTCGACGGCCGGCACCAGCGCATCGAGCATCGTCCGGTCGCCCGCCTGCGCGCCGCCGAGTTCGCCGATCGAATCCACCGCGGCGCGGAACGCCGCCGCCCAGTCGCGCGGCGACGGCTCGGCGATATCGGCCAGCCGGCGCGACGCGCGCAGCAGCGCGGTCGCATAGAACGGCCCGGAGCTGCCGGCGATCGCGCGGCGCAATGCGGCGCCGAGCGCCGCGAGCGCGCCGGACGGCGTGCCGTACGCGGTGTCGGGTAGTTCGAGGATCGCCTGCGCGGCGCGGCGCATACTCGCGCCGAGATCGCCGTCGCCCGCTGCCGCATCGAGATCCGTCAACGTCTGCTCGTGATCGATCAGCGTCTGCGCCACTGCGTGCAGCGCCGGTTGCAGGCGCGCGGCCCATGCGCGGCCGGCCGCATCGAGCGGCGGCGGCGGCGCGTCCTGCGACGCGGCCGCGGCCACGCGAATCTGCGTGTTGACGATGCCGCCGCCGGGCCATGCGCGCGCCTGCGTTGGCGCGTCGAGCAGCGCCGCGCGCTCGTCGTTCAGCCGCAGCACCGAGATCGAGCAGCCCGGCATGTTCAGCGCGGACAGGAACGTGCCGGCCCACGCGCGCGCGACGACGATGCCGCGCCGGCTCAGGTTGTCGAACGCGGCGCGCAGCACGATCGCGAGTTCCATCTCCGGCGTCGCGCCGAGGCCGTTGACGAACAGCGCGACGCGTTCGTCGCGGTCGAGCACGAGATCGGCGACGATGCTCGACAGCAGCGTGTCCGCCAGCGCGTCGGCCGGCAACGGCGCGCGGCGCTCGACGCCTTTCTCGCCGTGGATGCCGAGGCCGAGCTCGATTTCGTGATCGGCGAGGCTGAATCCCGACTTGTCGGCGCCCGGGATCGTGCAGCCGTCGAGCGCGACGCCCATCGTGCCGAGCTCGGCCGCCGCGTCGCGCGCGATGCTCGCGACGCGGGCAAGCGGCAGCCCGCGCGCGGCGGCAGCGCCCGCGAGCTTGTGGATCAGCACGGTGCCGGCGATCCCCCGCCGCTGGCCGCGCTCGACGCGGCCGCGCAGCGATACGTCGTCGGCGACGATGACGGTTTCGACCGGAATGCCTTCCGCGCGCGCGAGCTCCGCGGCGAGCCCGAAATTGAGCCGGTCGCCGGTGTAGTTCTTCACGATCAGCAGCGCGCCGTTCGGGCCGGCGCTCGCGCGGATCGCGGCGAGTATGGCGTCGGTCGACGGCGACGTGAATACTTCACCGCACACGGCCGCGCTCAGCATCCCTTCGCCGACATAGCCGCCGTGCGCGGGCTCGTGGCCGCTGCCGCCGCCGGACAGGATCGCGACCGGCCGCTGCGACGGCTCGGGTAGCGGCTGGCGGACGAGCACGTGCTCGTCGCCGAGGATCGCAAGATGCGGCGATTGCCGCGCGATGCCTTCCAGCATTTCTCGCACGACGTCGGACGGGCGGTTCACAAGCTTTTTCATGGCGACGGATTCCGGACGGGTGAACGGGGCTCGGCCGGACGCGCACGGGCGCCGGACGGCTTTCGTGTTGCGGAGGATCGTGCGTGAACTGTTGCCGGTCGCGGGAGGTCGCGTCACGGGCGACCGGATGCGGGGCGGGCAACGAAGCGTACGCTTCGCGCCACGATACATCAGGTTCGGATGTTGCGGCGCGGATCGCGGCGCGATGGCGTCATGGTGCCGGGGCGCAGCGACGGTGCTCGCGTGCCGCTATTTCAGCGCGGTAATGACCTTCGCGCGAATCAGCCGCGCACGCAGCACGTTGCGGCTGATGCCGAGCAACTGCGCGGCGCGGATCTGGTTGCGATGGCTGAATTCGAACGCGACGCGCATGACCGTGTCTTCGATGTGTTCGAAGAGATTGCCGTGCCCGTCGTCGAACAGATCGCGCAGCGCGTGTTCGAGCGCCGCCTGTGCGTCGGTGGGCGACGCCGCTGCGGGCGCGACAACGGCCGGCAGGCATGGCGGCGCGATGTGCAGGTCGGTGTCCTGCAGCGCATCGTGGCGGCTCACGAGCAGCGCGTGATGGATCACGTTCTCCAGTTCGCGGATATTGCCGGGCCAGCCGTGCGCCTCGAGCCGGCGCTCGGCGCGCGGATCGATGCGGCGCGGGCCGCCGCCGAGCCGATCGCGGTAAATGTCGAAGAAATGGCGCGCGAGCGGCAGGATGTCGCCCGGGCGGTCGCGCAGCGGCGGGACGGCGAGCTGCACGACGTTGAGCCGGTAGAACAGGTCGCCGCGAAAATGGCCGGCCGCGACCGCCTGCTGCAAGTCGACGTTGGTCGCCGCGACCACGCGCACGTCGACCGGAATCCCCGTGCGCGAACCGAGCCGCACGACCTCGCGCTCCTGCAGCACGCGCAGCAGCTTGACCTGCATCGCGAGCGGCAGGTCGCCGATTTCGTCGAGAAACAGCGTGCCGCCGTGCGCGGCTTCGAACCAGCCGGGCTTCGCGCTGAATGCGCCGGTAAACGCGCCTTTCTCGTGACCGAACAATTCGCTGTCGACGAGCGTTTCGGAGAATGCGCCGCAGTTCACCGCGACGAACGGCCCGTCGCGCCGGGCGCCGAGCTCATGCACGTGGCGCGCGATCAGTTCCTTGCCGGTGCCCGTCTCGCCGACGATCAGCACGTTCGCGTCGCTCGGCGCGACGCGGCGAACCTGTTCGAGCAACGCAAGCGAGCGCGGATCGGCGAACACGTGCGCGTGCGCGCGGGACGGCGTGTGACGCTCGGGCCGCGCGGGCACGGGTGCCGCGGCCTGAAGCCGGGCCGGGTTGCGGGAAGCGGTGACGACACGAAGATTGAGCGGGCGCGACGAAGCGGAAATGGAGGTCATGGCGATGAACCGTTGGATGGCCGGGCGATGCGGGTCGGCTGCTGCGTGGTCAGCAGAGTGTTGAACGTTTCGCCGCGCGCGAAAAGCATCGATTTCTGATAACCAAAGCGCGATTGCTGCGGAACCCGCAACGGCGCGGACGAGCGGCGGTGTCGTGACGCCTTGTCGTCGAATTCGGCGCTATCGCGTGCGATGCGCTGCTGCCTGATCAGCAGCGCATCAGCAGGCCTGCTGCACGGTGTTCATCGCGTGGCGGAATATCGATGTGACGCGCGGGACGGAACACTTGCCACTGTCGCGCATTAGGCCGAACACCATTTCCGGCGGTCGATGGCGAGAAACTTCGTGATGCAGATGAACTTTCCACGATGCCCCCGTCCCGATGGCACGCTCCTTGCTGACCCGAACCGGTATCGCCGCATTGCACGCGGCTCCACCACGGGAACGCATCGCATGAGCCCCACCTTCAACGTCGTCGCGATATCGGGCAGCCTGCAGCGGCCGTCGCGCACGCTGGCGCTGACCGACGCGATCGTCACGGCGCTCGGCGCCGCGCTGCCGATCGATACGCGGCTGATCGAACTCGGCGAGATCGGCAGCCGGCTGGCCGGCGCGCTGACGCGCGCGCAGGTGCCGGCCGATCTCGATGCGCTGATCCGCGCGATCGAGACGGCAGACGCGCTCGTCGTCGCGAGCCCGGTATATCGCGCGTCGTACACGGGCCTCTTCAAGCACCTGTTCGACCTCGTGCGCCACGACGCGCTCGTCGACGTGCCCGTGCTGCTCGCCGCGACCGGCGGCAGCGAGCGTCATGCGCTCGTGATCGATCATCAGCTGCGCCCGCTGTTCAGCTTCTTCCAGGCACGCACGCTGCCGATCGGCGTGTATGCGTCCGAAAGCGATTTCGATCAGTACCAGATCGCGAACCCGGCGTTGCGCGAGCGCATCGCGCTCGCCGTGGCGCGTGCGGTGCCGCAACTGCGCCCGCACGCGCTCTCCGCCGCGGCCGCGTAAGCCGCTTTTTCATTTCCCCTTCGACCAGGACACCTTCATGAGCCTTCCCGACCCTTCCGCCGACGGCGTCAAATTCGCGTACTGGGTGCCGAACGTCAGCGGCGGCCTCGTCGTCAGCACGATCGAGCAGCGCACCGACTGGAGCCTCGAATACAACCAGACGCTCGCGCGCACGGCAGAGGCGGCCGGCTTCGACTACGCGCTGAGCCAGATCCGCTTCACGGCCGGCTACGGCGCCGAATACCAGCACGAGTCGGTGTCGTTCAGCCAGGCGCTGCTGCATGCGACGACGAAGCTCAAGGTGCTCGCCGCGATTCTGCCGGGGCCGTGGCATCCGGCCGTGGTCGCGAAGCAGCTCGCGACGATCGACCACATCTCGAACGGGCGCATCGCGATCAACGTCGTGAGCGGCTGGTTCAAGGGCGAATTCACCGCGATCGGCGAGCCGTGGCTCGAGCACGACGAGCGCTATCGGCGCTCGAAGGAATTCATCCAGGCGCTGAAGGGCATCTGGACGCAGGACAACTTCACGTTCAAGGGCGACTTCTACCGCTTCAACGATTACACGCTGAGCCCGAAGCCGGTGCAGAAGCCGCATCCGGAAATCTTCCAGGGCGGCAGCTCGCGCGCGGCGCGCGACAACGCGGCGAGCGTGTCGGACTGGTATTTCACGAACGGCAATACGCCGGAGAACCTGAAGGCGCAGATCGACGACATCCGCGCGAAGGCGGCCGCGAACAACCATCGCGTGCGGATCGGCGTCAATGCGTTCGTGATCGCGCGCGACACCGAGGAAGAGGCGAAGGCCGTGCTCGACGACATCATCCGGCATGCGCACGTCGAGGCCGTGCACGCGTTCGGCGATGCGGTGAAGCAGGCCGGCAAGGCGTCGCCCGAAGGTGAGGGCAACTGGGCGAAATCGACGTTCGAGGATCTCGTGCAGTATAACGACGGCTTCCGCACGAACCTGATCGGCACGCCCCGGCAGATCGCCGAGCGGATCGTCGCGCTGAAGGCGATCGGCGTCGATCTCGTGCTCGCGGGATTCCTGCATTTCATCGAGGAGGTCGAGTACTTCGGCAAACGGGTGCTGCCGCTCGTGCGCGAACTCGAGGCGCAGCGGCAGGCCATCGCCGCGTGACGCCGACCCGCCCCCGGCGCGCCGCCCGCGATCGTGCGGGCCCGCGCGGCGGCACGACGCTTACGCGATGCCCGCCGACTTCGACGCCTCGATCATCATCTCCACGCCGAGGCCGCCGAGCACCGCGCCCATCGCCCAGCGCTGCGCGAGCAGCAACATCGGGCGGCCGTGCAGGAATTTCGCGAGGCTGCTCGAACAAATCGCGACCATCCCGTTGGCCGACGCGAACGCGGCAATCAGCAGCGAGCCGAGAAACAGCGACTGGCCGAACACGCTGCCTTGCCCGTAGTCGATGAACTGCGGCAGCAGCGACACGAACAGCATCGCGAGCTTCGGGTTCAGCACGCTGGTCGTCGCGCCCATCGCGAGCAGCCGCAGCGGCTGCTCGTTCGGCAGCGTCTTCACCTCGAACGGCGAGCGGCCGCCCGGCCGCACAGCCTGCCAGGCGAGGTACAGCAGATAGGTCGCCCCGACCGCGCCCAGCACGCTGCCTGCGTAGGGCACGCTCATGAACAGCGTCGTGATGCCGAACGCCGCGGCGAACATGTAGAACAGGTAGCCGAGCATCACGCCGGCGAGCGAAACGAGGCCGGCCGCCCGCCCTTGCGCGATCGAGCGCGACATCACGTAGACCATGTTCGGCCCCGGCGTGACCGCGAGCATGCCGCCGATGACGAGAAACCCGTAGAGCGATCCGGACGTGTGCATGTTTTCCGCTTCCTGCATCGAGTGAGTGCTGACGAGGTTCATTGTCCGGCGCTGGAGGCGAACAGTAAAACGGGATAAACTGAATAGATTGATCAGTTTTTCTGAATCGACATGAAGAAGCTCGACCTCGATGTGCTCGCGATGGTGGTGGCCGTCGCGGAATCCGGATCGTTCGCGCAGGGCGCGCAGATCGTGCACCGGTCGCCGTCGGCGGTGAGCATGCAGATCAAGACGCTGGAAGACGCGCTCGGCAAGCCGCTGTTCATCCGCGACACGCGCAACGTGACGGCGACCGACGACGGCAGGATGCTGGCCGACTACGGCCGCCGGATGCTCGCGATGCGCGACGAGGCATGGGCGTCGGTCGTGCGCCCGGAGATCCGTGGCCGCGTGACGATCGGCGTGCCCGACGATTACATCTCGTCGCTGCTGCCGCAGGTGCTCGGCAAGTTCGCCGCGATGCATCCGCGCGTGGAAGTGCGCGTGATCGGCCAGCCGAGCAGCGCGCTCGTGCCGATGCTGAAGGACAACACGGTCGACCTCGCGTGCCTGACCCGCGTCAAGGGTGTGTCCGGCGAGCTGCTCCGGCTCGAGCCGATCGTATGGACGGGATCGGCGAAACGGAACGTGTGGGAAGAGCGGCCGCTGCCGGTCGCGCTGTTCTCGCACGGCAGCATGGCGCGCGATCATGCGATCAAGGCGCTGAACCGGCGGAAGATTCCGTTCCGGATGTCGTATGAAAGCCCGAGCTTTCTCGGGCTGCTCAGCATGGTCGAGGCCGGCCTCGCCATCGCGCCGCTTGCGCGCTGCTGCGTGCCCGATCACCTGTTGCAGCTGTCGGAGAGCCACGGGCTGCCGTCGCTCGGCGAACTCGAGGTCGTGCTCGCGCGCAGCGCGCACTCCGCGCGGCCGCCGTGCGACTACCTCGCCGAGCAGATTTTGGGCGAATGGCGAGCCTGAGGCCCGCCTACGGTCTGCGCGTCAGCACGACGTCAACAGCCATTCGCGAAAGGCGACCAGCGACGGCAGCGTGTCGTTGCCCGGCGGGTAGACGAGGTAATAGTTGCGCTGGCTGGTAATCGCGTCGCCGATCGACACGAGCTCGCCGCGGCTCAATTCATCTTCCACGAGCACCTTCGGCACCAGCCCGATCCCCATTCCCGCTCGCACGGCCTGGATCAGGTGCGACGTCAGCTCGAAGCTCGGGCCGACGCGCATCTGGCGATGGTCGAGCCGATAGTGCGAGAACCACTCGGCCCAGGCCTGCTGATTGCTCGTCACGCCCAGCAGCGTCTGCTTCGCGGCCCAGGCCGGCGTGCGCGCGTCGGCCTTGCGGCCGCGGTCGGTATCGGGCGGCGCGATCGCGACCAGGAACTCGTTGTACAGCCGGTGCGCGTGCAGGCCCGGCCAGTCGCCCGCGCCGACGGTGATCGCCGCATCGAGGTCGTCATTGAGGAAATCGATCGCGCCGATCCGTGAATGCAGGTGCACGGTCACGCCCGGATGTGCGGCGTAGAAGCCGTGCAGGTGCGGCAGCAGCCATTTCGAGCCGAAGGTCGGCAGGGTGGCCAGCCGCAGCGAGCCGGCGCCCGCCTGGTGCGACATCGCCTGCAGCGTCGCGCCGCGAATGCGCCCGAGCGCGCCGCTCAGCTCGGCGAAGTAGCGGCGGCCGACTTCGGTCAGCTTGACCGAGCGGCCCTCGCGCCGGAACAGCGGCACGCCGAGCTGATCCTCGAGCGTCTGCACCTGCCGGCTGATCGCGCTCTGGCTCAGCGACAGCTCGTCGGCCGCGCGCGTATAGCTTTCATGTCGCGCGGCGGCCTCGAATACGAGCAACAGCGACATCGACGGGGTGAGGCGGCGGTAATTCATGAGTTTTATGCAAGTTTCGCCGGATGAGAATTCGTTTGTTTCTGGCGGGATATCCAAAGATACTGGAATTCCCGGTTGTGCGGAAACTTGCCAAAAAATCATGTTTTGGCGCGCGCGAACCGGTCGGCTCCACCCACATTGCGTTTTTACCCCATGTCGATCGTCCCGTTGCCCCGTCCCGCCAGCCCGTCCGTGAACGTTTACCGCGATTTTCTCGCCGCGCTGCGGGCGGCCGGCTTCGCCGGGGAAATCCAGGCGGACCACGCGAACCGGACCGTGCAGGCGACCGACAACTCGATCTATCAGCGCCTGCCGCAGGCGGTGGTCTGCCCCGCGCATGCGGAAGACGTCCAGCTGCTGGCCCGGCTGCTGGCCGAGCCCGCGCACCGCGACGTCGCGGTCGCCGCGCGCGGCGGCGGCACCGGCACCAACGGGCAGTCGCTGACCGATGGCATCATCGTCGACCTGTCGCGGAACATGAACCGGATCCTCGAAATCGACGTCGCGCGGCGTCGGGTGCGCGTCGAGGCGGGCGTCGTCAAGGATCAGCTCAATGCGGCGCTGAAGCCGCACGGGCTCTTCTTCGCGCCGGAGCTGTCGACGTCGAACCGCGCGACCGTCGGCGGGATGATCAACACCGACGCGAGCGGGCAGGGCAGCTGCACGTACGGCAAGACGCGCGATCACGTGCTCGAACTCGATTTCGTGCTGATGGGCGGCGAGCGGCTGCACAGCGACGCGCTCGACGATGAAGAACTGGAACGCCGCTGCGCGCGGCAGGACCGCGTCGGCAAGGTGTATCGCACCGCGAGGCGGATCAGCGACGACAAGGCCGCGCTGATCGACGCGAAGTTTCCGAAGCTCAACCGTTGCCTGACCGGCTACGACCTCGCGCACCTGCGCGAAGCGGACGGCCGCTTCAACCTGAACAGCGTGCTGTGCGGTGCGGAAGGCTCGCTCGGCTTCGTCGTCGAGGCGAAGCTCAACGTGCTGCCGATCCCGAAGTTCTCGGTACTGGTCAACGTGCGTTACGCGGGCTTCATGGACGCGCTGCGCGACGCACGCGCGCTGCTCGAACTCAAGCCGCTGTCGATCGAGACGGTCGACTCGAAGGTGCTGATGCTCGCGATGAAGGACTTCGTGTGGAGCAGCGTGGCCGAGTATTTCCCGCAGGACGACGCGCGTCCGACGCTTGGCATCAACCTGATCGAATTCAGCGGCGACGACGAACACGACGTCGATGCGCGCGTGCGTGCGTTCGTCGAGCATCTGCGCACCGATACGAGCGTGGCGCGTCTCGGCCACACGCTCGCGGCCGGCGACGACGCGGTGAAGCGCGTGTATGCGATGCGCAAGCGTGCGGTCGGGCTGCTCGGCAACGTGCAGGGCGAGGCGCGTCCGCAGCCGTTCGTCGAGGACACCGCGGTGCCGCCCGAGAACCTCGCCGCGTACATCGCCGAATTCCGCGCGCTGCTCGACGGCCACGGGCTGCAGTACGGGATGTTCGGCCACGTCGACGCGGGCGTGCTGCACGTGCGCCCGGCGCTCGACATGAAGGACCCGAAGCAGGCGGCGCTGGTGCGGCCCGTGTCGGACGCGGTGGCCGAACTCACGCAGCGGCATGGTGGCCTTTTATGGGGCGAGCACGGCAAGGGCGTGCGCTCCGAATATGCGCCGGCGTTTTTCGGCGAGCTGTATCCGTCGCTGCAGCAGCTGAAGGCCGCGTTCGATCCGCACAACCAGTTCAACCCGGGCAAGATCGCGACGCCGCCGGACTCGACGCTGCGACTGCTGAAGATCGACGAGGTGCCGACGCGCGGCGATCACGACCGTCAGATCGACGAGCGCGTGTGGCAAAGCTACGGCACCGCGATGCATTGCAACGGCAACGGCGCGTGCTACAACTTCGATCCGGACGACGCGATGTGCCCGTCGTGGAAGGCCACGCGCGAACGCGTGCAGTCGCCGAAGGGGCGTGCGTCGCTGATGCGGGAATGGTTGCGTCTGCAAGGGCAGGCCGGTGTCGACGTCGTCGCGGCGGCGCGCACGCGGCAGCCGTTCCTGCGCGGGCTGGCCGAGCGCTGGCGCAACAGCCGCAACGTCCGCGACGGCGACGCGGATTTCTCGCACGAGGTGTACGACGCGATGGCCGGGTGCCTCGCATGCAAGTCGTGCGCGGGGCAGTGCCCGGTCAAGGTCAACGTGCCCGAGTTTCGCTCGCGCTTTCTCGAGCTGTATCACCAGCGTTACCTGCGGCCGCTGCGCGACTACCTGATCGGCTCGCTCGAATATACGATGCCGTGGATGGCGCGCGTGCCGGCGCTGTACAACGGGCTGATGGGTGCCGGCTGGGTGCGGACGCTGCTCGAGCGCCACGTCGGCATGGTCGACAGCCCGCTGCTGAGCCGCTTCGATCTCGCGGCCGTGATCCGCGCGTGGCGCGTGAAGCCGGCCGATGCGCATGCGCTCGCCGCGCTGAGCGATGCGCAGCGCGCGCGCAGCGTCGTCATCGTGCAGGACGCGTTCACGCGCTATTTCGATACCGAGCAACTGGCGACGCTGATCGAGCTGGCGGCGCGCCTGGGCTTTCAGGTGTGGCTCGCGCCGCTCGCGCCGAACGGCAAGGCGCTGCACGTGCAGGGGTTTCTTCGCGCATTCGAACGGGCCGCGATCCGCAACGCGACGCAACTGGCCGCGCTGGCGCGCTCGGGTGTCGCGCTGGTCGGCCTCGATCCGGCGATGACGCTCACGTATCGGCAGGAATACCTGAAGGTGACGGGGCTCGCCGATGTGCCGAAGGTCGCGCTGCCGCAGGAATGGCTGCTGGATGCGCTGCCGGAAGCCGGTGCGGGCGGGGCGACGGTTTCGTATCGGTTGCTGCCGCACTGCACCGAGAAGACCCATGCGCCGGACAGCGGCAAGCAATGGGCGCAGGTGTTCGCGCGTCGTGGGCTGCGCTTGCAGGTTCAGGCGGCCGGGTGCTGCGGGATGTCAGGTACGTACGGACACGAGGCGCGCAATCTCGCGACGTCGAAGACGATTTATGCGCAGTCGTGGGCCGCGCACGTCGATGGGGCGGACGCGGAAGGCGAGGTGCTGGCGACCGGGTATTCGTGTCGCAGCCAGGTGAAGCGCCTGTCGGCGAAGCAGGTGCGCCACCCGTTGCAGGCGCTGCTCGATCACGTGCGGGCGGTGGGATGACGACAGGGCGGTGCGGGGCGCACGGCCGGTAACGGGGCGTCGATCGCTTGTCGAGCGGCCACCCCCGTGCCGCTGTCGACCTTCGCCGGCGCGGTCAGGCGTCGGCTTTCGCCGCTTTCCGCGAACGCGGTTTTTCAGCCGCGGGAAACACGCCGCCGCCGCGCGGCCGTTTCGGCTCGATCCGCATTTGCCGGATCACGCGCCGGAAATCGATCTCGTGCGCGGCCAGCGTGCCGATCAGTTTCGCGATGACCGCGAGGTGGGAAGGGACGGTGCCCTTGCTCGAATAGTTGGTGATCGAACTTTCGTTCATCCGGATCAGGCGGGCGAACTCGCGCGCCGTCAACTGCGCCTTCTTCAACTCCTGTTGGAATTCCGCATACGCCATTGCACACATGATGCTTCGTCTCCGTGACTCTGAAATCGGCCCGCGCGGCGCCGGCGCCGACGAGTGGCGTTCCCGTCGTGCCGGCGCCGCGTCGGGTTACATCTTCACCTGGTCGAGGAAGGTCTTCTTGCCGCTCTTGTAGCCGTAGATCGAGATGATCCCGTGCGTCAGGTCGCCCTTCGCGTCGAACGTCGTCGTGCCGATCACGCCGTCGTACTTCGTCGCGGGCATCGCCGCGAGGATCTTCGCCGGGTCGGTGGAGTTCGCGCGCTTCATCGCGTCGACCGCGATGTAGACCGCGTCATACGCGAACGGCGCGTCGAACTTGATGCCCTGGTTGAAACGCTTCTGGTACTTCGCGAGGAAATCCGCGCCGCCCGGCATCTTCTCGAGCGCCGCGCCGGCCTGCGAGCAGAGCACGTTGTCGGCCGCCGGGCCGGCCAGTTGGGCCAGCGAGTCGGTGCACACGCCGTCGCCGGACAGGATCTTCGCGCGCAGGCCGAGCTGCTTCGCCTGCTTCGCGAGCGGGCCGCCGGTGGCGTCCATGCCGCCGTACATGATCGCGTCGGGGTTCTCGCCCTTGATCTTCGTCAGGATCGCGCGGAAGTCGACCGCCTTGTCGTTGGTCGCGTCGTGCGACAGCACCTTCAGGCCGAGCGCCTTCGCCTTCTTCTCGAACTCGTTCGCGAGGCCCTGGCCGTACGCGGTCGAATCGTCGATCACCGCGACGCTCTTCACGCCCTTCGATTGCGCATAGCTCGCGAGCGCCGGACCCTGCTGCGCGTCGGTCGCGACCACGCGGTAGGTCGTCTTGAAGCCTTGCTGCGTGTAGGTCGGGTTCGTGGCCGACGGCGAGATCTGCACGATGCCCGCGTCGCTGTAGATCTTCGACGCCGGAATCGACGTGCCCGAGTTCAGGTGGCCGATGACGGCGACGACCTTGTCGTCGACGAGCTTCTGCGCCACCTGCGTCGCCTGGCGCGGGTCGGCCGCGTCATCCTGCGCGTCGAGTTGCAGCGTGATCTTCTTGCCGCCGATCGTCAGGCCCTTCGCATTGATTTCCTCGACCGCGAGGCGTGCGCCGTTTTCATTGTCCTTGCCGAGGTGCGAAATGCCACCCGTCGTCGGTTCGACGCTGCCGATCTTCACGACCTGGTCGGCCATCGCGCTCGTCGCGGCCGCGAACGCGGCGGCAGCCAGTGCAACGGTGATCAGGGGGTTGCAGCGCATGCCGACAGTGCTTCGTTCCATCTGCCATCTCCGAATTGAATGTCTTTCTATTGACGTCTCGACCGGCCGGCTGGGGGCCGGGCGCGATCCGACGATTTTTGCCACCCGTCACGGGCGTCGCTTGCATGGCGTCCGGCCGGATGACCGGCCGCCCGGGCGAGCGGACGGGCACCCCGACGCCATGCAATTCGTATGAATATATCGGAACCCGCTTCTGTGTGCTGCGGCACACCGTACAGCGGGCCGCCGCGGCCCGCGGATTGCGGTTCGCTGTCGTCAGCCTGACGGCCGCATCCATTATTCGGCCGGTCGCCACGGCGAAGCCATGGACACTGGCTGGCGGTCAATCGGGAACTGTTCGGTCGATTTGTCTGCACAGTTTGGTCGATTGCGCCTCGCGTATCCGGTTTCATGGCCATGATTCATCGACGTCGATTGCCGTCAGTTATGCAACTAACGGTCAAGTTTGGTGGCATCGATGAATAGGTGCCGATTGCACGGACCGAACCGTCCTTCCAGATCGGCAAAGCGCGGGGCGTCTTGGGCCCGGCGTCGCGTCGGCCACGCACATCGCTGCATGCTCGCCGCTATGACCGTCCGCGCAATGCGACGACCACCACCCCCGCAATCGCCAGCAGGCCGCCGCACGCCGTCGCGATGCCGGGCCGCTCGCCCGTCAGCACCACCGACAGGAGGGTCGCGACCGCCGGCGTCAGGTAGAGAAAGCTGGCCGCGCGCGCCGCGCCGAAGTAGCCGAGCGCGAAGGTCCAGGTCGCGTAACCGAGCGCGGCGGGAAAGACGCCGAGTACGACGACGGCCAACGCCGTGTCGCGCGACCCGCCGCCGAGCGATACGAGCGCGCCGGGCAGCCACGGCGCGAGCAGCACCGCACCGGCCAGCAGCGTGTACGCGGTGCACGGCAGCGCGCCGTACACGGGAATCAGCCGCCGCTGCAATACGAAATAGCTGGCCGAACACAGCGCCGCGGCGAGGATCAGCGTGCTCCCCGAACCGAGGACAAGGCCGCCGGGCTGCCCTCGTGCGATCACCGCGATGCCGGCCAGGCTGACCAGCGACCCGAGCCAGCCCCAGCGATTGAAGCGCTCGCGCAGAAACACGGCGGCCAGCAACGCGGTGAAGATCGGCAGCGTGTTCACGATGAAGCTCGCCGCGCCGGCCGACACCGTCTGTTCGCCGGTATTGAGCAGCGCGTTGTAGAGTGCGATGCCGAGCAGGCCGCATGCGAGAAAGCGCCACGCGTCGACTTTCGTCGGCAGCGGCGGCCGCCGCCATGCGAGCCACGCGATCACGAGCAACGCGGCGGTCGCGAAGCGCGCGGCCGCGAGCTGCAGCGGCGCGAGGCCGTGCAGGCCGATCCGGATGAACGGGAACGCGGACGCCCACGAGACGATCGTGAACGCGACCGCCGCTGCCGCGACGAGCGGTTGTCGCGCGCCGCGCGACGTCGATGACGAAAGCGTATTCATGCAGCCATGGTGCGGCGTCGCGAGATGTTAAGCTAGCGCACAGATCAATACCCGGATATGAATATGGCTCACAGCTCGCGGGCGCGGCGGGCCGACGGTCCGGCGCCGGTGCGCCCGGTGGCCGCCGTACCGATGCCGGCCCCGCGGCCGCCGCTCGCGAGCCTGGAGACGGTCTGCACGGTGGCGCGCGAGGGTTCGTTTCTCGCGGCCGCCGACGCCTCCGGCGTCACGCACGGCGCGATCAGCCGACGGGTGGCCGCCGTGGAAAACTGGCTCGGGATGGCGCTGTTCGAACGGCATGCGCGCGGCGTGCGCCTGACGCCGGACGGGCAGCGCTTCGTCGGGCGGATCGAGCAGGCGTTCGCGATCATCGACAGCGCGGCCGATCAGTGGCGCTCGCCGCGCACGCCGCGGCTGGTCCGGATGAGCGTGGTGCCTGCGTTCGCGCAGCTCTGGCTGCTGGAGCGGCAGCAGGCGCTGGAGTGTGAAGCGCCCGCGTTGCGCATCGAGCTCGGTATCGAACTGCGCAACGTGGATATCGCCGGCGGCGAAGCCGATCTGTCGATCCGGTACGGGCGCGGCAACTGGCGTCAGCTCGAAACCCGGCCGTTCATGCCGGAACGGCTGTATCCGGTTGCCCATCCGCGGCTCGCCGCGCAACTGGCCAGAATGCGCCGCGCAACGGGCGACGCCGCGCTGCTCGACATGCCGTTGCTGCACGATTCCGACGTGACCGGCTGGCGCACGTGGTTCGATGCGCTCGGCATTCCGTTCAAGCCGCGGGCGCACGATCGCCGGTTCGAGGATTACAACCTCGTGCTCGCGGCGGCCGAAGCGGGGCTGGGCGTCGCGCTTGCGCGCACGCCGCTTGCTGATGCGTATCTGCAGCGTAGCGCGCTCGTGCGCGTGAGCCGTCACGAGGTCGATTCGCTGCTCAGCTATCACTTCGTGCATGCGAAGGGAGAGAATCGGCCGGAGGTCCTCGCGTTGATGGAGCGGATGGTGAAGGCGCTCCGGTAGCGCGCCCCCGGCGGTTCGCGCAGGCGAGCGCTTCGGCACCCGCGTCATGCGTGTGGCGGGCCGCTGTCACGTTCGCTCGGCCGCGGCCGCCAAATCGTTACAATGCAGCCGCGGAATACGGCGAGATCGCCGCAGTGAAGCGGAATCGAGCCTTTGCCCGACGGCACGGCAATCACCAACCATTACAGTACGGGTTCAAATTTGCATAAAAGGGAACCGATGAACAGACCAGACAAATCGTCGAAAGCGCGTGCGGCGCTGGATCAACTTTTTTCCGGCCTGGCGCCCACGGACGCGAAGCGCGAATCGCCGCGTCCGGGCAATCCGTTCGCAACGGACGACGAGGTGTCGAGCGCATCCGGCGGTCGCGGCGGGGTGGAAGTCACGCTGTCGACCCGCATCCAGTTGCGCGGCTATCCGAGCGCCGACGCGTTCATGAAGCGCATGGCCGAAGCGTGGGGCCTCGAGTGGGGCACGTACGACAGCATCCGCGCGGTGGCGACGCTGCCTGCCGGATGGCGCTCGCGCCGGCTTCCCGAAGTCACGCAGATCGTCGACGAGCGCGACGTGCTGCGCGCCGAGAGCAGCCTGCAGGGCGGCGAGATGTCGTATCTGAAGGTGCATCCGCGCTACTACATCGATGCGCGCAAGCGTTTCGGCTGGAGCAAGTCGTCGAAGGCATCCGACGATCCGGATCTCGACGGCCCCGACTGGAACTGCTTCGTGATCGATCGGGAAAAGTCCATCGAAGTGCACGAACTGACGACGTCGTCGTTGAAGGCCGACATGGACAATGCGCGGGCGACGCTGCTGAAATGGCTGGACGAGCACTATCCGAAACATCGCGATCCGTTTGCGTACTGGTCGGACTGCGAAGGGGCGTAGTACGCCGCTTTGCACGGCGGTGCGCTCGATGCATCGATCGGCCCCGCCATGAGGACGAGCATTGAAACAAGCGCGTGTGGTTTCGATTCTCTGGGCAGCATTTGGCGCGGCGGTCGGATCGACCGTCGTCGAGTTGCTGCTTTGGGCAATCGCCGGCGACGACGCCGTCCAGAATCTGTTCCGCGACGCGCGCCTCACGGCCGCGATCGTGATGGGGCGAAGCGTACTCGGTGCGTCCGGCGGCTTCGATCCGCTGGTGATGGGCGTGGCGACGCTCGTGCATGCGATGCTTTCGTTGGCCTATGCGGCCGTGCTGGCACGGCTGGTTCACGGTCTGTCGTGCGTGGCCGCGCTGTTCGCGGGCGGCGCGTTCGGGCTTCTCCTGTACGGCGTGAACCTGTACGGGTTCACGGCGATCTTTCCGTGGTTCATCCCGGTGCGCGGTGCGATCACGCTGATCGCTCATCTGATATTCGGGATCACGGCAGCCGCGGTTTACTATGTCGCCCGACGCGAATCGGCGTAATGGCTTCGAACCGGCTGCGTTGCGGTATGGCCCGCGCGGCGGGAGCCCGCGATCGCGTCGTGCGCGAGGCGGCGACGCTGCCGGCCTCGCACCCGCTCAGCCGCGCGTTCCGCGCAGATCGTCGAATGGAATCGTCACGTGCGTGCGATACGTGGGGCGCGCCTTCAATCGTTCGTACCACGCGGTGACGGGCGGCACGTCGGGTCGCGCGATATCGAGTTCGAAATTCCGGTAAAGGTACGTGCCGGCCGCGATGTCGGCGAGCGTGACCGCATCGCCGGCAAGAAACGGCTGCCGGGCCAGCACGGTGTCGACAGCCGGAATACCGCGCGCATTGCGCGATGCGCACGGTATCGCGCTGCTCGGGCGGCGTGCAACGCGACGATCAGAACTTGTGGCGGATGCCGACGATCGCGAGTTCCTGCGTATCGGTGCCCGAGTTCACGCCGTACGAGCCGACCGACGCGGCCGCTTTCACGGTCGCCCCGCTCGCGTTGAGCGTATTGCCGCTCGCTTTCTGATAGCCGAACAGCGCATACAGGTCGGTGCGCTTCGACAGCGCGTAATCCGCGCCGAGGTTGACCTGGTTGTAGTGCGCGGAAGCCGGGCCCGTCAGCGACGTGTAGTTGTAGCCGACGCCCGCGCGCAATGCCGGCGAGAACTGCCAGTTGAAGAATGCCGAACCGTTGTTGAATTTCGCGTTCTGGCTGAATGCCGACAGCGTGTCCGCGCCGTACTGCGTGTTCGAATATGCGAGGCCGAAAGTCGCCGGCCCGGCCACGTACTGGCCGGCCACGCGCACGATCTGGATCGACTTCGCGCTCGAGAAGCCCTGGTTGATCACGGTGTTGAACAGCGTGTCCGAGCTGCTCGACCACGTGCGCACGCCGTTCGCGACCGTCGTGCCGCCGTTCGCGTAGAAGTAGCCGGCGCCGAGCGACAGCGGGCCGTTCGCATAGCTCGCGCCGAAGCTGTACGTGCGGCCGCTGCCGGTCGCACCCGCGACGCCGCCGAAGCCGTACAGCGCCTCGAACTGGAAGCCGGAGATCAGCGGGCTCGTGTATTTCACCGAGTTGCTGACGCGCAGGCTGTTGTCGTAGTTGTCGAGATCCCCCGGCGTCGCGAACACGCCACCGAAGTAGTTGTCCTGCGTGAGGCCCTGCACGAGATCGACGACCGGATCGTACTGGCGGCCGAGCGTCACGGTGCCGTACGTGCTGCTCGCGAGGCCGACGACGGCCTTGCGGCCGAATTCGCGCTGGCCCTGGCCGAGCGCGCCGGTGCCGATGTTGAAGCCGTTCTCGAGCTGGAACAGCGCGGACAGGCCGCTGCCGAGATCCTCGATGCCGCGCAGCCCCCAGCGGCTGCCCGACAGGTTGCCGCTGCTGAACTTCACGAGGCTCGACGCGTTGCTGCCGTTCGCGTTCTGCGCGTTGTGGACGTACGCGATGCCCGCGTCGGCGATGCCGTACAGCGTGACGCTGCTTTGTGCGTGGGCGCCGGCGGCGACGAGCGCGGCCGGCAGGGCGAGCAGCGCGAATGACCGGATCTGTTTCATGGTTGGATTCCCCCGTTGGTCGATTGGTCTGACGAATCGGTGAACGATACGGACGGCGTATCGTCGAGGGAACCAATAAATTGTCGGATCGTTATGAGGCGGCGCGGCGATGGATGCGCATGCAACGGATTGACGCGCGGCGCGCGGATATCTCGTGCATCGTGCAGGCAGTCCCTACTGCGCCACGCTTTCCGCGTCCGCCGTTTCGCCGAGGAACCCGCCGCTCTGGTGCGCCCACAGCGCCGCGTAAATGCCGCCTGCCTGCAGCAACTGCTGGTGCGTGCCTTCCTCGACGATGCGCCCTTCGTCGAGCACGATCAGCCGGTCCATCGCGGCGATCGTCGACAACCGGTGTGCGATCGCGATCACCGTCTTGCCGTTCATCAGCGTGTCGAGGCTGCGCTGGATCGCGACTTCGACCTCGGAATCGAGCGCGCTGGTCGCTTCGTCGAGCACGAGGATCGGCGCGTCCTTGAGCATCACGCGGGCGATCGCGACGCGCTGGCGCTGGCCGCCCGACAGCTTCACGCCGCGTTCGCCGACTTCGACGTCGTAGCCGCTGCGGCCGTGGCGGTCGCGCAGCCGGTCGATGAACTCGGCCGCTTCCGCGCGCACGGCCGCGTCCTGCATCTCGCGCTCGGTCGCATCGGGGCGGCCGTACAGCAGGTTTTCGCGCATCGTCCGGTGCAGCAGCGACGTATCCTGCGTCACCATCCCGATCGCGGCCCGCAGGCTGTCCTGCGTGACGTGCGCGATGTCCTGCCCGTCGATCCGGATCGCGCCGCCGCCCACGTCGTAGAAGCGCAGCAGCAGGTTCACGAGCGTCGACTTGCCGGCGCCCGAGCGGCCGATCAGGCCGATCCGCTCGCCCGGCCGGATCGTCAGGTTCAGCCCGTCGAATACCGCGCGATCGTTGTCCTCGTGCGCGAACTGCACGTTGTCGAACACGATTTCGCCGCGCTGCACCGTAAGCGGCTTCGCATCGGGCGCGTCGACCACGCTGCGCACCTTCGTCAGCGTGTTGATGCCGTCCTGGATCGTGCCGACGTTCTCGAACAGCTCCGTCATTTCCCACATGATCCAGTGCGAGTAGCTCGACAGGCGCAGCGCCATCGCGATCACGGCCGCGACGACGCCCGCGCTCGCCTCGCCGTGCATCCACAGATACAGCGCGAGCCCGGCCGAGCCGACCAGCAGCAGCGTCGACAGCAGGTGGTTGACGATCTCGAACGCACTGACGAGCCGCATCTGCGCGTCGCCGGTCGCCTTGAACGCTTCCATCGCGCGGCGCGCGTGGTCGGCTTCGCGCCGCGTATGCGAGAACAGCTTCACGGTCGTGATGTTCGAATACGCATCGGTGATGCGGCCCGTCATCAGCGCGCGCGCGTCGGCCTGTCGGCTGCCGACGGCGCCCAGGCGCGGCACGAAATACGCGCATGCCGCGCCGTAGCCGAGCGCCCACAGCACGAGCGGAATCATCAGCCGCCAGTCGAAGCTCGCGGCGAGCGCGAGGATGCCGATCAGGTACGCGGTGACGCCGATCACGACGTCGACCGACATGAACAGCGCGTCGCGCACCGCCAGCGCGGTCTGCATGATCTTGGTCGTCACGCGGCCCGCGAACTCGTTCGCGTAGAACGACAGGCTCTGGTCGAGCATCAGCCGGTGAAACAGCCAGCGCAGCCGCATCGGAAAGTTGATCGCGAGCACCTGGTGCTTGACCATCGTATGCAGCGCGATCAGCAGCGCGCTGCCGACGAGAATCGCCGCGAAACCGGCGAGCGTGCCGAAGTGGCGGCCGCCGAATTCGGCCGGCGTCGACGACGACAGCCAGTCGACCACGTGCCCCATCATCGCGAACAGCGCGGCTTCGTACGCGGCCAGTGCGGCCGACGTCAGCGCGATCAGCAGGATCCAGCCGCGCGCGCCTTTCGTGCACGCCCAGACGAACGAGAAGAATCCCTTCGGCGGCGTGACGGGATCTTCGAGCGGGAAAGTCGGCAGGCGCCGTTCAAACCACGAATACATCGACTTGTTCTCCTTATGCGGCCTGACGCGGCGGGCCGGCCGGTGATGCCGGGCCGGACGCGATATGGTGATCGTGCGCCGGCACGTCCGTCCAGCCGACAGACGTTGCGCCGCGATCGTATGGCCCGGCGCCAAGTGTCGCATCGATTCGATCGTGCTGCAGGCCGGTTGTAAGTCGCGTCGGCCCTGCGAATGGCGCCGGACTGGCGCATCGGCTCGCAGGCGGTTCATCACGCCCTTAAAAAAATCGCTTGACTATCTATCTATGAGTAGATAAAGTTCGATCCATGGAAACGAAACCGACCGTCCGCGAACAGATTCTCGACCACGCGATCACGCTGATGATGCAGCGCGGTTACAACGGCTTCAGTTATCGAGACCTGTCCGACCTGGTGGGCGTGAAGACGTCGAGCATCCACTACTACTTCCCGTCGAAGGACGATCTCGTGCTGGAAGCGGTGGCGGCCTACAGCGACGAAGTCCTCGCGGCCGTGCGGGCGATCGATCCGGCGTTGCCGGCCGACGTGAAGCTGAGCCTGTACACGAAGATGTTCGGCCGCACGCTCGGCGACGGCAACCTGATCTGCCTGTGCGGGATGCTCGCGTCCGACATCGAAACGTTGCCGGAGAACGTGCGGCAGGCCGTGCAGGCGTTCTTCAAGGCCAACGAAAGCTGGCTTGCGGAATTGCTCGCACAAGGCGCGAAGGAAGGCACGCTGCAGTTCAGCGGCGAGCCAGAAACCGCGGCGCGCACGTTGTACGCGGCGTTCCAGGGCAGCGTGCTGGCCAGCCGGTTGTTTCACACGCGGGCGCGTCTCGAGGACGTCGAGGCCGTCTGGAAAACGCGGCCCTGACGGGCGGCGCAAGCAGTGAGGCGGTTTGCCGCCTTTTTATTGAATCTCGTTATCTATCATTCAGTAGATAGATGATTTGGCGCAGACGGATCATCCGGCTGCATTTTTTGGGGATGTTTGTCTATCTATGAGTAGATAAACGAATGCGAAGCCGAGGCGGGAGCCGCCGGCGCGCGCTCCCCGGTTCGAAGATTGTTTCATTCATTTGCTGAAAAGGAGTCTGTCATGTCGATCGAAAAAGTGCTGTACCGCGCCCATGCAAAAGCCACCGGCGGCCGCGACGGCCGTGCGACGGTGCCCGAAAGCGGCCTCGACCTGAAGCTGACCACGCCGCGCGAGCTCGGCGGCGCGGGCGGTGCGGGCGCGAACCCCGAACAACTGTTCGCCGCCGGCTACAGCGCGTGCTTCATCGGCGCGATGAAGTTCGTCGCGGCGCGCGACAAGATCGCGATCCCCGCGGACGCGGCGATCGAAGGCAGCGTCGGTATCGGCGCGATCCCGAACGGTTTCGGCATCGAAGTCGAACTGAAGATCTCGCTGCCGGGCCTCGATCGCGACATCGCGCAAACGCTGATCGACCGCGCGCACGTCGTCTGCCCGTACTCGAACGCGACGCGCGGCAACATCGACGTCACGCTCACCCTCGTCCAATAAGTCGCCTGCCAGCCATTCATCGTCATTCGAAGATTCGACCAAGGAGTCGCACCATGAAGATCGTCAAGCCGCTGCTGATCGCCGCCGCCGTCGCAGCCGCACTGTCCGCCGTACCTGCCGCGTTCGCCGCCGGCGCCGATGCCGTCGGTCCCGATGCGAAGACGAGCGCGTTCCTCGCCGCGCTGAACGGCCAGAAGGGCCCGGGCCTCGAAACGTTGAGCCCCGCGAAGGCGCGCCAGGTGCTGGTCGACGCGCAGAGCGGCGTGAAGGTGGATCTGTCCGGCATCGACGTGTCGAACCGCACGATCGAACAGGACGGCTTGTCGGTGCCGGTCACGATCGTGCGCCCGCAAGGCGTGACGGGCACGCTGCCGGTATTTGTGTTCATCCACGGCGGCGGCTGGGTGCTCGGCGATTTTCCGACGCACGAGCGCCTCGTGCGCGATCTCGTCGTGCAGTCGGGCGCCGTCGCGGTGTTCGTGAACTACACGCCGTCGCCGGAAGCGCGTTACCCGGTCGCGATCAACCAGGCGTATGCGACGACGAAGTGGGTGGCCGCGCACGGCGCGGAGATCGGCGTCGACGGCAGCCGCCTCGCGGTGGTCGGCAACAGCGTCGGCGGGAACATGTCGGCCGCCGTCGCGCTGATGGCGAAGGACAAGGGCGGCCCCGCGATCCGCTTCCAGGGGCTGATGTGGCCGGTCACGGACCACAACTTCAACACGGGTTCGTACAACGCATACCAGCAGGGCCACTTCCTGACGCGGCCGATGATGAAGTGGTTCTGGGACGCCTATACGAAGAACGAAGCGCAACGCAACGAGATCTACGCATCGCCGCTGCGCGCAAGCCTCGCGCAGCTGAAGGGATTGCCGCCCGCGCTGATCCAGGTCGCGCAGTTCGACGTGCTGCGTGACGAAGGTGAAGCATACGGCCGCAAGCTCGACGCGGCCGGCGTGGATGCGACGACCACGCGCTACGACGGCACGATCCATGATTTCGGTCTGCTGAACGCGTTGGCCGACGATGCGCCGACGAAGGCCGCGACGAAGGCGATGGCCAATGAAATCGCGACGCGGCTGAAGTAACGCGATCGGCGATCGTTCGAAGCGGCGCGACAGGACGGCGGGCAGGTGCCCGCCGTTTTTTGCGTGTGGGTGTTTCTCCGATACCGGCAGCAGGTCGTGCGAAACGGTTGAATGGCGAACGCGCCGTCGCACAATCGCGCCCGGCCGTCGGCATTGTTGGTACGATCGCGCGTATCGTTCACGCCGGCGTCGCCAGCCGCCGGCTCATCGGCCGGTTGCACGGTAGCGCGGCCACGTTCGGGAGAAGCGGTTCATGTTGCAGGCGTTCGCGGTCTTGCTGATCTTCCAGTGTCTCGGGGAAGGCGTGTCCTATCTGTTCGGCCTGCCGGTGCCGGGCCCCGTGATCGGCATGCTGCTGTTGTTCGGCTTCGTGATGCTGCGCCCGCAGGCGGCCGATGCGATCGAGCCGACCGCGCTCGAGCTGCTGCGTCACCTGTCGCTGCTGTTCGTGCCGGCCGGCGTCGGCATCATGGTGTCGGCCGACCGCGTGCGCGGCGACGCGGTCGCGGTCGTCGTCGCGCTGGCCGTCAGCACCACGCTCGCGATCGCGGTGACGGCGCTCGTCACGCGCGCGCTGCTGCGACGCCAGCGCCGCGCGGGCGGCACCGCGAAGAGCGCGCAATGACGGCGTTCCCGAAGCTCGGCGCGATCTGGGTCTATCTCGCCGCGAGCCCGCTGCTCGGCCTGACCATCACGCTGGTCGCGTATCTGTTCGCGCAGGCCGTTTATGCGCGGGCGCGTTTCAATCCGCTCGCGAATCCGGTGTTGATCGCGGTCGCGATGATCGTCGTGCTGCTGACGCTCACGCATACACCGTATCCGACGTATTTCGAAGGCGCGCAGTTCGTCCACTTCCTGCTCGGCCCCGCGACCGTCGCGCTCGCACTGCCGCTGTACCGCCAGTGGTCGAAGCTGCGGCGCGCCGCGCTGCCGCTGCTCGTGGGCCTGCTCGCCGGTTCGCTGACCGCGATCGTGTCGGCGGTCGGCATCGCCGCGCTGTTCGGAGCGTCGCACCAGACGATCGCGTCGCTCGCGCCGAAATCGGCGACGACGCCGATCGCGATGGCCGTCGCCGCCGAGATCGGCGGCATTCCGTCGCTCACCGCCGTGCTCGTGATCTCGACCGGGATCTTCGGTGCGGTGTGCGCGCGCGGCATTCTCAACGTGCTGCGGATCGACGAGCCGGCTGTGCGCGGCTTCGCGCTCGGCGTCGCGTCGCACGGGATCGGCACCGCGCGCGCGTTCCAGGTCAGCGAGGAAGCCGGCGCGTTCGCCGGGCTCGGGATGGGGCTGAACGGCGTGCTGACGGCGTTCGTCGTACCGATCCTGCTGCCGGTGCTGTCGCGCTGGATCTGAGCGCCAGCCCGCGTCCGCCCCGGGGTATCGGTTTCCCCGATGGCGCGGACGGCAGGCCGAAAGGACCGCGCACCCGGCGCGCATGTATCGTCGACGTTATCAGGACAATTCAGGAACGCACACGGACATTTGCGCGCCGATCGGCTAACGTTGCATCGGCGCCGTTGTCGCAAGCCGTCGCGTGCACGCCGGTGTCCGACCCACACTCAACAATCGACAAGGAGATCGGCCATGAAGCAGTCTCGCGTGGTTTCGGTGGCAGTAGCAGTAGCGGCGTCGTTCGGCCTGTTGTTGACCGCCGCGCCGGCGGCATACGCGCAGGACGCGGCGTCGTCCGCGCCGACGCAGAAGCAGCTCGCCAAGGCGCAGAAGAAGGCGGCGCGCAAGGCGGCCCGCGCGCGGCACGCGTCGGACCTGAAGGCGATCGGCACCGGCAGCGGCTACCGGTTGACCAACGACCAGAGCAACTATCCGCAGAACGCCGTGCAGAAGGCGCCCGCGGCGAACGCGGCGCCGGCCGCGCCGGCTTCGGGCCAGTAACGGTCGAACGCGTTGCACAGGACGAACGGCGCCGGTCGACCCGGCGCCGTTCGTTCATGTGCGCAATGGCGGGATAGCAGGACAGCAGGACTGCGGGCCCGCGAGGCCCCCGCGTTACGACGCGAGCTTGCTCGCGAGTTCCGTCACGTGCTTGCCCTGGTAGCGCGCGATGTCGAGTTCGTTCGCGCTCGGCTGGCGGCTGCCGTCCGCGCCCGCGAGCGTGGTCGCGCCGTACGGCGTGCCGCCGGTGATTTCGTTCATGTTGACGAGGCCGCTGCACGCATACGGCACGCCCACGATCACCATCCCGTGATGCAGCAGCGTCGTGTGGAACGACGTGATCGTCGTTTCCTGGCCGCCGTGCTGCGTGCCGGTCGACGCGAATACGCTGCCGATCTTGCCGACGAGCGCGCCTTTCATCCACAGGCCGCCGGTCTGGTCGAGGAACGTGCGCATCTGGCCGGCCATGTTGCCGAAGCGGGTCGGCGTGCCGAAGATGATCGCATCGTAGTCGGCGAGTTCGTCCACCGTGGCGACCGGCGCAGCCTGGTCGACCTTCACGCCGATCGCGCGGGCCTGGTCGACGGGGATCGTTTCCGGCACGCGCTTGAGCGTGACCTCGACGCCGGGCACCGATTGCGCGCCCTCCACGATATGCTGCGCCATCGTTTCGACGTGCCCGTAGGACGAGTAGTACAGAACGAGAACCTTGGCCATGTTGCGAATCTCCGATTAAAAGGGCCCCGCGCTCAGCGGGGCCCGGTTTCCCGAACGGGCGTCACGCCCATTCGGCCGTCACTTCGACCGGACGCAGATCGAACACCAGCACCTCGGCATCCTTGCCGTCGGCGATCGTCAGCGCCTGTTCGCCGCGGATGCGCGCGCCGTCGCCTTCGCCGAGCGTCACGCCGTTGACCGTCACGCTGCCGCGCGCCACGTGCACGTAAGCAAAGCGGTCCGGGTCCAGTTCCAGCGTAGTGCTTTCGTCGCCGTCGAACAGGCCCGCGTAAATCCGGGTGTCCTGCCGGATCTTCAGCGAACCGGCATCGCCGTTCGGCGACACGACGAGGGCGAGCTTGCCGCGCTTGTCGTCGGCCGCGACATTCGTCTGCTGATAGCGCGGCTCGGCACCCTTTTCGGCCGGCCCGACCCAGATCTGCAGGAAGTGGACCGGCGTGTCCGGCGAGTGATTGAACTCGCTGTGGCGCACGCCCGTACCGGCGCTCATCAGCTGCACGTCGCCCGGCACGATCACCGAACCGGTGCCCATCGAGTCCTTGTGTTCGAGCGCGCCGTCGAGCACGTACGACAGGATTTCCATGTCGCGGTGCGGGTGCGTGCCGAAGCCGCGGCCCGGGGCAACGCGGTCGTCGTTGATCACGAGCAGGTCGGAGAAGCCGACTTGCTTCGGATCGTAGTAATTCGCGAACGAAAACGTATGACGGGAGCTGAGCCAGCCATGCTCCGCACGGCCACGTTGGTTTGCTGCACGGATATCGATCATGATTTTTTGTCCTTGAAGTCGCCGGACCTCGGAAGTGGGCTCGGCCGTTCGTTGAGATGAATCTTAGGTCAATCGATTTGACGAATAAATCGCTGTAGAGATAATGACTGTCGCTATGGAGTGGACAATATGGAACTCAACGACCTGAGGATCTTCGTCGCGACCGTCGATGCAGGCAGTTTCACGGCGGCGGCCGATCAGCTGATGCTGTCCAAGCAGTTCGTCAGCCGGCGCACGATGGCGCTGGAGGCGTCGCTCGGCGTGCGGCTGCTGCATCGCAATACCCGCAATCTCGCGGTCACCGAATCCGGGCAGGAGTTTTATGCGCGCGCGCAGCGGATCCTCGCGGAGATCGCCGATGCCGAACAGGCGATGTCGGTGCGCAGCACCGAGCTGCATGGCTCGCTGAAGATCAGCGCGCCGCTGTCGTTCGGGATCACGCACGTGTCGCCGCTGATCGCCGAATTCCTGTCCGCGCACCCGGCCGTGCGGCTGAACCTCGACCTGACCGACCGGCGCGTCGACCTGATCGGCGAGGGCTTCGACCTCGTGCTGCGGATCGGCTCGCTCGAGGATTCGACGCTGATCGCGCGTCCGCTCGGCGCGTGGCGGATGATCGCGTGCGCGAGCCCAGCCTACCTGAAGCGGCACGGCACGCCGCAGACGCCGGCCGATCTCGCCGGCCACACGTGCTTGCTGTACGGGCGCGAGCGGCGGGTCGGCTGGGAATTCCGTGTCGACGGCGCGGCGCGCACGTTCGACGTGCAGGGGCCGCTCGTCGCGAACAACGGCGAAGTGGTGCGCGACGCCGCGATCGCGGGGCTCGGCATCGCGCGGCTGCCGCACTTCATCGTCGGCGCGGCGCTCGACAGCAGTGCGCTCGTGCCGGTGCTCGACGCGTACGCACCGCCGCCGATCACGCTCAACGCGGTGTTTCCGCAGCACCGGGAAGGATTCGTCACGCTACGCACGTTCATCGGGTTTCTCGCGGAGCGGCTCGGGGAGCCGGCGCCGGCGGGAGCGAGCGCGGCGGGCCGGGTACGGTAGCCGGCTGCTTGCGGTGAATGGGGGCATAATCTCCGCAAGATTTGCGGAGGTTGTTGAGTCATGCGGCGAATGGGCGGATAATCTCCGCATCATGAGCGGAGATTACACCTTTATCTGGGAATCGGCCGACTGGCCGGCCTGGCGCTTCGACCTTCCGGTCCTCGCCGCGCCGCTCGCCGACGTCAGCCGTGCGCAAGGCATGCTCGTCGGCCGACTGGCGGATGTCGGCCTGACGTTGCGCGACGAGGCAAGCCTGGCCGCGCTGACGGAGGACGTCGTCAAGACCAGCGCGATCGAGGGCGAGAACCTGAATGTCGCATCGGTGCGGTCATCGATCGCGCGCCGGCTCGGGGTCGACATCGGCGCGCTGGCGCCGGTCGATCGCCACGTCGAAGGCGTCGTCGACATGGTGCTGGATGCGACGACCCATTCTGCCGCACCGGTCACCGAAGCGCGGCTGTTCGGGTGGCATGCCGCGCTGTTTCCGACCGGCTATTCGGGGCTGTCGCGGATCACGGTCGGCGGGTGGCGCACGGATGCGAGCGGGCCGATGCAGGTGGTCTCCGGGCCGATCGGCCGGCAGCGCGTGCATGTCGAGGCGCCGCCGGCCCCCCGCCTGTCGCGCGAGATCGGGCGCTTTCTCGCGTGGCTCAACGCGCCGCCGGCCGAGCCCTTGCTGATCCGGGCCGGCCTCGCCCACCTGTGGTTCGTCACGCTCCACCCGTTCGACGACGGCAACGGTCGTATCGCGCGCGCGCTCGGCGATCTGGTGCTGGCGCGCGCGGATCGAAGCCCGCAGCGTTTCTACAGCCTGTCCGCGCAGATCCAGCGCGAGCGCAACGCGTATTACGACGTGCTGGAGCGCACGCAGCGCGGCTCGCTCGACGTCACGGAGTGGCTCGCGTGGTTCCTGAATACGCTGGGGCGCGCCATCGATCATGCGCACACGACGCTCGATGCGGTGCTGATCAAGGCGCGCTTCTGGCAGCGATGCGCGGGCGTCGCGATGAACGAACGCCAGCTCAAGGTCATGAATCGCCTGCTCGACGGCTTCGAAGGGAAGCTGACGACTACCAAGTGGGCCGCTCTCGCGAAATGCTCGCAAGACACGGCGCTGCGCGACATCACGGATCTCGTGGAGCAGCGCATATTGCGGCGCTCGCAGTCCGGCGGGCGGAGCACGAGTTACGAGCTGGTGCCGTTCGACGGCTGACGTCATTGCCGGCTCGTCTCGTCCTGCGCGCGAAAGGCATCGTGTGCGTGGCCGATGCAGCGGGTGCGATTGCCACCCGCGTGTGGCAGGTCGCCGCGCGGCGCATCCGGTTCTCGTCGCTGGAAGACGACGGCCGACCACGCGGACGGCGCTCGCATGATCGTGTTCATCGGGATCATGGGTCGCGAGACGAAAGCGGCGTTGCGCGCCGGTATCGTGCGTCGCAGCGCGGCCGCCGACTGGGTTGCGACGACATCGAACGTCGATTGATCGGCGTCGCGCATTCGGGTTACGCTTCGCCGGGCGGCGCCATGCGCCGCATGCCGGGCCGGGCGTTTTTACCTCGAATGTCGCGTGCAGGTAGCTTCTACGGTGCGCGACTCAGCGACGATCAAGCCGATGAGAACCCAGAACCGATCGAATGCGCGCGAGCGTGCTGCACGTTGCGCAAGTGGCAAGCGGAGCACGTACCTGTCATCCGTCGCGGCGGCCGTGTTGCTGATGTTGCTGCCACCCGTCGCGCATGCGGCCGGCTTCGACTGTGCGAAGGCCGCGTCGCCGACCGAGAAAACGATCTGTGCGGACACCGCGCTGTCGAAGCTCGACGGCGAGCTGTCGACGGCGTGGAAGAGGGCGCTCGCGAAGGGCGGCGATACGGCCGCGCTGAAGGCGGCGCAATTGAAGTGGCTCAAGCAGCGCGACCAGTGCGGCAGCAATGCGTCGTGCCTGGGCGACCGCTACCGCGAACGGCTCGCGAGCCTGAACGGCATGCCGCTGGCGGCCGATCGCTGGCAGCAGACGTGGTATCTCGACAGCGACAACCCGTCGTTCGGCGGTGTGCTCACGTTTACCGGCACGGTGCCGCGCCTGCATTTCGAGCTGAACGCCAACAACGGCGCCCATGATGGCGGGCTCGACGGCAACATCGTGCTGCACGGTGACAGCGGAACCTACCGCAAGGACAAGTGCCGGCTCGATTTCGACCGGAAGGGCGGGCGCGTCCGCGTCACGCAGCAGGGTGCCGATGTCGATTGCGGCGCCGGTATGGGCGTCATGTACGCAGGCGACTACGTGACCGCCGCGCAGGCGCAGTCAAAGCCGCCGGCCGACCTGCTGAGCCTCAAGGTCGTCGCCGACGCACAGCAGAACGCGGCCGCGTACAAGCTGCTCGGCGCCGACTATCAGACGCTCGTCGACGTGGTCAATCTCAGCGCCGACGAAAAGGACCTCGACGGCCTCAACGCACACGTGACGTCGTACTGGGTGCGCGGGATCGCGACGACGAACGCCGCGATCGTGATGCGCCGCGGCACCGATCTGTGGATCGGGCTGCTCGTGTTCGATGCGAAGAACAATGTCCGGATGCGTTACTACTCGAACGTGCCCGCGTGGAAGAAGACGGTGCCGAAGACGATCCACGCGTGGCACGACAATCTCGACAAGACGCTGCCGATCGACGTGATGCAGTAAGCAGGCGCTGCCCCGCTATGTCTTGCTCTTGCGCGCCGTGCGGGCCTGCGTCTGCGTCGGTGGCGCCGCGGATTCCCGTATGCGCAACTCGGGCTGGACCGCATGGCCGGGCCCCGTGGCGCCGTTCTCGAGCGCGTCGAGCAACGCGTGCGCGGCCTGGCGCCCGATCGCGTCGGTGTCGACCCACATCGTCGTCAGCGGCGGCTGGATCTCGCGCGCGAGCGCGATGTCGTCGAACCCGGTGATCGACAGCTGCGAGGGCACGTCGATGCCGAGCGCCTGCGCTTCGAGCAACGCGCCGAGCGCGAGCGCGTCGTTGCCGCAGATCACGGCGGTGGGCCGTGTCGCCGCGTCGCCGTCGGCGATCGCGCGCAGGCTCGCCCGCCCGAACGCGATCGTGGCCGCGCCTTCGTGCTGATGCACGGGGCGCACCGCGAGCCCGTGCGCGGCCAGCGTGTCGTGAATGCCGCGCAGCCGGGCCTGCACGCGGTCGTTATCCGTCGACGGCTGCATGATGATCGCGAAATCGCGATGACCGAGGTCGAGCAGGTGCGTGGTGAGCCGCGCGAACGCCGCGCGGTTGTCGAAGCCGATGCAGCAGTGCGGGCTGTCGTCGCGGTACGCATACGTAACGACGTACGGCACGCGATGCATCGCAAGGAGTTCGAACAGTTCAGGCGGATACGCTTCGCCGACCAGCGACACCGCTTCCACGCCGCGCGACAGCATCGCGCGCACCTGCGCGAGCGCCTGCGCGGGGTCGTAGTTCGAGCAGCCGAGGAACAGCGTGATGCCGTGCTCGGCCATGACCGTCTGCATGCCGGCGACCTGTGATGCAAACACCTGATCGTCGAGGGTCGGAATGATCGCGCCCGTGATGTGGGTGCGCGTGGACGCGAGTGCGCGGCCGGCCGCATTCGGGATCCAGTTCAGTGCGAGCGCCGCGTCACGCACGCGCCGCTGCACGTCGGCCGACACCTTGCCGGGATCGTTGTACACGCGCGAGACGGTCGCGGTCGATACGCCGGCGAGTTTCGCGACGTCGCCAAGCACCGAGCGGCCGCTGCCGCGGCGTGCGCGGGGCGTGCTCATCGGCCGTCTCCGCGTGTGGCGGCCGTGCCGCTGCCATGTGCCGTCAAAAGCGTCATTGTTTACCCTCGATTCGTGATACCACCGCTTGCATTCTCGACCAAGCCTGCGAGAATGTAAGCGCTATCTTGTTGCTGCTTCCCTATTATGTCAGACACTCGTTCAAACCGTATGGCGAACTTTTCCGAGACGACGACCATTCCGGTCATTTTGTCGGTCGCGAATGTAAGCGGTTACATCAAGCAATGAACGGCCTTCGGTTACCGCGTATCGCCGTCGTCGGCAGCGTCAACATCGATCTCGTCACGCGCGCGCCGCGCCTGCCGGTGCCGGGCGAGACGCTGCTCGGCACGACGTTCGAGACCGTTCACGGCGGCAAGGGCGCGAACCAGGCGGTGGCGGCCGCGCGCCTCGGCGCGTCGGTCGCGATGATCGGCAGCGTCGGCGACGACGCGTTCGGTGCGCGCCTGCACGCGGCGCTGGCGGCGGAGCGCATCGACGTGACGCACCTGCACCGGATCGGCGGCACGGCGACCGGCGTCGCGACGATCACGGTCGACGATGGCGGCGCGAACAGCATCGTCGTCGTGCCGGGCGCGAACGCGTGCGTCGATGCCGACCGGATCGACGCGGCGCGCGACGCGATCGCCGGGGCCGCGCTGCTCGTGTGCCAACTCGAAGTGCCGGTCGCCACCGTGGCGCGCGCGATTGCCTGTGCCAGCGCGCATCACACGCCGGTGCTGCTCAATCCCGCACCCGCGCAGCCGCTCTTCGATGCACTGCTGGCGCGGGTCGACTATCTCGTCGTCAACGAAACCGAGGCCGAGTCGCTGACCGGCATCGCCGTCGGCGACGACGCGTCGGCCGCGCGCGCCGCCGATGCGCTGTGCGCGAAGGGCGCCGGCAACGTGCTGGTCACGCTCGGCGCGCGCGGCGTCTGCTGGCGCGGCAGCGCAGGCAGCGGCCGCCATCGTGCGATCGCGGTGGCGGCCGTCGATACGACCGCGGCCGGCGACACGTTCGTCGGCGGGTTTGCAGCCGCGCGAGCCGGCGGCGCGTCGATGGACGACGCAATCGGCTTCGGCCAGCGTGCGGCCGCGATCAGCGTCACGCGCCACGGCGCGCAGACGTCGATCCCGACGCGCGACGAAGTAATCCGTATGGATACCTGAATTCCGCATGCGACGGAACGGCCGAACCCCGGCCCCTTACAGTGACACGGAGACAATCGACATGAACGACAACCAAGCTGTTCCGCACGCGCCCCCCCGGATTCGGCGCGGTCAACGCATCGCGCTCGCGCTGTTGATGGCGAGCGGGATCGTCAACTATCTCGATCGCGGCACGCTGGCCGTCGCGAGTTCCGCGATCCGCGGCGACCTCGGCTTGTCGCTCGCGCAGATGGGGCTGCTGCTGTCGGCCTTCTCGTGGAGCTACGCGCTGTGCCAGTTTCCGGTCGGCGGGCTGGTCGACCGCATCGGCCCGCGCCGGCTGCTCGGCATCGGGCTGATCGTCTGGTCGTTCGCCCAGGCCGCGGGCGGCATCGTATCCACGTTCGGCTGGTTCATCGTCGCACGCATCGTGCTCGGCATCGGCGAGGCGCCGCAATTCCCGTCGGCCGCGCGCGTGGTGAGCAACTGGTTTCCGCTGCGGGCGCGCGGCACGCCGACCGGCATTTTCAATGCCGCGTCGCCGCTCGGTACCGCGCTTGCGCCGCTGCTGCTGTCGGTGCTCGTGGCGTCGTTCCATTGGCGCTGGGCGTTCGTCGTGACCGGGGCGCTCGGCCTCGTCGTCGCCGGCGTGTGGTTCGCGCTGTATCGCGACCCGGTGCGCGCGCAACTATCCGCCGCCGAACGCCATTATCTCGATGCCGATGCGCAAGGCGTCGCCGCGGCGCCGAAGCTGACCTTCGCCGAATGGCGCAGCCTGTTCTCGCACGGCACGACGTGGGGGATGCTGATCGGCTTCTTCGGCTCCGTGTACCTGAACTGGGTGTACCTCACCTGGCTGCCGGGCTACCTGACGATGGAGCGGCACATGAGCCTGATCCGCACGGGATTCGCCGCATCGGTGCCGTTCCTGTGCGGGTTCGTCGGTTCGCTGGTCGCCGGCTGGCTGTCGGATTTCGTCACGCGCCGCAGCCGGTCGCCGGTCGTGAGCCGGCGCAACGCGGTGGTGGCCGCGATGCTCGGAATGGTCGCGTTCACGATTCCGGCCGCGCTCGTGCAGAGCAATACGGTTGCGCTCGCCTGCATTTCGGTGGTGATCTTTCTCGCCAACGCGGCGTCGGCGTGCTCGTGGGCGCTCGCGACGGCGGCCGCACCGCCGAGCCGCATCGCGTCGCTCGGCGCGATACAGAATTTCGGCGGCTTCATCGGCGGCGCGCTGGCCCCGATCCTGACCGGCATCATTGCGCAGACGTGGTCGTTCGTGCCCGCGCTGCTCACCGCGGCGGCGATCGCGTTCGCCGGCGCGATGGCCTATCTGCTGCTCGTGCGCAAGCCGATTCCCGAACAGGCCGCGAACGCCGCGCCCGGACCGTTGCCGGCGTGATCGTGCAGCCTGTATTCGCATTCACTGAAGGAAGGAGAAACCGATGCAACATCCGCAGCAATCGAACGTGGCCATCGAGGGGATCGTGCCGGTGATGCTGACGCCGTTCGACGACGCCGGCGCGATCGACTACGCCGGGCTCGAGCGGCTCATCGAATGGTATCTGGCGCACGGCTCGGATGCGTTGTTCGCGGTCGCGCAATCGAGCGAGATGCAGTTCCTGAGTCTGGCCGAACGCGCGGCGCTCGCGCGCTTCGTGGTCGAGCGCGTGGGCGGGCGCGTGCCGGTCGTCGCGTCGGGCCACATCAGCGACGATCTCGACGCGCAGGTCGCCGAACTGTGCGCGGCGGCCGAATCGGGCGCGCAGGGCGTCGTGCTCGTGACCAACCGGCTCGATCCGCAACGCAAGGGCAGCGCCGCGTTGCTCGACCATCTGCACCGGCTGCTCGCGCGACTGCCGTCGGATCTCCCGCTCGGGCTGTACGAATGCCCGGCACCTTACCGTCGGCTCCTGTCGGATGACGAATTGCGCGCGTGCATCGACACGGGCCGGTTCGTGATGCTCAAGGACGTGAGTTGCGATCTCGCGACGGTGAAGCGGCGCGTCGCGCTTGCCGAGGGATCGCCGCTGAAGATCCTGAACGCGAACGCCGCGATTGCGTGGGACGCGATGAAGGCCGGGTCCGCCGGTTTCAACGGCGTGTTCACGAACTTCCATCCCGATCTCTACCGGTGGCTGCGCACGCAAGGCGAGTCGAATCCGGCGCTCGCCGACGAACTGTCGACGTTCCTCGTCGTCTCGGCGGTATCGGAGGCGCTGGGCTACCCGGCGCTCGCGAAGCTGTATCACCAGCGGATCGGCACGTTCGCATCGATCAAATGCCGTGCGATCGACTACGACGTGCGCGAACGCTTCTGGGCGCTCGACGCGGTGCTCGACAAGATCGTGGCCGGCACCGAACATTTCCGCGGGCGGATCGCCGCGTTATAACGGAGGGCGTGCGCCGCGCCGGCGGCGCCGCGCGCGATCGCATCGCGTGCGGTGCATGCGGCCGGTACGCCCGTTGCGTGCCGGAACGATTCGTCTTGCGCGATGCATCGCGATCGCGGCGCAATCCAATCATCGCGATTCCCATCCCGTCGGTGGCGGCAATGCGTACGCCATACCGCCACACCGTTCGACGGTCATTTGCCCCATCACGACCTCTCGAACCGCCCGCGATCCGCGAGCGCGGTGTCGACTATCAACTGATTCCGTAACGTAAAGAAGCTTCACCTTGCTGACAGACGGAGGCGGCGGTTTGCGTAGCCAGCAGACGTCGCGTGACGGATGGATCTTCGCCGATTGTCCACTAATTCGAGACAGCGAATCATGGTTTGGCGGATTGATGATTTTCAGCGGGACAGTAGACTGCACCCGTGCTTCGCCAGAACCGGTCCGGAGCGCGCCGCCTGCCGCGGCGCCACCAGGCGGATTCTTCGGCGGCAGGCCAGATGGCTTGCCGTCCGATTGCGAAGAGCGGTCCGTTGCCGGCATCGCGCGCCGATTCGGCGCGCAGCGGCACCGGACGCATCAAACCGTCAATTCAAGGGTGATTGCTATGCGTTACGTTTCGCTGGAGTCGAAGAAGGACGAGCTGCTGCTGGCGGCTCGCGTGCTGATGATGATCCTGTTCGTGCTGTTCGGCTGGCAGAAGCTGACCGGTTTCTCGGGCACGGTCGCGTACATGGCGTCGACCGGCAACCCGGCGCCCGAGCTGGCGGCCGCGATCGCGGTGGCGGTCGAGCTGGTGGGCGGCGTGCTGATCGCGATCGGCTTCTATACGCGTCCGCTCGCGCTGGCGTTCGCCGCCTATACGCTCGCGACCGCGCTGATCGGCCATCGCTACTGGGCGCTGCAGGGGATGGAGCAGTACATGGCGATGATCAACTTCTACAAGAACGTGAGCATCATCGGCGGGCTGCTATTGCTCGCGTTGAGCGGGCCGGGGCGGTATTCGGTCGACCGGAAGTAACGCAGGGCGACGTTTCCGTTCGGTATCGGGAGCCCGGCGCGCGCGAGTGCGCCGGGTTTTGCTTTTTCGGGCGACGGAGAGATCGGTGCGCATGTTCGCGGATGCGAGCCAGTAGACTGAAGCGTTGCGCCGCGATCGTTCCTGCTATTCAATAGGCTCGATAATCCATTCGTTTTCCGTGATTGATCGCACCGATGCCAAACCCATTCCCGTCGACCCTGCGCAAAACCGTCCTCCTCATCGGCGCCTCCGGCCTGCTCGGCCGCGCGGTTGCGGCCTCCCTGGCTCGCGAACCGTCGCTGACCCTGCTGGCAACCATCCGGAACCCGCAAACCGCCGGCGCGAAACTGCTTGCGTTACCGCCGGAAAACATCGCCGAACTCGATGTCCTCGACCAGCCGTCCCTCGAACGCGTCTTTGAAACCCACCGACCGGCAGCGGTGATTCTCTGCGCCGCCGAACGCCGCCCCGACGTCTGCGAACGCGACCCGGCCGCCGCCCGCGCCATCAACGTCACCGCACCGGCCCGCATCGGCGCGCTCGCCGCGCGATGCGGCGCATGGACGCTCGGCATTTCGACCGACTACGTCTTCGACGGCAAGGCCGCCCCTTACGGCGAAGACGCGGCCCCGAACCCGCTGAACATCTACGGGCGCACCAAACTGGAAGGCGAGGCCGCGCTCCTTGCCGCCTCGCCGCTGTCATGCGTGCTGCGCCTGCCGCTGCTCTTCGGCCCGATCGCCGACTGGAGCGAATCAGCCGTCACGAGCCTCGTGCCGGCCGTCGTCGCGTCGGCACAGCCGGGCGCCGACGCAGTCGGCATGGACGCATGGGCGATCCGTTACCCGACTTACACGCCGGACGTCGCGCAGGTCATCCGCGACCTGACGCTGCGCCATCTCGCGGGTGAATCCGTCACGGGCATCCGCCATTGGTCGAGCGAGGAGCCGATGACGAAGTACGACATCGCGCAGCGAATCGCGGCCGCGCTCGGCATCGACGCGTCGCTCGCGCCAATCACCCAGCCAACCGATGCGACACCGCGTCCGTACGACTGCCATCTGGATGCCGCGCGCGTGCGCGCGCTCGGGATCGATTACGCGACGCCGTTCGATACCGCGTTGCGGTCCGTGCTGCGCGATGCGCCGCCGGCGCGGTAGGATCGGCGTCCTTCACGCTCGTGGTACCTCCGCCGACGTTACCCGCCAATCCACTGCGGATCGGACAGCGGCTCAATCCCCTCTTCGGGCGTCAGGCGACCCGCCGCCCGATATTCATTGGACGAACGCAGCACTCGCGCCGCTGACGATGGCGGGCCAATCGAGTCCGATGCAAATGCCGTATTGCGCGGCGCCATCGCATCCGGCAACGCGCAGGCGTTCCGCGCACCGCCAATCCTCAGATGTGTTTCCCGGTCGCCCGGACGGGCGATCGAATTCAAAATTTGTCTAGTCATCCTGGAGATTCGATCAGTCGGATTGCACCAAACATGTGCCGCAATTCCCCGCGACGATGCACGCTAGGCCCTTGAAATTAGGGGATTTCCCGCGTTTCCCCCGTTTTTATTGACCACAGCTTGCTTCGCTGTTTTTCTTCTTGCATGCTTGTATAGACAAATTCCTGAGGCGGCTTGCTGCACCGAAGGGATGGCGAACCTCAACGCAAGGAGAATTTTCGTGAACGGCAAGCGCATCAAGTGGGCAATCAGGACGATCAGCGTCATCGCGGCTGCGGCGGCAACGCTCGCGGCGCCCGTACAGGCCAAGGAATGGAAGACGGTGACGGTCGCGCTCGAAGGCGGCTACGCGCCGTGGAACCTCACGCTGCCGGGCGGCAAGCTGGGCGGTTTCGAACCGGAACTGCTCGCCAACGTGTGTGAGCGGATCAAGGTGCAGTGCAACATGGTCGCGCAGGACTGGGACGGGATGATCCCCGGCCTGCAGGCCGGCAAGTTCGATGTCCTGATGGATGCGATTTCCATCACGCCGGAGCGCGAAAAGATCCTGCTGTTTTCGCGTCCGTATGCGGCGACGCCGGCGACGTTCGCCGTCACCGATACGAAGATCCTGCCGAAGGCCGCGCCCGGCGCGCCGATCGTCAAGCTCACAGGTGACGCCAACGCGGACAAGCCGACCGTCGACACGCTGCGCAAGCAGCTGAAGGGCAAGACGATCGGTATCCAGTCGGGCACCGTCTACACGAAATTCATCAACGACAGCTTCAAGGACATTGCGTCGATTCGCGTGTACAAGACGTCGCCCGAACGCGATCTCGATCTGGTCGCCGGGCGCATCGATGCGTCGTTCGACGACGTCACGTACTACGCGGCGAACAACGCGAAGAAGGACAACGCATCGATCGTGCTCGCGGGGCCGAAGCTCGGCGGCCCGATCTGGGGGCCGGGCGAGGGGCTCGCGTTTCGCAAGCAGGATGCCGACCTGAAGACGAAGTTCGATACGGCGATCGGCGCGGCGCTCGCGGACGGCACCGTGAAGAAGCTCGCCGACAAGTGGTTCAAGACCGACGTCACGCCGTAAGCGCGGGTTCGGCCGCCGCCGCGTAAGGGCGTCGAACGACGCGTGGCGGCGCGCATCCAGCAGTTTCATTCAACGCATGCAGGGAGGCACGCATGGAGATTCTTGAAATGCTCGGCTTCGGTACCGAAGGCTGGGGCGGTGTGCTGCTTCTCGCCGCATTGATGACGGTCGCGCTGACGCTCGCGGCGCTCGCGGTCGGGGCGGTGATCGGCGCGGCGATCGCGGCGGCGAAGCTGTCGCGCTACCGCACCCTGCGCCTGCTCGGCGATCTGTATACGACGGTATTTCGCGGCGTGCCCGAACTGCTCGTCATCTATCTGTTCTATTTCGGCGGCTCGACGCTCGTGACGGCCGTCGGCCAGTGGTTCGGCGCGGAAGGCTTCATCGGCGTGCCGCCGTTCGTGATCGGTGCGCTCGCGGTCGGGATGATCTCGGGCGCCTATCAGGCAGAGGTCTATCGCGCGGCGGTGCTGGCGGTGTCGAAAGGCGAGCTCGAAGCGGCGCGCTCGATCGGCATGCCGCGCAGCATGGTGCTGCGGCGCATCCTGGTGCCGCAGGTGCTGCGCTTCGCGCTGCCCGGTATCGGCAACGTGTGGCAACTGAGCCTGAAGGACTCCGCACTGATCTCGGTCACCGGTCTCGCCGAGTTGCTCCGCACGAGCCAGATCGCCGCCAATTCGACGCACCAGTACTTCGTGTTCTTCGTCGCGGGCGGTGCGCTGTATCTGCTGATGACGGGCGTGTCGAACCGCGTGTTCAACCGGGCGGAAGCGATCGTCGGCCGGTCGTTCCGCCGCAATTTCGCGCGCAACTGACGGAGAACGGGCATGTCCATCGATTTCGCTTTTCTCGTCGATACGCTGCGCCAGCTGCTCGCGGCCGTACCGACCACGCTCGGCCTGTTCTTCGCCTCGCTCGTGCTCGGCGGCCTGCTGTCGCTCGTGATCGTCACGATGCGCGTGTCGCCGAGCTGGCTGCCGAACCGCTTCGCGCGGGCCTACATCCTCGTGTTTCGCGGCTCGCCGCTGCTGATCCAGATGTTCCTCGTGTATTACGGGCTCGGCCAGTTCGGCGTGATCCGCGACAGCTTCATGTGGCCGGTGCTGCGCGAGCCGTACGTCTGCGCGGTGCTGTCGCTGGCGCTGTGCACCGCCGGCTACACGGCCGAAATCCTGCGCGGCGGGTTGATGGCCGTACCGGTCGGGCAGATCGAGGCCGGCTATTCGATCGGCCTGTCGGGCTTCGCGCTGCTGCGGCGCGTGATCGGCCCGATCGCGCTGCGCCAGTGCCTGCCCGCGTATTCGACCGAGGCCGTGCTGCTCGTCAAGTCGACCGCGCTGGCGAGCCTCGTCACGGTGTGGGAAGTGACGGGCGTCGCGCAGCAGATCATTCAGCAAACCTACCGGACGACCGAGGTGTTCGTCTGCGCGGCCCTCATCTATCTGGGCCTGAACTTCATCGTCGTGCGCCTGCTCGGCGCGCTCGAATGGCGGCTCTCCGGGCACCTGCGTGCGCCGAAGCCGTCCGGTGCGCCCGCCGCGGCGGCGCGCAATCCTCAGCGCGCCGCATCCTGAGCGTCGCAGTCCTTTCAAAGAGAATCCGATGAACACTCCTGCTCCCGTTGCGCTGTCGGTCAGAAACATCCACAAGTCGTTCGGCGATCATCACGTGTTGAAGGGCATTTCGCTCGACGCGCACGAGGGCGACGTCATCTCGATCCTCGGCGCGAGCGGATCGGGCAAGAGCACGTTCCTGCGCTGCCTGAACCTGCTCGAGACGCCCGACGACGGCTCCGTCGCGCTCGCCGGCGAAGAACTGGCGATGAAGCGTGCGCGCGACGGCAAGCTGCATCCGAGCGACCGGCGCCAGGTCGACCGGATCCGCTCGCAGCTCGGGATGGTGTTTCAGAACTTCAACCTGTGGTCGCACATGACGGTGCTCGACAACCTCGTCGAAGGGCCGCTGCGCGTGCAGAAGCGCAGCCGCGCGGAAGCGGTGGAGGAGGCCGAGGCGCTGCTCGCACGCGTCGGCCTCGCGGACAAGCGCGGCTACTACCCCGCGCACCTGTCGGGCGGCCAGCAGCAACGCGTCGCGATTGCCCGCGCGCTGGCGATGCATCCGAAGGTGATGCTGTTCGACGAACCGACGTCGGCGCTCGACCCGGAGCTGGTCGGCGAGGTGCTGCGCGTGATGCGCTCGCTCGCGGAAGAGGGGCGCACGATGCTGGTCGTCACGCATGAAATGGGTTTTGCGCGCCACGTGTCGAATCGCGTGATGTTCCTGCATCAGGGCGAGGTCGATACGGACGGGACGCCCGACGAAGTGTTCGGCGGGCAGACCTCCGAGCGCTTCCGGCAATTCGTGTCGAGCCACCACGACCGCACCACGAACTGAGGCTGCCATGACCGTATTCCGTGCGGCACGGCCGCTCGACTGGCGACAGGTTGCGGCGGTGGCGGCCGGCGAGCCGCTCGCGTTGGCCGACGATGCACGCGCGCGTGTCGTGGCCGCGCGCGAACTCGTCGACGAGATCGTCGCGCGCGGGATTCGCGCCTACGGCGTCAATACCGGCGTCGGCGCGCTGTGCGACGTGATCGTATCGCCGGCCCAGCAGAGCACGCTGTCGCACAACATCCTGATGAGCCATGCGGTGGGCGTCGGCATGCCGCTCGGCGCGGCCGAAACGCGCGCGATCATCGCGGCCGCGATCAACAACTATGCACACGGGCATTCGGGTGTCCGGGCCGACGTCGTCGAACAGCTCGTCGCGCTGCTCGAGCACGATTGCCTGCCCGAAGTGCCGGCGCACGGCTCGGTCGGGTACCTGACCCACATGGCGCACGTCGCGCTCGTCTGCGTCGGGCACGGCCATGCGCGCCATCGCGGCGAACGCATACGCGGCGACGAGGCGCTGCGGCGCATCGGCCGCGAACCGCTCGTCCTCGGCGCGAAGGAGGGGTTGAGCCTCGTCAACGGGACGCCGTGCGTCACGGGGCTGGCGGCGCTCGCGCTGGTCCGCGCCGAACGGTTGCTCGACTGGGCCGACTGGATCGCGGCGATGAGCTTCGAGAACCTCGGCGGGCAACTCGCCGCATTCGATCCGGCTTCGCTCGCGCTGCGCATTTCGCCCGGTATCGGGCAGGTTGGCGCCCGTTTGCGGGCACTGCTGGCGGACAGCGGCATGCTCGTCGCGGCGAGCGGCCGGCATACGCAGGATCCGCTGAGCCTGCGTACGATTCCGCACGTGCATGGCGCGGCGCGCGACGTGTTCGACGTCACGGCGGAGGTTGTCGATCGCGAACTCGCGTCGGTCACCGACAATCCGATCGTCGCCGGCACGCGGGAGGCGCCGGCCGTGCATTCGCAGGCGCATGCGGTCGGCGCCGGCATCGCGCTCGCGATGGACAGCCTCGCGGCGGCGATGGCCCAGGTCGCGGCGATCGCCGAGCGGCGTCTCGACCGGCTCGTGAATCCGCTCGTCAGCGGGCTGCCGGCATTTCTTGCCGCGCCGGGAGGCAGTTGTTCGGGTTTCATGATCGCGCAGTACACGGCGGTCGCGCTGGTCGCGCAGAATCAGCGGCTTGCCGCGCCGGCGAGCCTCGACGGCGGCATCACGTCGGGGTTGCAGGAAGATCACCTGTGTCACGCGACGCCGGCCGCGCTGAAGGCGCTCGACATCATCGAGAACACGACGCGCGTGCTCGCGATCGAACTGCTGGCGGCCGCGCAGGCGTACGACTTGCAGCCGGCCGAAACGGGGCGGGCCGCGTCGACCGACGCGCTGTGGCGGCATGTGCGCGAACGCGTGCCGGCATATCACGACGACCGCCCGCTCGCGGACGATATCGCGATCGCGGCCGGCATCGTCGCCGGTGTGCCGCCGTCGTTGCAGTGACGACGGTCAAGGACGGGCCGATCACCCCACAATCATCCGGTCGAGGGCGCATGAGCGAAACGGAACGCAGACTTTCCGCACGGCGGGCGTTGGCATCGGTCGACACCGTACCGGCACGGGCGCTGCCGGTCTATCAGCAGATCAAGCGCTACGTCGTCGAGCGGATCGCGAAGGGCGACTGGAAGCCCGGCGCCGCGATCCCGACCGAGGCGGAGCTGGTCAAGGAATTCGGCGTGGCCCGGATGACGGTGTCGCGCGCGCTGCGCGAACTGACGGCCGAGCGCGTGCTGACGCGCATCCAGGGCGCCGGCACGTTCGTCGAGCGCCGGCATTACGAATCGACGGTGCTGGAGATCCGCAACATCGCGGACGAAATCGCCGAGCGCGGCCATCGGCACAGCGCGCGCGTGTTGATGATCGAGCGCAGCGTCGACCCGGATGCGATCGACGCGCTCGGACTGCGCGCGGGGCCCGTGTTTCATTCACGTATCGTGCATTACGAGGAGGACGAACCGATCCAGTTCGAGGATCGCTACGTCAATCCGGCCTTGTTTCCCGCGTATCTGGAGCAGGACTTCACGCTCGAGACGCCGAATCATTACATGGTGCGGCTGGCGCCGATCCAGCGTGCGGAGTTCCAGATCTACGCGGAGAAGCCCAATGCGCAGGTGCGCCGGCATCTCGTGATGGAAATCGGTGAGCCATGCTTGCTGTTGCGACGCCGGACGTGGGTCGGCGAGCAGGTCGCCACGTCGGTCAGGCTGTGGCATCCGGCGTCGCGGTTTCATCTGGCGGGCAATATGTAGGGAAGCAAGGTGGGCCCGGGCGGAGCGGGCCGTTTGCCGTTTCGGCCGGGCGAGTCGGGAAACCGGGCGACCGCATCGCGACGCCGCCGCGCATCGCGCATCGCCCGGCTCGATTTGACACCTGGCGTCGTCGCCGCTTAAAGTCGCGACGCGGGGCGGCGGGTCAAGCACACGCCCGGAACAGGCAGCCGATGTTCCAGGACTACGGGGCTACCCCGTGGATCAGATCGATACGCCGATGCGTCGCAAGGGGCGCCGTTGCGCGTCGCGCAACATGACCCCTCGCAGTACCAGCCACGTTGGCTCGTCGTCCCGCCCATCTTCGTCCATGCACTCATCCCTGCGCGACACCACCCGAACGATTGCCGAGGCGATGCTTTCCGGTTCGCCGGAACGTGACGGCATCGTCGCGCGGATGGCCGCCGTGCTCGGCGACACACCGCCGTGGACGCACGAATGCGCGGACGCCGCGCTCGTCCGCTTCGGCGCGAACTGGGCCGATACCGACACCGACGCGCTCGCGGCAGTGCTGGCCGAGGCGCCCGCGTTCGTGCGGGCATGGTATGGCGACCGTCGGCCCGCGGTGGTCCGCGTCGTGCGGCGGCCGCTGGTCCAGCGACCGCCGCCGGCGCCGCTCACCGGTTGCGACGTGCCGCAATGGCCGACGCCCGGCGATCTCGCCGGCTGGCTCGGCGTGAGCCCGCCGGAACTCGACTGGCTGTCCGATCACTGGCGCGTCGACGCGCGCGGCAGCGCCACGCCGCTGCATCACTACACGTACGTCCCGGTCGACAAGCGCAGCGGCGGGTGCCGTCTCGTCGAAATTCCAAAGGGGCGGCTGCGCGAGGCGCAGCGCCGCATCCTGCACGGGCTGCTCGATCGCATTGCGCCGCACGGCGCGGTACACGGTTTTCGCAAGGGACACGGGATCGTGTCGTTCGCGGCGCCGCACGCGGATCGCGATGTCGTCGTGCGTTTCGATCTCGCGGATTTCTTCGTGTCGGTGCGCGCCGCGCGCGTCCATGCGCTGTTCGCGACGCTCGGGTATCCGGCCGAAGTCGCGCGTGCGCTCACCGGCTTGTGCACCAACCGCGTGCCGTCGGCACGGCTGCTCGCGCCGGACTTGCGCGACCGGTTCGACTGGATCGGCCGCCAGCGCTATCGCGAACGGCATCTGCCGCAGGGTGCGCCGACGTCGCCGGCGCTCGCGAACCTGTGCGCGTTCCGGTTCGACATGCGGCTTGCCGCGCTCGCGCGTTCGCTCGATGCGACCTACACGCGCTATGCGGACGATCTCGCGTTTTCCGGCGGCGGCGCGCTCGCGTGCGACGTCGAGCGGCTGCAGATCCGGGTCGCTGCGATCGCACTCGAGGAAGGCTTCGCGCTGCAATTGCGCAAGACCCGCGTGATGCGGCGCGGCGCGCGCCAGCAACTGGCCGGCGTGGTCGTCAATCGTCATCCGAACCTGGCGCGCGACGCGTTCGATCGCCTGAAGGCCATCCTCACCAACTGCATCCGGCTCGGCCCGGCGTCGCAGAATCGCGACGCGCATCCGGATTTCCGCGCGCATCTGGCCGGACGCGTCGCGCATGCGACGGCGCTGAATGCGGCGCGCGGCGCGAAGCTGCGCGCGCTGTTCGACCGGATCGAATGGGATGCCGGCGGCGAAGACCGCTGAACCGTCGGGCCCACATCGCCTCCGGTCAGCGACTTCTGCCTCGCGACGCCGCGGCACTGCTATCATTCGCGCCATGCCGCGCCCGTGTCGGGTGCGGCGGATCACTTGCCGCCGCCGTTCGCCCGTGCATGCGTGCGCGGCGTGCCGCCCGTTGCCGGCCTGGTCCTGCTTGCCACTGACGCACGACGTCGTTTGGTGCGCATCGCGCAAATCATGCCGGCTCAGGTGGACGATTCACCGATTTGACAGCCCCTATCGGCGGAACTTCGTGGTAGGTTCGCCCATCGGAGCTTTTTGCAAAAACATGCCCAAAGAGGATGAATACATGACCCAGGCCCTGCAGGAACTCGAAGCACAACTTCGGGACCTGAACATCAAGCTGTCAGAGGCGAAGCAGAAGGAGAAGCAAGCCGCGCTCGCGGCGTTCAAGGAACAGGTCGAGCTGTTGGGAATTTCGCAGCAGGAAGTGCTGAGCGCGCTCGGCTACATCGTCCAGCGCAAGCGCAAGGCGCCTGCCAAGTACTACGATCCGTCGACCGGCCGCTCGTGGTCGGGGCGCGGCCCTCGGCCGAAATGGCTCGAAGGCAAGGATCTCGACACGCTCGCCGTCGACCGCGAGGCCAAGACCTGGTGGCCGGGGGACGATCAGGGCTGAAGCCCGCCGCGCCGCAAGGCCGTCCGGCGCCGGCCGGTTCGCGCAGGCGGGCCGGCCGGCAATCGCCCGCCGGCCTGCTGTCTTTCATTCGGTGTCCGGCCTGATCGCGACATCGCCGGCCTCGCCGCCGCACCGGATCGACGTTTTCTCTTTTCCGTTTCCGCGCATTGCCCGCCGTTTCGCGTCAGCCGTCCGGCCAGCGCGGGCCGACGCGCGTCCGATTCCGTCGTTCGCGGGCACCGGCCTTAGCGTGTCGCCGGACATTCGTGGCAGGACGCCATGGCGGCAAACATCAAATCTTCGACGCTCGGCGGCCCGTCGGCCCCGCGCGTGGAGCGGGGCGTACGCGTGGAAAGCGCTGGCCGGATCGGCGATCGGCTATGCGATGGACGGCTTCGATCTGCCGGGCCGGCTGAAGCGCTGCTCGACCACCTCGGTCCCCCACTGCGTGCCCGCGGATTCGCTCGTCAGCGCAAAGCCGAACGACTCGTACAGATGGCGTGCGGCGTCGAGCCCCTTGAACGTCCACAGGTAGGTCTCGCGAAACCGGTGTTCGTCGACGAAACGCATCGCGAGCGTCATCAACTGTCGCCCGACGCCCGAGCCGCGCAACGCATCGTTGACGATGAACCAGCGCAGGTGCGCGACGCCGGTCGCCGGGTCGCCGTCGATCGCGAGCGACGCGAGCGTCCGGCCGTCTTCCTCGCACAGCCAGAGCGCCTTGCCGTCGGCCGGCAGCGCGCCCGCGAAGGCAGCCAGTTCGGTCGCCACCCGCTGCTCGAAGAACGCGCCGAAACCCCAGTGTTCCGCATAGAAGCGCGCATGCAGGCTCGCGATGTCGCCGATGCAGCCCGGCTGGTAGCCCTCGCGAATCGACGGCGCATCGGTGGGCGCGACGCTCGCCCTGGCCGCGTTATCCTGCGCGAGCGCATCGGCATACAGCGCGAGTGAGCGCAGCAGCGCCTGCTGGTCGGCCGGCATCATGCGGCGCAGCGCATTCGACACTTGGTCGGTCGCGAACGTGTCGATGCGTTTCCGGAGCCTTTTGCCTTCGGCGGTCAGGTACAGCTCGATCGCCCGTGCATCCTCGCTCGACACGCGGCGCTCCACGACACCGGCCGCTTCGAGCCGCGCGAGTTGCCGGCTCGCGTTCGACTTGTCGAGCCGCAGGATCGCGCCGAGATCCTTCGCGTTGATGCCGGGCGCCATCCCGATCTCGAGGATCGCGTGCACGGCCGACGGCGCCCAGTCGCTGTCGGCCAGCGTCGCACGCATGAAGCCGAGCTCGCGCACCAGTTTGCGCGAGAAGTCGCGCAGCTCGAGGATGGTCGCGTCGCGCGGCTTGGCCGGTGCATCGATGAGGTCCATGGTTTGCTCCCGAACGGTTGCGTATCGCAATCGATAATAGTTGCGGGTCGCAACTTGAGCAAGGCGGATTTTCATCGGATCGATTACTGCGGGCCGGCGTTTCCGTGCTGCCGGGGGCCTGGCGGGCGCAGCGCTGGTACCACGCTCGGGCTGCGGGGCCGCGACGGGTATTGAAGCGGATCGCCGCCCGCGGCGAAGTGGCCGCATACTGGGCGGAGTAGGCCGATCTGCGAGCAGGGCGCCGATCGACCCTCGATCGACGACTGCGGACCGCGGAGATCCTGATGAACAAGCTGCTGCCGATGACAATCGCGTTGTTTGCCGGGAGCGGCATCGGGGCGGCGCCGCTCCACCCGGCCGGCACGCTGGATGCACCGCCGTGCAGCGCCGCGCATGCGGCGGACCAGGGCGGGAACGCCGCGATGCCGGGCACGTCGGTCCGCAGCGTCTCGACCGCCGGTTGTTCGGGCGCGGTGTTGCAGGGCGACCGGGCCACCGCGACGGTCAACGGCGACAGGGTCGAGTTGCGCGATGGCGTCGTTTATGTGAACGGCCGATCCTATGGCGCGGTCACGCCCGCGCAGACGGTCGAATACGAGGTCGCGCGCGACCGGCGCACGTTGAAGGTCGACGGAAAAATCCGCACGCCGCTGCGCTGACGCGTCTCGGTTTCGATACGCCGCCACGCATCATGGGGTGCCCGGATCGCCGCGCCGGCGCGCGTCCTATTCGACCAGCGTCAACCGGCCGTCGCTGAGCCGTACTTTTGGCGCGGTTCTTGTTGGTATTGCCCGGTGCGAGCGGAATGGAAGCGTGGCCCGGCTCGCTGTAGCCGAGCCGCTCCGCGATCGCGGCGACCGTCAGCGCATGAGCGTCGAGCCACCGCACGGCTTCGTCGGGACGCACGTCGTCGAGCGGCGACGGGAACGTGATGCCGTCCTTGTCGAGCCGGCGGCGCAGCGTGCGTTCGGTCGGGTGCAGCGCATCGGCGAGTGCGCCCGCGCCGCATCTGTGCCGTCGCTCAGCGTTCTTCCGGATCCGTTGCGGCCGCATCGAGTGCCGCAACGGATCCGGCGGCCGCGCGCCTGCGGATCTCGGAATCGAGGATCAACCGCCCGCGCAGCTTGCCTTTCATCCGCTTCACGTGCTTGGGCGCCTCGGTCATGTGCTCGACCATCAGCGCCCGGACGCGCTCGGCATCGCGCTCGCGCGCGGCGTGCAGGATCGCCTTGTGGATCGACACGTTCGCTTCGCCGAAGCGCTTGTGCTCGACGAGCGGCGTGTCGTTCCGGAACTCGATCAACTGCCGGATCATCTCGTTGATCAGTTCGCAGCTGAAGCGCAGGAACGGATTCGGATTCGCGGCCGCGAGGATGTCGTGGAACGTCGTGTCCTCCTGCCGCTGACGCAGCATGTGGCCGCGATCGTGCACGCCCGACGCGCCGTCGCAGCACGCGATGTTCGCTTCCAGCGCCGCGAAGTCGCGCTCCGTCAGATGCGGCACGGCGCCGGCGGCCAGTTCGGGTTCGAGCAGCTTGCGCACCGTATAGATGTCGTCGATCGTCACGTCCTTGAAGAACAGGTAGTTCTGCAGGAGCTGAAGCGTGCGGTCGAGCGGCACTTCGACGACCATCCCGCCGCCCGACGGCCCCGTCGTGACCTTGATGAGCCCCTGCACCTCGAGCGATTTCAGCGCCTCGCGGATCGTGCTCTTGCTCACCGCGTAGAGCTGCTGCAGCTCGGCCTCGCGCGGCAGGCGGTCACCCGGCTTCAGGTCCTTCTCGGTGATCAGCCGCTTGATCTCCTCGGCGACGAGGTCGGCCCGCTTCGGCTGCTTGATTTCGACCGCGAGGCCCGCCCTGGCTCGGTCCATGACCATCTTCACGACTCCTTTGTCTGACCGCGCGCCGCGTCATCGTCGACGATCGTCCCGGCGCGGGGTACGGAATTTTGCCTGATTGACACCAATTTTGATCAACTCTAGCATCAGGTTCATTCTATTTATCATGATAAATAGGATCAACCGGCGACGCGCATCCAGGCATGGCGTTGGCACGGTTTGACAGTCGGTCGTATCGCGTGTGTCCCCCCTCATGAGGAGCGTCAACTTGAATCGCCGAGAACTGTTGAAACTGGCCGCGCTGTCGGCCGTGCCGGGCGCGCTCGGCAGCATGTCGTCCCGGGCCGCGTTCGCGCAGGGCTCGCCCATCCAGCTTGCCTGCCCGGTACCGATGTCCGGCCCGTTCGCCGCCAACGGCAAGTACGCCGATCTCGGCATGCAGCTCGTCGTCAAGCAATACGGCAAGGTGCTCGGCGCGCCGCTCGCGTATACGGCGCTCGACACCGAGGGCAAGCCCGCGACCGCCGTGCGGCGCGTGCAGGAAATCGCACAGCAGAAGGGCGTGCGTTTCTTCGCGGGCGGTATTTTGTCGTCCGAATCGTTGGCGATGGGTAAGGAAGTCCAGAAGGCGGACGGCGTGTTCATCACGACGGCCGGCGCGGACGAGATCACCGGCAAGGATTGCAACGCGGCGACGTTCCGCTGGTCGGTGCCGACGTTCGGCGCGATCGAGCAGACGGTGCGTCCGTTGATCCAGATGCTGCCGAAGGCGAAGCGCTGGTACACGATCACGCCGCAATACGTGTTCGGCGACGGCCTGCTGTCGGCCGCGAAGGCGGTCTTCAAGGAGAAGGGCATCGAGCACATCGGCAACAGCTACCACTCGCTCGCCGAGAAGGAGTTCAGCGGCTACCTGACGAACGCGGCGGCCGCGCAGCCGGACGTGCTGCTGATCCTGAACTTCGGCTCGCAATCGTCGGACACGCTGCGCCAGGCCGTCAGCTTCGGGATGAAGCGCAACTGCACGATCCTACTCGCGTGGGCATCGGGCCTCGAGCAGTTCGAGGCGCTCGGGCCGGACATCTGCGACGGCGTGTATTTCGGCGCGCAGTACTGGCACGGCATCGATTCGCCGCTGAACCGCGATCTCGTGAAGCGCGCGAACGCCGCGTTCAAGGCGAACCCGAACTACAGCCTCGCGGGTTCGTACATCTGCTCGAAGATCCTGGTCGACGCGATGGTGAAGGCCGGCAGCGCCGATCCGAAGAAGGTCGTCGCGGCGATGGAAGGGATGAAGTACGACGGCCTCACCGGCCCCGAGGAAATTCGCAAGGGCGACCACCAGGTGCTGAAGAACTACTACCTGCTGAAGGGCAAGCCGAAGAGCCGGATGAAGAACGCGGACGACTATGCCGACATCGTCAGCTCCGGCCAGTCGTTCCTGCCGCTCGACAGGACGGGCTGCAAGCTCGCGTGACGCCGTGCATGCGTTCGCGGCGCATCGCGCGCCGCGGGCGTCCGTTACCTTCCTTTCCGACACGGAAGCCATGAACGTCTATCTGCTGCAGATCGTCAACGGCATCGGCGTGGGCATGCTGTATTTCCTGCTCGCGGTCGGCCTGTCGATCGTGTTCGGCCTGCTGCGCTTCGTGAATTTCGCTCACGGCGCGTTCTACCTGCTCGGTGCGTATCTCTGCTACCAGGCGCTGCAATGGTCGGCGAATTTCTGGGTCGCGCTCGCGCTCGTGCCGCTCGTCGTCGGCGCGTTCGCGTGGATCGTCGAGAAGCTGGTGCTGCGCCATGTGTACGCGCAGCAGCATGAATTCCACATCCTCGCGACGGTCGGGCTCGCGCTCGTGCTGCAGGAGTGCGCGATCCTCGCGTGGGGGCCGCTCGGCGACAACGTGCCGCCGCCCGACGCACTGAACGGCGTCGTGATCTGGGGCGGCTTCGTCTACCCGAAGTACCGGCTGTTCGTGATCGCGTTCACGGCCGTGCTCGCCGCGTTGCTGTGGTGGGTGCTCGAAGGCACGCGGCTCGGCAGTACGGTGCGCGCGGGCAGCGAATCGACGGAGATGGTGTCGCTGCTCGGCATCAACGTGACGCGCGTGTTCAGCCTCGTGTTCGCGCTCGGCGCGGCGACGGCCGCGCTGGCCGGCGTACTCGCCGCACCGATCCGCGGCGTCGATCCGTTCATGGGCATCGAGGCGCTCGGCGTCGCGTTCGTCGTGGTCGTCGTCGGCGGGATGGGGAATTTTCTCGGCGCGCTCGTCGGCGGGCTGCTGGTCGGCATCGTGCAGAGCCTGATGAGCACGCTGTGGCCCGAAGGCGCGCGGCTGATGATCTATGTCGCGATGGCGGCCGTGCTGCTGCTGCGTCCGAACGGTTTGCTGGGGAGAGCCGCATGATCGATTCGTCGAAACCGCTGCCGCCGGGCGCGGCAGCGTCGCAACGCCCGCAGCCGTGGCGCGGCGTGCTGCAGCGGCCGGAAGGCTGGCTCGCGGTGGTGGCCGCGTGCGTGTTGCCGCTGGTGCTGAGTTCGGGGTCACTCGCGACCGAAGTGCTGGTGTTCGCGCTCGCCGCGCTCGGCTGCAACCTGCTGCTCGGCTACACGGGGCTGCTGTCGTTCGGGCAGGGCATCTTCTTCGGGCTTGGCAGCTACGCGGCGGGGCTGGTGCTGACGCGCGGCGTCGCGTCCGTGACGGCCGCGTTGCTCGCGGCCGCGGTGCTCGGCGCGGTCGCGGCCGCACTCGTCGGCTGGTTCTCGATCCGGCAGCGCGGCACCTATTTCGTGATGCTGACGCTCGCGTTCGGGCAACTGTTCTACTTCCTCGCGTATACGACGCCAGACGTGACGGGCGGCGACAACGGGCTGCTCGACATCCCGCGCCCGGCGCTCGCCGCGTTCGGGCATCCGCTCGTCCCGCTCGATTCGCCGTGGCGCTACTACGGCTTCGTCGCGGTGCTGTTCGTCGCGGTGTTCTGGCTGCTGCTGCGCGTATCGCGCTCGGTGTTCGGCCGCACGCTGCTCGCGATTCGCGACAACGAGGCGCGCGCCGCCGCGGCCGGCTACGACGTGAAGCGCTTCAAGCTCGCGGCGTTCGTGATCTCGGGCGCGGTCACGGGCCTGGCGGGCGCGCTGCACGCGTTGATGACGGGCATCGCACCGCTGTCGAATATCGACTACCACACGAGCGAGATGATCCTCGTGATGACGGTGATCGGCGGCACGGGCAACCTGTTCGCGTCGGTGCTCGGCGCGGCGTTCTACGTGCTGTTCGCGGACTGGCTGTCGACGCTGTGGCCGCGCTGGCTGCTGCTGCTCGGCCTTGTGCTGATCGCGGTCAGCCTGTTCATGCAGCGCGGATTGTGGGGGCTGGGCGAACGCATCGTGGCGTCGCTGCGGCGTAGCGATCGCGCGGCGGCCACGGTCAAGGAGCGGCAATGAGCGAAGCGATTCTCGAAGCGCGCGGCATCGTCAAGCGCTACGGCAAGTTCACCGCGCTGGGCGGCGTCGATCTGCGCATCATGCCGCGCACCGTGCATTCGGTGATCGGCCCGAACGGCGCGGGCAAGACGACGCTGTTCCATACGCTGACCGGCACGCTGCCGATCACGTCGGGTTCGATCCTGTTCGACGGTCACGACGTGTCGCACGAACCCGATCACAAGCGCGTGCGACGCGGCATCGCACGCTCGTTCCAGGTCACGAGCCTGTTTCAGAACCTGAGCGTGCGCGAGAACCTGCGCGTCGCCGCGCAGGGCGTCGAATCGCGGCGGGCGTTGAATCCGTGGACGCCGCCGCGCGGTGCGCTCGCGCATGACGGCATCGTCGACGACGTCCTCGAGCGGCTCGGCCTGCAGCGCTTCGCCGATACCGCGGCCGGCGTGCTGTCGCATGGCCAGCAGCGCCGGCTCGAGGTCGGCATGGCGCTGGCGGCGCGGCCGCGCGCGATCTTTCTCGACGAGCCGACGTCGGGCATGGGGATCGACGATCTCGACGACATGAAGGCGCTGATCCGCGGCTTGCGCGACGACTACACCGTCGTGCTGATCGAACACAACATGGGCATCGTGATGGACATTTCGGACACGATCACGGTGATGCAGCAGGGGCGCGTGCTGGTCGAAGGCAAACCCGACGCGATTCGCGGCGACGCGCGCGTGCGCAGTGCATATCTCGGCAACATGATCACGGGAGGCCGCGCATGATGCTCGACGTGAAGGAGGTGCACGCCTGCTACGGCAAGAGCCACGTGCTGCAGGGCATTTCGCTGAACGTGAACGAAGGCGAGACGGTGACGCTGCTCGGCCGCAACGGCGCGGGTAAATCGACGACGCTCAAGACGATCGCGGGCGTCGTCGCGCCGACCGGCGGCACGGTGACGTTCGCGGGCCGACCGGTGTCCGGGCAGCCGGCGCACCGGATCGCCGCGCGCGGCCTGTGCTTCGTGCCCGAGCATCGCGGGATCTTCCGGCTTCTGTCGGTCGAGGAGAACCTGCGGCTCGGCGCGCGTCGCGATTCGCCGTGGCAGCTCGACGATATCTACCGGATCTTTCCGCGCCTGAAGGAGCGTCGCCGCAACGGCGGCGCGCAGTTGTCGGGCGGCGAGCAGCAGATGCTCGCGATCGGCCGCGCGCTGATGAATCATCCGCGGCTGCTGATGCTGGATGAGCCGGTCGAGGGGCTGGCCCCGGTGATCGTCGAGGAAATCGTCGAGCAGTTGAAGCGGATCAAGGCGGCCGGCGTCGCGATCGTGCTCGTCGAACAGAACCTCGAAGTGTGCACGCAGCTCGCGGACCGCCACTTCGTGATCGAACAGGGCGTGATCGTCTACGAAGGCAGCAACGCGGCGTTCGCGGCCGATCACGACGTGAAGGACCGCTACCTGGGCGTCGGCGTCGCATGAGCCGTGCCTTTTGAATGCGAGGAATGGCAACGATGCAAGTACAGGATTCGACTCCGGGCGTCGCGGCGTCCGGCTTGCGCGTCGACGGCGCGCGGCTGTGGGACAGCCTGATGCATCTCGCGCGGATCGGCGCGACCGACAAGGGCGGCGTGTGCCGTCTCGCGCTCACCGAACTCGATCGCGACGCGCGCGACCTGTTCGTCGCGTGGGCGCGGGAAATCGGTTGCACGGTGCGCGTCGACGCGATCGGCAATATCTTTGCGCGGCGCGCGGGCGAACGGGACGACCTGCCGCCGGTGGCGACGGGCAGCCATATCGACACGCAACCGACGGGCGGCAAGTTCGACGGCAACTACGGCGTGCTGGCCGGCCTCGAGGTGCTGCGCACGCTCGATGACGCCGGGGTGCGCACGCGCGCACCGCTCGAGGTGGCGGTCTGGACCAACGAGGAAGGGTCGCGCTTCGTCCCGGTGATGATGGGTTCCGGCGTGTTCGCGGGCGCGTTCACGCTCGACCATGCGCTCGCGCAATGCGATCGCGACGGCGTGTCGGTGCGCGACGCGCTGGCCGCGATCGGCTACGCGGGCAGTGCGGACGACGGGAACGGCGCGCACCCGGTCGGCGCGTATTTCGAAGCGCATATCGAGCAGGGTCCGGTGCTGGAGGCGCACGACACGACGATCGGCGTGGTCGAGGGCGCGCTCGGACAGCGCTGGTACGACGTGACCGTCCACGGGATGGAGGCGCATGCGGGCCCGACGCCGATGGCGCTGCGGCGCGACGCGCTGCTGGTCGCGGCCGATCTCGTGCGTGCGGTGAACGGCATCGCGCGCGCGCATCCGCTGCACGGACGCGGCACGGTCGGCTGGGTCGACGTGCACCCGAATTCGCGCAACGTGATTCCCGGCCGCGTGACGCTGACCGTCGACCTGCGCGCGGCCGACGACGCGACGCTCGCGGCGATGGATGCGGCGCTGCGTGCGGCATGCGCGGATCTGGGCGCGACGGCCGGGATGCGGATCGACATCGAGCCGGTCGTGTACTTTCCGCCGCAGCCGTTCGATCCGGCACTGGTCGAGCAGGTTCGCGCGGGCGCGAATGCACTCGGACTGTCGTCGATGAACGTGATCAGCGGCGCGGGCCACGACGCGGTGTATCTCGCGCGCGTGGCGCCGACCGCGATGATCTTCGTGCCGTGCAAGGACGGGATCAGCCACAACGAGATCGAGGACGCCGATCCGGCACATCTGGAAGCCGGCTGCAACGTGCTGCTGCACGCGATGCTGGGCGCGGCCGGAATCGCGGAGGGCCATGCGCGATGAAGATCCTGATCGCCCGGATGAACCACGAGACCAACACGTTCTCGCCGGTGCCGACGCCGCTTGCCGCATTCGGCCGAAGCGGCCCCGACTGGGGCGACGACGCATATCGCGCGAATCGCGGGATGCGCACCGCGATGGCCGCGTTCATCGATGCAGCCGAGCGCGAAGGCGCGGACATCGTGACGCCCGTGTCGGCGGCCGCGAACCCGAGCGGGCCGGTTGCGGCCGATGCGTACGCGGCGATCTGCGATGCGATCGTTGCGGCCGCACCCGGTTGCGACGCGGTGATGCTGGACCTGCACGGCGCGATGGTCGCCGAGCAGAGCGCGGACGGCGAGGGCGACCTGCTCGCGCGCGTGCGCGCGGCGCTGCCCGATGCGCCGATCGCGGTGGCGCTCGACCTGCACGCGAATGTCACGCAGAAGATGGTCGATCACGCGGACGTGATCGTCAGTTTCAAGACCTATCCGCACGTCGACATGTATGAGACCGGCGAGCATGCGGCACGGCTGCTGCTCGACCGGCTTCATGGCCGCGCGCGGCCCGTGCTCGCGTGGCGGCAGCCGCCGCTGATGACGTCGACGCTGCGCAGCGCGAGCGCCGAAGGCGCGATGCAGCGCGCGGTGGAGGCCGCGCGGGCGGCCGAGGCGGATGGCATGCTCGCGGTGTCGATCCTGCCCGGCTTCTCGCTCGCGGATATTCCCGCGCCGTGCATCAGCGTGGTCGTGGTGGCCGACGGCGACCGCGCGGCGGCCGACGCGGTGGCCGAGCGCATCGCACGGCAGATCTGGGACGCGCGCGACGCATTCGTCTATCGCAGCGCGCCGCTCGCCGAATCGGTCGCGCAGGCCGCGGCGCTCGCCCGCGGCGCGGAACGCCCGGTGCTGATGCTCGATCACGGCGACAACTGCATGTCGGGCGGCCCGTGCGACACGATGGACCTGCTGGAAGCCGCGCTCGCGCACGGGCTCGACGGGATCGTCAGCGGGCCGTTGTGCGACCCCGAAGCCGTCGCGGCGCTGATCGACGCGGGCGTCGGCGCAACCGTCACGGTGCCGGTCGGCAACCGGCTGCCGTCGCACGGCGGCGTGCGGCGCGAACCGTTTCGCGCGACGGGCATCGTGCGCGCGATCACCGACGGGGAATACGTGATTACCGGGCCGACGTATACCGGGCAGCGTGCGTACATGGGCCGCACAGCCGTGCTCGATATCGGCCCGGCCACGCTCGTCGTCACCGAGCGCACGCAGGAGCCGTGGGATCTCGGCGTGTTCGAGAGCGTGGGCGTCGATCCGCGCCGCGCGCGCTTCCTGTTGCTGAAGTCGCGGATGTATTGCCGGCCCGTATTCGTGCCGATTTCGTCCGCGCTGGTCGAATGCGACAGCCGCGGCATGACCGGTTCGGACTACGGGTTGTTCCGCTACGAGCGGCTCGCGCGGCCGGTGTATCCGCTCGACGACATCGTCGAGTGGTCGTCGGGCACGCGACGCGCGGATTGACGGAACCGAACCGCGTGCGAGACGCCGGGCGCGCGCGCTTTCGGGCATCATGCGATGGCGCCGGCCCGTCGGGCAGCAGGGTCGGCAATCCATTGCGTCCGCAACCGATCCGGAGAACCGACCGCCATGCATTCGAATCCTTTCCGCCTGCGCAGCGCGCGCCTGCTCGCCGCGCTGACTCTCGCCACGACGACCGTTGCCGTGCATGCCGCCGACTGGATCGTGTCCGGCAACGACGGCAAGTACCAGCGCGTCGAGGGCCGCGACACCTATCTGCCTTCTCCGCCCGCCGACACGCTGACGCTGCTCGACGCCAGCACGTTCCCGCCGAAGGTCGCGGTGCAGGTCGACGTCGAGAACGGCATCCAGGGGCCGCCGCAGGCCGTCGCGATCACGCCCGATGCGAAGCTCGCGCTGGTCGGCGCGCCGACGCGCTACGACACGGCCGCGAAGCAACTCGTGTTCGACACGTTCCTGCAGGTCGTGAATCTCGACACCGCGCCGCCCGCGATCACGCGCATCGAGCTCGGCACGCATCCGCAAGGGATCGCGATCGATCGCTCGGGCCGGCTCGCGCTCGTCGCCAATGTCGACGGCAGCGTGTCGATCCTGCGCATCGACGGCGCGCGGGTGACGCTCGACGGCAACCTGAAAATCGGCAAGAAGCGGCTGGCCGGGATCAGCTTCACGCACGACGGCAAGCATGCGCTCGTGTCGCTGCGCGACGAGCAGGGCATCGCGGTACTGAACGTCGACGACGGCAAGGTGACCGACAGCGGCACGCGGTTGAGCACGGGCGTCGCGCCTTACACGATCGACGTGTCGAGCGACAACCGCTGGGCCGTCGTCAGCAACGTCGGGCTCGCCGGACTGCCGGGCTATACCGGCACGCTCGCGGGCGACGCCGATTCGGTCGCGCTGATCGACGTGTCGCGCGTGCCGTTCCGCACGGTCCAGTATCTGACGGTGCCGTCGCTGCCGGAAGGCGTCGCGATTTCGCCGAACGGGAAGTGGATCGCCGTGCAGGCAATGGACGGCTCGAACCTGACGGCCGACAACCCGGGCCGCCACAAGCTCGGCAAGGTGCTGCTGTTCGAGATCCGCGACGGGCAGGCCGTGAAGGTGAACGAGGTGCCGGGCGGCGAAGCCGCGCAGGGCATCGTGTTTACCGCCGACAGCCGGCACGTGATCGTGCAGTTCAACGTCGAACGGCAGCTTGCGTTGTATGCGGTCGAGGGCGGCAAGCTGCGCGACACGGGCAAGCGGATCGCGCTGACGGGCGGGCCGTCTTCGTTGAGGACGTTGCCGCGCTGACGGGCTTTGTTCACGGCTCGTGGCGACGGAGCGTATGCGGGCCGTTCGGCCGTGAGGGGCACGCGCCCCTTCAACGGATGAAGGCGCGGGCGAACCGGCGGCGTGTACACGAGGATGCGTGCGAAAAGAAGCGCGCGGTACGGCCGCACCGGGCCGCACGACCGCCGTTACGGACGCAGCAGATCGAACCCGCCGAAAACCACGACACCGCTGAGCGCGATCATCGCGACGGAGTGCTGGCCGAAGTAGAGAATCGCGGCGGCGAGCCACGTCGTGATGCAGAAGGCGCCGATGCGGGCCATCGTGTGTTCCTCGAATGCGTGATGAAGTGAATGCGTGCCGCACGGCGTTCGCCGCTCGGGCGGTGAGCGGGGCACGCATGCAGGCGGACGGAAAAGGCGACTCGGGAAGCCGCGAGGGCGTCGTCGGCATACGTTGCATGCCGTGCCTCGACAGTCCGGAGCCGGGGCCGGCGGCATCGCGCGATCGGGCCTGAAGGAGGCGTCCGACGTGCGCATCCCGCCGGCGAAGCGGCGATTTTACCAGCGCCGCCATGCCGCCAATCTGGCCCTTTCGCGATCACTGTCGGTCATCGTGCGGCAATTCACCCGACCCCGATATTCAAGTTTCGTGTGATGAATGCCGTAAATGAACTGGAAGGCGATTTCCGCCCCCGTCACTTCGTTTACCGACACACGAACCGACACGATGCAGATCGATTTCTCCACGACCGCGCGATCGCCGCTCGCGGACAGCGGCGTGACCGCGAACCCGCCCGCCGCGACGTCATCCACCAGCGGCGCGGCGGATGCCGTGAGCACGACCGGCGCCACCAGCACGAAGGATTCCCCCGGCGCCACCGGCGCAGCGGGCGCTGCGGCCGCATCGCCGGAAGACCCGGCGGTCGCCCAGTTGAAGGCGCTGATCGAGCGGCTGCAGAAGCAGCTCGCGACCCTGGAGCGGCAGATGGCCACCGCGGCCCAGCGCGCGAAGGACGACCCGGCCGCAGCCATCGAGCAGCAGTCGCTGAGCGCGGAAGCCGGCGCGATTTCGGCCGCGCTTGCCACGGCGATCTCGCAACTCGCCGCGGCGCTCGAGAAATCCGGCGGCTCGCAGTCGGGCGGGCTGGTGTCGACGCAGGCCTGAGCGGCCACGGCGGCGTCGGCCGCACGCATTACAATCGCACGCTCGTCTCCCTCTCAAGGACGGCTGAACGATGAATGCGGAACTCGACGACGACGAACTCCTTCGCTTCGACGCGCACGGCGGCACGCCGCTGCCGGCAGCCGACGCCGAAGGATGGCTCGACCATGACGGCGCGCGCATCTGGCACGCGTCGTTCGGCCAGGGGCCGGCGGTCGTGCTGCTGCACGGCGGCCTGGGCCACGGCGGCAACTGGGGCAACCAGGTGCCGGCGCTGCGCGCGGCCGGCTACCGCGCGATCGTGATCGACAGCCGCGGGCACGGCCGCAGCACGCGCGACGATCGCCCCTATTCGTACGAACGCATGGCATCGGACGTGCTGGCCGTCCTCGACACGCTGCACGTCGACCGTGCACGCTTCGTCGGCTGGAGCGACGGCGCATGCATCGCGCTCGTGCTGGCCGCCCGCGCACCGGAACGCGCGGCCGGCGTGTTCTTCTTCGCCTGCAACATGGACCCGGGCGGCACGAAGGAGATGGCGCCGAGCCCGCTGATCGACCGCTGTTTCGCGCGGCACCGCAAGGACTATGCGCGACTGTCCGCGACACCGGAGCAGTTCGACGCGTTCGTCGCGGCCGTCAGCGAAATGATGCGCACGCAACCGAATTACACCGCGCGGGATCTCGCGGCGATCGCCGTGCCGGTTGCGATCGTGCAGGGCGAGCACGACGAATTCATCCGGCCCGAGCATGCGGCGTACCTCGCGCGGACGATCCCGGGCGCGACGCTGACGATGCTGCCCGGCGTGAGCCATTTCGCGCCGCTGCAGCGGCCCGCGCGGTTCAACGCGGCGATGCTGGCGTTTCTCGACCGGCTGCCGGAATGATCCACGGGCAGGGCGCGCGGCCCGCGGGTGAGCGGGCGCGTGCGGCGGACCGCGTTCAGACCATCGCGTTGTCGGCGCCGGGAATCTCGTGCGCCTTGATCTGCTTGCGCTGCAGCTTGTAGCGCAGCTTCCCGAGCATGCCGTCCTCGTGGCTGACACGCGTGATGGTGCGCACGTACTCGTCGTCCGGCGCGATGGCCTGCGCCCCCATGATCCAGCGCACGCTGTCGCGATAGTCGTACAGCGACTTGTCGTTGACGTCGGCAAGGAAGAACGACAGCGCGGCCATTGCGGCCGGATGGCCGCCTTCGGCATGCCGGCGCAGTTCGTCGACGTAGCGATGGCGCGACGGATAGTCGTCGATGTCGCCGATGAACATCAGCATGCACTCGAGGCCGTCGGTATGCCCCATCTCGTGCGCCTTGCGCGCGGCCTCGACGGCTTCGACCTGCATGCGCGCGCGTTCGGCCCGGTCCGTGCTGGTCTGTCCGATGTGATGGTACGTGTAGCCGAGCCGATACGCGGCCATGTTGCCGCCGGCTTCCATCGACTCGCGGAAGTAGTGGGCGGCGCGGTACGGGTCGGCCTCGACATGCGTGCCGTCCTTGTAGAAGCACCCGAGCAGGTAGTCGCACGAATCGCCGCCCGCCTCGTAGCCGAGCCGGCAGATGGCGAGCGCATCGGCGGGGCGCCGGTTTTCATACTCGAGGGCGGTGGCGATCTGGTTCCAGGCGAGCGAGCCCGGCTCGTTCACGCGTGCCGCTTCGAGCCATGCGTCTCCGAGCGCGTCGTCCTGGGCGAAACCGAACGTGCCGGTACGATGTCCGTAGCCGCGCAGGATCATCGCCGCCGTGCACGCGCGTGCGTCCGATGCGCGTTCGATCGCGCGGGTCAGCCAGGCGCCATCCGGATCGAGGGCGAGTGCGAGCCGCAAACCCATCGCCATCGCGCGGTTGTCGTCGATCGGCTCGTTGCGTTCGGCTTCCTGCAGCCGCGCGTAGGCCTGTTCATACTCGTTGCGCTTGAAATGGCTGTAGGCGAGCCAATGCAGCGTTTCCCAACGGTGATACGGATGCAGCGCGGCGTGCGCACGCACGAGCGTTGCGGTCATCGCGTGGCGCGCATCGTCGTCGTCGTCATCCGCATCGAGCGTGCTGCCGGCGTAGTCGTCGCGCCAGATCTCGTGCAGCAGCCGGTCCTTCTCGACCGCATCGAGGTGCGCGCACGCGTCGGACGCGACGAACGCGCGGATGTGATCGTGCGAGCCGCCCCAGCGCGGCTGCATGTACCAGATGAACGTGCGCATCGGGAAGAACAGCTTCGGGTGGATGTGCAGCGTCGCTTCCATCCAGTACCACTTTTCCTTGCGCAGCTTCCTGCCCTGGACCGGGCCGGGCAGCGCGTCCGGAAATTCCGGCGGGCAGGCGACCGGCACGTCGGGGTTCAGCCCCGAACGCGCGAACATGTGCTGCAGCTCGGCGCGCGTGGCTTCGTCGTCGGCGCCGGCGTTCAGGCGCAGTTCGGTGACGGGCCAGCGACGCTCGCGCACGAGCTGCGCGAGCCACTCGGGTTCGCCGAACGACGACACGCTCGTGAAGATCACCATCGGCGCGCTCCACAACGTCGGCGCGAGCGCCAGCGCGCGCAGCGCCGCGACGAGCGTCAGCGTCGCGCACGCATGCGCGCCGATCCAGCCGGCTTCGGTCACCGTCTCGGCCCAGCCGCTGCCGCGGTACTCGTAGGCCCAGTGGTGCCAGTAATGCGCTTCGCACAGCCACGCGTGCGCGGAACGCGGGTTCGCGGCCTGCCATGCGCGCAGGCGCGCGAGTCCGTCGGCGCCGGCATCGATGCACGGCTGCACGTCGGCCGGCAGCGCGTCGACGTACCGCCCCTCGGCGGTGCGATCGGCGAAGCTGGCGGCGAGCGCGGCATCGAGTTGCGCGTCGAGTGCGGCATAGTCGCCGGCGCGCAGCAGCGCGTCGACATCGCAGACGAACCAGCGGGATGTCGCGGGCGGAATCAGGTCGGCGGAGGCGGAGGACATGTCGGTATCGGCGGTCATGACGAAACGGGTTGGGGGTCGAAGATGCGGTAGCGCTTCCACGGCAGCGAAAGCCAGTTTCCGGACGGATTGCGCAGGTACTCGCGCACTTCCTGCGTGGCGCGCGACGACGCGGGGCCGTCCTGGCCGCTGCCGCGCAGCCACTGCTGGCGCGCCCGCGCATACGCGAGCCCGAAGTCTTCCCAGCTGTCGAAGCTGTCCTGCGCGCGCTGCGCATTGAGCAGCAGCACGACCCACGCGTGCTGTTCGGACGTCCAGCCGAGCAGCGCGATGCAACGGACGAGAAACGCGGTGCGCGCGCAATCGAATGCGAGTGCGTCGCGCACGCGCCCGATCGCGGCGAGCTGTTCGTAGAAGCCGTCGTGCGAGCGGCCGACGCCGCGAATCCAGCCCGCGAGGATCGACGGCACGCGCTGCACGATCTGCCACTCGGGCAGGTCGGCCGGCAGGTCGAGTTCGCGCCGTACCTGGCGCGCGAGCTGTTCGCGCTGCGAATCGGGCAGCGCATGGACGAGGTCGTCGCAATCGCAGCGCAGCCCGTTGCGAATCAGCAGGATGTCGGCCAGCGCGAGCGCCCAGCGGCGGCGGTTCGGCGGCGCCTGCTCGGCCTGCGCCTGCGCGAGCCTGACGGCCATGGTTTGCCGCACCGGCACCGTGCTGTCGGCGCTCGCGGCCTGGTCGGCGTCGACTTCGCGCACCATCCGTGCGGCGACCCGCAACGAGCGCCACACGTACCACACGAGCCCCAGCACGGCCACGCCAAGCAGCAGTCTCAGCATGACGCGCTCCCGTCCGTCGGCGCAGGCAACGCGAACGCCGCGCACAGCGCGGGATCGATCGCGATGCCTTCGATCTCGAATGCGGTCGCCGCCGGCGGTGCGTCGGGCGCGCGCGCGCTCGGCAGCGCATCGGCCGGCAACGCATGGCGCGCGGCCGCCGCGACGGCGGGATCGATCTGCCGCAACTGGCCGAGCGCATAGGGCGCATTGCGCAGCAGCAGCCATTGCAGCACGGCCGGCGGTTGCTCGAAATGCTCGATCAGGTGGAAGTTCTCGCTCATCACGCTCAGCAGATGGTCGGACGAGCGCACATCGGTGACGAAGGTCCACGCGCCGGTGGCCGCGCCCGGCGCATCCGGTTCGAAGACGAGGCCCATGCCCTCGCAATCGGGATGACGCTCGCCGCGCGGCGCGAGCGCACGCAGGAACTGGCGAACGTCGTCCGCATAGCGGCGCACCGGATGGCGATTCTGCTTGCCCTTGATCTGGTCGATGCGCAGGCCGTCGCCGCTCGCCTGCAGGCTGATCGTCACGTGCGGCTGGTTGCCCGCGCCGCGCAGCGTGAAGAGGCGCAGCCGGCCGTCTCGCGCGGCTTGCGCGTACTGCTCGCCGTAGCCGCCGCGCAGCCGGCGGCGATCCGCGAACTGGCCGAGACAGTGCTGCATGTAGTACGACTCGTACGCGAGCTCCTCGCGCAGCGCCGCATGATCGCCGACGAATTCGAACACGATCCCGTTCGGCGTGCGCAGCACTTCGCGCAGCGCGAGGCCGCTGCTCGGCACCCAGCCCTTGTCGCGGCGCGCCTGCATCCGCTGGTGCTCGCGTTCCCACATGTCGAGCGCCATCGCGCAGGTGATGCGTTGCAGTTTCTGCGCGAGCCGCGTGCCGGCGCGCGAGCGCAGGAATTCGACGAGCACGCGCTCGCGGTCGATCAGCAGCATGTGCTCGGGATCGATGAAGTAGAGCGCCGCCGGCTCGGCGGCGGGCGGCGGCGCATCGGGCGTCGGGCCGGATGCCGCGGATGCCGATTGCGCGCGGAACCGGCGCACGAGCCACTCGGGCGCCGGCCGGTCGGCGCCGGCAAGCGCGCGGTAATCGGCCAGCGAAGCGAGCGGCTGCGCCTGCTCGAACGCCCCGACGACCCAGCGGAAGAAATGGTTGCCGAGCCACGCGCGGATCTCGGCCGGATCGCCGCGCTCGGCGCTGCGGCGCGCGATGGCCGCCTTGATGTCGGGCGCATTGACGACATCGCGCGGCCGATAGGCCGACGCGGCCACGGTTTCGGTCACGGGCTCACTCTCCGGTCGGGCAGGGCGTGCGCGGGCAGTGCGCGCGGGGCCCTGGCGGTTCTTCTGGCTCAACGACGAAACGGCGAACGTGCGCGCGGAAATTCGGCGGCGTCGCGTATTTCGGTTCAGGTCGGTCGGTGCGTGAAAATCACGCGACCACGCGGGAGCGGGCGATCGGGAAAGGGCGATACATTGTTTCTCTCAGGATGGGTTTTATTTTTTGCTTCCGCGAGTCTACTTCGATCCATGCGGATGAATCAATCGCGCCGCTGGCCGGCGCCGGCGGATCTGACAAGAGTTATCTCTTTTTCGTCGATTTTCGATACCGCGCCAATCGACCGCCGGATTCGATGCTGTCGAAACCGACAGGTTTTCCTGAAAACCGGGCATGCGGCCCGGAGGCGATCGTGGTCCGTCCGGCATTCTCCACGTCTCATAAGTTTTTCTTTCGGCTCGCGCAACATATCGTCGATTGTTGGCGGCCGGGCGGTAGCGGATAGTCCTGCTTCGACAGGCCGGCCGACGCGCGCTGCGCGCGGCGCGGCCGGATCTGTTGTCCATGCAACCATCAGAAATGGAAAGGAACCGCACCCATGCGATTCAACGCGACACGCTTCGCGGCGATCCTGTTCGTCGCCGCATGCGCGACCGCCACGGCCGGTCGCGCGGCCGCCGTCACGCAGGACGCGCTCCACGACACCGTCACGCGCCAGATCGCACCGCTGATGAAGCAGTACGCGATCCCCGGCATGGCGATCGGCATCGTCGCCGACGGCAAGCCGTACGTGTTCGACTACGGCGTGATGTCGACGCAAACCGGCAAGCCGGTGACCGGCGACACGCTGTTCGAGATCGGCTCGGTCAGCAAGACGCTGACCGCGACGCTCGCCGCGGACGCGCAAGAGGGCGGCGAACTGTCGCTCGCGGACCCCGTGGCCCACTATCTGCCCGAGCTGCAGGGCAAGCCGTTCGGCGTCGTGACGCTGCTCCAGCTCGGCACGCACACGCCCGGCGGGACGCCGCTGCAGGTGCCGGACAGCATCCGCGACGACGCGGGCCTGATCCGCTATCTCGACGCGTGGCGGCCCGAGTATGCGCCGGGCACGCACCGCAAGTATTCGAACGTCGCGATCGGCATGCTCGGCTGGCTGACCGCGAAGGCGACGCACAAGGATTTCGCGACGCTGATGGCGCAGCGGCTCTTTTCCGCGCTCGGGATGACGCACACGTACATCGACGTGCCCGCCGCGCGCATGGCCGATTATGCGCAGGGCTATACGAAGGACGGCAAGCCGGTGCGGATGACGGAAGGCATGCTGTGGCAGCCGGCGTATGGCGTGCGGACCACGGCGGCCGACCTGCTGCGCTTCGTGCAGGCGAACCTGGGGATGATCCAGACGGCGCCGCGCCTGCAGCGCGCGATCGAACGCACGCACACCGGCTATTTCCGCGCGGGGCCGCTGACGCAGGATCTGATCTGGGAACAGTATCCGTATCCGGTCGCATTGCCCACGCTGCTCGCGGGCAACGCGCCGAAGATGCTGTTCGATGCGGTGCCGGCCCGCGCGATCCAGCCGCCGCTCGCGCCGAACCCCGCGACCTGGATCAACAAGACGGGGTCGACCGGCGGCTTCAGCACGTACGTCGCGTTCGTTCCCGCGAAGCGGATCGGGATCGTGATGCTCGCGAACGGCAACGTGCCGATCGAGGATCGCGTGAAGGCCGCGTACCGGATTCTCGGATCGCTCGGCGACGGCCGGTGACGGCGCCGCGCTCGTGCCGGGGAGCCGGCGTCGCGTGGTCGCTGGCTCCCCGGCACGAGATCACGGCTGACGGCCGCACGCTGGTCGAAGCAGGATGCGTCCGACACGGCCGATCATCCCGCCGCGCGCAAAGCTGTTTTAGTGATTCACGCCTTCCGCCGCTGGCGCCGGCCGCCGATACTGCGACGCACGACTTTTTGCGAGACGGTGCCGCATGACCCGTCTCGCCGCCGGAGCAACGGATGAAAGGGGCCGTGATCTGCAACGGCATGATCTACGGCGACGGCCTCGGGCTGCGTCGCGAGAAACGCGCGTCGACCTGCGCGTGTTCGCGGGTCGGGCCGCCCGCTTCATACCCGCCTATTCGGACAATATTCGCAGCGAATTATTGAATCGAAATCAACTGTGATTCGCGTGTGCGCCCGCTTATCAAACGGGCCCGGCGGCACTATCGTGACGGTTCCTGACACCGCTGACGATTGCCGACCATGAAGACGACCCTCGACGAGATGCTCGCGTTCGTGACCATCGCCGATACCGGTTCGTTGACGGGGGCGGCCGACAAACTGCACCAGCCGACCTCGGTGATGAGCCGGATCCTGCGACGCCTCGAGGAAAAGCTCGACACCACGCTGATCCGCCGCACGACGCGCCGCCTTGAAGTGACCCAGGAGGGCACGCTTTTCCTCGACTACGCGCGCGACATCATCGCATCGGTCGAATTCGCCGAGGAACAGATCGCGAGCCAGCGCGAGACGCCGGCCGGGCGGCTGCGGATCAATGCGGCGATGCCGTTCATGCAACATGTGATCGCGCCGATGATGCCCGGCTTTCGCGACGCGTATCCGGCGATCGAGGCGGAACTTCATACGAGCGACGAAATCATCGACCTGCTCGAACAGCGCGCCGACGTCGCGATCCGGATCGGCGAGCTGCGCGATTCGACGCTGCACGCCCGCAAGCTCGGCAGCAGCCGACTGCGCATTCTGGCGAGCCCCGCCTATCTGGAGAAAGCCGGCGTACCGACGAGCGTTGCCGATCTCGCGAACCATACGCTGCTCGGTTTCGTGCAGCCGGAAACGCTGAACCACTGGCCGCTGCGTACCGCGGACGGCGACGTGTACCGCATTCATCCGGCGCTGCAGGCGTCGAGCGGCGAGACGCTGCTGACGCTCGCGCTCAATGGCGCGGGCATCGTATGCCTCGCCGACTATATGACGGGCACGTATCGCCGCGATGGCAGCCTCGTCGAACTGCTCGTCGACGACACGGTCGAGTTTCGCCAGCCGATTCATGCGGTGTTCTATCGCAATGCGACGCTGTCGTCGCGCGTCGTCAGTTTTCTCGACTATGTGAGCGCGCAGTTGAAGGAAGGCGGCGACATCGATTGAGTCGATGCCGCACGCGCGGGTTCGCGCCATGTAACAGGGGCGACGGGTTCGAATGACATCGAACCCGTCGCCCTTTGCGCATCGGTCGATCCTGGCCCACGCGCTTACTGCCCCAGCGCGCTCATCAGCCTGACCCGGCTCAGCGTTTCCTCGGTGCGTGCCTGCGCGAGCGAATCCTCGGCCGCGAGCAGCGCACGCTGCACTTCCAGCGTGTCGATGAACGCCGATTCGCCGCTGCGCCAAGACCGGTTGATCTGCGTGTACGCGCTGCGCGCATTCAACACCGCGCGCTCGAGGCGCTCGGTTCGGCCGTGATTTCGGGCGACCGCGGCCACCGATGTCTCGACGTCGGCGACGGCTGTCAGCACCGCCGTGCGATAGGCGGCGAGCGCCTGGTCGGCCTGCGCGCGACGCAGCGCGACGACGCTGCGCCGCCGTCCGCCGTCGAACAGCGGTGCACTCGCGCCGGCGCCGGCCATCCACGCGAGGGAACGCGCGAGCGACGCGCCCGAGAAACCGTCGATCGCCGCGCCGATCACGCCGATCAGTTGCAGGTGCGGCTTCAGGTCGGCCTCGGCCACGCCGATGCGGGCATAGGCCGCGACGACGCGTGCCTCGGCCGCGCGCACGTCGGGCCGCCGGCGCAGCAGATCGGCCGGCGTGCCGATGCCCGGTGCGGCGGCGGTCCACACCGGCTCGGACACGGGCGGGTCGAGCCGCGCATAGACGTCCTGCGGCGTCGACGCGGTAATGATCGACAGCCGATGGATCGCGGCCTGCCGCTGCAATTGCAGCGCGGGCAGTTCGGCCAGCGTCGTTTCCGTTTGCGCGGCGGCACGGTCGACGTCGGCGACCGGCACGACGCCCGCGTCGAACAGGCGCCGTGTCGATTCCTCGGTGCTGCGCTGGCTCAACCCGTTGGCCTCGACCAGCGCGAGCCGCTGTTCGAGGCCGCGCACCGTCACATAGGTGCGCACGGTTTCGTCGATCGTCGCGATCCGCACGGCCGCCGCATCGTTTTGCGCCGACGCAATATCCGCGTCGGCCGCCGACACCCCCTGGCGGATGCGGCCGAAGATGTCGATTTCCCACGCGAGGCTCGCATTCAGGTCGAATGCGTTGCCGATCGTCGGCGTGTCGGTCAGGAACGCCTGCGAGGCGGACAACCGCCGGCGGCTGGCGCCGCCATTCAGATCGACGGACGGCAACCCTTGCGACGCCGCGCCGATGCGCACCGCGCGGGCCGCGTCGATGCGCGCGACGGCCGCCTGCAGATCGAGGTTGTTCGCGAGTGCCGTGTCGATCAGCCGGTCGAGGATCGGATCGTGGAAGCCGCGCCACCACGCAGCGGTGTCGGCGGCCGGGCCGCCGGCCGCGAGATCCGCGTTCGCATAGGTCGCGGCCAGCGGTGGCGGCGCGACGGTGGCGACCGGCGTGCTCGTGCACGCGGTCAGGACGGCCGCAGCGGACAGCGCGGCCACGAGTCGAACGAACTTCATCAGTTGCTCCGAGAAACCCCATCCTTCAGGACGGGGAGGAAAGGGGTGCTGTTGACAGGCAGCTTCTTCCACGGGTTAGGATCACTGGCATGATCCTTGTCTACCGCTACCGGGTGAAATCGCTCAACGGACTGCTCAACAAGCAGAGCCGTGTGGTGAACTACGTCTGGAACTTCTGCAATGACACGCAGAAGCACGCGCTCAAGTGGGGCAAGAAGTGGCCGACGGGTTTCGACCTGAACGTGCTGACGACCGGTAGCAGCAAGGAACTCGACATCCACTCCGGCACGATCAACGCGACGTGCGAGCAATATGCGAAGTCGCGCAGTCAGCACCGTCGGCCCTACCTGCGCTATCGCGGCAGGAAATCGCTGGGCTGGGTGCCGCTGAAGGGGCGTGACCTGAAGCGCGAGGGTGACGCGTTCCGTTTCGCCGGCAACACGTTTCGCGTGTTTAACAGCCGACCGCTTCCCGAAGGCAAGATCAAGGACGGGAGCAACTTCGCGCAGGACGCGCGTGGCAACTGGTTTCTCAACATCGTGATCGAGATGCCCGATGTTCAGGCTCGCCCGATCCGTTCCGGCGTCGGCATCGATCTCGGCCTGAAAGACTTCGCCACACTTTCGACCGGCGAAAAGCTGCCCAATGACCAATTCGGTCGATGAGCGGCGGAAAAGCTGGCGAAAGCGCAACGGGCACGAAAGCACAAGCGGCATATCGCGAAGCTGCACGCCAAGATCGCGAATGCCCGAGCCGACTTCCAGCATAAGCTCGCGCTCGATCTGGTGCGGCGCTTCGATTACATCGCGGTCGGCAACGTGTCGGCCGCGAAGCTCGCCAGAACCAGGATGGCGAAAAGCGTCTACGACGCATCCTGGTCGTCCTTCCGGAACAAGCTCCGTTACAAGGCGATCGCGCACGGGGCCACGTTCGAGGAAGTCGACGAAAGCGGTTCTACCCAGTCCTGTTCGGCGTGCGGGTCGAAAGACAGCACGACGCGGCCGAAAGGTATCGCGGGACTGCGAGTAAGAGAATGGGCCTGCAGTGACTGTGGTGTTGTGCATGATCGAGATACCAACGCTGCGTTGAACATTCTCCGATGCGGACGTGCATCGCCAGATGTGGGAATCCTTTCCCTTTAGGGAGGGAGGACGTCAATGCACTCCCTCCGTCGCGACGGCCGCGACAGCGGTCTGGCGCATCGCGAGCCGGCGAACCATCACATAGAACACCGGCGTGAACAGCAGCCCGAAAAACGTCACGCCGATCATCCCGAAGAACACTGCCGCGCCGACCGCCTGGCGCATCTCCGCGCCCGCGCCTTCGGAGATCACGAGCGGCAGCACGCCGAGGATGAACGCGAGCGACGTCATCACGATCGGGCGCAGCCGCTGCACGCACGCGTCGACGACGGCCTCGACGAGTTCGGCGCCGTCGGCCTCGAGCTGCCTTGCGACCTCGACGATCAGGATCGCGTTCTTCGCGGCGAGCCCGACCAGCACAATGAAGCCGATCTGCGTGAGGATGTTCACGTCCTGGCCGAGCGCGCGCACGCCGAGAGAGGCGGCGAGCAGGCACATCGGCACGATCAGCAGGATCGATACCGGCAGGCTCCAGCTGCCGTACTGCGCGGCGAGCACCAGATAGACGAGCAGCACGCACAGCGGGAACACGAGCAGCCCCGTGTTGCCGGCCGTGGTCTGCTGATACGACAGATCGGTCCACTCGAACGAGATGCCGGGCGGCAGTACCTGTTTCGCGAGCGTTTCCATCGTCGCGATCGCGAAGCCCGAGCCGAGGCCCGGTGCGGTATCGCCGTTGATTTCGGTGGCCGGATACAGGTTGTAGCGCGGCGCGCGATCGACGCCGAGCATGTCGTCGATGCGCGTCACGCTGCCGATCGGCACCATCTCGCCGTCGCGATTGCGCACCTTCAGCCGTGCGAGATCCGACGCGTCGACGCGGAACGGCAGGTCCGCCTGCGCGGTCACGCGATAGGTGCGACCGACGATGTTGAAGTCGTTGATATAGGTCGAACCGAAATACGTCTCGACCGCGTCGTTGATCGCCTGGCTCGGCACGCCGAGCATCTCGGCCTTCTCGCGGTCGAGTTCGACGTGCACCTGCGGGCTCGTCGCGGAGTAGGGCGTGTAGACGCCGACCATGCCGGGCGTGCGGTTGGCGGCCGCGACGAGATCCTGCGTCGCCTTCGCGAGCGCGGCGGTGCCGAGGCCGTTGCGGTCTTCGAGCCGCATCGCGAAGCCCCCCGTGCTGCCGAGGCCCTGCACCGGCGGCGGCATCGCGACGACGATCGACGCTTCGGTGATGGTCGCGAGCCGCTTGCGCATCTCGGCGGCGATCGTGTCGATCGTCAGGCCGCGTGCCTTGCGTTCCGGCCAGGGCTGGAACACCGGGAACAGGCCGGCGCTGTTCGCCGAGTTCGTGCCGGTCGCCGCGTTGACGCCGGAGAATACCGGCACGCGCGCGACACCGGGCACCGACAGCGCGATGTCCTCGATCTTGCGCGCGACCGCGCTCGTGCGTTCGAGCGTCGCGCCGTCGGGCATCCGCACGAGCACGACGAGGTAGCCGCGATCCTGCGCGGGAATGAAGCCCTTCGGGCTCGACACGAGCAGGTAGCCGGTCGCGGCGATCAGCGCCACGTACAGTGCAGCCATCGCGGGAATGATCCGGACGATTTTCCGGACCAGCCGGCCATAGGCATCGGACAGGCGCTGGAACAGGCGGTTGAACGCGGTCGAGAAGCGCCGCGCGACGCGCATCGCCGGCGCGAACGGCGCGGCCATGCGCGATGTCGGCGCGGGGGCGTCGTGGTCGCCGGCGTGCGCTTTCAGCATCATCGCGGACAGCGCGGGCGCGAGCGTCACCGACGTGAAGAACGAGATCGCGGTCGACACGGCGATCGTCACGCCGAACTGTCGGAAGAACTGGCCCGAGATGCCGGGAATGAACGAGGTCGGCACGAACACCGCGCACAACACGAGCGTGATCGCGAACAGCGCGCCGCCGACTTCCTTCATCGTCAGCAGCGTCGCGTCGCGTGGCCCGGCGCCGGCCGACAGGTGCCGCTCGACGTTCTCGACCACGACGATCGCGTTGTCGACGACGATTCCGACCGCGAGCACGAGGCCGAACAACGTCAGGTTGTTGATCGAATAGCCGAGCACGGCCATCGCCGCGAACGTGCCGACGAGCGACACCGGAATCGACAGGATCGGAATGATCGACGGCCGCCAGCCTTGCAGGAACAGCAGTACGACGAACACGACGAGCACGACGGCTTCGTAGATCGTCTTGACGAGTTCGTGGATGCTGTCGCCGATGAACGCGGTCGGGTTGTAGCCGATGTTGTAGACGATGCCCTTCGGGAAGTCCGTGGACAGTTGGGCCATCTTCTTCTCGACCGCGTCCATCGTCGCGACGGCGTTCGCGCCGGGTTGCTGCAGTACCTGCAGCGCGATCGTCGGATGGCGCAGCATGTAGCTGTCGGTCGCATACGCGAGTGCGCCGACCTCGACGCGCGCCACGTCCTTCAGCCGGACGAGCCTGCCGTCCGTGCCCTGCTTGACGACGATGTCGCTGAAATCCTCCGGGCGCTTGAGCCGCCCTTCGAAGATCAGGTTCGGCTGGAACGCCTGGTTCGCGATCGGCGCCTGCGCGACCACGCCGCCCGCGAGCTGCGTGTTCTGCGAACGCACCGCGGCGATCAGGTCGGCCGGGCTCAGGCCGAACGACGCGACGCGCTCGGGGTCGAGCCAGATGCGCATCGAGTATTCGCGCGCGCCGAGCGCGTTGATGTCGCCGACGCCTTCGATCCGCTTGAGCACGTCCGCGACGTTGCGGATCGCGTAGTTCGATACGTACAGCGGATCGTAGCGCTGGTCGGGCGAGTACAGGAAGATCGTACCGAGCTGCGTCGGCGACGACTTGCGTACCGACACGCCGCTGCGCTGCACGGGCTCGGGCAGGCGCGGCGTCGCGAGCGCGACGCGGTTCTGCACGAGCACCTGCGCCTTGTCGACGTCGGTGCCGGGCTTGAACGTCACGGTGATGTTCAGGCTGCCGTCCGACGTCGCCTGACTGTACATGTACAGCATGTCTTCCACGCCGTTCACTTCCAGTTCGATCGGCGTCGACACCGTTTGCGAGACCGTTTCCGCGGAGGCGCCCGGGTAGGTCGCCTGGATCACGACGGTCGGCGGCGCGATGTCCGGATACTCGGACACCGCGAGCGAGAAATAGGCCAGCGCGCCGACGATCGTCAGCACGATCGACAGGACGATCGCGAGCACCGGCTGCTGGACGGACAGGCGGCCGAGGTTCATTGCGCGCTCCCGGTCGTGCCGCTCGCCGCGTGGGCCACCATGGCCGCGTCGATCGCGCGCGGCACGGCCTTGACCTTGTCGCCGGCCTGCACGCGCTGGAAGCCGTCGACGATCACGCGATCGCCCGCGTTCAGCCCCGCGTCGATTTCGCGCAGGTTGCCGTACAGGCGGCCGGGCGTCACCGGGCGGATCGCGACGGCGCCGTTCGCGTCGACGAAGTACAGCACGCGGCGCGTCGCATCGGTCGCGACGGCCGTATCCGGCACGAGCAGCGCGTGGTGCGCGACACGGCTCGACAGATACACGCGGCCGAACTGGCCGGGGCTCAGGCGCCGGTCCGGATTCGCGACGCGCGCGCGCTGGCGCAGCGTGCCGGTCGAGTCGTCCAGGCGGTTGTCGACGAAATCCATCGTCCCCGTCAGCGACGGCTGCGCGTCGCCCGGCAGCGCGATCGCGACCTGCCGCGACGACGCGTTGCCGCCGCTTTTGCGCGCTTCGCGCGTATAGCGCAGGTAGCTTTCCTCGTCGACGTCGAAGTAGATGTCGATCGGGTCCTGCGACACGATCGTCGTCAGCACGGTCGCGTCGCTGTCGCCGCCTTTCACGAGATTGCCCTCGCTCACGCGTTTGCGGCTGATGCGGCCGGACATCGGCGCGACGATGCGCGTGAACGACAGGTCGAGCCGCGCGCGTTCGAGTGCGCCTTGCGCGCTCGTCACTTCGGCCTGCGCGCTTTGCACGGCCTGTCTGCGCTGGTCGTAGAGGCTCTGCGCGATCGTATCGGTCTTGATCAGGACGCTCGCGCGCTCGAAATCCTGCCGGCTCAGTTTCAGTTGCGACTGCGCGCGCTCGAGCGCACCCTGCGCGGCCGTGACGGCCGCCTGGTACGGGCGCGGGTCGATGACGAACAGCAGGTCGCCCTTGCGGACGACCGCGCCGTCCTGGAACGCGACCTTGTCGAGATAGCCGCTCACGCGCGGGCGCACGTCGACGGTGTCGACCGCTTCGAAGCGGCCGGTGTAGACGTCGACGTCGTGGACGTCGCGCACGACGGGCGCGCTGACGATTACGCTCGGCGTCGCGGGCGGCGCCTTGTCGTCCGACTGGCAGCCGGACAGCGCGAACAGCGCGGCCAGCGGAACGGCGGCCAGCACGGCCGGTCGCGCGATGCGCTTCAATCCTGGATATCGGTTCATATGCGTGCGAAATGTCGAGTGGGGCGCGTGGCGCCGGACGGTGCGAAGTATCGTGCGCGGCGCGCGGCGGATAAACCGATGAAGCGGCATAAGAACTTGTACTGCGCAGTCACGAATCGCGGCCCACAGCGGCGACGCGCGAGCCGGTTTCGCGGAGCAGGACGAGGGAACGGAAATGCAGCGACGACGCGCGGCCCGAATGCCTGTTCAGGCGATTCGGGCCGGCCATGCGGAGGGGACGGACGAGCGGGTGCGCGTATCGAAAGGCGTGCTCTCGTGCGCGCCGACGTGACTCAATGACCGCGATAGATCGAGTCGCGGCCGTTGATCATCATCGCGCGGCCGGATTCGCCGGTGGTGCGGGGTTCGCTGCCGTAACCGGTCTTGTCCGCGGTCGGGGCGGCGTGCGGCGTTGCCTGCGCGACGGCGTTCTCGCGCACGCGCTTTTCGGCGGCAAGGATGGCGGCCGGATACTGGTTGTGATCCAGCGCCGGGGTGTAGCCGACGGCCGCGAGGCGGGCCATCTCGGCCTTCACTTCGGCACGGGTCAACTGATGGTCGGCCGATTGCGCGAACGACAGCGCCGGTGCGGAAAGGATCAGGGCGGCGAGGGTGGAGGAAACGAGCATTTTCATCATGGGTACCTGTGTGGTTGAGTCAGCCGCAACCAACGTCGACCACGTCGATGTCGTTGCGAGTGCACCCAATATAGGTATCGCGGCGGCCGGGAAAAATGGCCGTCCCGCCAAATCATTTTTGATCCCGAGTCATGAATCGAGCGTGAATTCGGTCGGTAGCCTTGCCTGTCGGGCCGTTCGCCCGAACAGCGCGCCAGAGCCGAGGATCGAAACGGGCCGCAAATCGCCCAGTCAGACCTCGCGGGACTCAACTGTGTCGAATTCCGTCTTGGACAGACTTAACCCGTGTGCCTAGACTGAACTCGCTTTCCATCCTTCCCTGGAGAAATCATGAGTCTCAAAGACAAGCTGCCCGGCAACAAGATCCTCGGTTTCGGTACCGCCCCGCTCGGCAACATGTTCCGCAACATCCCCGACGCGGAAGCCGCGGCCACCGTCGAAGCCGCGTGGCAACACGGCATCCGATATTTCGATTCGGCCCCGTTCTACGGCGCCGGCCTCGCGGAAATCCGCCTCGGCGACGCGCTGGCGAACCATCCGCGTGACGAATACGTGCTGAGCACGAAGGTCGGCCGCGTGATCCTCGACGAAATCGAAGACGTGTCGGCGCGCGATCTCGGCGAAAAGGGCGGCCTGTTCGAACACGGCCGGCCGAACCGCATCGTCAACGACTACTCGGCCGACGCGACGCTGCGCTCGATCGAGGACAGCCTGAAGCGCCTGCGCACCGACCGCCTCGATATCGTGTGGGTGCACGACATCGCGCAGGACTTCTACGGCGACGAATGGCTCGCGCAATTCGAAGTGGCGCGCAAGGGCGCGTTCCGCGTGCTGGGCAAGCTGCGCGAAGAAGGCGTGATCAACGCATGGGGCCTCGGCGTGAACCGCGTCGAACCGATCGAGCTGGTGCTCGACCTTGCCGAACCGCAACCGGACGGCATGCTGCTGGCCGGCCGCTATACGCTGCTCGATCACGAGCGCGCGCTGCAACGCGTGATGCCGGCGGCAGCCGCGCGGAACGTCGGGATCGTCGTCGGCGGCCCGTACAGCTCGGGCGTGCTCGCGGGCGGCACGCACTTCGAATATCAGAAGGCTTCGCCGGACATCCTCGCGAAGGTCGACCGGATCAAGGCGATCGCCGCGCGTTACGACGTGCCGATCAAGGCTGCCGCGCTGCAGTTCTCGATGTCGCATCCGGCCACCGTCGCGGTGATTCCGGGCGCGAGCCGTCCGGAGCGGATCGCGGAAGACCAGGCGGCGCTGAACGTGGCGATTCCGGCCGACTTCTGGCGCGAGATGCGCGAACAAGGTCTGATCGCGGCCAATGCGCCGCTGCCGACCGATCGTTGATCCTGGCAGGTGACGACATGGCACAGGCAGATGCAGGTATCGAGGTCGCGGCTTCGGCCGACACGGTCTGGCAACTGATCGGCGGCTTCGGGTCGTTGCCCGACTGGCTGCCGTACATTCCGGCCAGCGAACTGAGCGAAGGCGGGCGCGTGCGGCGTCTCGCGAATCCGGCGGGCGACGCGATCGTCGAGCGGCTGGTCGCGTTCGACGAAGCGGAGCGCAGCTATACGTACGCGATCCTCGAAGCACCGTTCCCGGTCGTGAACTATCGCTCCACGCTGCGCGTGCGCGAGCACGGCCCGAACGCGTCGACAGTCGAGTGGTCGGGCATGTTCATGCCGCACGGCGCGACCGACGAGGAAGCCGTCCGGCTGTTTCGCGGGATCTACGAAGACGGCCTCGCGGAGCTGGCGAAGCGTTTTGCGCCGGCTTGATGGCGGCGGCACGCGGCATCGTGTGAGCAGGAGCCTGGCGAAATCAGGCTCCGTCAGCGCCTTCGTTACGGGCCTCGGCCTGCTGCGAAGGCGTTGGCGCATGCGTGGTGCGCGCGATGCGCGGGAAAGATCGGGGCGCGAAGCAATCGACGCTCCGCGCTTTCAGCGATTCAATTTCCGACTGCCGCGACGACCTCCTCGCCGGTGAGGATCTCGCGGAAGATGCCGACCAGCGGCCGCAGGTTGACCTTGTGCCATGCGGCCCACAGCGGCGTGCGGTAGCTGAACCACGGCAGCTCGCGCAGCACGACGCCTTCCGGCACCTGGTGACGCAGGCTCTGCTGGATCATCGTCACGCCGAGCCCCGCGGCCACGAGGCCCAGCGCGGCGAGCGGCTCGGTTGCCTCCACCGAAATGTCCGGCGAGAAGCCGGCCTTCGCGCAGGCCGCGACGAACGCGCCGTGACGCGGCGCGCTGTCCTGCTGCGTGACGCCGATCCACGCCTGCGCGGCGAGATCGTCGGCGACGAGCGTCTTTTTCTTCGCGAGCGGATGCCCGTCGGGCATCGCGAGCAGCATCGGATCGTCCAGCACCTTCGTCGATTCGAGTTCGGGATCGTCCGGCGCGGGCGGCTCGGTGACGAGCGCGATGTCGAGGCTGCGCTCGCGCAAGCCTTCGAGCTGCGCGGCCGATTGATAGTTATACAAAGCGATGTGAACGGACGGGCGCCCGGCGCGCAGCGTTTTCAGCGCGCGCGGCAGCACGCCCGAGTGCGTGGCCGTTTCGAGGTAGCCGATGCAGAGGCCGCCTTCGTCGCCGCGACCGAGCCGGCGCGCGAGCGATTCGAGCCGGTTCGCGTGGCGCAGGAACGCGTGCGCTTCGCTGAGGAACGTGCGCCCGTCGCGCGTCAGGCGAATGCGCTGCTGGCTGCGTTCGAACAGCGTGAGGCCGAGCTTTTCCTCGAGCTGCGCGATCTGGCGGCTGAGCGGCGATTGCGAAATATGCAGGCGCTCGGCGGCGCGGCCGACGTGTTCCTCTTCCGCGACCGCGATGAAGTACTGAAGCTGGCGGATGTCGAGCATGTCAGACCTTATGGGACTCAAGATTGAAGAATTATGTCCCGAAAGGACTTGTTCGTGCAACGGGGAGCCCGCTCGACGCGGCGCGGCCCTGCCGAGCGCCGCATGGCGCAGCGCTCGCATGAGCCGCTCGGGCGAAGCGGAGCCGCCCCCGTATTTGCCGTCAGTTCCCGTACATGTCGAAGTCGAAGTATTTCGACTGGATCTTGTTGTACGTGCCGTCGCTGCGAATCTGCGCGATGGCGCGATTGAGTGCGTCGCGCAGGTCGGTGTCGGCCTTGCGTACGCCGGCCGCGTCGCCGTTGCCCATGACCTTCGCGTCGTACACCACGCCGCCGGCGAACGAGAAGCCCTTGCCGCGCGGCGTCGACAGGAACCCGAGCTGGCCTTGCACGGCATCCATCAGCACGCCGTCGACGCGCCCGGTGACGAGATCCGCATACGCCTGGTCGTAGCTCGGGTACGGCACGACCTCGACCTTCGCGGCCGCCCACTTCTCGCGCGCATAGGTTTCCTGGATCGTGCCCTGTTCGACCGCGACGCGCTTGCCGGCGAGCTTCGCCGCGTCCGGCAGCAGCCCGGATCCGGTGCGCGCGATCAATCGCGTCTGGTTGCGGTACAGGCGATCGGTGAAGTCGATCTGCTGGCGCCGCTGTTCGGTCGCGGCCATCGACGACAGGATCACGTCGAACTTGCGCGCCTGCAGCCCCGGAATCAGCCCGTCGAAACTGCTCGATACCCACACGCATTTCGCATTCAGCTTCGCGCACAGCGCGTTGCCGAGATCGATGTCGAAACCCTTCACGCTGCCGTCGGTCGCCGTCGACTCGAACGGCGGGTAGGTCGGATCGACGCCGATGCGGATGGTCGTCCATTCCTTCGCCGACGCCAGCGACGCGAAGGCCATCGCGGCGGCGGAAAGGAGAATCGTGATGCGCGTCTTCATGGTCAGGCTCCGTTCGTGTGGGGAAGAGTGGGCGGGCGCGTCAGCTCGGGAATTCGCCGCGCTGAAAATCGTTCGACAGTTCGAGCGCGTCGGCCATCTCGCCGACGGTGACCGGCTTGATCGGCGCGCGAATCCGGTAGTGACCGACGTCGCCGACGCTGCGTTGCTGCACGTCGGCGATCAGTTCGCCGACCGTCGTGCCGCACCAGCGGCCCTGGCACGGGCCCATCCCGCAGCGCGTAAATGCCTTCATCTGGTTCGGCCCCTGGCAGCCGAGCGCCGCGAGCCGGCGGATTTCGCCGGCCGTGACTTCCTCGCAGCGGCACACGATCGTGTCGTCGTCGAGGTGGCGCAGCGTGGCAGGCGGCGTGTACAGCGCATCGAGCAGCGGGCGCACCGCGAGGTGGCGGCGCAACGCGTGCAGCACCGGGCGTTCGCGTGCGGCCTGCCGTTGCGCGTCGAGGGCACCGAGCCGCGCGGCGATGTCGAGCGCGGACACTTCGCCGGCGAGCGCCGCCGCCCGCGCGCCGCCGATGCCCGCGCCGTCGCCCGCGATCCACACGTGCGGCACGCTGCTGCGGCCGCGCGCGTCGCACTGCGGCCGCCAGCATGCCGACGATTCGTCCCATTCGTGTGCGCAGCCGAGCGAACGCGCGAGCTGCGTCGACGGAACGACACCCTGATGCAGCAGCACGAGCGACGTGTCGAGCGTCTGCACGACGCCTTGCGCGTCGCGAAAGCGGATGCATTCGGCGCGGTCGTCGCCGTCGATGCGGATATCGGTCGCGCCGCGATACACCGGAATCCCGGCGCTGCGCACCGCGCGCAGCATGCGCCAGCCCTTGAGCAGATAGTCGGCGCCGCGCAGCGCCGGCAACGCATGCGGGAGCGCGCGGCGCCACGCGTCGCGCGGTGTCGTGTCGACCAGCGCACGCACGCGCCGGCCGGCATTCAGCAATTGCGCGGCGAACAACCACAGCAGCGGGCCGCTACCGGCGAGCACGGCGTCGGCCGATGGCGCGAGGCCGGACGCTTTCAGCAGCGTCTGCGCGGCGCCGACGCCCATCACGCCGGGCAACGTCCAGCCCGGCACCGGCCACGCCCGCTCCTGCGCGCCGGTCGCGATCAGCACCGCGCGTGCGCCGATTTCGAGCGTGCCGCGCGACGGGCCGCTTTGCGTGAGCATCGCGACGGGTTCCGGCTCGAACGCGATTTGCCATACGATGCTGCGCGGCAGGTAATGCGCGCCGCTCGCGAGCAAGCCGTCGACGAGCGGGCGGCCTGCCGTGTAGTCGGCGCCGAGCCATTGCGCGAGCGGCGCCGGCGCGTCGGCCACGTTGCGATAGATCTGGCCGCCGGGCGCGCGGCCTTCGTCCGCGACGACGACCGACAAGCCGGCCGCACACGCGGCAGTCGCCGCCGCCATGCCGGCCGGCCCGGCGCCGACGATCAGCAGGTCGCACTGGTGGCGCGTCATGCGAGCCTCGCCTTGCCGTGCATCGTGCGCACCTGCATGCCGTCGGCGACGGGCGTCATGCAGCCTTGCACGTTCGGCACGCCGTCGATGTCGACGAGGCAGTCGAAGCACACGCCCATCATGCAGAACGGGCCGCGCGGCACGCCGCTCACCGCGCTCGTGCGGCACGCGGCCGAACCGGCGGCGAGCATCGCGGCCGCGACGCTGTAGTGCGCGGGCACGTCGTGCGGCGTGCCGTCGATATGGATGCGCACGCGTTCGGGCGTCGCGGCGGCGGGAACGAGGGATTCAAACATGCCGGGCTTCCGTGGGCGCGGCGAAGCGCGTGGTGGTAAAGGCGGACAGGTCGGCCGGCGCGGCGTGGCCCGCGATCCACGGCGCGACGAGATCGGCGTGGGTCGCCGCGAGCGTCACGCCGCTGTGGCAGATCGCGATGAACGCGCCGGGATACGTGGTCGACGCCTCGTAGACGGGCAAGCCGTCGGGCGTCATGATGCGCAGCGCACCCCATGCGCGCACGATGCGTGCATGGGCCAGCGCCGGAAACGCAGTGCGCGCGCGGCGCGCGATGTCGACCATGGCGGGGCGCGTCTGCCCGTCGTCGAAGCCGACATCTTCGGCCGAGTCGCCGAGCAACACCGAACCTTCCGCCGTTTGGCGAACGACGAGCGTCGGATAGTCGAGAAACGGTGCGAGGCGCTCGGTGACCATGATCTGGCCGCGCAGCGGCGAGATCGGCGCGCGCAGGTCGACCATTGGCGCGAGCCGCGCGTTGTCGAGGCCGGCCGCGAGCACCACGCGCCCGGCTTCGAGTTGCGCGTGGCGCGTGTCGATCTCGAAGCGCCCGGCGCGCGGGCGGATCTCGGCGATTTCGTTGCGCGGCAGATAGACGCCGCCGCACTGCTGGAACGCCTGCAACATCGCGCGCAGCGTGGCGAGCGGATTCGCGTGACCGTCGTTCGGCGACCACAGCGCGCCGGCCAGCGACGGCGACGCCGACGGGATGAGCCGCCGCAGCGCGGCGGGATCGAGCACCTCGTACGACAGCGCGGCGTCCTGCCGGCGCAGCGATTCGAGCAGGCCGGTCGCACCGTCGAGTTCCGCGCGATGCTCGAACAGCTCGATGCCGCCCGGCCGTTCGAACGCGCAATCCACGCCCGTTTCGCGCTGCAACTGCGCGGCGAACGCGCGCCAGCGCGCCGACGATTCACACGACCAGCGCGCATACGGCAGGCAGCGGCCGCCTTTGCCCTGCACCCACACGAGCCCGAAATTGCCGCGCGCCGCGCGAAACGCGATGTCGTCGCCGTCGCACACCGCGACGCGTTGGCCGAGACGCGCGATGCCCCACGCGATGGCCATGCCGACGAGACCGCCGCCGGCCACGACGACGTCGAAGCGGCGCACGGTCATGCGCGGCTCCGGTGTCGCGGACGAGGCGGTTGCATGTTATATCCCATGGCGGTGCGGCTCCTTGCTTTCAGTACGTTGCGGAACCGATGTTCGGACAGGCAAAATGGGCTGTCCAATACAGCTTGATCAACGACCCATAATCCAGTGTTATGACCACGCCCTCGCTCAGGATTCGCCAGATCGAAGCGTTTCGCGCGGTGATGCAGCGCCATACCGTCACGCGCGCGGCGCGCGATCTCCATATCTCGCAGCCGGCCGTGAGCCGGCTGATCGCCGATCTCGAGGAGCGGATCGGCTTCGTGCTGTTCGAGCGGCAGCAGGGGCGCTTCACGCCGACCGCGCAGGCGCGCGTGCTGTACGAGGAGGTCGAACGCGCGTTCGTCGGCCTCGATCGCGTCGCGCAGGCCGCCGAGCAGATCCGCGCGATGCGGCGCGGCACGCTGCGCGTGGCGGGTTCGCCCGCCGTCGCGCTCGACCTGCTGCCGGAAATCGTCACGCGTTTCTCGCACGCGCATCCGGGCGTCGACATCACGCTGCTCGCGCACAGTGCGTCCACCGTCGTCGACAAGGTCGCGTCGGGGCAATGCGATGTCGGGCTGATCGCCGAACCCGTCCCGCATCCGGCCGTGCGCGGCGAGCGGCTCGCGGAAAGCGCGATGTGCTGCATCGTGCCGCGCGGGCATCGGCTTGCGCGCAAGCGCGTCGTGCAGCCGGCCGACCTGCGCGACGAGTCGTTCATCTCGTTCCCGCCGAGTTTCGAGGCGCGCAGCGCGATCGACCGCGTGTTCGTCGAAGCCGGCGTGTCGCGCGTGCTATCGATCGAGGCGCAGCTGTCGCGGACGATCGTCGCGTTCGTCGCGAACGGCGCCGGCGTCGCGCTGATCGATCCGGTGACGGCCGCGTACGCGGGCCAGCGCGTGGCCGTCAAGCCGTTCGAGCCGGCCGTGCCCGATCACTTCTACCTGGTGACGTCCGCATCGCAGCCGCTGTCGATGATCGGCGACGCGTTTTGCGCCGATTTGCGCGATGCGTTCGCGAGGATGCGCGCGCCCGGTTCGACACGGGTCGACTCGCCCCTGCCCGCGTCGAACCGCCGATGAGATGAAGTACCGCCGATCCTATTGCGCCGCGGGTGTGAACGGTGCAGGAATCCGGCCCGCTTCCTGACGCGCGATCATCCAGCCGGGATAGCAGGGCGGTAACGCGCTCACGGCATCGAGACGCGTCAGTTCGTCGTCGGTCAGCACGACGTCGACCGCGCCGAGATTGTCGTCGAGCTGGTCGATCCGCTTGGCGCCGATGATGACGCTCGTGACCGCCGGCTTCGCGAGCAGCCACGCGAGCGCGATCCGCGCGACCGACACGCCGTGCGCGCCGGCGATCGCGCGCATCTCCGCCACGCACGGCCAGGCCCGATCCAGATCGACCGGCGGAAAATCGAAATGACCGCGCCGCGAACCTGCTTCGGTCGACGCACCGGGGCCGAACTTGCCCGACAGCAATCCGCCGGCGAGCGGCGACCACACGAGCAGCCCCATCTGCTCGTCGACGGCGAGCGGAACCAGTTCGCGCTCCACGTCGCGCCCGGCGATCGAGTAGTACGCCTGCAGCGTCTCGAAACGCGTGGCGTGAAGCGCGGCACTCAGGCCGAGCGCCTTGCCGATCTTGCCCGCGCGCCAGTTCGACACGCCGACGTAACGGATCAGCCCCTGCCGCGTCAGATCGTCGAGCGCGCGCAGCGTCTCCTCGATCGGCGTCACGGGGTCGCTCGCGTGAATCTGGTACAGGTCGATATGGTCGACCTGGAGCCGTTCCAGGCTTCGCTGCACCGAATCCATGATGTGACCGCGCGACGCACCCTGGTCGTTGGGGCCCGTGCCCATCACGCCGGCCGTCTTCGTCGCCAGCACGATCTCGTGGCGCGGGACGCCGAGGTCGCGCAGCGCCTGCCCGACCACGCGTTCGGCCTGGCCGAACGAGTAAATGTCGGCGGTGTCGATGAAGTTGACGCCTGCGTCGAGCGCGCGGGCGATCAAACGGTTCGCGTCGTCCTGGCCGACCGCGCCGATCGCCGCCCACATGCCGGCATCCGCGTTGCCACCCATCGTCATCGTGCCGAGGCACAGCTCGGACACATACAGGCCGGTGCGGCCCAATTGCTTGTATTTCATCAGAATTTGCTCCGAGAGCCCCGCCATCGATGGCGGGGGAGGACGTCGATGCGGCGCCCTTCAGAATCGGCCGGACACAATGCGAGGCGTTGACCGGTGGCGCCCCCGCATGAACGTCGGAATGTTAGTTGGCGCGTGATTTGCCGGCCCGCAACTGTCCGGCAATCGCCGCGACGCGCGCGCCATAGCGGCGCGCCGTTTCGAGATCGCCCGGCGACATCTCTTGCGGCGACGCATCGGCCGGCGTCTGCGCCATCGGCGCGATGTAGGCGCCCATGCGGTTCAGGTCGTCGCGCGTCGACGCTTTCAGATTGGCCGGCTTGATGTCCATGCTGACCCAGATGCCGCCGTGCTGTCCGGCCAGCAGAAAGAAGTATTCGAGCGTATTGAGCTTGTCGCCGTTGACGCTTGCGCTATTGGTGAAGCCGCCGAAGATCTTGTTTTGCCATCCGCTGTCGAACCAGACCTTCGACGATGCATCCGCGAACTTCTTGAACTGCCAGCTCGGGCCGCCCATGTAGGTCGGCGAGCCGAACAGGATCGCGTCGGCGTCGGCCAACGAGTTCCACGCATCGTCGGCGAGGTGGCCGTCGGCATCGATCGCGACGAGTGCGGCGCCGGCGCCGTCCGCGACAGCGGCGGCCATCCGTTGCGTATGGCCGTAGCCGGAGTGATAGACGACGACCGTTTTTACCGGCGGGTAGAGTTGATCCATGGTGGTTTCCTTTCGTTCGGGTTGTCGTTCGGACGACGTGGGAAACTACTCTACCGAGCCGTAACCGGGTTATAAACGACGACAGATTGAACGTTCCGTTACTTTCCGGATGAACAATGCAGAACCTTGACGCGCTTTTGATTTTTGCCCGTGTCGCCGAAATGGCGAGCTTCACGCGTGCGGCCGAAAGCCTCGGTATTCAGAAAGGACGGGTATCCACGGTCGTCCGTGTGCTCGAACGGGACATGGGTGTCGCGCTGCTGCATCGAACCACGAGGCGCGTGCAGCTCACCGAAGACGGACGCGCGTTCTATGCGCGCGCAACCGACCTGCTCGCCGAAGTGCAGGAGTTGCAGTCGATGTTCTCGGGGCGCGGTACGTCGCTGCGCGGCAGGTTGCGCGTGGACATGCCCACGGAACTCGCGCGCAGTGTCGTGGTGCCGGCGCTGCCGCAACTGATGGCCGCGCATCCGGATCTGGAGCTGGAGCTTTCCAGTACCGACCGGCGTGTCGATCTGGTTCGGGAAGGGTTCGATTGCGTGATCCGGCTGGGTCCGATCGCCGACGAGACGCTGATTGCCCGGCCGCTTGGCCGGCTGCGCATGACGAATGCGGCGAGCCCCGACTATCTCGCGCGGCATGGCGTACCGCACACGCTCGCCGATCTGCGCAGCCAGGGGCACAAGATGATCCACTACACGCTGACGCTCGGCGCGCGGCATCCCGGATGGGAGTATCCGGACGGCGACGGCTATGCGTGGCTACCGTTGCCCAGCGCGATGCAGGTCAACAGCGTGCAGACCTATCACGCGGCGGGGCTGGCCGGCATCGGGCTGATCCAGGCCGGCTATTCGGCGCTCGCGCATCACATCGAAAGCGGCGCGCTCGTGGAGGTATTGCCCGACTTGCGGCCGGAGCCGCTTGCCGCGTCGCTCGTCGTCGCGCATCGGCGCAATCTTTCGCCGCGCGTGCGGGCGTTCATGGACTGGATCGCGGGCGTGTTGAAGCCGTACCTCGATTAGCGGAGGGGGCTGCAGGATTTTCCGAATCCGTGTGGCGATGAACGTCCGGCCACTGCATCAACGCACCGAATCCCGCGCCTCGCCCAGCACCCACTCCGCAAACGCCCGCACCGGCGCCGCACTCAATTCGATCGGCTCGGGCAGCACGAGGCAGAAGTTTTTCGTCACCGCTTTGCCGTCGGGCCAGGGCGCGACCAGACGCCCTTGTTCAAGCTCGGCCCCGATGTAAAGGCGCGGCACCAGTGCGACGCCAAGGCCGGCCAGCGCGGCCTCGATCAGCATCGAATGCAGATCGTATCGCGGGCCGACCGCCGAATTGGTCAGCACGATGCCGGTCTCCTGCGCATAGACCTGCCACGCATCCGGATTCTGCCGCCGGTGAAGGCGCGGCAGCGCATCCAGCGACGGGTTCGCGCCGGCGCCTTCAAGAAGCGCCGGACTGCAGACGGGCACCAGCACCTCTTCCAGCATCGGATGCACATGCATGCCGGCCCAGGCCGGATGCGCGAAATGAATGGCCGCGTCGAAGCCGCTGCCGGCCAGGAGGAACGGTTCCATCCGTTCGGCGATATGCACGGTGACGTTCGGATGGCGATCCTGGAAGCGCTTCAGCCGCGGGATCAGCCAGCGCGTCGCGAAGGTCGGAATCGCGGCGATGTCGATGCTCGCGCCTTCGACGGGCTGCCCCATCAGATACAGGCTGTCCCGTTCCAGGCGATCCAGAATCTCGCGCACCTGTACCGCATATCGCGTGCCGTTGGGCGCCAGCCGCACGCGGTTGCCGACGCGCTCGAACAGCGTCACGCCAAGGAATGCCTCCAGCCGGCCGATCTGGCGACTGACCGCGCCCTCGGTGCGCGCCAGCTCGTCGGCGGCGCGGGCGAAGCTGCCGTGTCGGGCCGCGGCCTCGAAGGCCAGGAGCGCGGAATTGCTCGGGATCTTGCGTCGCATCGGGGGTCTCGCCGGTCGGAGTGTGTTCGAGTGTCAGCTTGATCAAATATCACTGAAGGCTGACTTTAAGTCGATATCTACGTGGGAGACCGCAGATTAGCATTACGTCACTGCACTGAATATCCCGCATTCGAAGCGAAGGACAAGCCGATGATCTACACCGTGGAATGCAGCTTCGCCGACCCGGCGAGCGAAGCCGAATGGAACGACTTCTACAGTCTCGACAAGCTGCCGGCCCTCATCTCGGTGGCCGGTTTTCACACGTCGCAGCGGTTCAGCGCGATCAGCGACGGTTGCCCCGTTTATCTGGCCGTTCACACGATCGACGGCCTCGACGTGCTGACCGACGATGAATATCGGCGCAAGGGCGGCGGCAATTTCGCGCGGTGGCAGCAGCACATCACCGACTGGCACCGCAACCTCTATGGCGATATCGGTCCGGCGCCGGCGGTCAATGCCGACGAACTGCTCGTGCTGAGCGCCAGCGGACCCGACTCGATGATAGAACTGGGCCTTGAGCCGCTGGCCATGCAGGCCGTTGCACTGGAGCAGTGTCCGGCGCGTCGCTGGCTCGCGGTCCTGCCGCGCAGCGATGCGCCGCTTGCCGACGACGTGCCGGACGACCTTGACCTGTACGCACCGATGACGGCGCAACTGACGAAGGCCGCCCGCGATGCCTAACCTGACTTTCCATATCGATGCGGAACGCATGCCGCCTGACGCGCGCCTCGCCGAACTTTCCGGCGACTGCATCGAACTGTGCACGGATGTCCTGCAGGCGGAACTGACGAACGTCCACGTCATTTACGTGGCGGTCCGGCACGGATGCGGGCATCCCGTTTTCGCGGAAATCCGGTATCGCGTGGCGTCGTCTCGCCCGCCCGCGGTCATGAACGCGTTCATGGAGGCGCTGGATCACGCGATCGTTCGCCGCACGGGGCTGACGGCGCGCATCCGTTGCTTCGGTCATGCCGCGCCGGACCTTCACGCCCGGAACTAGCCGCTGCGGAGAAGCATGATGTCCAACGTTACGTTTCCCGGCCGGCGTGTCGGCGATTTCACGATCACCGCGATCAGCGACGGCTACCTCACGGCCAGTCTCGATTTCCTGTCGAATATCGACGCGGCCGACGCTGCCGCGATGCAGCGCGCGGCCGGCCAGCAGCAGCCGTCCGCCGTGCATATCAACTGCTACGTGGTGCGCGGCGCGGGCCGCACGGTTCTCATCGACGCCGGAGCCGGCGGTATCAAGGAATGGGGCGGCCGCCTGATGGACAATTTGCGACTTGCCGATATCGATCCTGTCGCGATCGACACCGTCCTGCTCACCCACGCCCATCCCGACCACGTCGGCGGGCTGGTGAATGCGGCCGGACACGTGGCGTTTCCGAATGCGGAACTGGTCGCGCATCGACGCGAGGTCGAATTCTGGCGGGACGACGGCAACCTGAGCCGCGCCAGCGAACGCGCCCGCGGCAATTTCCGGATCGCGCGTCACGCATTCGACGCTTACGGCGACGCGTTGCGGACCTTCGATGAAGGCGAGGTGCTGCCCGGCATCGCAGCCATACCGCTACCGGGGCATACCGACGGACACACCGGCTATGTGCTCGAATCCGGCGATCGAGGCCTGCTCGTGTGGGGCGACATCGTGCATTTTCCGCATATTCAGATCAAGCGGCCGGACGTATCGATCGCGTTCGACCAGGATGCGTCGCAGGCGGCGACGACGCGTTCGCGGTTGCTGGATCGGGTCAGCGCGGACGGGCTGCTGATCGCCGGCATGCACCTGGGCGAACCCGGGTTCGCGCGCGTCAGGCGAGCGAACGGCGAATACGGGCTGTGTTACGAGACCGACGCGTGACGCGATGCCGGCGATCCGCCGGAAACGCCTGCCGACATGCGCTATAGCGATCGGTGGGCAATGGTGCCGGACGCGTGCGGAAACGGTTGGCCGCGCACCGGGCATCAGCGCATCCTGTCGGCCGACGAGGTTCGTTCCAGGCGCGGCGGCGGCCGGTAGCCGCGCTGCTCCCGCCTTCCCTTGTCGCAATCGTCAAGATTCGCGTCGCGTGCGGATAAAAGCCGCCCGTTCCCGGCGCCGTTAACCCGTTCGCAGCCCCCGCGCCGCGTACTGCGTGATGGCGCGCGTCGTTCGTGTTCCGGAATTCACATCCGCCGCTGGCCGTGCCCGGCCGGCTCAAGGGAACGTCATGCGAAAACAACTCACTATCCGTGGTGGACTCGTCGCGACCATCGCCGGCTATACCGTGCTGCTCGTGCTGGTGGTCGGCGCCTGCATCGCGGCGCTCTACATCGGCAACGGCTCGCTCGAGGCGATGTACCGCGACGACACCGCGTCGCTGCTGCACCTGAAGACCAGCTCCGAGCGAATGCTGGTGCTGCGCGAACGCATGAGCGACGTCGCGCAGATCATCAGCGCCGGCCAGCCCGCGAAAGACGAAGTCGCGCAACTTCACGCGCTGCTCAAGCAGAGCAACGACGAACTGGACGCGTACACGCGTCTGCACGCGCGCGACGCCAGCGAGCAGGCGCTGTTCGATACGCTGCAGAACCATCGTCGCGCGCTGCTCGACCGCGTGTTCCTGAAGGCGCTGTCGCAGCTGGACGGCGACGACGCGTTCAACTTCCTCGACACGCAGCGCACGGCGCCGCCCGCATTGTTCGCCGCCTACCAGGCGGCGATCGACGCGCTCGAATCGTTCCAGGTCACGCGCCAGAAGGCGCGCTACGATGCGGCCGGCGTCAATTTTCATCGGATCGTATGGGGGATGGGGGCGGTCGCGGCGCTGGCGCTCGTCGTCGGGTTCCTGGCGCAGCGCGTGCTCGCGAAGGCGATCATCGAGCCGATCAATCTCGCGGTCGACCAGTTCGAGAAAATCTCGAAAGGCGACCTGACCGGCGCGGTCGTCGTCCCCGGCGCCAATGAAATGGCGTATCTGCTGAATGCGCTGAAGCGGATGCAGGACGGCCTCGTCGAGACCGTGAGCCAGGTGCGCGCGAGCACCGAGACGATCGTCGGCGACGTGCGCACGATCGCGAGCGGCAACGTCGATTTGTCTGCGCGCACCGAGCAGCAGGCCGTGTCGCTGCAGCAGGCGGCCGCGAGCGTCGAGCAGCTGACAGCGGCCGTGCGCCAGAACGCGGACAATGCGCGCGATGCGCGCACGTACGTCGAGGGCGCGGCCGGCATCGCGTCGCGCGGCGGCGAAGCGATGCAGCGCGTCGTCGAGACGATGTCGGAGATTTCGAACAGCTCCACGCGCATCTCCGGCATCGTCGGCGTGATCGAGAGCATCGCGTTCCAGACCAACATCCTCGCGTTGAACGCCGCCGTCGAAGCCGCGCGCGCGGGCGAGCAGGGGCGTGGTTTCGCGGTCGTCGCGACTGAGGTGCGCGGGCTCGCCCAGCGCTGTGCCGCGGCGGCGAAGGAAATTCGCGAGCTGATCGGTCATTCCGCGCGACGCGTCGAAGACGGCAGCGGCCTTGTCGCACGGGCCGGCGCGGCGATGGCCGAGCTCGTCGCGGCGGTCGAGCGCGTCAACGCGATCATGGGCGAAACCAGCCAGGCGTTCGACGAGCAGTCGTCGGGCATCGAGCAGGTGAATGCCGCGGTGATCCAGATGGAGCAGACGATGCAGCGTAATGCCGCGCTGGTCGAGGAGGCAGCGGCCGCGGCGCTGTCGCTCGACGAACAGGGCGCGCGGCTGAGCGCGGCGGTCGCGCAGTTCCGGCTGCGCGAAGCGGCGCTCGCGTGACGTGTACGCTTATTGCGGTGCGTCCGGCAACGTGTAGTCGAAGCGGTACGCGTGCTGGCCGTTGTCGATATCGATGAGCATCGTGCCGGACAGCCCGAGCAATTCGTCCGTTCCGGAATCGGGCACGACCGTGATCGACTGCGTCGGCTGCCCGCGCGTCATGGTGGAGCTGTGCTGCAGCACGAAGCTGCCCTTGCGCCCGCCGAGCACGCCGTGGACGGTTTCCATCGCCACGTAGCCGGCCGAACCCTGAACGCTGCTGCGAAACGCGAGCATTTCGCCTTGGCTGACGGCTTCCAGATCGCCGTGAAAATGCTTGTCCAGCGACATGCGGCCGAGCCCGCTGCTTTCCGCGACGTGACTCAGGGGTTCCGGATTCAGCTTCACCTCGAACGGACCGCCGGCCTGCTGTTTCATGACTGTTCTCCTCGTTGAATGGGCAAGCGGCACTATAAGCCAACGCTGCCGACGGTGGCTGATCGTCCCATCGTCTGGTGCGCCATGCCGGGTTGCGCTTCGAGGTGGTTTGAACGGAGCCCGTCGGCAGCCATTCGAGCCCGGCGGGGCGTCGTGCCCGTCGCGGTAATACGGCGCTACCGCTACACCCGGTTGCGCTTGCCCGCGCCCGTGCGGGCAGCGGTTTCGTCCAGAATCGTCGCGGCGAATTCGACGGCCGCCGGCATCCGCGCGTCGTGCATCATCACGAATTCCATCTCCGGCAGTTCCGGCAAGCCTTCGGGCAATCCCAGTTCACGAAGCGTGTCGTCGAGCGCGCTGCGCGGCACCGGCGCGATCGCGATGCCGGCCCGTGCGAAGGTGCGGATGCCGGTCACGCTGGGGCTTTCGCACGCGATCCGGTAGCGCATGCCGGCCAGCGCGAGCGCCGTGATGGCGGCGCCGCGGTACGGGCACGGATCGGGGAAACACGCGAGCGGCACGTCGCCTTCCGGAAGCGGCTCGTGGCGCGCGAATGCCCAGACGAGCGGCTCGTGCCATAACGTCGCGCCGTGGCCCGAGTGCGAGCACCGGCTGCCGATCACGAGATCGAATTCGCCGTCGGCATGCCGCCGAAACAGGCTGTCTCCGATGTCGACGACCAGATCCAGCCGCAGGCCGCGCCGCGCGGCGCCATGGCGGCGCATCAGGTCCGGCAGCCAGCCGCCTGCAAAGTCTTCCGACACGCCGATCCGCAGCTTGACGTCGGTGGCGTCACCAGTTCCCAGCCTGGCGCGGGCTTCCGCGCTCAGATTGAGCATCGCGCGTGCGTAGCCGAGCAGCGTTTCGCCATGCCCGGTGAGCGTGACGCTGCGCGTGTTGCGCACGAGCAGCGCCTGGCCGACCTGTTCCTCGAGACGAAGGATCTGCGCGCTGACCGCGGACTGGCTGAGGTTCAGCCGACGCCCGGCGCCGGTGAAGCTGCGCACGTCGGCAACCGCAACGAATGTATGAAGCAGCGCCGTGTCGAGGGGAGCATTCATTTATCACCAATCCGGGTTAATTTGATTAATTAATATCGTTTCCGGATTATAGGCCGACCCGATAGGCTGCGAAGCGAAGTGGGCGAGCGCGCATCCGGCGCGCCGTCGTCACTCTTGGCAAGGACCGGCGCCATGACACGCGTGCTCTATATCGAAGGCTCACCCAACAAGGCCCATTCGGCGTCCATCGAGGTATGCAATGCGTTTCTCGACGCGTACCGGCAGGCCCATCCCGATCACGAGATCCGGAAGCTCGATATCTGGGATTTGCCGATGCCCGAATTCGACGCCGCCGCGTTGGCCGCGAAATATGCCGGACTGAGCGGCACGGCGTTGACGTCGGAGCAGGCGGCGGCGTGGCAGCAGATCGAGCGGCTCGCGGCGCCGTTCCACGAAGCGGACAAATTCCTGTTCGGCGTGCCGCTGTGGAATTTCAGCATTCCGTACAAGCTCAAGCACCTGATCGACGTGATCTCGCAGAAGGATGTGTTGTTCACGTTCGACGGAACGGGTTTCACCGGCAAGCTGGCCGGGAAAAAGGCGGCGGTGGTCTACGCACGCGGGCTCGCCTATCAGTCGCCCGGGTCGTTTACGCCGGCCGCCGAATTCGATCTGCAGCGCCCTTACATGGAAACGTGGCTCAAGTTCGTGGGCGTGACGGACATCACGGGGATCGTCGTCGAGCGCACGTTGTTCGGCCCGGACGGGAAGGCAGACCGGAGCCGGGCGATCGACGAAGCACGGGCGATCGCACCGACGTTCTGACGTTGCCGGCGCGGGTCGCGTGTCAGCGCCCGCCGCGTGCGATGGCGAGCGCGACGCCGAAGCCCACCAGCAGGCATCCGAACGTGCGATCGATCCAGTGCCGCAGCGACAGCAGGCGATCGCGGACAGCCGTGGCCGAGAAACAGATCGCCACGAGGCTGAACCAGCCGGCATGGGCGGCCGCGATGAATGCGCCGTAGCCGATCTGCACGATCAACGGCGTGTCGGGCCGGACTGCCTGCATGAACAGGCTGACGATGAACACCGTGGTTTTGGGGTTCAGCGCATTGGTCAGGAAGCCCGTGCGCAGCGCGGCCAGATCGGACAGCGGCGCGACGCGCGTGTCGGCTTGCACGCTGCCGGCTTTCGTCGTGAGCATCTTTGCACCGACGTAGATCAGGTAGATCGCGCCGATCAGCTTGACGGCATCGAAGAGCCACGGCGACTGATGGATCAGGAGCCCGACGCCCAGCAGCGTATAGCTCGCGTGGACCGTCACGCCGAGCCCGATCCCGCACGCGGTGAGCACGCCGGAACGACGCGACAGCATCAGGCTGTTGCGCGTGACCATCGCGAAGTCCGGTCCCGGGCTGATGACGGCCAGCAGCGTAATGGTGACTACGACTATCAGTTCGGTCATGGCGTCGTTCCTGCGGAGGAGGTGTTGATGGCACAATCTTATCGATCGTGCCTCATCAGGAAAAACGATGATTTCTGACCAGAATGGTGAGTTTGAATCACAGTCGATTCGGACGAACCTGCCGTCGCTGATGGCGCTGCGCTGTTTCGACGCGGCGGCGCGTCACGAGAATTTCAGTCGCGCGGCGGACGAGCTGTGCCTGACCCATGGCGCCGTCAGCCGCGCGGTGCGCTTGCTCGAGGACGATCTGGGCGTGGCGCTGTTCGAGCGGCGCAGCCGGCGCGTGTTCCTGACCGATGCGGGCCGCACACTCGCCCAGGCCGTCCATGACGGCCTGGGCCTGATGCGTCACGCCGCCCACGCGTTGCGCACCGAGGCCGCCCGTGCGCGGCGTTCGGTGCTGTCGTGCGAGCCGACGCTCCTGATGCGCTGGTTGATCCCGCGCTGGCCGGATTTTCAGGCGCGGCATGCGGGCGTCGATATCCATCTGGCCGCCGCGGGCGGGCTGTTCTCGTTCGACAGCGGTATCGACATGGCGATTCGTCGTAACGATTTCCCGTGGCCGTCGGGGTATCACGCCGAGCATCTGTTCGCCGAACGGGTGGGACCGGTTTGCCGGCCGGACAAGGTCGGTGCGTGGTTTGCGTCGCGGCGCGGCGGACGCGCGTTGAAGCCGGACGCTGCGCTCCTGCATACGCGGACCCGGCCGGACGCCTGGAACGCGTGGGCGCGGGCGGCGAATCAGCCGGCCGCGAACGGGCACGGGCAGCAGTTCGATCATTTCTATTTCAGTCTGCAAGCGGCCGTCGCGGGGCTGGGGGTAGCGATCGGGCCGTGGCACCTGGTGCGCGACGACATCGAAAGCGGTGTGCTGGTTGCGCCGATGGGGTTCGTCGAGGATGGATCGGATTACTACCTGTTGGCCACCGCGCCAGTGGCGGACGGGAGTGCGCAGGCGGTGTTGTTGGGCTGGTTGAGGGGGATGGTTTGACGCAGGCCGGTACTTCGTCGACGCTCGCTGTCGATATCGATGCCCGAGACAATATTGTCGCTTAAGAGGCGGACGCCGCCTCGAATCGAAATAAAGAACGAATGGCCTTGCCGATGCTTGCTCATGCCAGCCAGCGAACGGAAAATGCGTCGACCGAGACACGTTTGAAAGCTGGTCATCGGCATGAACAGCCCTTGTCCCGACGCTGCGCAGGGCGGCAGGATGTTGGCCGGCTTTTATCGAAATGGCGTGTTCCGGCGTGCGTCGCTAAAAGAATGCCGATGCGTGCCTTATCGCTGCAACGAATCGGCGCCGGTGAAATCACCGTCAGTCTTCATCTTTTTGATACGGTTTTTTAACGATGCACGCCAACCCTGGGCGACGTCAGGCTGCGGCGAATATTTCCCGTCGCGTTTAAATCCGCATCCTTTACCCGAAGATCAACGGCGAGGCGAAGCCATGCAACTTCAAACCGGTAATTTATTCAGCGTCGAAGGGCGGCGCGGCGGCGACGAGCGAATCGACATGCTCGTCACGGGCTCGCGCGTGAACGTCGAGCGAATCGTATCAATGGGGCATGCGAGCCCGGCCGGGTTCTGGTATGACGACCCAAGAGCCGAATGGGTCGTGCTGCTGTCCGGCGCGGCCGTGCTCGAATTCGAAGAGGATGCGACGCGGCTCGATATGCGCGCCGGAGATTACGTACTGATCGAGCCGCATTGCCGTCATCGTGTCGCATGGACGCATGACGAACTGCAAACTGTCTGGCTTGCGATCTATTACGAACGCTGAAGAAAGGATGGGCGTGCGGCACGGTCGGTGGATCAACCCGTGCGCGACACGCCGATCGGGCAAAACCTCGTCAACCGGAGCGGCCATGGAATACCGCCGGTATCGATGCCCCAATCAATGCCCAATTTGCCGGGCAGCGTGTTGAATCACGCGCCGGCCCATATGCGGGGAATCTTATTCCTGGATCAGGAATCGATTGCGATTCTTCGCATCCTTGATCCATGCGGGCGCGCGACCGCGGCCCGACCAGGTGGCCCCGGTCTTCGGATCGCGATACTTGGCCTGCACGGGGGCGCCCGCCTGTTTGGCCGGCCGACCGCGGCGCGTACCGAAAATGTCTTTTTCGGTAATGCCGTATTCCGCGACTTTGGTGCGGATGTCGTCGACGACCGCCTGGAATTCAGCGGCGCGCGCTGCTTCGGCTTTCTCGGCCAAAGCATCCATTTGGGCTTTCAGTTCCTTGTAAGTTGCCATATATCACTCTTCAGGTTGTGTCCATACATGATAGCGGTTTCAACCAGAAATGACGAAGAAAATTGCTTCGACTACGAATTCCATTGTGGATATCGCAATGGATGACTGCTTCGAACACCTGAGAAGTGGCTTGACGGGATCGTTTGCGTCCGATCTTCTCGTACGGGACAAGCTTTGGAGACTCAATTATTCTTTATCTTTTTTCAGAGGGATTGGGGAATTCACTGATGAACAGGGATGAAAAGCTGAAACAGGTCGCGGCCGAATTCGGATTCGATCCGGACGAAACGATCAGGATCGGCGGAAAGTACACGCCGGTCCTGATCGACGGAAGCACCGCCTACATTGCCGGCCAGGTGCCGCGAATCGGGGAAGTCGTGCATTTCGTCGGTATCGTCGGCGAATCCGTTTCGCTGGAAGACGGCCGCCGCGCGGCCGGCATTTCCGCGCTGCGCGCGCTGGCGCTGATCCGTAAGCAGTGCGGCACGCTCGATGCGATCGCAACGGTGCCGCGCATGACCGTGTACGTGCGAAGCGCGCCCGGCTTCACGATGCAAAGCGAAGTGGCCGACGGCGCGTCGGACGTGTTGGTCGCGGTGCTCGGCGACGCCAGCGTCCATACGCGTTCGTCGGTTGGCGTGCTGCAATTGCCGAAGGGCGCGTCGGTCGAAGCCGATTTCATTTTCGGGCTGAATCGCGGCGCCGCTGCCGGTTGATTCGGGATAACGGCGGCGACCGGACAGCGGCCCGCGTGGTATCGATCAGTGCGCCGTGCGCGAGCGGGCTGTGTCGGGCGTCATCCCGGTCCATTCGTTGAATGCGCGGAAGAACGAATTCGGATCCTGGTAGCCGAGCAGGAAAGCGATCTGACTGTAGGGCAGATCCGAGCGATCGAGGTAATGCCACGCGAGCTTCTCGCGCACTTCCGCCAGCAGGGTTTTGAAGTTCGCGCCTTCGTCGCCGAGCCGCCGCTGCAGCGTCCGCTTGCTGATCGCAAGCGTTTGCGCGACGCCGTCCGCGGTGGCGAGCCCGCCCGGAATCAATTCGAGCAGCGCCGCGCGCACGCGCTCGACGATGCCGGCATCGGCCGACAGCGCGTCGAGGCGACGGCGCAGGTCGGGCTCGAAAATCTGCCACATCGCGTGGTTCGCGGTCACGAACGGACGCCGCGCATCCTGCAGCGCCACGCTCACGGAGGGCGCATCGCCGTACCGCGGCGTCACGCCGAAAAAGCGCGCATAGCCGGGATCGGGGCTGACGTCGCGCGGCAGCGTGACGGCGCGCGCCGGCAGTTCGGTACGGGTCGCCAGCCGCGCGAGTTTCACGAAGAAACCGAGTTCGGCCGCGACCAGCATACCGGGGGGCGGGATGTCGCGCTCCAGGAAGTCGACCGCGAGGGTCAGCGCGTCGGCCTCGTGCGACACGCGCAACCGGACCGGGCCGATCAGCGGCTTGAACTGGCCGATCCGCCGGAGCGCGATCTCCAGGTTCGGACTGCACAACGCGGCGAACAGAGGCGGATCGAAGGTCTCGACGGTGAGCAGATCGAGGATGCGCAGCGCGACGGCCGGCGTATTCGCCATGTCCTCCATCGCGCGCCACAGACGGAAGTATTCGCGTGTCGTCAGCCCGTTTTCCGGCCGCGTGAACAGATCGGCGGGCAACTGTGCGCACCGCAGCAGTTCGTCGACGCGCAGGCCGAGGTCGACCATCACGACCTGCCAGCCCGGCGAAATCGCGAAGCGGTTCATCGGCGCAATTGCCCGGTTTCGACGAGCTGCTGGAAGAAGTCGTTCATCGACTCGGCGAGCGGGCGATAACGGATCCCCAGTTCGTTGCGGCTGCGGCTGTTGTCCGCGCGCCAGGGCAGCCCGACGTTGCGCGCGATCATGCGGCGCGTCACGCTCTTGTTCGCGAGCGGGCCGACCAGCCACACCAGCCATTTCGGCAGGATGCGCCGCGGAACCGGATAGTCGGCGCCATACCGTTCCAGCAGCGTGGCGGCCATCGCCGGCAGGCTCGTGTCGTGTGCCGACACGATGTAGCGGCCGTTGGCGCTCGGCAGGAACGCCGCACGCACATGCGCGTCGGCGACGTCGCGGACATCCACCGCGCCCATGCCGAGATCCGGCACGCCGGCCTTCATCGTGCCGTTGCCCATTTGCCGCACGATCTCGAAGCTCTCCGACGTCGCGTACGGATTGATACCCGGCCCGATCACGAGCGACGGATTGATGGTCACGAGATCCCAGCGTTGCTGCTGGCGAGCGATCTTCCACGCTTCGCGCTCGGCGACCGTCTTCGAATACGAATAGGGTTGATGCGTCAGCGACGAGCTGGTGTTCCAGATCGCTTCGGTGAACACACCATCGGGCGTCGCGGCGAGATCGGCGTTGTCGCCGTAGATCGCCGCACAACTGCTGGTCAGCACGACGCGCCGCACCGACGGCGTGCGGTTTGCCGTCTCGAGTACGTTGCGCGTGCCGAGCAGCGCCGGATCGACCAGCTCCTTCTGCGGATCGCGAACGGTGACGGTGAACGGCGACGCGGTATGGAACACGGTCCCGCAACCCGCCATCGCGTCGGCGTACGACCCGGGTTCGAGCAGGTCCGCACGGAAATAGCGGATCGTGCCGGGCTGGCCGGCCGCGATGCGCTGCAGATGCTCGAGCTTGTCCGGGCTGTCGGGGTCGCGGACGGCCGCATGGACCGTCAGGCCGGCCTCGAGCAGCCGCTGCACGAGCCAGCCTGCGACATAACCGGTCGCGCCGGTCACCATGACGGGCAGGTCGGTATCGATATTCATGGACGGGATTCCGTGGCAGAAAGGATGCGCCATGATGCCGCCATTTGCGCGCCACTTCACTCGCAAAGCGCGCCAATCGACATGCAAGGGGCGACAGGCGGCGCGATACCGGGCACGCCCATGCTCGATTCCCCGTCCAGGGAATTGCGACTGCTACGATGCCCCGTGCGTTGGAATCTCGCGAGGCGTGCGACGAAGCCGCACGTCGCTGCCGATGGCCGATTCGTCAGACGTGAAAGCGCACGATTCGCCGGAATGCCGCCATCGTGTTGCCGTGCAACGAGCCGTCGCGCCAGCCGGCCGTTTTTACCCCCGTCCTTTCCGGAAGTCGTCGTCCAGCCCATATCGGCCGGCATCCCCATTTTTGGGGATGCCGGCGCCGAACGGTGGGCCTACGATGGTCAACGGGGCATCGCGACCGGATGTCGCCAGGACAATCGGACAGGCCCGTCATTCCTTTGTCGATCGCCGTGTGCGTCCGCACAATCGGTTGACATGATCGGCGCGTACGCTGATGCGCAACGTATGCGGTGCGTCGTGGCACCGCGGACGATCGCGCGTGGATGACGGAAGGCCTCATGTCGTATTTCGGGGAATTTCAATCAATATGCTCGCACGAGACTATGTGGAACGTGAGCTCTCTCACATCCAGAGAATGGTGGCGCTGCTGGACAGCGAGACGGCCGTCGCCGATGTGTCGATGTCGGGCGCGGGGCGCGTCAGGCATCCGAGATACTGGCGCGGGCGTATCGAGGAACTGCTGTCGACGCCCGACGTGCCGCGTCACGTCAGAAAGCTGAGCGAAGCGGTGCTCGCGAAGATCGACGAGATGGAAGCGCGGTTCACGACGATGAAGTAAGTGCATCGTCGGACCGGGCGGCGCAACGCGCTCCGTCGCATGTTCGGTTGCATCGTCTTGACCGGGCGCCATCTCGCCGACCCGCGCCGCGCAGGCCGCCCCGCGTCAACACGGATTGCTTCTCGCTGTCGAAAATAACCGTTTCGTTTGACGAGAAGCAGTCATCACCGTGGTATTTCGATCACACCCGCATCGGCAATTTGAACAATGAGGTCGATTGAGTAAGATGCCCGAACGGCGTTCAATAAAAACGCACGGCACGGGGTGGCCAGATGCAGATGAACGGGTTGATTCCATCGGCATGGATCGATGACGTCTATGCTGCGGCGCTGGGCGACCAACGATGGGAAGCGGTGCTGGACGGCCTGCGCATGTCGGTCGGCGTACGCATGGCGACGCTGCTGTCGTTCGACGATGCGGCGCGGCTGCCGGCGATCGAGCGGGCGGCCGGCGACGATCCGTCATGGGTCGCCGCGTGCCACCGCAGCTACAACACCGAGTTCTACCTGTACGACCCGGTCGTGCCGGTTGCCGCCGACTGGCAGGCAGGGCGCTGGTTCGAGGACGTCAAGCACCTGTCGGTGCGGCAGCGCACACATGGCGTGTTCTATCGGGAATTCCTGCAGCCGTTCGGGCTCGGCAGCATTTCGGGCCTGTACATCCATCGCGGCGAGGGCGCCGGCGCTTTCCTCAGCGTACAGGGCGGCCCCGAATCGCAAGGGCTGTCCGACGAGCAGCGTCGGGCGATCGAAATCATGGGCGCCCACATCAGCCGCGCGTTGCGCATCCACGCGCGCATCGGCGAGCTCGAAGCGCGCGTGGCCGCCGCGGAATCGGCGCTCGACGCGGTGCCGGTGCCGGTATTCCTGCTCGGCGCGCAGCGTGAACTGCGCTATACGAACCGCGCGGCCGATCAGCTGATCGCCGCCGAACCGGCGCTGCGGGTCCTGAACGGGCGTTTCGCGCCGGAAGGCTGCGTCGACGATGCGCAATGGCGGCATGCATTCGCACGCGGCGGACTGCTGCTGCGTCGTGCGACGGGCGAGCCGCTGCCGCTTGCGTTGATCCCCGTTCCAGAACAGTCGCGTCTCGCGCGCGAACGGCCCGGCGTCGCGGCGCTGATGACGGCCGCCGACGTTCGTTCGCCGTCGGCGCGCGCGCAGCGCTTGCGGGTGTTCTACGGGCTGTCGTCGGCGGAAGCCGATCTCGCCGTGCTGCTGTGCTGCGACGGGCGCTCGCCGCAGGAATGCGCGGCGCTGCGCGGCGTGTCGATCGGCACGGTTCGCGCGCAGATCAAGTCGATCTACACGAAGACGGACGTGGCGCGCGCCGCGCAACTGACGTCGCTGGTCATGCAGACCTGAGCGATCCGTGCGCGCGGGCGCGCCTGCGTTTTTACCTATCCACCGCCGATTCCCTGCAGTACCTTGCCCGTCCCGCCGCAGACGGTGCACGTCTGTCCCTCCACCATGCCGGTGCCGCGGCAGACGCGGCACGTGTCCTCACCGATGCCCGGCGCGTCCGCGGGGCCTTCGTCGCCGGCGTTCGGCGGTGTGGCCGGGTCGGTTGGCGCTGATCGCTTCGTGATCGACATGACTGGCTCCTTTCGCGTTTTCACGCTGTGGCGGCGCGCATCGCGCGTGCCTGTCAGGCGGCACGCCCGACGACGGATCGATCGCACGGTTATCGCGGCGGCGCGGCAAGATCATGGTCAGTCATCCTATAACGTCGACCAATGAAGCGAAAGAAGGCCGTTGAGCGGGCGAAAACCGCGACGCCGATGCGCGATCGGGATCGCGATCCGCTTCCGGAAAACGTTTCGCGAGAAAGGAGGAAAACGGAGAATCCGGTTTCCCGATTCCTCATCAAGCCCTTGATGAAAGCGGTTATACGGGTATGCACCAAGTGAGTTAAACGGTTAACCGACGTACATTCGCTCAACACATCATACGACGTATGACTCGGCGATTGCGGAAATCGTCTCGGCGAAGCCCGAGCGGGCCGCCGGATCGCCGCACAACAACGATCGACCATCCAGGAGACTCACCATGAAGCACCGATTCACCGGCTCCCGTACCGTCCTGGCCGTCGCCTTGATGGCTGGCTTCGCACTGTCTGCGCAGGCGCGCGTGTTCCGCTCGGCGGACGTGCACGGCGACAACTTCCCGACCAACATGGCCGTGAAGTTCATGGGCGACGAACTGTCGAAGCAGACGGGCGGCAAGGATTCGATCAAGGTGTTCGGCAACAGCGCGCTCGGCTCCGAGAAGGACACGGTCGACCAGGTGCGGATCGGCGCGATCGACATGGCGCGCGTGAACGGCGCGTCGTTCAACGAGATCGTGCCGGAATCGCTGATCCCGTCGTTCCCGTTCCTGTTCCGCGACGTCGACCATTTCCGCAAGGCGATGTACGGCCCGGCCGGCCGGAAGATCCTCGATGCGTTCACCGCGAAGGGGATGATCGCGCTGACGTTCTACGAGAGCGGCGCGCGCTCGATCTACGCGAAGCGCCCGGTGCGCTCGCCGGCCGACATGAAGGGGCTGAAGGTGCGCGTGCAACCGTCGGACCTGATGGTCGACGAGATCCGCGCGATGGGCGGCACGCCGACGCCGATGCCGTTCGCCGAGGTATACACGGGCCTGAAGACGGGCCTTGTCGATGCGGCGGAAAACAACCTGCCGTCGTACGAGGAAACCAAGCACTACGAAGTGGCGCCCGATTACTCGGAAACGCAGCACGCGATGACGCCGGAAGTGCTGGTGTTCTCGAAGAAGATCTGGGACACGCTGTCGCCGCAGGAGCAGGCGGCGCTCAGGAAGGCGGCGGCCGATTCGGTGCCGTACTACCAGAAGCTGTGGACCGCGCGCGAGGCGTCCGCGCAGCAACTGGTGACGAAGGGCGGCGCGAAGATCCTGCCGGCCGCGCAAATCGACCGCGCGGCGTTCGTGAAGGCGATGCAGCCGCTGTGGACCAAGTATGAAAAGACGCCGCAGATGAAGCAGATCGTCGACGAGATCGAGGCCACCAAGTGACGCGTCGCACTTCCTTGAATGGCGCCGCGACCGTGGGCTCGCCGGACGCGCCGGCCACCGACGGCGCGCCGCCGTGCCGGCCGCGCGCGGCCGCGCCGCTGCTGCGGTGCGTGAACGACGGGCTGTTCCGCGTGCTCGCCGTGATCGCGTCGGCGTGCCTCGCGGTGCTCACGGTGCTGGTGTTCTATGCGGTCGTGATGCGCTACGTGTTCGAGAACGCACCGGATTTCGTCGAGCCGATCGCGCTGTTGCTCGTGATCGTGATCGCGATGTTCGGCGCCGCGATGAAGGTGCGCGACGGCGGCCACATCGGCCTCGATTCGCTGGTGCGGCGACTGTCGCCGAAGGCGCGCACGGTCGTCGTCGCGATCCAGCACCTGAGCCTGATCGCGTTCGCGATCATGATCATGATCGGCTGCGGCAGCATGGCCGTCGAGACGATGGGCGACCGCATCCCGATCATCGGGCTGCCCGAAGGCGTGCGCTACCTGATCACGATGCCCGCGGCGGTTGCGATCATCTTCTTCTCGCTCGAGCACCTGCTCGCGCTTCGCCGTTCTTCGTCGGGACAATAACGCCATGGAACTCGCGATCCTGTCCGTCAGTTTTCTGATATTCCTCGTGCTGGGCGTGCCCGTGTCGTTCGCGCTCGGCATTGCATGCGTACTGACCTACATGGTCGAAGGCCTGCCGATCGCGACCGCGATGCAGGCGATGATCTCGGGGATGAACGCGTTCTCGTTCCTCGCGGTGCCGTTCTTCATCTTCTCCGGCGAGCTGATGCTGCATGGCGGCATCGCGGACCGGATCCTGCGCTTCGCGCAGGCGACCGTCGGCCACTTCCGCGGCGGCCTCGGGATGGCGAACGTCGTCGCGTGCACGCTGTTCGGCGGCGTGTCGGGCTCGCCGACCGCCGATACGTCTGCGATGGGCGGCGTGGTGATTCCGCTGATGAAGCGCGAAGGCTACAGCGCCGCGTACGCGGTCAACGTGACCACGCACGCATCGCTCGCCGGCGCGCTGATGCCGACGTCGACCAACATGATCATCTACGCGTTCGCCGCGCAGGGCATTACCGGGATGCTGCACGGCCAGCCGGTGAGCGGCGTGTCGATCGGCGACCTGCTGTTCTCGGGACTCCTGCCGGTGTTGTGGGTGATGGGCTTCGTGCTCGCCGCCGCGTACTGGCAGGCCGTGCGTCACGGCTACCCGCGCCGTGAGGACGGCTCGTCCGCGCTGCCGCGGTTTCCCGGCTGGTATGCGGTGCTGCGCAGCTTCGTCGGTGCGGTGCCCGGGCTGATGGTGATCGCGATCATCCTCGTGTGCGTCGCGAAGGGCATCGCCACCGCGACCGAAGCGGCCGCGATCGCCGTCGTGTACTCGCTCGTGCTGACCGCGGTGGTCTACCGCACGCTGACGACCGAGAAGCTGCGCCGCGCGCTGTCGCATGCGGCGCGCACGACGGGCGTCGTGCTGCTGCTGATCGCCGTGTCCAACATGCTGCGCTTCCAGATGTCGTATCTGGAGATCCCGGATGCGATCGAAGGGCTGTTGAAGCAGTCGACCGCGGCGCCGTGGCTGATGCTGCTGTACATCAACATCATCCAGGTGTTCCTCGGCACGTTCGTCGACATGGCCGCGCACATCCTGATCACGACGCCGCTGTTCCTGCCGATCGCGATGGCGTGCGGCGTCGGGCCGGTGCAGTTCGGGATCATGCTGCTGCTGAACTGCTCGCTCGGCCTCGTGCATCCGCCGATCGGGTCGGTGCAGTTCGTCGGTTGCGCGATCGGCAACGTGTCGATCGGCGAAACGACGAAGATGGCGTGGCCGTACTACCTCGCGATCTTCAGCGCGATCAATATCGTCACGTACATGCCGTTCTTCTCGACGTGGCTGCCGAGCCTGATCAGCGGGCACCCGGTATTCTGATTGCACGCTTTGCCCGTCGCGGCGCCGGACGACCGACGGTGTCCGGCGCCGCCGTCGCATGTGCGCGCTTGCCGGCCCGCCGCGAGCCGGCTGCTCAATCCTGCCGTCCATCCGGCTCGACGTGGCGATCGGCCGACCGTTCGTCGCGCCAGTCCGCCAGCGCACGCCACAGCGCCGGGCGCGCATGGTCGCGCGGCGGCAACGGGATCACGCAGGCGACGCCCCGCACGTTGACCACCACGCCCGAGTCGGGCAGCCTGGCCGGGATGCCGGGGGACGAAGGGGCGGCGTCCGGTTCGGACGGGATGCCGCGCTCGGGCGGGTGTCGAAACATCATGCGAAGTCTCCGTGGCGCCGCGAATCGGCGAATCAGTAGCGAACGCGTCCGACCAGACCCAGCGGATCGATCGCGTGCTGGACGGCGCCGGCGAGCTGCCGTTGCGCGGCCGGCACGTGCTTGCGGTAGTACGCGATATTGACCGGCCCGACGCCGTGCTCCGCGCTGAAGCAGCCGCCTGCCTGCACGACGCGGTCGTACAGCGCGCCGCGCAGCGCCATTTGCTGCAGCGGCCCGTAGCGTTGCGCCGCGGTAGGCGGAATCGACACGACGAGATGGCAGCCGCCGTCGCCGAAATGGCCGAACGCATGACAGCGCAGCGCCGGATGCGCGGCGGCGAGCCACCGCTCGGCGTCGGCGACGAATCCGGCCAGCGCGCCGCGCTGGAACGACACGTCGAACGACAGCGGCAGGCCGTCCTGCGCGACCGCGGCCGGCAGCGCGTCGCGAATCCGCCAGAACCGTTCCGCCGGCGCGCACGCCGCGTCGAGCACCAGGCCATCGCCGGCCAGCGCGTCGAGCGTTGCGACCGCGCGTTCCTCGAGCAGCGCATCGAGCCCCGGCATGCCGGTCGCGATCTCGACGAGCGCGTGGCAGGCGGCTTCACCGGGCTCGAACGGCGCGCGCAATGCCGGAAACGCCGCCGCGACGCACCCGACCGCCGCCGCCGACATGAACTCGAACGCCGACAGCATCTCGCCGAATGCGCGTTCGAACGCGAGCAGGCCGGCGAGCGCCGCATCGTACGACGCGAACGCGACGAACGCCGCGCACGACGACCGTTCGAGCGGCGCGAGCGCGAACGACACGGCCGTCACGAGCCCGTTCGCGCCATTCGCGCCGATGAAGCATTGCGCGACGTCGAAGCCCGCGTTGCGCTTGCGCAGCGGCGCGAGCGCGTCGATCACGGTGCCGGCTTCGTCCGCCAGCACGACTTCGACGCCGAGTACGTGACGGCGCACGTCGCCGTACTTGATCAGGCGGCTGCCGCCCGCGTTCGCACCGACGAGGCCGCCGGCCGCCGGATCGCTGCCGAGATCGATGGGCACGCAGAGGCCGGCTTCGCCCGCCACGCGGTTGAGGTCGGACAGCCGCACGCCGGCGTCGACCGTGATGCTGCGATTGGCCGGATCGAACGCGCGAACCGCGCGCATCCGCTCGAACGACACCACGCATTGGGTGCCGCTGCGATCGGGCACGGCCGCGCCGACGAGGCCGCTGCGCGCGCCCTGGGCGACGAGCCCGATCCGGTGCGCGACGGCGACGCGGGCCAGCGCGCGCACGTCGGCGGTCGATGCCGGCCGCGCGACGCCGAGCGGCACGCCGCCGTACTGCATGACGTCGGTCGCATACGGCTCGCATGCCGCGCCTTCGAGCCAGCCGTCGCCGAGCGCCGCGGCGAGCGCGTGCCGTTGCGCGGGGTGTGCCGCGTGTGCGGGCAACGCGTTCATCGTCAGCGTGCCCGCGCGAGCTGCTTGCGCAGCCGGCCGCGCACGACGACCAGCGCGATCAGCGGCACGACGCCGCCCCACAGCGGGCTGTGGCGCATCGCGATCGACACCGCGAGCGCGACGACGGTGACGGCGAGCAGCACGAGCGACAGCGAACGCACCCGCGCATGGTCGACGAACGTGCCGTCGACGAAGCCGCCGTCCGACCACGCGGTATGCACGATGCCGACCACCAGCACGCAGACGAGCATCGCGGCCGGCCCCAGTTCCTCGCCCCACAAACGGCTACCTGTCGGCGACACGAGCGCGAGCACCGCGCCGATCACGAGGAACAGGTCGACGCCGATCGCGATGCTGTTGCGCTGCGCGCGGCGCAGCAGCCACGCGCCGTGCACGAGCGCGAGCACGCCGCCGATCAGGAACGCGTGGGTCCAGCGCAGGTCCGGCTGCTCGGGGCCGAGCCGGCCGTAGAACAGGAACACGATCGCCGGCAGGAAGTTGCTCGCATGCAGCAGGTAGTCGGTTATGGGATGGTTCGATTTCATCGTGTCTCTCCTTCGTCGAAACAGCGTGGCGACGCGTCATGCGTCGTGCCAGCGGAACAGCCGCGCGGCGGCGAACAGGAACAGCGCGGTGCAGGCGGCCATGCCGAGCAGTTGCGGCGCGAGCTGCGCGTACGGCGCACCGTCGACCAGCGCGCCGCGCAGCGCGACGGCGAACTGGTTGGTCGGCAGGAACGCGAGCCCGGCCTTCAGCCACGCGGGCGCGTCGTGCATCGGGATCGTCAGGTCGCTGAAGAACAGCAGCGGGTAATACGTGACGTTGCACGCGAGTTCGGCCGCCGCGAGCGAGCGGGTGCGGCTCGCCAGCAGCACGCCGATGCTCAGCACCATCGCCGCGCCGAGCAGCACGATCGGCAACGCGCGCAGCCCGTCCGGCGTCGCGATCGGCAGTGCGATGCCGAACGCGACGCGCGCGACCGTCAGCAGCACGAGCGCCGACAGCGCCATCATCGCCATCCGCGCGACGATCAGCGCGGCGAGGAATACGCCGCGCGACACCGGGAAGCACACGTATAGCTTGAACGTATTGCGCTCGCGCAGCGCGGCGATCGCGGTGGTCGTCGAATTGAGACCGATCGCCATGAACGCCATCACCAGGATGCCGGTCGCGAAGAACGCGCCATAGTCGAACGGGCGGCGCGCGGGCGCGGCGTTCTCGAAGCGCGCCTGCGCGGCCGGCAGCCCGAGTCGCTGCGCGGCGCAGCGCGCGAGCGCGATCTCGACGACGCGCGACGCGGCCTTCACCGCGAGCGAGCCGTTGAAGTCGTAACGGATCGTCGCCGGCGTGCGTTCGTCCGCGCCGAGCACGACCGTCACGCGATCGGCCGGCGCGCCGCGCCCGCCGAAGGTCGCCTTCACCGTGTCGCTGTGCGACAGGCTGGCGACGATCTGCGCCGTGCACGCCTGGTTGTACGGCGTCGCGCCGCCGGGCACGTCGAACGCGATGTCCGCCGTGCCGAGCGAGCCCGAGCCGCCGAACGCGAACAGCATCACGCTCAGCAGGAACACGGGAAACACGAGCGTCCAGAACAGCGACGAGCGGCTGCGCAGATAGCCGAGCAGCTCGTTGCGCACGAGGATCAGGAATACCTTAGTCATGGGTCGGGCCCTCGGTGCACAGGCGCAGCAGGTCGCCCGGCGTGCTCGGGGCGAGCGCGAGATGCTGGATGCCGCGTTCGCCGACGATCCGGTGCACGTTCGGATGCAGCGTCGCATCGCCGAACGCCTCGACCACATGCGCGGCCGACACGCGTACGCCGGTCACGCCGGGCAGCGCCGCGAGCCGCTTGCGCAGCGCACGCGCATCGCCTTCGTCGCGGCAGTGCAGGACCGCGCGCGCATCGCCGACGAGTTTGGCGCGCAGCGTGTCCCGGTCGCCCTGGTAACGCACGCCGCCGTCGCGCACCCACACGAGATCGTCGACCACGCTCAGCTCTTCCTCGGAATGGCAGATCATCGCGACGCTCGTGCCGCGGGCGCGATGGCGCAGCAGGTCGATCACGACGCCGGCATAGCGGCGGTCGAGGCCCGTGAACGGCTCGTCGAGCACGGCGAGCTCGGGCCGGTGCGCGAGCGCGACGTACAGGTCGACGCGCTGGCGCTGCCCCTTCGACAGCGCGCGGCACGGCTTGTCGAGCAGTTCGGCGATGCCGAGCGCGTCGGTGATCGCCGCATCGGTGTGCGCGTACATCGCGCGGTGCAGCGCGACGATCTCGGATACGCGCAGATGATCGGGATACTCGACCTTCTGCAACTGCGCGCCGAGCCGCCGCAGCGACTGCGAATCGCGCATGAAGCGCTCGGCCGGCACGTCGAGCACGCGCACGTCGCTGCCGCCGCGCCGGAAGCCGAGCAACGTCTCGAGCAGCGTGGTCTTGCCCGAGCCGTTCGGCCCGACGATCGCGGTGATCGCGCCGAGCCGGAACCGCACGTGGCGCGCGGAGAAGCGGAAATCGCCGGCCGCGACGTCGATCGCACGCGCGCCGAGCGCCGCGCCCGGCGCATGCGCGTCGGGCAGCGGCGGCGTGCCCGCGCGCTGCGGCCGGTCGAACGCGGCGGGCGGACCGAACATCGCGCGCACGGACGCAAGAAACGAAATGCTCATCGTCGGCATCCTCAGTCGAACAGCATGACCTGCGTGTCGCGCGCACCCCGGTACGGGTTGCGGCCGTGCGCGACCAGCATGTTGTCGACGACGAGCACGTCGCCGGCCTGCCACGGGAACGCGCATTCCTCGTCGTCGAGCGCGTCGTAGATCGCCACCAGATCATCGAACGGCATTGGCGCGCCGTCGCCGTAGCGGATCTCGTACGGGAACGCGGCGCGCGTGCCGTACATGCGCTGCAGGTAGCGGTAGCTGAGCTCGCCCATCGAACGCGGGTTCGGGTGCTGCGCGCTCGCCTGGTTGAACCACACCGTTTCGCCGGTGCGCGGATGCGTGCGCAGCGCGCTGCCGACATGCGACACGGTCACGCTGCCGTCGTCGAGCCAACGGCAGCCGACGCCGCGTTCCGCGCACAGCCGCTCGACCTCGGCGCGCTCGGTCGTGCCGAACGCGTCGTCCCACGGCCGGTGGTAGGCGGCGAACGGCAGGTTCGGGTTCGCGGCGAGGCCGTCCGCGCGGTCGCCCGGCGCCGCGAAATTGCGCAGGTACATCACGCCGCGCTCGGCGAACCGCGCGCGCAGCGCGGCCGGCACGCGCGCGGTCACGCGCCGCATGTCGCAGATCGGCGTTTCGCCGCCCGCGTCGGCCGGTTGCCGGCAGTAGAACGCGACGAGGCGCGGGAACGCGGGCATGTAGGCCATCTCCTGATGCAGCCCGATCCTGAACGGCGGCGGCATGCGGGTCGATTCGTACACCTGGCCGTCGATCTGCCGGCGCGGGGCGGCGCCGGCCGTATAGCCGTTTGCGTGCGCCGGATACAGCGCGCCGAGGCGGCCGAACGCGGCGGTGTCGGGCACCGCGAAGCCGCGCCACAGCAGCGCGCCGCATGCGTCGAGCAGCGTGTCGATCGTGTCGAGCCGCGAGCGGTACCACGCGACGAACATCTCCGGCGACGTCGCGAGTTCGGCGCTGCGCGGCGTCACGCACAGCGGCAGCGTCGCGCCGGGCGCGACCGGCGCGCACTGCACGTCGTCGGCGCCGAGCCGCACGGCGGCATGCGCGGCGAGGAAGGCGAGATCGGTCATCGCTCAGGCCAGCGCCGGTTTCTTCAGCAGGATTTCGAAGCCGAGCGCGCCGAGCCCCATGCTCGGGCTGTAGATCGACGCAACGGCAGTCAGGCCGGCTTCGGCCACCAGCGCATGCGCTTCGTCGAGCGTGATCTTTTCCTCGACGTGGGTCGGCGGATAGTCGGCGGCCGCGCGCATCTCGGTGAAGCGGTCGAGCAGGTGCTGCGGCGCGTCGCGGCGCATGTCGTGCACGAGCGCGATGCCGCCCGGCTCCAGCACGCGATACATCTCGGTCAGGCTGAGCGCCTTGTCGGGCAGGTGATGCAGCGTCGCGCGGCCGACCGCCATCGTCAGCGTGCCGTCGTCGAACGGCAGCGCGAGCGCGTCGCCGATGCGCATCTCGATCGTGTCGTCGAGCCCGAGCTCGCGGATGCGCGGGCGGCCTTCGTCGAGCATCGCCGGATCGAGGTCGATGCCGACGTAGCGCCAGCCGCGCATCGCCGGATCGGTCGCGAGCCGCACCGGCACGACGCCGGTGGCCGTGCCGATGTCGGCGATCGTGCCGGCCGTCATCCCGCGCGCGAGCTGGCGGATGCGACTGATGAACAGCAGGTCCCACGGTTCGAGCGTTTCGGTGGCGAAGCGATCGTAGTCGTTCGCCGGGCGCAGGTTCTTGAGCAGCATGACGTTCCTTGTGCGAAAGGGTGAGGATTCACAGCCAGCCGACCGGCACGGCGGCCAGCAGCCGTCGCGCGGTCGCGCTGTTGACGCCGAACGCCGGGCGGCGGCGCCGTTCCACTGCATGCGCGGCCATCGCCGCGATGCGTGCGCCGAGCCCGACGCCGACGCCCCACGACGGCGCGGCGACGCCGAGTTCGAGCAGCGTCGCGGCGGTCAGGAAATCGATGTTCGGCCGCAGCGCGCGGCGCGCGTCGGCCTGCGCGCAGCACGCGTCGAACAGCGTCATGTACGCGCCGTCGAAGCCTTCTTCCGAAAATCGGGCACGTAGGTGCGGCGGACGCGGATCGGCGACGAACAGCGGGTGGCCGAAGCCGTACAGCGTGCGTTTCGCATCGAGCGCCGCATCGATCGCCGCGCGCCCGGCCGCGTCGAGCGCAGCGGCCGACGCGCCCGCGCCGCCTGGCGCCGACTGCGCGAGCGCGGCGAGCCACTGCATCGCTTCGAGCGCCGCGCCGACGTGCGACGGCCCGCTCGCGAGGAAGCCGGAGGCGACGGCCTGCGTCAGCGTGACGCCGGTGCCGATCGCGACACGCGGCGCGAGCACGGTCGGCGTGATGTAGCCGAAGCCGGCGTGCCACGCGACGAGCAGCATGTCCATCGCCGCTTGCGCCGGTGCGTCGTGGCGCGTCGCGCCGGTCAGCACGAGCGTGCGTTGCGCGTGCGTCGCGGCGGCATCGAATGCCGCGCTGCCGGCGCCCGTGCCCGCGCCCGCCGCGAACGGCCGGCCCTCGATCGCCGCATGCAGCAGGAACGGCGCGGCGGCCGCGCACAGCAGCATCGTGTCGAGATCGGCATCGTCCGGCGCCGGGCCGTGCACGCGTGCGGTCACGTCGTCGAGGCCGCGCAGCAGGCCGGACGCGGCCGCGAACACCGGCGCGACGCCGGCCGCGCCGAGGTCGGCCGCGACCGACTGCGCGACCGAGCCGGGCGCCAGCGCGTCGGCGAACGCCGCGAGCCGCGCGCCAATCGTCGCCTCGTGCGCGCGATGGTCGGCGCTGCCGGGCGCGACGTCGAACCACAGATGCGCGAGCGCACCTTCGAACGTCGTCGCGCCGATCAGCGCGTTCAGGTCGAGATCGCGCACGCGCAGCGCTTCGGGGTCGAGCGTCGCGCCGTCGATGTCGGTGCCGCGATGACGCGTCGCCGGCCGGCCGAGCAGGTTGCGCGGCGCATCGTCGGTCGCGGCCGTGGTGGCGGAGGTGCGGGAATCGAGCGTCGTGTCCATGTCATTCCACCGCGGCGAGTTCGTCGCTGCTGACGCTGATCGCCGCGTGCGCCATCGCGGCGATCACGGCCGCGTGCTGGTCGACGACGGGCAGCACGTTCGCGAAGTAATAGCGCGCGCTTTTCAGCTTGCCGCGATAGAACGCCCGTTCGGCCGGCGCGTCGGCCGTTTCCGGTGCGTCGAGCCGGCGCGCGGCGATCGTCGCGGATTCGAGCAGCACCCATGCCGACGTGACCACGCCGAACATCTCCAGAAAGCGCGTGTAGAACTGGCTGCTGCGATGCGTGTGGCCGTCCTGCACGTCGCGCGCGATGTCGTCGAGCGCGGCGGCGATGCGGTCGGCGCCCGCGCGCAGCGTATCGAACAGCGGCCGCAGTTCCGCATGCGTGCCGGGTTGATGCTGCTGCGCGAGGAACGCGTCGAGTTCGTCGCGGTAGTACTGGATCAGCCGCGAATGGCGGCCGAAGCCGAGCTTGTCGCGCACGAGATCCTGCGCCTGGATGTAGTTCGTGCCTTCCCAGATCGACAGGATCTTCACGTCGCGCGCGTTCTGCTCGACCGGGCTCGCATCGGTGTAGCCGAGGCCGCCGTGCACCTGGATCGCCGTTTCGCAGATGCGCCACGCCTGGTCGGAGATGAACGCCTTGCAGATCGGCGTCAGCAGCAGTTGCAGCTTGCGATGGCGCTCGATCTCGGCCGGGTCGGCGTCGGGCGTCGCCTCGAGCATCGCCGCGCGCGTCGCGGTCGCCGCGAGCTTGCCGAGCAGGCCGCGGCAGCCGTCGACGCGGCTTTTCATGTCGACCAGCATGCGCTGCACGTCCGCGTGCTCGACGATCGCGACACGCGCCGCGTTCGTGTTCGACGCACGCTCGATCGGCCGACCCTGCAGCCGGCGGCCCGCATACTCGACCGCGTGCAGGTATGCGCTCGACGCGACGCCGACGCCGAACATCCCGGTGCTCATCCGCGCCTGGTTCATCAGCGGCATCAGCTGCAGCAACCCGACGTTGCGGCGGCCGCCGAGCAGCCATCCTTTCGTCGTGCCGTTCGAGCCGAACACGAGATGCGTGTTCGCGCAGCCCTTGAGCCCCATCTTGCGCGGCAGGCCGATGCAGTCGACGTGGTTCGGCTGCAGCTCGCCGGTGGTTTCGTCGGGCCAGAAGCGCGGCACGACGAGGCACGACAGCGAGAACGAATCCGGCGACGCGGTATCGATGCGGCCGAGCACGAAATACAGCGTGTTTTCCGTCAGCTCGTGCATGCCGGCCGAGATATAGACCTTCTCGCCGTCGATCGCGTAGATATCGCGTTCGAGCGGCGTCGCGCGCAGCGCGACCGCGGTCAGGTCGGTGCCGGCCTGCGGTTCGGTCGCGCAGAAGCACGCGTCCCAGCGGTACGCTTCGAGCGGTGCGATCAGCGCTTTCTGGTGCGGCGTGCCGTGCATCTGCAGCAGCTTGACCGCGGGGCGCGTGAAGCCGCCGTACGTCATGAACGACGGATTCGCGCCCATGAACATCTCGTAGATCATCTGCGTGACGATCGGCGGCAGCCCGTGCGCGGTGCCGAACAGCGTGTTCGACCACTCGTCGCGAAAGCGCGCCCACAGCGCGTGGAAATGCGAAGGAATCCGTACCTGTCCGTCGTCGAGCAGCGTGCAACCCTCGACGTCCGCCTGCTGGTAGCTGCGGCCTAGGTCGAGCGCGAAATCGCGTGCGCGTTCGAGCAGCGCATCGATCGATGCGCGATCGTGCGTGCCGTACAGGCCGTGTTCCGCCAGGAACCGCTTGTCGGCCTCGAACAGTTCCCACAGAAAGAAGCGCAGCTCGCGCAGGCTGACCTTGTAGGCGCTCATCATGCGTCTCCTTCGATATCGAGTGCGGCGTCGAGCCCGCCGGCCAGGTCGACGACGGCTGCTGCCGCCGCGCCGTGCAGTGCCGCGTCCCAGACGAGCACCGTGCGGCGTTCGCCTTCGTCGAGCGCGCCCGCGAGCCGGATCAGCGCGGCGGCCGATTCGGCCGACGACAGATGGCCCGACCCGTCGTGCTGGATGCGCGCGGGGACCGGAACCGACGCGGCGTCGGCCACGCGCGCCGCGAAGCCGGGATCGAAGCCGGGCGGCACGCACCAGTCGATCTGGTTCGCACGCAGGTCGGCCTGGTCGAGCGCGCGGCGGATCGCGCGCGCGGCGACCGGCGCGAGCGTGTCGCGCAGCGCGGCCGGCGCATCGGCCCACGGATCGGCGATCGACGGCCCGAATTCGAGCGCGACGGACCGCACGCCGCCCCACGCGGCCGGCTCGGGCGCCGGGCCCGCACGCGACACGAGCAGCGCGGCGGCCGCGTCGCCGTAGCCGACCAGGTCGCCGAACTGGCGGAAGAACGGGTAGAGCCATTTGTCGCTGAGGATCACGAGCGCCTGGTCGCCTTCGTCGCGCAGCAGCCCGTCGAGCAGCATCAGTGCCGAATACCAGCCGAGCGTGCCGTTCTGGCCGAGCGCGAACGGCGTCACGCGCTGCAGCCCGAGTTCGTACTGCATGCGGCCGACGACCGAGTCGCCGATGCCTTCGTTGAGCGCGCAACTGGCGACGATCACGTGCGTCGTGCGGGCCAGCGCGCCGGAGCCGAGCTGGTCGCGCAGGTCGAGCGCCGCATCGGCGGCGAGGTCGGCGAGGCTGCGCCCGGGCGGCGCGATGCGCAGCGCGGGCCGGCCGCCCGGCGCGAGACGCGTGCCTTCGTCGGGCGTCAGCGCGCCCATGCCGCGCGGCCGCGCAAAGCGCGCCTGCGGCAGCAGCAGGTGCCGGTAGCCGGGATGGCGCTCCTGCGCCTGGATCGCACTGAACACGACGGCGGGCGGCAGCACCACGACGCCGCCGGACAGCGCGAGCGTGCCGGGCGCGGCGACGCGCGGCGCGCCGACACGGGTTTCATCGAGCGTCGACAGGGTCATGCGGCGGTCTCCTCGAGGTTCGGGCGCGCGAACGCGTCGCGATACTGCGCTTTCAATGCCGGTCGGTCGATCTTGCCGTTCGGGTTGCGCGGCAACGCCGGCAGCGGTTCGACGACGAGCGGGTTCATGTAGGTGGGCAACGCGTCGCGGCACGCGCGGGCGATGTCGGCGCGGCACGCGTCGGCGTCGAGCGTCGACACGACGCACGCGGCGATCGCCTCGCCGAGCGCCGGGTGCGGGACGCTGAACACGGCCGCCTCGCGGATGTGCGGCAGCGCGAACAGCACGTCCTCGATCTCGGTCGGGCTCACGCGATAGCCGGACGTCTTGATCATGTCGTCGCCGCGCGCGACGAAGTACAGATAGCCGTCCGTGTCGCGCCGCACGATGTCGCCGGACCATACGGCGATGTCCGGGCGCGGGATTTCGCCGTGGCGGCGCGGCAGCGGGCGAAAGCGCTGCGCGGTCAGCTCCGGCCGGTTCCAGTAGCCGAGCGTGACGAACGCGCCGCGATGCACGAGTTCGCCGGGCTCGTCGGCCGCGCATTCGCTGCCGTCCGCGCGCAGCACGAGGATCTCCGCGTTCGGCACGGCCTTGCCGATCGACGTCGGGCGCAGCGCCGCGTCGGCCGGCGGCAGATAGGTCGAGCGGAATGCCTCGGTCAACCCGTACATCAGGTACGGCGAAGCCTGCGTGAACAGCGCCTGCAGGCGGTGCAGCAGCGGCGTCGCGAGATGGCCGCCGGTATTCGCGAAGCGGCGGATCCGCGTGCGCGCGCCGTCGCTCCAGCCAGCCGACGCAAGCTGCATCCACAGCGGCGGCACGCCGGTGATCGACGTGACGCCGAACGCATCGCAATGGCGCGGCACTTCGGCCGGCTGCAGGAAGTCGAGCGGCGTGTAGCAGGCGCCGGACGCGAGCGCGGTCGTCAGCTGGCTCAGGCCCGCGTCGAAGCTGAGCGGCAGCACGCCGAGCACGACGTCGTCTTCGGCGAGCTGCTGGTACGCGGCGACGCTGAACGCGCCCGACACCAGGTTGCGATGCGACACGACGACGCCCTTCGGCTTGCCGGTCGAGCCCGACGTGTAGAGCAGCGCGGCCGGATCGTCGTCGACCGGGCGGCCGGCGGCGGGCAGTGCCGGCGCGTCGGTGGCGGCTGCTTCGATCGCATCGGCCAATTGCTCGATCAGCAACGTGCGTTCGCCGACGAGCGCGGCGAGCGCCGGCAGGCGCTTGAGCCGCTGCGCGCCGGTCACGAACAGCGCGGCGCCGCTGTCGGCGACGATGTGTTCGATCTGCGCTTCCTTCAACTGCGGATTGACCGGCACGAAAATCGCGCCGAGTGCGTTGGCCGCGAGCATCGCGACCACGGTTTCGATGCGCTTCGGTGCGTAGATCGCGACGCGTTCGCCGCGCTGCACGCCGCGCGATGCGAGCGCGGCGGCCCCGCGCCGGACCGCGCGCGCGAGCTGGTCGTAAGTCAGTGTGCCGCCGCCGTCCGCATACGCCGGATGATGCGGCCAGCGCACGGCGCCGTGTTCGAGCACGTCGGCGATGCTGATCAATGCGTTCATGATCGGCTCCTCGGGTTCAGGCCGGCCGCACGTACACGTGCGCGGCTTCGTGGGACAGGAAATGCGCCATCGAGTACGTGCGGTGATACGCGCCGCAGCGCGCGAACACCGCGATGTCGCCGACCTGCGGCGGCGCGCCCGTGTCGTCGCGGCCGATCACGTCCGCACGGCTGCAGGTGCTGCCGACGTAGAGCGTCGGCACGCCACGGGGCGGTGGCGCGGGCGTGCGGCGCACGAGCGACGGCGCGGCCAGGCGGCGCATCATCGTTTCGGTCTGCGCGAGCAGGAACGCCTGCGACAGTCCACCGTCGCAGACCGCGATCGTGCGGTCCTGCCACGTCTTGACCGCGACGACGCGCGTCGCGAACACGCCCGCATCGGCGAAGATCGCACGGCCGGACTCGTGGGCGAGCGAATACTGGCCGGCGAGCGGCGCGAGCGCGGCGGCATAGCGTTCGAACGCGGCATCGCCCGGATGATCGTCGGCGAAACCGCCGCCGAGGCTCAGCGACGCGAGCGGCGCACCGTTGGCCGGCGCGAGATCGCGGGCCAGCGCCGCGAGCAGTTCGGGCAACACGAGCGTGTCCGGCTGCGCCGGGTCCTGGCGGATGAACGAATGCGGGCCGGAGAACACATGCAGCCCCGCGACGGGCAAGCCGGCGCCCGCAAGCGTGCGCACCGCGTCGTGCGCCTCGTTCGGCGTCATCCCGAAGTGGTCGTGCCACAGCGCTCTCGCCTGCTCACCAGCCAGCGCGCCGGCGTTCACGCGCAGCAGCACGGCGGCCGGCGTGCCGCCGCCGGCCGCCGCTTCGCGCGCGAGCGGCACGAAACGCGCGACCGCGTCCGGGTTGTCGAGCACGAAATGGCAGCGCGACGCGAGCCCCGCGCGCATGAACATCTCGTCCATCGACGGATTGTTCAGGTAGCGCGGCGTCTTGATCCGGCCGATCACCGCATCGAGTTCGCCGCGGCTCGCGAGTTCGACGCCGTCCTCGTACGCATGCGCGCAGCGCGCGAGCATGTCCTGGTTCGGGTTCGCCTTCAGCGACACGATCAGCCGCGTGCCGAGCCGCGTCTTCAGCGACCGGTAGCGGGCGATCGCGACCTCGGGCTCGTACACGTAGCACGGCGTGCGCAGATCGGCGATCCATGCGTGATCGGCGGCGGGCGGAAGCGGGCGCTCAGGCGTCATGGCGGCTCACCGGATGGAGCGTGGCGGCCGCATACGCGCCGCAGTTCGACTGCATCACGCCGAGCACGCGCCGGCCGTGCGCGACCGCATCGAGCCCGACGTCGGCCAGGTTGATCGGGAAATCCGAACAGCACGCGTGGCCGCGCGCATGGATGTTGTCCGCGTAGAGCCGCTCGGCCGGCACGCGCATCGCGCGGCACAGCGCGTTCCAGCCGGGCAGGTCGGCGTTGTGCGGCAGCAGCAGGTCGTATGCGTCGAGCGCATGCGGCTCGAGCGCGACCGCCGCGTCGATCGCACGGCGCGTGTACGGCCACTCCATCATGATGAGATCGGCCTCGTTCGCGGCGACGGTGTCGGACCCGCGATGCCATTTCGCATGCGTCTCGATCGCGATGCCGCCGAGCCGGTTCTTCGTGCTGTTGCGCGCGATCAGCATCGCGGCCGCGCCGTCGCACTGCACGCCCGTCATCTGCCGCATCCGGTAATCCTCGCCGTACACGCGGTCGGACGACACGACGAGCGCCGCGTCGAGTTGCGGATGGCGGCGCATCAGCGCGCGCACGGTCTCGATGCCGGCCGCGACCGACACGCAGTTCAGTTGCGCGACGGAGCCGAGCCACAGCGGCTCGATGCCGAAGCGCGCGGCCACTTCGTGCGGCAGGCTGCGCGGCGCGGGCGGCACGCTGAACTGCTGCGTGTGCACGTGCACGATCGCGCCGACGTCGGCCGGATGCACGCGCGCGGTGTCGAGCAGCCGGCCGACCGCCGCGATCGCGAGATCGGTCTCGCTCGTGTCGAGCGCCATGTGGAAATAGCGGCTGCCCGACTGCGCGATCGCGGCCGCGCGCTGCGCCGGGTAGTCGCGCTCGGCGGCCCAGGCCTCGATGTCGACCGGCGGGCCCGGCAGTTCGTAGGCCACCGCGTCGACGCCGATCCAGAAGCCGGCGTCGCGGGACGCGTGGGAGGAGGGCTTCGTCATGTCAGTTGAGCGGCATCGCCGCGTAGTCGAGGACGTCGAGCTTTTCGAAGGTCGCCTGCACGGTCGGCGTGAGCAGGCCCATTTCGCGGATCGTCGGCACGAGGCGCCGGAAGATCGAGCGGCGGATCGAGCTCGACACCGGCGATTCGCGCACCATCGCGCTGCATTCGCGCTTCGACAGCCCCATCGGTTCCCAGATGTCGTCCGCGCACAGATGCTCGTACAGCACGGCCGCGCCTTCGCAGATGAATTCCTCGCGCTCGCGCAGCTCGTGCGAACTCATCTCGGCGTACACGCGGCACAGCGTGATGCGGCCGACCGCGAAGTGACGCGCTTCGTCGCGCTGGATCCGCAGGAACAGGTCCTTGATGAACGGGTCGGTGCTGTACGCGACGACGCTCTGGAATATCGACAGCGCGATGCCCTCGACCAGTACCTGCATCCCGAGGTTCGTCATGTCGAGCGCGCTGCTCGTGATCGTGTCGTGCAGCAGCCCCTTCAGCGAGCGGCTCATCGGGTAGCTGACGTCGAGCTTCTCGTTGACGAGCTTCGCGTATGCCTCGACGTGGCGCGCTTCGTCCATCATCTGCGCGGCCGCGCACAGCCGCGCGCTGAGGCCGCTTTCGGCCGACGCGAGCTTCGATGCGCAGATCAGCGCGGCCTGCTCGCCGTGCAGGATCTGCGACAGCAGCCAGCCCTGCGCGTGGTGGCGCACCTCGCGCTTGTCGGCGTCGGCGAGCTTGCCCCACAGCTCGGTGCCATAGATCAGCAGCGTCGGGTCGGGCATGCCGAGCGGGTTCGCCGGGTCGAGGTCGTGGCGCCAGTCGACGTCGGTCGCGACGTCCCACTGCGCGGCTTTCGCCTTCTCGTACAGCCGGTTCAGCGCCTCTTCGCGCAGCGCGTAGTCGTTCGACATCAGCGCGTCGACGGGCATCGACCAGCGGATATCGGCCGTGTCCTGCATCACGGTAAGCGTGTCATTCATTTCAGGGTCTCCCCGGCCGCGCGGCGGCGCCGGAATGATGGACGGAATCGGTGAACGAGGCGGCGCGCGACGCGCCCGGGTGCGGTTCGAGCCGGATCGCGAATGCCGGCCACGCGCCGCGCAGTTGCGCGTCGAACGCATCGGCGAGCCGCGCGGGCCAGATCGCGCAGCACACGCGGTTGTCGCCGGCGAATTCCGCGTCGCGCAGGATGCGGTCGCCGATCCAGACGACCGGCGCGCCGCGCGCGGCATCGCGCAAGGCTTCGTCGTACAGGTGCACGCCGAGCAGCACGTGCGGCGCGAGCAGTTCGGCCGGCAGCGTGCCGAAATACGGCGCGCAGACTTCGATGAACAGGCGGGCGTCCGCGTGCACGGCATCGCGAATCCGCGCGGTGATTTCCGCGAGGAATGCGAAATACTGCACGTGGTCGAGCAGCACGCGGCGCTCGCCGCCGGCCGCGTCGTACGCATTGCCCGCGTCGTACGCATCGCCGGCCGCTTCCGCGAGCGCGGCGCGTGCGTAGTCGGCTGGCGTGTCGAGCGGCATCCGGTACGCGCTGGCCGCGACCGCGACCGGCCGGCGCGCATCGCGCTCGATCCGGTAGGTGAAGTGAACGGGTCGCACCATGTCACGCGTCGCCGTCGAGAGAGAACGTCGCGTCCGGCGCGAACGCGACATCGGCGATCGCGTAATAGCCGTTCAGCGCGAGCGAGCAGACGGCCGCGCGGCGCGGCGTGTCGCCGTCGCGGTGCGCGAGCAGCACCGACAGCCACGGGTCGCTGCCGAACGCATGACCGAACATGCCGTGGCCGTCCGGCAGCAGCGGCGTCTTGCCGACCGACGCGAGCAGCGCGCGCCGCGACGTGGCCGGAAAGAACGGCAGCGCCGCGTGCAGGCCCGGGCGCGCCGCGCAGAACGCGCGGATGTCGCGTCCGAGCCGCACGACCGCGTTGGACGGCGGCGCGGCGTCGGCGATCACCGACTGCGCCGGTTCGCGGCCGACGTCGACGAGCAGCGTGCAGACGCCGAAGCCCGAGCGCCCCCATGCGGGATTGCCGTGCCAGTACGTATAGCCGTGCACGTCGATGTCGACGATCTGCAGCAGCAGCGTGCGCGGCCCGGTTTCTGCCGCGGTCGCGAGCGTACGCCGCAGCACGTAGCCCCAGCCCGCGCATTCGTACGAGCAGGTCATCCAGTCGGGCGTGTAGTCGTTGGCGCCGGCGAGCGCCTGCGCGAACACGCGATGCTGCGGCGAATCGTTCATCAGCAGCATCGACAGGATCGTCGAGCTGACCACGTAGTCGTCCGCGCCGACCGCGCCGCACAGCCGCTCGCGCTCGGCGCACGCGAGCGTGCCGATCGCGTGCGCCGTGTCGTCCAGCGGCACGGCCACGCCGTCGCGCGACGGCGCGACGCGCCGGTACGCGAGCGCCTGCACGGTCAGCGCAGTCGCCGGGGCCGGCTCGACGGCGGCGGCCGCCACGGGGGCAAGGGGCGCGAGCATCGCCGTATCAGGCCGCGTGCTGCTGGCTGCGCAGTTGCGCGTCGAGCTGCTGCAGCGTCGTGTACTGCGTGATGTTCAACGCTTCCGGATCGATCGAACCGTAAAGCTGTTCGCAGAACACGATCAGCTCGACGATGTTCAGCGAATCGATGCCGAGTTCGCCGATGCCGGCGTCCGTGTCGACGGTTTCGACGTTGAGGATCTTCGCGACTTCGCGGGACAGGATGTCGAGCGCGTCGGCCGGAACGTTCTGGGTCGTCATGAGGGGAGCTCCTGGAGTTGGGTTGAATGGATCGGGATCGATCGGCCTGTCGCGTGGATCAACTGCCGGCTTCGCAGCGCAGGCTCTTGCGAAGCTCGTGATAACAACGGTACGAACTGCCTTCCATCTTCGAAAACGCCAGCAGGTCGCGCTGGTCGTCGAATAGCGCCACCTTGCCGTCGCGCACGAGCGCGCTCAGGAACTCGTTCGACAGCAGCTTGATCGCGAGCACGCGCTGCACCTTGCCGAAGCTGTAGTGCGCGTCGTCGGTCTGGCTGCGCGCGGCGTCCGCGATGAAGCGGTGCACGGCGCGCGCATCGGCGTCGAGCTCGACGCGGCCGGCCCGTTCGAGCCAGCCGACGTGCGCCATCAGCGCGCGGACGAAGTACGGCCGCACGACGGTCAGGTATTTGTTGAAGACGGTCGGGCCGCCGATTCGCAGCCGATCCTCGGCGGCGACGCGCACCTGGCCGCCGACGTTCGCGAGCTGCAGGTTGCCCGCGAGAAACGGCGCGCCGCAGGTCGTGCGTTTCAGTTTTCGGTACTCGTCGGGCCACACGAGATAGGCAGCCGGAAACATCACACCCGGCAAGCGCGCGGCGACGACGGCCATGCAGTCGCGATGCGCCTCGATGCCCCACACCTTGTCGACCGTGAGCGCGAGCCCGTTGTCGTCGCTGCGTACGACGGTGCGCCAGGCGGCCAGCGTCGGGCCGCCGCCGTCGCTCATCAGGAACGCGAAGTTGTGGCCGGCGTCGATGCAATCGCATGCGCGGCGGTTCTGGTCGTCGGAGAAGAACAGACCGAACATGATGCGGATGAACGCGCGCATGAACGGCTTGAACAGATAATGAAATCCTTCGCTGCCGATCTGCTCGAGCAGCGCTTCGGTGAGCGGCGCTTCGTCGTGCCGCAGCGGCGTCGACGCGGACGCGTCGGGCAGCACGTCCGGCGTGGCGGCGCGCAGCGCGATGACCATCTCGCTGTCGAGCAGCCGCACGGCGGAGGCTTCGACGAGCCGGGCCGCCGCGCGCGGCGGCGTACCGATCGCGTCGAGGTGGCGCAGTACCGGATACGCGGCCTGGTCGGCCACGCGCAGCAGCAGCGGCGGTGCGATCGGGGCGGGAGCGGAAAGCGTGGACATGGCAGGGTTCCTGTCAGAAACGCACGCGCACGGCGGCGTCGATGCGGGTGCCGAGGCCGACCATCCGGTACTCGGACTGGCTGTCGGAGAAAGCGTGGGTAAGCGCGACATCGACGCTCACGCGTGTGTTCACGTCGGCGACGACCTGCGCGATCGCGAGCAGGCCCTTGTCCTGCGGCGAATAGACGCCGCGCAGCGAATACTCGACGCGGCCGACCTTCTTGCCGAGCCGCGCGAACAGGTAGTCGCGCAGGTTGCCGTCGACGCTCACGAAGTTGGCCGTGCCGCCGAGGCCGGCCAGCGCGGCGCCGGGCGCGACGGGCAGCAGCGCGTTGTTCGCCTGCGCCGCGCCGACCATCCGGCGCCACTGGCTCGCGTCGTAACGCGCTTCGTCGTGCGACCACTCGACGATCAGCGACAGGTTGCCGGGCAGGGCGCTTTGCATGCCGAGCGCGCTGCGCCACATGTACTGGCGATCGTTGCGGCGATCGACGGCGTCGTACGCGGCCGCCGAATCGAGCGGCGTGCCGTTCGCGATGAAGGCGGGCAGCGGCCGCGTCGTGCCGCGTTCGAGCCATGCGCTCGCGTAGACGGTGTTCGAGCGCGCGACGTCGAACGACAGCGTCGCGCCCGCGCCGCCGCGGCCCGCGTGACGGCCCGCGAGCAGCGCGGCCGAGCCGCCCGACCCGTTGTACGCGCCGCGCACGAGTTGCGTCGCGCCTTCGACGTCGCGGTTGTCGACGTCGTTGCGCAGCGTGCGGTTCTCGCCGGCGATGAACTGCAGCGTGGTCTGTTCGCCGGCCCATTTCGCTTCGACGAGCGGCGTGCCTTCGACGTCACCGTAGCGATCGTAGATGTCGGCCGTCGCCGCGCGTTTCTGGAAGAAGCCGAGCGGAAAGAACGCCTGCGACGTGTCGAGCGTGTCGATCCGCTTGCCGGCCGTCAGCGTGATGCCGTTGTCGAACGCGTAGCGCACGCCGGCCTCGTTGAAGCGGCTCGCCTGCGCGCCGAGCGAATGGTTGCTGGCGACGACGCGCGCGTTGACGAACAGGTTCTCGCCGTCGATGCGTGCTAGCAGCCCGGCTTCCTGCTGATTGCGCGGCGAGTCGCCGATCAGGCGGCCGAGCAGCGCGCGGCCGTCCATGCTGTCGATGGAGCGCGCGTAGCCGATACCGTTGAGCGTGCCGAGCTGATCCATCAGCGATTCTCCGTGCGCGAGCGTGCAGCCGAGCGCGAGCGGGATGGCGAGCGCGACACCGGGCCAGCCGCGGCGGGCGCGATCGGGCGATGAACGGCGGAGGTCACGATGAGCGTCGGCATCGGCGTCGTACTCACTGGCCATCGGCGAGCGTGTCGGGATTGAACCAGCCCGACGGAATCTTGCGCGGCTGGCCGTCGAGGATGTCGACGACGCTCGCCCGCTGCTTCTCGACCTCGTTGCGATACGTGATCTTGCGGATCACCTTGCGGCCGTTCGCGTCGACCGGCGCCGAGAAGTCGGCGCTGCGAAACAGCAGGCCGCTCGCCAGGAAGAACTGCGCGCGCACCGGCACGTCGGTATCGGGCGTGACCCACAGCTTGATCGTCGGGTACACGTTGTCGGGATCGGTCGCGGTCAGGTCGAGCTCGGTGGCCGGCTTGCCGGCGATCGGCGTGGTGCCCGGCGCGACCGTCGCGCGATAGCTGTCCGCCCAATGCGTGCGCGTGATGTCGCTGATCACGACTTCGCCCTGAAGCCGCTGCATTCCGTTGATGCGCACCGCGCTGCGCGTGTTCGGCACGTAGAACCAATGCCCGCGCGTCGTCGCGAGGTACTTCTGGCCGTCGTTCTCGCCGCTGCGCGTCAGCGCGAGCGTGTCGCCGTTGCCGCGCGTGTAGACGAGATAGCGCGTCGCGTCGCCGGACTGTCCGCCGACCTCGTTGGTGATCCGGATGTTCGTCTGCGTATCGGCGGCCGTGCTGCGGTATGCGTCGGCACGGGCGAGCATGGTCTGGGCCGTCGGCGCGTCGGCCGCGTGCGCGGCGAGCGACGCGCACGCGACGAACGCGGCGAACGTAAGGCGAATGCGGTTCATGGGGCGAGTCCTTCGAGGATGTTGCGTTTCGCGAGCCCGAGCGTCGCGAGCAGCGCCGCGGCCACGCCGAGCACGACGAACGCGGCTTCGACGGCGGCCACGGCGACGGGCGACACGGTGAATTCGAGCAGGATCGGCTTCACGCGGCCGGGCGGTGCGGGCAGGTGGATCTGCGCGTGATTGAGCGCGACCATCGTCAGCAGCGCGAGCGCGATGCCGGCGGCCGCGCCGAGCAGGCCGAGCAGCGCGGTTTCCTGGACCAGCACGCCGCGCACCGTCGCGGCCGGCACGCCGAGCGCGCGCAGCGTCGAGATCTCGCGGCGCCGCTCGACGATGCTCATCAAAATCCAGTTGCTCATCGACAGCAGGATCGTCACGCAGAGAATCGCGCCGAACACCGAGAACTGGTTCCTGTACAGCGCGACGACCTGGTGATAGAGCGACACGAGCTGATCCCAGGTCCGCACGTCGAGCGTCGGCAGCGCGGCGCGCAGCGTCGCGGCGGCGGCCGTCGTGCCGGCGGTGTCCTTGAGGAACACCGCGATGCGCGACGCGCGGTCGGTGCGCAGCAGCGCCTGCGCGGCCGTGAACGTCACGTCGACGATCCGTTCGTCGACGTCCTTGTTGCCGGTGCTCATCACGCCGACGATCTGCGCGTCGGTCGCGTTGATGCCGCCGTGCGCGGTCGACGCCATCAACTGCACGACCGAGCCGACGTGCACGCCGAGCTTGCGCGCGAGTTCGGCGCCGACGACGACTTCGGTCCCCGCGTTCGTCGGCGACAGATAGCGGCCCGACAGTACCGTGTGATAGTCGAAGAAGCCGGGCGGCTCGCGATTCGGCTCGATCCCTTCGCCGACGAAGCCGTAGCTGAGATCGCCGTTCGATACGAGCCCGTCGAAGTCGATGCCGCGCGCGGTGGTTGCGACGCCGGGCAGCTTTGCGATCGCCCGCGTGGCGGCAGCCTGTTCGTCGGCGGTCAGCCCGTATTGCAGCGGTCGTTCGCCGATCAGGTCGAGATAGCCGTGATGCAGCACCTGTACGTGGCCGACGCCGCTGTCGATCGACCCTTCGCGCACCGCGTCGAACGTCGCGATCACGTAGCCGAGCGCGAGGCTCGACGCGAACGCGGCGACGCCGATCATCGCCATCGTCAGCACGGTGCGGCGCCGGTTGCGCCAGAGGTTACGCCACGCAAACGTCGACCAGTTCACGATTCACTCCCGGTACGCCGTCGCGCATCTCGATGCGACGCGGCAGGTGCGCGCACAGACGATCGTCGTGCGACGCAATCAGAAAGGCGGTGCCCAGCGTGCGGTTGGTGTCGAGGATCAACTCGGCGACCGCCCGCGCATTGATGCTGTCGAGGCTCGCGGTCGGCTCGTCCGCGATCACGATCGCCGGCTCCTTGGCGAGCGCGCGGGCCAGCGCGACGCGCTGCTGTTCGCCGCCGGACAGCTCGCCGGGGCGGTGCCGTTCGCGCGCGGCGAGCCCCACCGCGTCGAGCATCGCGCGGGCGCGTTCGCGCCGCGTGCGCGGCGTGCCCCACGCGAAGCAGCCGAGCTCGACGTTCTCGAGCGCGGACATCACGGGTATCAGGTTGAATTGCTGGAACACGAAACCGATGCGTTCGCGGCGAATCCGTTCGAGCGTGTCCGGCGCGTCGTCGATGCGGTGGCCTTCGAGCCAGCGTTCGCCGCTCGTCGGCACGTCGAGAAAGCCGGCGAGGTTGAGCAGCGTGCTTTTGCCGCTGCCCGACGGACCGACGAGCGCGACGACGTCGCGCCGCCCGATCGAGATCGTCGCGTCGCGCACCGCGACGACGCTGCCCGCGCCTTCGTATACGCGCGTGACGTCGCGCAGCTCGAGCACGGGGGCCAGCGACGCGGCCGTCATGCGAATGCTCCGTGGCCGGCTTCGACGGCGGCCGGCGCGGGAATCACCGGCAACGCGCCGTTCGCATAGAGATCGCGACACTTCAGGCGTTGCAGCTTGCCGCTCGTCGTGCGCGGCAGCGAGCCGGGTTCGACGAAACACAGATCCTGCGCGGCGAAGCCGATGCGCGACGCGAGCAACTGCTGGCACTCGGTGCGCGTTTGCGGCGTCGCGTCGACGGGCCGCGCCTCGATCGCGACGACCAGCCGCTCGGTGCCGGTTTCGGGATCGGGCAGCCCGAATGCGATGCACGTGCTCTTGCGCAGCGCGCTGTGCGACGCCAGCGCTTCCTCGATCTCGTGCGGAAAATAGTTGCTGCCGCGAATGATGATGACTTCCTTCTTGCGGCCGAGGATATGCAGCTGGCCGTCCGCGACGTAGCCGATGTCGCCGGTGCGGAACCAGCCGTCGGCCGTCAGCGGCGCGGCGATCGTGCCGTCGTCGGGGTTCAGGTAGCCGAGCATCACCGACGTGCCGCGGATCGCGACTTCGCCGACCGCGCGGTTCGGCAGCGCGTGGTCGCCGTCGTCGAGGATGCGGAACGCCATCCCGTCGATTGGCGTGCCCATCGCGAGCACCGTTTCGGTTTCCGTATCGCGGCCGTCGTTCGCGGCGGCCGGCTGCGCGTCGCGGCGCTCGATCAGCGCGCGCCGGTCGAGCGTGTCGGCGATCACGTACGGCGCGCCGTCGACCGCGCCTTCGTGCCACGCGCGATGCATCGATACCGCGAGTGTCGATTCGGCCATCCCGTAGCACGGCTGCAGCGCCGATGCCGCCAGGCCGTACGGCGCGAATGTCGCGGCGAAATCGCGCAGCGTCGCGTCGTCCACGCGTTCGCCGCCGATGAAGATGTTGCGGCACGCGGACAGATCGACGCCGTCCATCGCGGCGGCGTTGAAGCGGCGCACGCAGTAGCGCAGCGCGAAGGTCGGCACCGACGTCGTCGTCGCGCGCGCCGATGCGATGCGCTTCAACCAGCCGAGCGGATTCCGGATGAAGCTGTTCGGCTGCATCATCAATAGCGGCGCGCGGTAATGCAGGTTCGACAGCAGCGTGAGCAGGCCCATGTCGTGATAGAGCGGCAGCCATGACGCGGTGCCGTCGCCGGCCGCGATATCGAAGCGCACCGAGCCGCCGATGCCGAGCACGTTGGCGATCACGTTCTCGTGGCTGAGCACCGCAGCCTTCGGATGCGACGTCGAACCGGACGTAAGCTGGACATGATGCGGATCGTGGCCGCTCTTCGCGCTGATCAGCGCGCGCGCGCCGGCGTCGGCGGCGCTCGACAGCGTCGCGAGATCGGCCACGCGCGTGGAGGCCGCCGGAAACGCGTCGTCGCGCCAGGCCGCAGCCTCCGCATCGGCGGCGACGACGATGCGCGGCCGGTACAGCTCGCACGCGACGTCGACCACCTGCCGTCCGGCCGCTGCGCGCCGTGCAGGAACGGGCACGGTGCAGGGCAGCGCACCCGTCATCACGCAGGCCATCATCGCGGTCGCATGTTCGACCGACGCGGGGAGCGCAAGCATCACCAGATCGTTCTCGCGCACACCGAGCTCGCGCAGCGCGCCGGCCTGGCGAAACACCTCTTCCGCGAAGCGTCGGTACGTGATGGCGGCTTCGTTGCCCGCGTCGTCGACGAACGTCATGCGATGCGTGGCGCCCGCCACGTCCTCGAGCGATTCGATCAGGCGATGAATGGTCGATGCGTACTTCGTCACGAGGATTCTCCCGTTGCGGAACACGGCCGCTCGCGCCACGGTGCCGGCGGCGCCGTTCGTCGAGTGAGGTGGATTCTTGCCGGATCGATCCGCCGCGACAAACGGAATCTATGCAGGCTATGCATGAGCGGAGCGCATCCACTCGGGCCAGTGCAAGTTCGTGATCAGCGTGAACCGTGAGCACGCGCCAGGTGACTGGTCTATCTCATTCGACCGGTCGTCTAGTTCACGATGTGGTGCGCTCATGCGCAGGCGTCATGCAATGCGTTCGGAAAATTCGTTTGTCCGAAGCATCGACTCACAGAAGAATTGCATCCCGGCAGCGCGCCAGCGCCGCCGCGTCATCGTGCCGGGCAGGGCCCGGCTCAAGGAGAGCGTCTTGTCCGTCACCTCATCGCTGGTCGCCCGCACGAAATCGGTTGCAGACATGAAGAGCCGCCCGAGCGGCGTGGTCTTCTCGCTGAAGCTGGCGGTGTACGTCGCGCTCATCGCGCACGGGATGATGTTCGCGCTGTCGGCGCTCGTGATCCTGAAGATCGTCGGCATCCTGATGATCGGTGCGATGTATGCGCACGGCGTCGAGCTGCAGCACCAGGCGCTGCATTACCAGGGGTTCCGCAGCAAGCGCCTGAATATGGTGTTCGGCGTGCTGCTCGGCATGCCGATGCTCGTGTCGTTCCACGCCTACCAGGACAGCCACCTGCGCCATCACCGGCTGCTCGGCACGCCGGCGAACAAGGAGTTCTTCGACTACGGCGACCAGTACGGCGCACGCCCCGTCGTCAATGTCGGGCTGTGGGCGTGGCGGCTGTCGATGGCCGCGCACTATATCCAGTTCGCGAAGAACGTCGCGAAGCTCGTCGTGCCGGGCGCGCGCTTCGGCGACAACGCGCTCGTGTCGCGTGCGATCCGCCGCGACTACCTGCTGATGGCGGCGACGATCGCGCTGCTGGCCGCGCTGTCGTTCGCGCTGCACACGTGGTGCGTCGTCTGGGTGTGGGTCGTGCCGCTCGTGTGCGTCGCGGCGCCCGTGCATGCGCTGGTCGAGATGCCCGAGCACTACCGCTGTGACCTGACGAGCACCGATCCGTTCCGCAATACGCGGACGATCGAGAGCAACGCGTTCATGACATGGTTCACGAACGGCAACAACTATCACGTCGAGCACCACATGATGCCGAACCTGCCGATCGAGCGATTGCACGATCTGCATGGCGCGATCGCGCCGCGCATCCGCTATTACCACCGCACGTATCGGCAGTTCTATTACGCGTTGCTGCGCGGCCGGCTGACGCCGCGCTCGGTGGACGACGATCGGGACGATCGCGAGCCGGAGGCCGAAGCGGCTGCGCCGGCGTCCACGCAATCGGCGTGACCGCCGGTGCCGAATGCGTTGCAATGACGGTGACGACGATGCTCTATCCGGAACTTTTCAGATCGCTCGAAGCGGTTCGCTGGAACATGGAGCAGGACATTCCGTGGAACCGGTTCGATGCCGCGTTGCTCACCGACGAGCAGGCCGAGACGATCAGGATGAACGCGATCACCGAATGGTCGGCGCTGCCCGCGACGGAGATGTTCCTGCGCGACAACCGGCACGACAGCGATTTTTCCGCGTTCATGAGCGTGTGGTTCTTCGAGGAACAGAAGCATTCGCTCGTGCTGATGGAATACCTGCGCCGCTTCAGGCCGCGGAGGGTGCCGACCGAAGCGGAACTGCACGCCGTGCGTTTCGAGTTCGATCCGGCGCCGCCGCTCGAGACGCTGATGCTGCACTTCTGCGGCGAGATCCGCCTGAACCACTGGTACCGCTGCGCGGCCGACTGGCACACCGAGCCCGTCATCAAGCAGATCTACGAAACGATTTCGCGCGACGAAGCGCGTCATGGTGGCGCCTACCTGCGCTATATGAAGAAGGCGCTGAACGACCACGGCGACGTCGCCCGTGCCGCATTCGCGAAGATCGGCGTGCTGATGGCGTCGGCGCGTCGCACCGAGAAGCCGCTGCACCCGACCAATCTGCACGTGAACCAGGCGCTGTTCCCGCGCGACACCGTGCAGTCGCGCCTGCCGGATCCGGAATGGCTCGAGCGCTGGCTCGACGAGCAGATCCGTTTCGACGGCGAGTGGGAGAAGAAGGTCGTCGAGCGGATCCTGCACAACCTGTCGATCCTGTTCGAGCGCACGTTCGCGACCGCGCAGGAACTGAACCGCTATCGTCGCGAAGTGGCCGCGCGGACGAATGCCGCGGTGGGTCGCCCGTAGCGGATCGACGCGCCCAGTTGTCGCGTTGCGCAGGGCGGAATCCGGCCGATATGCGAACGCCATGCACGCCGACCGACGAATTAATCATTTCCGGACATAATCGGCGCATCAGTTGCTTGAAATTGCATGGCGGCTTTGAATTTCATCCGTTTAGTAAATTCATGTAAACACCGGATTCGGGATTTAAACGGCATTTTCCGTGTATGTTGCTGACCGTTTGCCTTTCGCAATCCGGGAAATAGAATTAAAAGTCGGGTAGTTGAAATTGAATTGTAGGAATCGGATGTTACACCTGCTTCTACGGCGCAACCGGTGCGATAGCGTCGTGCTTTGGCGGTAATTCCATGTTTTTGCGGGGATTTATCGACTGTCTTGGCGGTGCTGGATTCGTTCGCCCATTAATTTACAAAATCACTACCGAATAATGTTTATGTAAGCATATCGATGCGATGAAAATCGATAGATAAATACAGATGTCACGATTGAAAATAAGAATGATGTGCATCCATGCTTCAATATAAAATCGTTTCCGAATCCAAATGGGAGAGACGATTCACGGAGACGAACGGCGACTTGTGTGTCGATGGGTGCAACTTTGAGGCGGCGGTATGGCTAATGTGAGATTGGCAAAGCGATTGAGAAGTCTGCCTTCGCTGGATTTCCTGAGAGGCTTCGAATGCGCGGCGCGCCATTTGAGCTTCACGCGGGCGGGGCAGGAACTGAACGTCACGCAATCGGCCGTGAGTCGGCAGGTCAAGGCGCTCGAAGAGCAGCTCCGGATCGAGCTGTTCCATCGGCACATTCGTTCGTTGACGCTGACCGACAAGGGGCGAGAACTGTACGACGCGATCTCGTTCGCGTTGTCCGACCTGGAGTCGGTGGTCGGCAAGCTGTCGTCGAGTGTCGGCCAGCGCGCCATCTCGTTGTCGACCACCGTCTCGTTCGCCGCGCTGTGGCTGATTCCACGCCTCGGTTCGTTCCGCGCGAGTTATCCGGACATCGACGTGCGCGTGTCGGCCACGAGCGAAATCGAAGATCTCAAACGCAAACGTTTGCACCTGGCCGTGCGCTATGCAGGCCCGTATACGTCGACCGACGATACGGACGTGCTGTTTCGCGAGCGTGTCGTCGCGGTGTGCAGCCCGAGCCTGGTGGCGGCGGGCGACGCCGCGTCGATGAAGCCGGCCGACCTCGACAAGCACGTGCTGCTGCACCTCGACGACCCGCGCGGCGAATGGCCGTGGCACGGCTGGAGCCATTTGCTGAAGGAACTCGGCGTGCCGCGACTGCGGCCGGCCGGCGCGCTGCACTTCAGCCAGTACGATCAACTGGTCCAGGCCGCGGTCGACGGCCACGGTATCGCGATCGGCAGGCGGCCGCTGGTCGACGGGCTGCTGAAGCAGGGGCGGCTCGTCGAGCTGTTCCCGTACTGCACCGTTGCATCGGGCAGCTACGTGCTGGTGCAGAACCCCGATGCGTGCAACGAATTCGATATTGCGGTGCTGACCAACTGGCTGCTCGAACAAGCGTGTCATTCGCTCGAGGCGGAGCCGGGCATCGGCGGCAGCAACGTGCTGCCGATGTATCGCGTCGGATAGCGCGGCGCGGCGCATGCGCCGTGCGCGGCGTCATGCGCAGCAACTGCAACCTGTGCGATGATGCGCCGCTTCGCGTTCGTTGCAGAACGCCGCCGACCGCGGCGCCCGTTTCCGGGCCCCCGCCGCGTCCTCACATCCGGAGACAGCATGCCCGCACACAGCATTCACGGCAGTACCCTGCACTACCTCGATCACGGCGCCGGTTTTCCGGTGCTGCTCGGGCACAGTTATCTATGGGACGCGACGATGTGGGCGCCGCAAATCGACGCACTGTCGCGCCGGTATCGCGTGATCGTGCCGGATCTTTGGGGGCATGGCGAATCGGGCGCGCTGCCGGACGGCACGCACACGCTCGACGATCTCGCCGCGCACGCGAGCGCGCTGCTCGACGCGCTGGAGATCGAACAGTGCGCGATCGTCGGACTCAGCGTCGGTGGCATGTGGGGCGCGCGGCTCGCGTTGCGCGAGCCGCAGCGCGTGCGCTCGCTCGTGATCATGGATGCGTCGCTCGAGGCCGAACCCGATGCGACGCGCATCCGCTACTTCGCGATGCTCGACGCGATCGAGGCCGCGGGCCGCATCGCGCCGCCGCTGCTCGACGCGATCGTGCCGCTGTTCTTCCGGCCGGACGTCAATCTCGACGACCCGGTGCCGACGGCGTTTCGCGATGCGCTCGCGAACCTGCCGGCCGACCGGCTGCGGCAATCGATCGCGCCGCTCGGCCGGCTGATCTTCGGCCGGCCCGATACGCTCGCGACACTCGCCGAACTCGATGCCGCACGCACGCTGCTGATGTGCGGCGCGGGCGACATGGCGCGTCCGCCGTCGGAAACCGTGAAGATGGCGAGCGTGATCGGTTGCGCGCATGCGCTGGTGCCCGACGCCGGCCATATCTCGAACCTGGAAAATCCCGCGTTCGTCACGCGCACGCTGCTCGACTGGTTCGACGCGCAGCAACTGCCGTCGAACTGACGATCGCGCGAGTGGCGGCGCCCGCGCAAGCCGCGCGGCGTCGCACCGGCCCGCGTTACGCGCGCTCGCTGACCGCCGTGAACTTGCGGTTGCGCACCGGTGCTTCGTCGGCGCCGCCGCGCACGAGGCTCAGCGCTTCCGCGCGGCTCGCGACGCACGGCCCGGAGCCCGGCAGCGGCTGGCGCGCGGTCTCGCGCAGCGCGAGCACCGATACGATGCCGATGAACGACGCGCCCATCAGGTAGTACGCGGGCATCATCAGATCGCCGGTGCGATCGACCAGCCACGCGGTGACGAGCGGCGTCGTGCCGCCGAACAGCGACACCGACACGTTGAAGCCGATCGCGAGCGCGCCGTAGCGGATCCGCGTGGGGAAGAGGGCGGGCAGCGCCGACGGCATCACGCCCGTGAACGTCGACAGCAGGATGCCGTAGATCAGCATCCCGCCGAAGATCGGCAACATGCCGCCGGTGCGGATCAGCATCAACGCGGGCACCGACAGCACGAGCAGGCCCACGCAGCCGGCCATCATCACCGGCTTGCGGCCGACCTTGTCGGACAGGCGGCCGGCGTACAGCGTCATCGGCATCATCAGCACCATCACGAGCAGCACCATGAAGAGGCCCTGGGATTCGCGCACGTGCAGCGTCGCCGACAGGTAGCTCGGCAGGTACGACAGCGCCATGTAGTCGGTCACGTTGAAGATCAGCACGAGGCCGACGCACTGCAGCAGCGGCTTCCACTGTTCGACGAGCAGCGTCGCGAAGCGCTGCTTCGGCCGCGCGCGCTCGTCCGCTTCGCGTGCTTCGGCTTCCTTCTGGAAGGCCGGCGTTTCCTCGAGCTTGAGCCGCACGTAGAGGCCGACGAGGCCGAGCGGGCCGGCGATGAAGAACGGCACGCGCCAGCCCCATGACAGCAGCGCTTCCTGCGACAGCGTGGCCGTCAGCAGCGCGACCGTGGCCGCGCCGAGCGTATAGCCGATCAGCGTGCCGAATTCGAGGAAGCTGCCCATGAAGCCGCGGCGCTTGTCGGTCGAGAACTCGGCGATGAAGGTCGCCGCGCCGCCGTATTCGCCGCCGGTCGAAAAGCCCTGCACGAGGCGCGCGACGAGCAGCAGGATCGGGGCCATGATGCCGATCGACGCGTAGCTCGGGATCAGCCCGATCGCGAAGGTGCCGACGGCCATCATGATCATCGTCGCGGCGAGTACGCGCTGGCGGCCGATGCGGTCGCCAAGCGGGCCGAACACCATGCCGCCGAGCGGGCGCACGAGGAACGCGGCCGCGAACGTGCCGAAGGTCGCGAGCAACTGCGCGGACGGGCTGCTGGACGGGAAGAACACCTTGCCGAGCGTGACGGCGATATAGCTGTAGACGCCGAAGTCGAACCATTCCATCGCGTTGCCGAACGCCATCGCGCCGACCGCGCGCTTGAGGACGGCAGGGTCGACGATCGTGATGTCATCCAGCTTGACGGACTGGCGCGAAGACCGGGCTTTCGCGGGGTGCGCTTGCGACGAACTCAATGATCTCTCCTGGAATGGCCTTGGCGGCGCGACCGGCGGGAATGCAGCGGGGGCGTGCGGGCCGGCGGACAGCGAAGGCGGATAGCTCGGGGATGCCTCGATGCCGGTGGCGTGACGCGCGCGGCGGACAGCACCGGGCAGGTGTGTTGTGCGAACCAGTTTAGAGAAACGGGCGCGAGCGGCTATCGGTCATGCGCCCGGAACCCGGTGGTAAACGACACGCGGGGAAGCGGTGCCGATTTCGCCCCGGCGGGCGGACGCGCGGCGTGCACGGTCATCTGGCCGCGCGCCGGCTCGCGGATACCAGCAACGCGACGAACGCCGCTTCATCCGCGCGCAGGCCGCGCGGCGTGCGCCGCACCGCGAGCGCGGCGAGCGTGCCCGCCTCGAACGCGTCGAGCACGGCCGGATGGATGTAGCAGCGCCGGCACACGGCCGGCGTATTGCGCAGCAGGTCGGCCACCGCGCGCACGGTCTCGACGATCTGCTTGCGCGCGTGCGTGACGCCGCGATGCTCGATGCGCCGCAGCAAACCGAGCGCGTGCACGCTGCCGGCCCAGGTCCGGTAATCCTTCGCGGTGAAATCGGCGCCGCCGGCCTCGCGCAGGTAGTCGTTCACGTCGGACGACCCGACCGGATGGCGTACGCCGTCGTCGTCCACATACTGGAACAACTCGTGCCCGGGCAGCTCCGCGCAGCGTCGCACGATCCGTGCGACCCGCGCGTCGTCGACCGTCACGTCGTGCTCGATTCCGCTCTTGCCGGCGAAGCGCAGCCGCACCTGGCCGGGCTGGATCTTCAAATGGCGCTTGCGCAGCGTCGTCAGCCCGTACGAGCCGTTTTCGCGCGCATATTCCGCGTTGCCGATCCGCGCGAGCGTCGTATCGAGCAAGCGGACGATCGTCGCGACGACCTTGTCGCGCGGCATGCCCGGCAGCGCCAGATCGCGCGTGACGCGTGCGCGGATGCGCGGCAGCGCCCGCGCGAACGCGGCCATCCGCGCGTACTTGTTCGCGTCGCGGGTTTCGCGCCACTGCGGATGATAGCGATACTGCTTGCGGCCGCGCGCGTCGCGACCCGTCGCCTGCAGATGACCGCGCGGGTCCATGCAGATCCACACGTCGGTGTACGCGGGGGGAATCGCCAGCGCGTCGATGCGAGCGATTTCGTCGGCATCGCGCAGCCGCGCGCCGTCCGGCCCGTAGTACGCGAAGCCGTTGCGCAGCCGGCGGCGCGTGTAGCCGGGCTGGCGGTCGTCGACATGGCGCAGCGCCACGACGGCGCTCGAAGCGGGCCGCTTCATGTCGCGACGCGCCGGCCGGCGGCGGCGGTGCGCGGCGACCCGCGCTCACGGGCAGCGATCATGCTTGTCTCCTTGGGTTCGCGTGAAGGGCGGGCGTGTGACATGGGGTGCGAACAGCCATTGCCAGGGAGCAAGAACCGTGCGCCGCGCCGCCCGGCCTTGCTCGCATGCTTAGGTGTTTATACGCATGCCGATTCCGGCATCGCCCCAATCCAATATTTCATTGGAAGGTTATCGGACTTGTTCCTACACTGATGCGGGGCCTGTATACCGCGCCGGCACGACACGCCGGCCGGCGCAGCCCGATCCGCGCCAGCGCCACGCAGAAACACAACAGCGCCGCGGCACACAACGACATCATCGGAGACGGACCATGACATTCATCAGGAAGCTGGCGGCCGGCGCGATCGTCGCCGCGGCGACGGTGCTGGCAGGCGGCGCGCACGCGCAGCAAAAGCCGATCACGCTCGGGTTCTCGCAGGTCGGCGCGGAAAGCGCATGGCGCACCGCGAACACCGTATCGGTGAAGAGCGCGGCGAAGGACGCCGGCATCAACCTGAAGTTTTCCGACGCACAGCAGAAACAGGAGAACCAGATTCGCGCGATCCGCTCGTTCATCGCGCAGAAGGTCGACGTGATCGCATTCTCGCCGGTCGTCGAATCGGGCTGGGAGCCGGTGCTGACCGAAGCGAAAGCCGCGCATATCCCGGTGATCCTGACCGACCGCGGCGTCGACGTGAAGGACCCATCGCTGTACGTGACGATGATCGGCTCCGACTTCCTCGAGGAAGGGCGGCGCGCGGGCCACTGGCTCGAAGAGCGCTACAAGAATGACGCCGGCCCGATCAACATCGTCGAGCTGCAGGGCACGGTCGGCTCCGCGCCGGCCAACGACCGCCGCGCCGGCCTGCTCGAAGTGATCAAGAACAATCCGAAATTCAAGGTGATCGCATCGCAGAGCGGCGACTTCACGCTCGCCGGCGGCAAGCAGGTGATGGAAGCGTTCGCGAAGACCTACGGCAAGCAGATCAACGTCGTCTACGCGCACAACGACGACATGGCGCTCGGCGCGATCCAGGCGATGGAAGAGGCCGGCATCAAGCCCGGCAAGGACGTGAGCGTCGTGTCGTTCGATGCGACCAAGGGCGGCTTCCAGGCGATGGTCGCGGGCAAGATCAACGTCGACGTCGAATGCAGCCCGCTGCTCGGCCCGCAATTGATGACCGCGGTGAAGGACGTGGTCGCCGGCAAGCAGTTGCCCAAGCGCATCGTGACCAACGAGACGGTGTTCCCGATGAACGTCGCGGCGCAGGTGCTGCCGACCCGCAAGTACTGACCTGTCCGCCCGGGCGGCGGCCTCGCGGCCACCGCCCGGCGACGCTTCGAGGGAGGATGCATGCAGAGTCCGCCGGTGGTCGAGATGATCGGCATCGACAAGTCGTTTCCGGGCGTCAGCGCGCTGCAGCGCGTGGACTTCCGGCTGTTTCCGGGCGAGATCCACGCGCTGATGGGCCAGAACGGCGCGGGCAAGTCGACGCTGATCAACGTGCTCACCGGCGTGCATGCGCACGATGCGGGCGAGATTCGCGTCGGCGGCGAGCCGGTGAATTTCGCCGCGCCGCGCGAGGCCGAGGCGGCCGGGATCCAGACGCTCTACCAGGAAGTGAACCTGTGCGCGAACCTGTCGGTCGCGGAGAACATCTTCGCGGGCCGGCAGCCGATGCGGCGCGGCGCGATCGACTGGAAGACGATCCACGCACGCGCGCGCGACGCGCTCGCCGAACTCGACCTCGCGCTCGACGTCACGCGTTCGCTCGATTCGTATCCGATCGCGGTGCAGCAGATGGTCGCGATCGCGCGGGCGGTGTCGGTCGACGCGCGCGTGCTGATTCTCGACGAGCCGACGTCGAGCCTCGACGACGGCGAGGTCGCGCGGCTGTTCGACGTGCTGCGCCGGCTGAAGGCGTCGGGCATCGCGATCCTGTTCGTCACGCATTTTCTCGAGCAGACCTATGCGGTGTCCGACCGGATCACCGTGATGCGCAACGGCGAGCGCGAAGGCGAGTACCTCGCGCGCGACCTGCCGGTCGACGTGCTGGTCGCGAAGATGACTGGCCGCGAGCGCATGTCCGACACGTTGCAGGCCGGCGCCGCCGCGGTCGAGCGCACCGCCGCGGCCGATGCGCCGTTCCTGTCGATGCAGCAGGTCGGCCGGCGCGGGATGATGAGCGCGCTCGATCTCGACGTGCGCCCCGGCGAGATCGTCGGGCTGGCCGGGCTGCTCGGCTCGGGTCGCACCGAAACCGCGCAACTGGCGTTCGCCGCCGCGCGCCCCGATACCGGCGCGATCGAGATCGACGGCGCGCGCAAGCGGCTCGCGTCGCCGCACGACGCGGTGCGCAACGGCATCGCGTACTGCCCGGAGGACCGCAAGAAGGAAGGCATCGTCGCGGCGCTGTCGATCCGCGAGAACATCGTGCTCGCGCTGCAGGCGCGGCGCGGCTGGTGGCGGCTGATCGGTCGGGCGCGCCAGCGCGAGATCGCCGACACGTATATCGCCCGGCTCGGCATCAAGGCGCGCGACGCGGAGCAGCCGATCGGGCTGCTGTCGGGCGGCAACCAGCAGAAGGTGCTGCTCGCGCGCTGGCTCGCGACGGACCCGAAGCTGCTGATTCTCGACGAGCCGACGCGCGGCATCGACGTCGCCGCGAAGTTCGACATCATGGAGCGCGTGCTCGCGCTGTGCGCGCAGGGGCTCGCGATCCTGTTCATCTCGTCGGAGATCGGCGAGGTCGTGCGCGTGAGCCACCGGATCGCGGTGCTGCGCGACCGCCGCAAGGTCGCGGAACTGAGCGGCGCCGATGCGTCGGAGGAGCAGGTTTACCGGTTGATCGCGGGAGGCCAGTCATGACGTGGCTACGCACGCTGTTTCGTCATTCGCTCGCGTGGCCGGTGCTGACGCTCGCGCTGCTGTTCGCGCTGGACGTCGCGCATCGTCCGGGCTTCCTGTCGATCGCGCTGCTCGACGGCCATCTGTTCGGCGCGCCGATCGACATCCTGAACCGCGCGGCGCCGCTCGTGATCGTGTCGCTCGGCATGACCCTCGTGATCGCGACGCGCGGGATCGACATTTCGGTCGGCGCGATCGTCGCGATCGCCGGCGCGGCGGCCGCGACCGTGCTCGAGGCGGACCCGTCGCAAGTCGGCACGGCGCTGGCCGCCGCGCTCGGCGTCGGGCTGCTGGCCGGCGCGTGGAACGGGCTGCTCGTCGCCTTCGTCGGAATGCAGCCGATCATCGCGACGCTGATCTTGATGGTGGCCGGGCGCGGCATCGCGCAACTGTTGACGGGCGGCCAGATCATCCCGATCGGCGCGCCCGGCTACCTCGCCCTTGGCGGCGGCTATCTCGCGACCGTGCCGTGCGCGGTGTGGATCGCGCTTGCGACGATCGGCGCGATCGCGCTGCTGGTGAACCGCACGGCGCTCGGGCTGTTCATTCGCGCGATCGGCGTGAACCCGGTCGCGACGCGGCTCGTCGGGCTGCGCTCGGGCGCGATCGTGTTCGGCGTGTATCTGTGCTCGGGCGTGATGTCCGCGCTCGCGGGCATTCTCGCGAGCTCGAACGTGCGCAGCGCCGACGGCAACAACGCGGGCCTGCTGCTCGAACTCGACGCGATCCTCGCCGTCACGCTCGGCGGCACGTCGCTGCTCGGCGGCCGCTTCAGCCTCGCCGGCTCGGTGCTCGGCGCGCTGATCATCCAGACGCTCACCTACACGACCTATTCGATCGGCGTGCCGCCGGAGGCGACGCTCGTCGTCAAGGCGGTCGTCGTGATCGTCGTGACGCTGATCCAGTCGGACGCGGCGCGCGCGCTGCTCGTGCGGCATGCGTCGCGGCTGCTGCCTTCCGCGCGATCGCGCGCCACCACCACCGGAGCGACGCCGCGATGACCCGTTTTCTTGGCCGCCTCGCCGATCCGCGCACGCTGCCGATCGTCGTGACGATCGTGCTGTTCGCCGTGCTGTTCGGCTTCGGGTCCGTGATGTACACGGGCTTTTTCTCGATGCAGGTGCTGACCGGGCTGCTCGTCGACAACGCGTTCCTGCTGATCGTCGCGATCGGGATGACGTTCGTGATCGTGTCGGGCGGCATCGACCTGTCGGTCGGCTCGGTCGTTGCACTGACAACGATCTTCTGCGCGGTCGGCGCCGAACGGCTGCACTGGCCCGTGTGGGTGATCGTGCCGCTGGTGCTCGCGTTCGGTGCGCTGTACGGCGCGGCGATGGGCGCGCTGATCCACTACTTCCGGCTGCAGCCGTTCATCGTCACGCTCGCCGGGATGTTTCTCGCGCGCGGCGCGTGCTTCCTGATCACGACGCAGTCGATCACGATCAACGCGCCGGCGTTCCATGCGATCGCGGGCATCAGCGTGCCGCTAGGCGGCGGCATGCTGAGCGCCGGTGCGCTGATCGCGCTCGCGACGCTGGCCGTCGCGATCTACGTCGCGCATTTCACGCGCTTCGGCCGCAACGTGTATGCGGTTGGCGGCAACGAGCGCTCGGCGCTGCTGATGGGCTTGCCGGTCGCGCGCACGAAGATCGGCGTCTATGCGCTGAGCGGCTTCTGTTCGGCGCTCGGCGGCGTGGTGTTCACGCTGTACGTGCTGTCGGGCTACGGGCTGCAGGCGCAGGGGATGGAGCTCGACGCGATCGCCGCGACCGTGATCGGCGGCACGCTGCTCACGGGCGGCGTGGGTTACGTGATCGGCTCGGTGTTCGGCGTCGGCATCCTTGGCACGATCCAGGTGCTGATCACGTTCGACGGCACGCTGAGTTCGTGGTGGACGCGGATCGTGATCGGCGCGCTGCTGTGCGTGTTCTGCGTGCTGCAGCGGGTCATCGAGCGGCACGCGACGCGGCGCCGCACCGGCGGCACCGGGCTCGGTGCGCGGCGGCCGACGCAGGCCGCCGCCGCCGCGCGGCCGGCGCCGCCCGAAGAGGACATCGCGCTGGTATCGACGATGCGGCGGTCGTAGTTCGACCGCCCCCCCTTGCGCGAGGAGAACATGATGAAGCGCGATGATCTGACAACGGGCATGGCCGATGCGCTGGCCGTCGAGCATGGCCGTCGGCCGCTGCTCGACCTGGGCGACGCGCGCGATTGCCGGATCGTGGCCGACGCGCTGCGGGTGCTGCTGCGCGAGCGCTCGGAAGCGCTGGCGTTCGCGATGCGCGTGGCCGACGAGCATGGCCGCCCGCGCCCGGATGCCGGCGAATTCGGCTTGACCGACATCATTCGGCTGGCCCGCGTGGTCGAGCGGGCCGATCGGCAGCGTGAGGGAACCGCGGTGGAATGATGCGCGCGGCCGCATGCCGGTCGCATGCCGCCCGCCCGCGTCCGCGCCGTCAGGCCGGCCCGGTCGTGTCCGCCTCGGTGTCGAACGACGTATCCGCGACGCGCGTCCGTTTCAGCGAGCCGGCCAGTTTTTCGATCGCATGCAAGTCCAGCGCATCGAGGTGCGCGCGCACTTCCTGCGCGAACGGCGCATGGTCCGGCTCGTCGGCATACTGGCCGAGCCATTCCTCGATATCGGTCAGCCGGCCCTCGCCGGCGAGCGCGATCAATTCGGCGAGCGCGTCGGCGGGCGGGCAGCGCATCGCGGGCGCGGCGCTGGCCGGTTCCGCTTCGACGGCGGGATCGAACCGCCTGACGAGCCCCGACGCCGGCGCGAGCGCATGGCCGAGGGCCGGCGCGACGACGGCGAACGAGAACGTCGTGCCGACGCCCGGCTGGCTCGCGACGGCCAGCTCGCCGCCCATCGCGGCGACGATGCGCTGCGCGATGAACAGGCCGAGCCCGGTGCCGCCGTTCACCGCCTGCACCTGCTGGTACGCGCGGAAGATGTCATCGGTCGCGGCGATGTCGATGCCGATGCCCGTATCGGCGACCTCGAACAGCAGGCGCCATGCATCGCCTTCGCGCGACGCGTGAACCGACAGCGCGACCGTGCCGTCGCGCGTGAATTTCGATGCGTTCGACAGCAGGTTCAGCAATACCTGTTGCAGGCGAATGCCGTCGATCAGCACCGTGCGCGGCAGCGCCGTGACCGGCCGATAGACGAACCGGTTGTGCTGCTGCTCGCACAGCGCGGCCGCGTAGTGGCCGATGTCGTCCAGCAGCCCGGGCAGGTCGGTGCGATCGGGCGCGACGCCGAGCGGCTGGAGTTCGGCCTTCGTGAACGCGAGCAATTCGTCGATCAGCGCGAGCTGGTAGCGGATGCTGCGGTCGATCGACCGGATCAGCCGCGCCTGCCCGCGCGTCGCGCCTTGCAGCAGCAGCTTCGCATAGCCGTTGATCGTCGACAGCGGCGCGCGCAGGTCGTGGCTGACATAGCCGAGCGTCTCGATCTTCTGCTGCATGTGCGTCTTCGACTGCTGCAACGCTTCGTTGAGCGCCACCGTGCGCCGCGCGACCTCGTCGCGCAGCCGGTCCTGCTCGGTGAGCTGCCAGTGTTCGAGCCGCTTGCGTGCCTCGGTGCGCTGCCGGCCCACGTGGTGGATCCACGCGGCCAGCACCAGCAGGTGCGTCGCCAGCCCGATGATCGCGATGACGGGGTTCGGAAAGACGTCCGAGTGGATCCACGACAGCACGGACGGCAACGCATCCCGGCCGTCGAGTATGCGGATCAGCATGTTGAACGTCGCGAACCCGACCGCGATCAGCATCACGCGGGCCGTCGGGGTGCGCCGGATCACGAGCATCAGCGCGAGGCTGATGTTGACGAGCGCGAGCACGGTGTTCAGCCACAGGCAGAACCGGGCGAAGGTCGCCAGATCGCCGAACGCCGCGCCGGTCATCCCCGCGCATTCGAGCGCGAGAAACACCACGTACACCGCGCGCATCGGGATGTTCGCCTTCTCGCGATGCGAGACCATCAGGATGAAGGCGATGAAGCACGCGACGGACAGGTACACGAAGATCGTTTCGCCGCGCGTCGACCACTCGCGCGCGCCGGGCGACAGGAGCATCGCGAGATAGCCGCGGTACGCCGCTTCGAACAGCGCGGTGTTCAGGGTCAGCGCGGCCAGCACGTGGAACACGCCGCTGCGCGAGAAAAAGCCGATCAGCAGCGCACACCAGACGAGGGCGAGCAGCCCGCCGAAGAACCCGAAGTTCCACATCGACGCGTGCAGTTCCTGCGCAATCCACGCGTCGCGGGTGAACGCGGCCGGCGCAAGCCGCATTTCCTTGCGCGACGTGATGCGGATCAGCACGGGGAGTTGTTCGCCCGCGCGCAGCGTGACGTCGAGAGTCGGGTAGCGCGACGGCGCATCGAGCGCGTCGCCGCGGTCGGTCGGGAAGCTGCGCTCGAGCGTCCATTGGCCGTGCCGGTCGACATAGAAGTCGGCGCGGTCGACGCGCGCGTCGCGAATCGCGAGCACCAGCGGGCGTGTCTCGCTGTCGCGGTTGACCAGCGTCGCGCGAACCCACCAGGCCGAGCGCGAAAACGACACGTTGAACACGGGAGGGGAGGCAGCGGCCGCGTGGCGGGCCGGGTCGGCGAGCCGGGCGGCGACCGCGTCGGCCGACAGCGTCTTGCCGGCGTCTTCGAAAACCGATACGGCTTCGAGTGGCGCGGGATTCGGCGCGGTAGCGGCACGCGCCGTCGCGCACGTCGCGGCCAGCGCCGCCAGAAGCAGGAGCAACGCGCGAAACGCACGATCTCCCGCCGCCCATGCCGCGTAGCGCCTACGCATCGCCGTGGCGCCCGCCCGGCGCGGCCGGCGCGTCGACCGCGTGGCGCTGGCGTCGCCAGTCGGACGGCGTGATGCCGAAGCGTTCGCGAAACGCCGTCGCGAAATTGCCGGGGGTGGAGAAGCCGATTTCCTCGGCGATGTCGCCGATCCCCATCGACGTTTCCGACAGGAAGTGCATCGCGGCGCGCAGCCGCGTGTCGCGCAGGTACTCGAATACGGTCTGGCCGAGATGATCGCGGAACACGCGCGACAGCCGCTTTTCGTGCGTGCCGACCTGCTTCGCGAGATCTTCGAGGGCCGGCGGATGGCGCAGGTCGCGCAGCAGCACGTCGCTCGCCGCGCGCACGAGCGCCGCGTCGGGGTTGTCGGGCAGTTCGGGCAGGTGCGCGAACGGCTGGCTGCGCCGCACCCGCTTCAGGTGATTGCGGATGCGCGCGATGACTTCCGCCGGTTCGAACGGCTTGATGATGTAGTCGATCGCACCCGTTTCGAGCCCCGCGATCCGATCCTCGAGATCGCCCGCGGCCGTCAGGATGATCACCGGAATGGATTGCGTCGACGGCGTCGACGCCAGCAGCCGGCTCGCGGCGAAACCGTCCATGCGCGGCATGCGGACGTCCATCAGGATCAGGTCGGGCGCGATGGCCTGCGCGCGGTGGTAGGCCTGCAGCCCGTCGAACGCGACGCTGATCCGGCACTGCGCGGTGCGCAGGATTTCGGTCAGGAGCCGCAGGTCGTTCGGGCGGTCGTCGACGATCAGAATATGGGCGCCGGCGAGATCCGGCGTGGTGCGTGGCGACGCCGAACTGGACAGGCGGGATGACATGGTTGCGAACGCGTTGGAAAGGAGTGGCGTGTCAGGTCGGAGGCATCGCAATCTGTACGATTATTGCAAAAAATTATATGTCGACAGCCGCGTCGATAGTGAGGATTCCGTGCGGCGCGTGGGGGCTTGTCGCAGCGGCGTCGCGGGGGCGCGGCGGTGTCGTCCGTTCGTCGGGAAAATGAGTCGGAAAAATGTGCCGAATCGATTTATAAAATTCCGGTCTTTATTTCCGGTTAAATGACGGCTGGAATGGAAATGGCCCGAATGATGAATTCATGCAAATAATGTCGAATTCGATGGTGATGCTGTAAATAGAATCCACCGATTCCTTGTCGGTATATCGAGTTCTGGCCGAATACGGGCCGGTATTCGTCTTTCCGAAAAATCGGATTTTTCATTTTGATGTGTATGAATGTAAAAGCCGTCCGCTCCGGAAAAGGATTTTTCCGCTGCAGAAAAGGTTTGTTTGGACGAATATCGGCACACTAGCTCCAGAGCGGCTGGAATCGGTTTTCTGGATGTGTCCGGGCGCCATGAAAATTGCTATCGCCGTCGCTTCATGGGTAGCCAATATTCAATGTCACATCGATTGATGGCATTCCAACGGGCTGTGCGGTCGATTACAAAACGATAACAGGCACGAGGGTAATGAAAACGTCATCATCCGCGAAATTCACAGATAAACAAGATGAGTCGCGAAATGACGGGGTTGGTCTGGGTGTGAGGCATCGGGCGAGAAGAAATCGTCACGAAAATTCGATCGATTAATTCGATGCCGGGGTCGTTCGGTGAGTGGCCGGTTTTTTCCGGAGATCCGGAAAAGCCGGACGCCGCCGGACGGAAAGGGGTGAGTGACTTCGCGTGGGCCGCCGGGCGGATGGATCGATCCGGAGGTCGCGCGTGGCGCGCTATCGAATCAGGCGGATACGAAAAATATGAATACGACAAGCATGGCGGGTCAGGGCATCGGGTCGATAGACCCGGCGCCGGCTGTCAGCGTCAGCGATCCGGCGGCGCATCCTTCAGACCCGGGGACGGCGTGGCGCCTTTCGCCGCCTGAATGAAACATGACGGGCCGCCCGCGGTGCGGGCCGGCGTCCGTTCGTCCAGCGTCCGAACGACGCTTTTCCAGTGAAATTCGAAGTCGCCCTTCGGCGGGTGCGACGGTGCGCGCGCGTGCGGATTCGCGACGCGTCGTGCGTCGTGTCGCCGGCGGGTAGGCGATGTCGACTTCCATGAATCGATAAACGGCGATTGCTGTTGCGCATCGTGCCGAACGGGCATGCGCGGCGATCGGTCGTGCACTCGCGACGTGAGTCGAGCGTGTCGGGCAACGCTGTTCGTAATTTTTATTAGTAATACGAAGTGAGAGGGGAGGCGTCGCGAGACAGGCGAAAGCGGAGAAGGTCCGCGCGTCGCCTGACGCCGCGTTCGCTGTTGCGTCATCCAGCACAGAACCGAGGGAATACAAGATGAACAAGTCGTTCAAGTCGATCTGGAACGAAGCATTGGGAGCCTGGGTTGCGGCTTCGGAGCTTGACCGGGCGCGCGGCAAGCGCGTGGCGTCGTCGAGGCGTGCGTCGGAATGCACCGCGCACGGAGAAGCCGCAACGCACGAGGGCATGCCGTCGGCGCCTTCGGTACTGAGACTGGCCGTGCTGACGGCGACCGCTTGCCTCGGGTTGTTCCATGCGAGTGCACATGCGCAGTACGCGCCGGATGGCGGTACCGCGTCGGGCGGCACGACGGCGATCTCGATCGGCCTCGGTTCGACTGCCGCGCAAGAGAATTCCACTGCGCTGGGCAACCTGTCGACAGCGCAGGGGTTGTCGGCCACCGCGCTGGGCCCGGGCGCGCATGCGATGGGCGATGGTTCGACGTCCGTCGGCATCAACTCGCAGGCGACCGGCGTCAACAGTTCAGCGCTCGGCGTGCAGGCGATCGGTTCCGGCGCCTACTCGGTCGCGATCGGCAACCTGTCGAGCGCGACCCAAAGCGGCTCGGTCGCGATGGGCAGCGGTGCGGCGGCGACCGGCGTTTCCGCCGTCGGGCTCGGCAACAACGCGTTGGCATCCGGCCAGTACGCTGCAGCGCTGGGTCTCGGCGCGAGCGCGGCCGGCGCGCAGAGCGTGGCGCTCGGCTATGCGGCGCATGCGACCGACACCGGCGCGGTCGCGGTCGGGAACCAGGCGACGAGTACGGGCGCGGCCGGCGTGGCCGTCGGCAGCGGGGCACTGACGACCGGTAATTCCGGCGTCGCGATGGGCGTCAACAGCGGCGCGAAGGGCACCGCGTCGATCGCGATCGGCTGGGGCGGCACCGCCGGCGTGCCGGGGTCGGGCACGCAGTCGCTCGGCACGAGCTCGATCGCGATGGGCTCGAACACGTCGGCCGGCGCGGACAATGCGCTGGCATTCGGCCTGAACGCCAACGCGTCGGGCGTCAGTTCGATCGCGATGGGCGTGCAGTCGACCGCGACGCAGCAGTTCGCGACCGCGCTCGGCAATCTGTCGCTCGCGACCGGCGTGTCCGCCAGCGCGCTGGGACCCGGTGCGACCGCGTCGGCCACGAACGCGACGGCGGTCGGCATCAACAGCGTCGCGGCGGCGACCTCGACCGTGGCGATCGGCGATTCCAACTCGGTTGCCGCGGCAGCGGGTGCGGGGTCGGTCGCGGGCGGCTATGGCTCGAAGGTGCTGGGCGGCACGGGCGCCGTCGCGCTCGGTTTCGGCCAGACGGTGAGTGGCGACGGCGCGGTCGCGATCGGCGATCCGAGCACCGCGATCGGTACCGGCGCGGTCACGATGGGGTCGAACAACACCGCGAACGGCGACGGCGCGGTGGCGATCGGCAATACCAACAATGCGCAGGGCACGGGTTCGCTGGCGCTGGGCAATACGTCGACGGCAGCGGCGGCGGGGGCGGTCGCGTTCGGTGCGTCTGCCGTGGCCAACAACGCAAACGATGTCGCGCTCGGCTCGGGATCGACGACGGCCGCGCCGAATCCGACGGCCAGCGCGGTCATCGGCGGCGCCACGTACACCTTCAACGGCATCAACCCGACCAGCGTCGTCAGCGTCGGGAAAGCGGGCAGCGAGCGCCAGATCACCAACGTCGCGGCCGGGCGGATCAGTTCGGCGAGCACGGACGCGATCAACGGTTCGCAACTCGCCGCGACGAACACGGCGCTCGATTCGCTGTCGACGTCGACGGCGTCGAGCATCACGTCGTTGTCCACGTCTACGTCGACCGGCATCGGTTCGTTGTCCACCGGTTTGAGTTCGACCAACAGCACGATCACGTCGCTGTCCACGTCGACGTCGACGGCCGTCGGTTCGCTGTCCACCGGCCTGAGCTCGACCAACAGCAATCTGACGTCGCTGTCCACGTCGACGTCGACGGTCGTCGGTTCGTTGTCCACCGGTTTGAGTTCGACCAACAGCAACCTGACGTCGCTGTCCACGTCGACCTCGACGGTCGTCGGTTCGCTGTCCACCGGCTTGAGCTCGACCAACAGCACGATCACGTCGCTGTCCACGTCGACGTCGACAGTCGTCGGCTCGCTGTCCACCGGCCTGAGTTCGACCAACAGCAACCTGACCTCGCTGTCTACCGCCACGTCGACCGGCATCAGTTCATTGTCGACCGGCCTGAGCTCGATCACGAACAACAACACTAACCTCGGCAACAGCACGGCCGGCGCGATCGGCGGCGGCGCCACCTACGATCCGACCACCGGCACCATCTCCGCGCCGTCGTACGTGACGTACAACAGTGACGGCTCGACCACCATCAACAACAACGTCGGCTCCGCGATCGACAACATCAACGCGAACGGCATCAAGTACTTCCACGCGAACTCGACCGCGCCGGACAGCCAGGCGCGCGGCCTGGACAGCGTCGCGATCGGCCCGAACGCGATCTCGCGGGTGGACGGCAGCATCGCGCTCGGCTCCGGCTCGGTGGCCGACCGCGCGACGGCGCCCGCGTCCGGCATCATCCGCAACGGCAGTGCGTCGATCCCGTTCGACACGACCGACCAGACGCTGCTCGGCGCAGTTTCGGTTGGCGATGCGACGAACCGGACGTATCGCCAGATCACCAACGTCGCCGACGGCACCGGCCAGCAGGATGCGGTGACCGTGCGGCAGCTGACCGGCGCGCTGCAGTCGTTCGCGGTCACGGGCCAGAAGTACTTCCACGCGAATTCGACGGCGGGCGATTCGCTCGCGGTCGGCGCGGAATCGGTCGCGGTCGGACCGACGACGGTCGTCAACGGCGACAACGGCGTGGGCATCGGCAACGGCGCGATCGTCGACCAGACCGCGCCGGGCGGGATCGCGATCGGGCAGGCGGCGAGTTCCGCGCAGGCCGATGCGATCGCGCTGGGCAGCGGCGCGACGGCGACCGGCGCGCAGTCGGTCGCACAGGGGGCGAATGCGGTTGCGGTCAGCGTGGGCAGCGTCGCGCTCGGCTCGGGGGCGCGCGGCAGCGCGACCGACGCGCTCGCGCTCGGCGCAGGGGCCTCGGCGACGTTCGCGAACAGCGTGGCGTTGGGTGCCGGTTCGCTCACTACGGTCGGCGCGCTGACGAACTACGTCGCGTACGGGCTGAGCAGCCCGCAGTCGTCGGCCGGCGAAATCAACGTCGGCAACCGGCAGATCACCGGGCTGGCCGCCGGCAGGAACGGCACGGACGCGGTGAACGTCTCGCAGCTCGATTCGGTCGCGAACCAGCTGACGACGCTGATCGACCAGCGCACGACCAACCTCGGCGGGCAGTACACGACGAACCCGACCGGCGGCAACGTGCCGCCGGGGGCGAGCGGTTCGAATTCGTCGGCGGGCGGCTCGGGGGCGGTCGCGTCGGGCTCGAACAGCACGGCGGTCGGCAATAGTTCGACGGCGTCCGGCAACGGCTCGACCGCGATCGGCGTGGGGTCGACCGCATCGGGCAACAACTCGACGGCACTCGGCGCGGGCAGCAACGACGGCGGGCGCTCGAACGTCGTCGCGGTCGGCTCGGGGGATTCGCCGCGGCAGGTCGTGAACGTCGCGGCCGGCACGCAGGGCACCGACGCGGTGAACGTGAACCAGCTCAACGCGGTATCGAACCAGTTCACGCAGTCGCTGAACACGGTCAACAACCAGCTCACGCAGATGCAGCAGCAGATTCAGCAGACCGATTCGATGGCCCGCGAGGGGATCGCCGCGACCGCCGCCCTGGCATCGATTCCGCACATGGACCGCGATTCGAACTTCGCGATGGGGGTCGGCACGGCGACGTTCCAGGGCCAGAAGGCCATGGCGGTCGGCGTGCAGGCGCGCATCACGGAGAACCTGAAGGCGACGGTGAACGGCGGTTTCGCCGGCAGCCAGCGCGTCGTCGGCGCGGGCATGCTGTATCAGTGGAAGTGATCGCGGGCAGCGGTTCGTTCCGGCACGAGTTGCCGGAGCGGGCCGCGCCGAAAGCAAACGCACGCGCGTGCGGCCGCGTCATCGCGCCGCGCACGCTGCGCCCATCGCATTCTCGGAGTCATCAAGTGAAAAACATCCATCTTGCCCTGCTGGCGTCCGTCGTTGCCCTCGCGGGCTGTTCGAGTGCGTCGGGGCCGACGTACAACGCGTACGAACTGCAGTCGCGAAACGGTATCCGGACGTTCCAGGTCGACTGCCACGGCATCCTGTCGACCGCGAAGACGTGCATGAAGGTCGCGACGCGCATGTGCGGCAACGAGGCCGTGCGCCTGGTCGACACCACCACGCCCTACCGCGACGGCGCCGATCCGCATTCGATCGTGTTCCAGTGCGGTGCGGCGCCCGCGCCGGCCGCCGCGGCCGTTGCACCGGCGCCCGCGCCGGCCGAGAAGGTGAGCCTGACCGGCGACGCATATTTCGCGACCGACTCGGCCGTGCTGACGTCCGCGGCCACCGCCGCGCTCGACGCGCTGTTGAACCGGCAGGGCGACCGGCATTTCTCGCGCGTGGAAGTGGACGGCTATACCGACGCGACCGGTTCGGACGCGCACAACCAGGCGCTGTCGAAGCGCCGGGCGGATGCCGTCGCCGGGTATTTGCGCGAGCACGGGCTGAAAGCGGATGCGTTCGCCGCGGCCGGTCACGGCGAAGCCAGTCCGGCGGCGTCGAACGATACCGCCGAAGGGCGCGCGCGCAATCGTCGCGTGGAGATTTCGCTGCAGAAGTAGGACGCTGCGACCCAGTTGCCGCCAAGCGCGGCCGTCGAAGCCGGACGGCTCGCTTGCGGCAAGGATGTTCGACACAGACGAGCGCGGCGGGAAAGGCGCGTCGCGGCGTGCGCATGCGGTGTCCGTCACAGGAACGCCGCCGTCGCACGACGACCGGCGTCCCGCACGCGGATCGCCTTCGGTACCGGGCCGGGGATCGGCGTTCAGTGCCTGATCATGCAGACGGCCACGATCTCGTACCCCGGGTCGGCATGCGCGCTCGCGGCTTTTTCCGCTTCGTCATACGAACCAAAGGATGCGGCGTCTTCGATTGCCGGTGCCATGCCGATATCGCCGTCCTCGGCGGTGCACAGGAACTGCTCGCCGGTTTTCACGACGTAGATGGACATCATGGTTCCCTCCATCGTTTTGCAGGGGGAAGTTTCAGTCTAGCAGGCAGCAACGAAGTCGGCAGTTGATGCGAATCCGGCCGTCAATCGGGGCCGGTTTGCCGATTCGGCCGGCCGTGAAGGGCCGGATTCGCAGCCGTGGAGCGGTGGGCACGGAGCGGGGCCGCGATGCGCGCGGGAGCGAAAAGCCGTGCACAATGCGCGCATGCGCACCCCTGATCTTGAATGCCTTGTCGCCGTCACGATGCCCTTCGGAAAATACAAGGGCCGACTCATTGCCGACTTGCCCGGCCCCTACCTCAACTGGCTGGCGCGCGAAGGATTCCCGCGCGGGGAACTCGGCCGACAGCTCGCGCTCATGCACGAGATCGACCATAACGGCTTGCGGCACCTGCTGGAGCCGCTGCGCAAACCGGCTTAGCGCGGCGTCACGCGCCGCGACAGGCGCTTGTCGACCTCGCCGCACTGCATGCCCCGTCGGCGGGAGCAGGCTTCGGAGCGTGGACGGCCGCGACGAGCACATACAATGTGTGCGTTCGTCGGTTGAGTGCCGCGCGCACCCCGACTCCTTCCGCGCATCTCGAGGGCCAGCATGGAAATCAAATGGATCGAGGACTTCCTCGCCCTCGCTCAATATCAAAGCTTTTCCCGGGCCGCTGAATTTCGCAACGTCACGCAATCGGGCTTCAGCCGCCGCATCCAGTCGCTCGAACAATGGATCGGCGCGGAGCTGATCGATCGCAGCAGCTTTCCGCCGGTGCTGACGCCGGCCGGCCGCCTGTTTCGCGAGACGGCGGAGGACGTGCTCAGCCGCCTGTTCGACACCCGCGCGATCATCCGCACCGAGCAGCGGATCGCCGGCAAGAGCCTGCAGATCGCCGCGGGCCACACGATCGCACTGAGTTTCCTGCCCGGCTGGCTCAAGGCGCTCGCGCCGCATTTCGGCGAGGTGCGGGCGCGCGTCATTCCGACCAATGTCCACGATTCGATCCTGATGCTCGTCAACGGCAACTGCGAGCTGATGTTTGCGTACCACCATCCTGAATTGCCGCTTCATCTCGATCCCGCGAAGTACGCGCACCTGACCGTCGGGCTCGACACGTTGATGCCGGCGTGCCGGCCGAACCGTCGGTCCGCGCCTGCATTCCGCCTGCCCGGTACGAAGCAGCATCCGCTGCCGCTGATTTCGTATACGGAGACCAGCTACTTCGGGCGCTGCCTCGCGCTGCTGCTCGGCCGCGCATCGGACGCGCCGGCATTGCAACTGCACTACGAGTCCGACATGGCCGAAGTGCTGAAGAAACTCGTGATGGAAGGCGAGGGCGTCGCATGGCTGCCCCGCAGCGCGATCGGCGCCGAACTGGCGTCCGGCGAACTCGTGCCGGCCGGGCCGGCGGCGTGGAACCTGGAAATCGAACTGCGCGTGTATCGCGACGTGTCGAACCGCAGCGAATTTCTCGACACGCTGTGGCAGCACCTGCGCGCGGCGCCTTCCCGGCTCGGCTGAGCCGGGGGTTTTCCCGCGTTATGCGGGGCTCGCATACCGCCATGTTGCTCCGGCATCACGTTTTTTTCGGTCCTCCCTACCATTCGTTCCAACGGCAAATGTGACGCATGACACGCGTCGCGCGGCCTTCTTCGCCACGCTCGTCCGCCTTCCGGCGGCCGGGCGCCACCCACGGACGAACGGACATGAAAAATCGCCTTACCTTGAGCATCGCAGTCGGCATGATCGCAGGTGTCGTCGCCGGTTATGCGTGCCACGCGACTATCGAGGACCCGGCCCCGCTCAAAGCAGTCGCCGGCTATTTCTCGATCGTCACCGACATATTCCTGCGGCTGATCAAGATGATCATCGCGCCGCTGGTGTTCGTGACGCTCGTATCCGGGCTGGCCGGCATGGACAGCGGCGGCGACGTCGGGCGCATCGGCCTGCGCTCGATCGGGTGGTTCGTCTGCGCGTCGCTGATTTCGTTGAGTCTCGGCTTCGCGATGGCGAATGCGCTGCAGCCGGGCGCCGGCCTGAACCTCACGGCCACTGCCGGCGAGGCCGGCGCCGGACTGAACACCGCCGCGCTGAACGCACGGGACGTGATCACGCACGCGTTCCCGACCAGCCTGCTCGACGCAATGGCGCGCAACGACATCCTGCAGATCCTGGTGTTCTCGGCGTTTCTCGGCATCGCGTTGAGCGCGCTGAAGCACGACGAGCGCGTGAGCGTCGTGATCCGGTCGATCGACGGGATGGTGCCGGTGATGCTGCGCCTGACGAACTACGTGATGCGCGCGGCGCCGCTCGGCGTGTTCGGCGCGATCGCGTCGTCGGTCACGCTGCGCGGGCTCGACGTGATCTATACGTACGGCAAGCTGATCGGCGCGTTCTATCTCGGGTTGCTCGTCCTCTGGGCGATCCTGATCGGCGTCGGCTACCTGTTTCTCGGACGACGTATCGGAAGCCTGCTGAAGGCCGTACGCGAACCCGCGCTGATCGCGTTCTCGACCGCGAGCAGCGAGGCCGCGTATCCGCGGCTGACCGAGCAGCTCGAGCAGTTCGGCGTCGACAAGAAGGTGGTGGGCTTCACGTTGCCGCTCGGTTATGCGTTCAACCTCGACGGCTCGATGATGTATCAGGCGTTTGCCGCGCTCTTCATCGCGCAGGCGTTCGGTGTGCACATGCCGTTGTCGGAGCAGGTGTTCATGCTGCTGGTGCTGATGTTGAGCAGCAAGGGAATGGCCAGCGTGCCGCGCGGGTCGGTGGTCGTGGTCGCGGCGGTCGCGCCGATGTTCCATCTGCCGGTGGCCGGCGTCGCGCTGGTGCTTGCGATCGACCAGATCCTCGACATGGGCCGCACGATGACGAACGTGATCGGCAACAGCGTGGCGACGGCGGTGATCGCGAAATGGGAAAGCCGGCGCGCCGCGAAGCCGCGGGACGCCGTGTTCGACCGGCCGGAGCTGAATGCATGATGCGCACGGACAACGTGACCGCGCGGCGGACTTTCGGCGTGGTCGGCGGCCTCGGGCCGCTGGGCAGTGCCGACGTGTTCTTCAAGATGGTGAAGGCGACGCCTGCGTCGTCGGACGACGCGCACCCCGAAGTGATCTTCGAGCAACACCCGTTCGACGGCTCGGGGGAGGGGAGTGCCGCGACCGCCGAGCGCAAGCTGTACGTGTTCGACATGATCCGGCAGCTCGAGAAGCGCGGCGTGACGACGGTCGTGCTGCCGTGCTTCCTGAGCCACACGTTCATCGACGAGCTGAAGGCGAATACTTGCCTGCCGATCGTGGATATCGTCGAAGCCGTTCGCAGTCATGTGCGGCGCACGCACCCGGACGCGACGCGTATCGGCGTGCTGGCTTCCGACTACGTGCGGGACAAGCGGCTCTTCGATGCGTATTTTCCGTCGCCGCGGTTCGAAGTCGTCTATCCGCGGCCGCACGACGGGATCGACCTCGTGACCGAAGCCATCTACGGCGCCGACGGCATCCAGCGCGGCAATCTTCGGGGGCGTCCGGTCGAGTGGTTGCGCCGCGCGTGCGACGACCTGATCGATCAGCGTGTGCACGTGATCGTCCCCGGCCTGACCGAGATCGCGCTGGTCGCCGATGCAATCCGTCCGCGGCGTGTACCGCTGGTGGATTCGAACCAGGCCTATGCGCAGTACGCGCTGACCGAACAGCCGGCTTTGCGTGCGGCGGCGTTCAAGCTCGGCGTGGTCGGCGGCGTCGGCCCAGCCGCGACGGTCGATTTTCTGGACAAGATCGTGCGCAACACGCCGGCGTCCCGCGATCAGGACCATGTCAAGCTGCTGGTCGAACAGAATCCGCAGATTCCCGATCGAACGGAGAACCTGGTGGGCGCCGGCGCGGACCCGACGATCTCGCTGTACGCCACCTGCAAGCGGCTCGAGGAAGGCGGGGCGGACGTCATCGCGATTCCGTGCAACACCGCGCACGCGTTCGTCGAACGGATTCAGCCGCACCTTGGAATTCCGATCGTCAACATGCTGACCGTGACGGTCGCGCACTTGCGCGATACGTGGCCGGCGCTGCGCGAGGTCGGCGTGCTGGCGACGTTCGGCACGATCGCTAGCGGCGTCTATCAAAAGGCGCTCGAATTGCAAGGGCTCCTGCAAGTCGCGCCGACGGCCGCGTTGCAGGCGCGCGTGATGGAGGCGATCTACGGCAAGCACGGCGTGAAGGCCGGCTTCACGACCGGGCGGTGCAAGGAGGATATCGGCGCGGCGGTCGACGCGCTGATCGCCGACGGCGTGCGCGTGATCGTGCTCGGCTGCACCGAGCTGCCGATCCTGCTGCCGGGCGGCGAATACGTCGCGCGAAATGGCGAACGCGCGACGCTCGTCGACCCGACCGACGTGCTCGCACGGTCGTGCATTGCCTATGCGGCGGGCGGCGGCTGAACGGATTCCGGCCCGACGTGGGCGTTGACGCGGTGCCGGCCACGCCAGGCCGTCAAACTTCCTGACCCTGTACGTTCGCCGCGTCTTTCCGTCGCTCCGCGATGTTCGTCGGCATGACGACCGCCGTGCCTTCCACCACGACGAGACCGTTGACTTCGCAACAGGTTTCCAGCACGACCCGCCGCCGGCTCGCGAGAATCTCCTTGACCGTCACGGTCGCGCAAACCGTTTCGCCGAGCTTCACCGGGCGCCGGAATTGCAGATCCTGCGACAGGTAGATCGAACCCGGGCCGGGAAGGTGCGTCGCAATGGCCGCCGATATCACCGAGGCGGACAGCATGCCGTGGGCAATGCGGCCGCCGAATCGTGTCTGCTTCGCATAGGCGTCGTCGAGGTGCACCGGATTCTTGTCGCCCGACGCGCTTGCAAAGAGGAACACGTCGCGCTCGGACAGTGTTTTCAGGAAGCGCGCACTCATGCCCGGGATGAGATCCTCGAGATCGTATCCGCCTTCGTCGTTCATCGTCTGTTCCCGTATCGTTCGTACCACGTCGTGTTGGAGGGGCGAGCGTCGTCGTTCGCTATGCCGCTGCGCTTTCCTGTTGCGGCGCCGTGCGCACATCCGGCGACGCGAACAATCGATTTGCCGAGTCAAGCGCCCATTGCGCGGCGAGCACACCGGCGTGCGGCAATGCGCCGACGATGGCATCGATGATTTCGCGCTGCGATGCGCCGAGCGACAGCGCCCCGCGCATATGAGCCGCAAGTGCGTCGACGTCGGCATTGCGGGCGACGCAAGTCAGGCAGGCGATGGCCGTCAGGTGTCGTGCCTTCGTGTTTTCGATCGAAGCCGGCTGCGACGTCGACGCCTGAAGCTCGTCGAGGCAACGAGATAGTTCGCGCGACATATCGGTGTATGCGCCGGGCGCGTCGATGCGGCGTTCGGACGCTTCCGGCGCTTCCGGTGCGGTGACTGCGTTCGCCTGCGCCGAACCGGGGCAGCCGTCCGCCGCATCGAACACGGCGAGCGCAATGCGCGACACGGGCAGCACCAGCGGCCAGCCGATATAGCCGGTGAGTTGAATCAATACCTCGGTCAGTTCACTGCGCGTCCAGCCGACATCGAGACAGACCCTCAACTGCTGGCGGACCGCGTCGTGCCGATTTTCGAGTGCGATGACGATCGCGAGCGTCGCGAGTCCGCGCTCCTTGGGCGTCAGCGCATCGAATGGCCGCTGCCGACGCTGCAGCAGGTAGGCGAGCGCGCAATCGTACCCTTCAACGAGATCGGCCACGTGGTCGGCGCCGACGCCACGCTCCCGCAGCAACGCCGCGACGTGGAGCATGCCGGCCATCGCCACCGGCACCCCTGCGTAGTCCAGCGTCAGCAAGACCGTTTCGAACAGCGCCTCGGGCGTCCAGCCCGTGTTCAACATGCCGCCCGCGTGGTATCTGAGTGCGGAATCGGCATTGCCCATCGTGGTCAGCGCCGCGACGGTCACCAGTTCGCGGTTTTTCAGCGACAGATTGGGGCGGGCAATGATGTCCGCATAAGCGCCCTCGACGAGCAGTCGCCCGAAATCCGGATCCAGGCGATCGAGCGCGGCGCTGAGGCCGCTGAAGCCTTCGACGCCAATGGCATGGATGACGGACATGCCGAGTTCATGTCTGGATATCGTGTTCGCGTGCATGGTTGACTCAATCGGTTGAACGCTGAAGCCACTGACGTTCCGGATGATATTCGCCCGCTAGAAAATCAAATTTGAACTTTTATGAACTTTCATCTTCGCCCGGTTTTCGCCGTCTAGAATCGTCCCGACTACGAGATGGCAATTGGATTCAGACGGGTGGAATGGATCAACGGATGGCTATCAGGAATCCGTCATATCAACGCAACCGGGAGAGTGCAGTGTCGAGATTTCAAGATAAGGTCGTCCTCGTGACCGGCGGGAGTTCGGGCATCGGTCGCGTCACCGCGTTGCGGTTTGCGGCGGAAGGCGCGCATGTCGCGATCGCATCGCGTCGTACCGACGAGGGGCTGGCCGTCGTCGAGGCAATTCGCACCTCGGGCCGCAACGCGATGTTCGTGAAGACCGATGTCTCCCGCGCGGACGATTGCGCAAATGCGGTCGCGCGAACGGTAAGCGAATTCGGCCGGCTGGATATCGCCTTCAATAATGCCGGCGTCGAGTCGTTCGGCAAGCCGGTGGCCGATACCGACGAGGCGAGCTGGGATTTCGTCGTGGACATCAACCTGAAAGGGATGTTCCTGTCGATGAAATACGAAATTCCGGAAATGCTGAAAACAGGCGGCGGCGCGATCGTCAATATGTCGTCCACTTACGGAATAGTGGCATCGGCATTCGGCGGCTGCGCGTATCACGCGTCGAAGGCCGGCATTCTCGGCCTGACGAAAGCGGCGGCGCTCGAATATGCGAAGCAGAATATTCGCGTCAATGCGATTTGCCCGGCCTTCGTCGCGACGGCGATGGTCGAGAAGTTTCTCGGCGAGACCGGCATGACCGATCAGATCAAGGCATTTCATCCGGTAGGCCGCCTGGGGACCGAAGACGAGATTGCGAAGGCGGTCCTGTTCCTCGCGAGCGAAGAGTCGTCGTTCATGACGGGCACTGCGCTCTCCGTGGACGGCGGCATGGCCGCGGCCTGACCTGCGAGCGTCATCTCAATCGAATCGGATCTTTTGGGGATATCAATATGGATGCCAAAGTATTGGATATGGCGGTCGAAACGAGACGTGACCAGTCTGAATTGTTCGAGATCGGCAGCCCGATTCCGCTCGGCGTCGTGCCCGCGAAAATGCATGCATGGACGATTCGCCGCGAGAATCACGGCGAGCCCCAGCGCGCGTTCACGAAGGAAATCGTCGACGTGCCGTCGGTCGGCCCCAACGACGTGCTGATCCTCGTGATGGCGGCGGGCGTCAACTACAACGGCGTGTGGGCAGCGCTCGGTCAGCCGTTCTCGGTGCTCGACCTGCACGACGATCCGTATCACATCACCGGGTCGGACGCCGCGGGCATCGTCTGGGCCGTCGGGTCGAACGTGAAGAAGTGGAAGGTCGGCGACGAGGTGGTCGCGCATTGCTCGCAGGTCGACGGCGACGACGAGGAATGCAACGGCGGCGATCCGATGCTGTCGCCGTCGCAGCGCATCTGGGGTTACGAGACCTCCCATGGCTCGTTCGCGCAATTCGCGCGCGTCCAGTCCACGCAGCTGATGCCGCGCCCGAAGCATCTCACGTGGGCCGCGAGCGCGTGCTACACGCTCACGCTCGCCACCGCATACCGGATGCTGTTCGGACACAAGCCGCACGTGCTGTCGCCGGGCCAGTCGGTGCTCGTATGGGGCGCGGCAGGCGGATTGGGCACGATGGCGATCCAGCTCGCGGCGCTGGCCGGCGCGCGCCCCGTCGCGGTGGTCTCCGACGATTCGAAGGCGGAATTCGTCAAGCGGCTCGGCGCGGTCGGCGTGATCAACCGCTCGAACTTCTCGTGCTGGGGCACGCCGCCCTCCGTCGATGAAAAAGACGCGTACGCCACCTATGTCGACGGCGTGAAGAAGTTCGGCAAGGCGATCTGGGATGCGCTCGGCGAAAAGCGCGACGTCGACATGGTGTTCGAACACCCGGGCCGCAATACCTTCGCGCCGTCCTGCTACGTCGTGAAGCGCGGGGGCATGGTCGTCTTCTGTGCGGCGACGAGCGGCTACGACCTGACCTGCGATGCACGCTACGTATGGATGCGGCAAAAACGCATCCAGGGCAGTCACTTCGCGAGCCTCAAGGAAGCGGCGCAAGCGAACCGGCTCGTGATGGGCGGCAAGATCGATCCGTGCCTGTCGGAAGTGTTCCCGTGGAACCGCCTGCCGGACGCGCACGCGAAGATCCGCTCGAACGAGCACTTGCCGGGCAACATGGCGGTGCTGGTCCAGGCGAGCAGTCGCGACGATCTCGACGCCGCGCGTCGCCACTAGCCACGAAGCATTCTTCTTGCTGAGAGAACGGTATGGATCGGTCAACTACTGACGCGAAACGCGTCGCCATCATCGGCATGTCGTGCCGTTTTCCCGGTGGTGCGTCGTGCGCGTCGAGCTATTGGGCGCTGCTGAATTCGGGCCGCACCGCGATTCGCGAAACACCGCGCGAGCGGTTCGATATCGACGCATTCTATTCATCCGATCCGCATGAACCGGGCACCACGTATTCTCGCGTGGCCGGCTACGTCGACGATCCATTCTGCTTCGACCGCAAGCTCTTCCGCACGTCGGCGGCCGAGGCGATGGAGATGGATCCGCAGCAGCGCTGGATGCTCGAACTCGCATGGGCCGCGCTCGAAAACGCCGGCATCGCGCCGGGGCAGCTGCGCGGCACGAACGTCGGCGTGTTCATGACGACGGGCGAAGCCGACTATGGCCGGCGCACGGTATGGTCCGGCGATCCGGAGCGCATCACCACCTATTCGAAGCTCGGCAATCTGCGCGCGATGGCGCCGGGCCGCGTCGCGCACGTGCTGGGCCTGAGCGGGCCCGCGATCTTCGTCGACACGACGTGCTCGTCGTCGCTCGTCGCGATCCATCTTGCCGCGCAGAGCCTGCAGGCGGGCGAATGCGACGTGGCGATCGCCGGCGGCGTGAACCTGATCCTCGGGCCGGAGGAAACGATCGGCGTCGCGCGGCTTCAGGCGATGTCGGCGTCCGGGCAGTGCCGTCCGTTCGATGCGAACGCCGACGGTTATATTCGCGGCGAAGGCGGTGGCGCACTCGTGATGAAGCGACTGGACGATGCGCGCTCGCACGGCGACCGCATCGATGCCGTGCTGGTGGGGTCGGCCGTCAACAGCGACGGGGCGAGCAACGGACTCACGGCCCCCAACGGCGCGGCGCAGGAAGCCGTCATCCGTCGCGCGCTGGCTCGCGCGGGCATCCGTCCGGAAGCCGTTGCGTACGTGGAAGCGCACGGCACGGGCACCGCACTCGGCGATCCGATCGAGCTCTCCGCGCTGCGCAACGTCTATGCGCGCCACGCCACGCGCGACAAACCGGTTCGGGTGGGCTCCGTCAAATCACAGCTGGGCCATCTGGAGGGCGCGGCCGGCATGGCCGGCTTCATCAAGGCGATGCTGGTCCTGCGTCATCGACACGTGCCGGCGCAGGTGAACTTCACGACGCCGAACCCGCGTTTCCAATGGGAAGGCGCGCAGCTCGAGATCCCGCGCGAAGGTATGCCGCTCGGCGAAGGCGACGCGTTGGTTGGCGTGAGCGGCTTCGGCATCACCGGCACGAACGTCCATCTGATCCTTGCCGCGCCGGACCGCACCCCGGATGCCGCCGTGCACGTCGCACGGGAACGGGTGCTGACGCTCTCGGGTCGGTCGCCGGAAGCGCTTCGACGTGTCGCCTCGGCATGGCGTGCATGGCTCGCGGAGACGTCGACGCCGTTGCGCGATGCGTGCCACACCTCGTGCATGCGGCGCGACCATTTCGATCATCGCGTCGCGCTGGTCGGTTCGACGAAAGGGGATTGCGTTGCGGCGCTCGACGCGTTTCTCGCGGCGGATCCTACGGGGCGATGGCACGCGGGCGAGCACCCGAGAAAGCCACGCGTCGCGTTTCTGATACCCGGTCAAGGGGCGTGGCAGCCCGGCATCGGCGCGAATCTGTACGACGAGAACGGCATGTTCCGCAAACATGCGGATGCATGCGTCGGTCAGCTCGACACAGAGACGGCGCGGCAGGTTCTCGATGCGATTCTCGGCCGTACCGCCGAATCCGTGCGCCATCATCCGGGGCAGCTCGCACACTTCATCGTGTGTTACGCGCTGGCTCGTACATGGATGGACCTTGGCGTCCGGCCCGACCTATTGATCGGGCATTCGCTCGGCGAGCATGTGGCGGCCGTGATCGGCGGCGTGATGTCGCTCGGCGACGGCCTCAAGGCTGTGGAGGCGCGTGGCCGGCTGTTCGACACGGCGACGCCGGCCGGCGCAATGCTCGCGGTCGCGGCCGGCGCCGACGAGCTTGCAGCGCGCTTCACGTTCGACACGGACCTGTTCGTGGCCGGCATCAACGGGCCCGGGCAAACCGTCGTGAGCGGGACGAAGGCCGCGGTCACGCAGGTTCACGACGCGATGGTCGCGGCCGGCAAGCGCGTGTCGCTGCTCAAGACCTACGACACGCCCGGCCATTCGCCGATGTTGCGGTCGATGCGCGATGCATTCCGGCACGCACTCGAACCGCTGAAATTCGCGTCGCCGTCGATTCCGATCATTTCCACGCTCACCGGCGAACGCGCGACGGACGCGATAGCCGGCGTCGAGCACTGGCTCGATCTCGTGGAGCAGCCGGTGCGCTTTCATGACGCGCTGGTCGCCGCATCCGACGGCAAGACGGTGTTCGTCGAAGTGGGGCCCGGTGCGGCGCTTGCCAAGCTCGCGCGCGCGGTCGCCGGCGGCGACTGGCAGTGCGCGATCTCGTCGCTCGCCGACGGGCCGGAAGGCGACGATGAAACGGAATCGACCGGCTTTGCGCATGGATGTGCGCGCCTCTACAGCGTGGGGCAGAAGATTGCGTGGAGTCGCCTGTATGGCAACGCGCCGCGGCCGGCCGAAGCCCCGGGCTATCCGTTCGAGGCCGAGCGCTTCGAGTTGCCGTTCCCGGATCGTGTGGTGGCGGGCTCGGCGTCGCGCGAGCAACTGCACGACGTCGCGGCGAACGACGCACGCGGGCAAGCAGCGCTGCAAGCATCCGACGTCCGCGATGCGATCGCTCATGCGAATACAGGACAGGTGTTGGCGACATTGCGTGCGATGGCGGCGGCTGTCGCATCCGACAATGTCACCCTCGCCGACGACGTTTCGCTCGTCGGTCAGGGGCTGGACTCGCTGGCGTTGACCGAACTGCGTGTGCGCCTTCAGCAGCACTTCGGCCGGATGCCGCCGGTTTCCATGCTCGCGCGCGGCGCGTCGCTATCGTCGCTTGCAACGTGGCTGGGCGCGTCGCACCACGCGCCCGATACGGAACCCGGAGCGCACATCGCGCAGCCGGAGCCCGCCGCGGCGGACGATCGCGATCTCGTCGTCACGCTACGCTCGGGCGTCGGGCCGCTCGTCGCACTCGTGCATCCGGTCGGTGGAAACGTGCTCTGCTATCAGGATCTGGCTGCCGCGTGGCCCGGCGATCCGACGATCGTCGCGGTCCGCCATCCGTACGCGGACCCGGGCCGCGCGCCGACGTATCTGTCGATCGGGCAACTGGCGTCGCGCTATCGTGCGGCGCTGCTCGCCGCACACGGCAAGCTGCCGGACCTGCTGGGCGGCTGGTCGTTCGGCGGCATCGTCGCGCACGAGATGGCCGCGCAGTGGGAAGCGCAGGGGCTTGCCGCGCCGCCGTTGACGATCATCGATTCCCCGCTCCACGACGGCGAATTCGCGATGCGGCTGCGCGAGCTCGATGGCGAGTTTTCGGCCGTGGAGGTCACGCAGGTTGTTGAATCGTGGCTTGCCGATCCGCGTTTCGATGCGATGCTCGATCGTGACTTTTACCTCGGCGACGTACGGCGGCGCGCGGACCCCGCGATGTTCGCGCATATCGCACGGCTGCACGCGGCCAGTGCGTTGGCGCTCGCGCGTCACCGGCCGCAACAGGTGCACACGCGCATCGCGTACGCGTTTGCCGCCCGCACGCCGGGCAACCTGTCGGGCGCGCAGGCGACGCAGAGCCTGCGGCTTCTCACGCGCGGCGACATCACGGTGAGCGTGTTCGACGACGATCACAACTCGATCGTGCGCGAACCCTCGGCGCGTCGCGTCGCGGAGTGCTTCGGTGACGGCGTCGGCACCGCGGATGCGGTGGCCGACTCGCTCGCGCGGGCGACGTCCATCTAGGCGGCGTGTGTCGGCTTCAATCGGTTCACCCATACAAGGCCCGGTCCGTGCCGCGCCTTTCTTTCTCAATCCGACAGCAGGAGATCGATGCCATGAGCGAGCAACTTCAAGCAGCAAACGTGAGCGGAACCCCGGCGACCGCACAGACCATTCTCGCGTGGATCCAGGAGTGGGCCGAAGCGAACAATCTCCAGGTCCCGACCGATCTCGACCAGACCTTCGCCGACGCGGGATTCGATTCGATGCATTCGGTCGAACTCGCGTTCTTCCTCGAAGAGCGGCTCAAGATCAAGATCGACGACACGGTGCTCTACGATTACCCGACCTTCATGTCGCTGGCCGAACATCTCGTGTCGCTGGGCGGGCACGACGCGGCCGCCGACACGGCGCCGGGCGAAAGCGCGAGCGCGGGTAACTGGTAACGGCGTGCGCCGGTTGCGATCGATCGGTCGCCCGGCGCCTTATCGACCTTCACCGGAGTACGGAAGATGGCGGACATCACTCGCGCGGACAACAGGATCTCGCGCGTCGTCGGTTGCGGCTCGGCGCTTCCCGAGCAGCGGATGACGAATCATGACATCGCGCGCAGGGTGGACACGTCGGACGAGTGGATCACGCAGCGCACCGGCATCAAGGAGCGCCGTATCGCGGCGAGCGGCGAGCATACGTCCGATTTCGCGATCGGCGCGGCCAAGGCTGCGCTGAAGCAAGCGGGCATCGGCGGCGCCGACGTCGACCTGATCGTGCTCGCGACCTGCACGCCCGATCGCACGATGCCCGCGACGGCCGTGCGCGTCCAGGAGGCAATCGGCATGCAGCGCGGTGCGGCGTTCGACGTGCAGGCCGTGTGTTCGGGCTTCGTCTACGCGCTGTCGGTCGCCGACAACATGATCCGGCTCGGCCAGGCTCGCAGCGCGCTCGTGATCGGCGCGGAGACGATGTCGCGCATCGTGGACTGGGAGGATCGCAACACCTGCGTGCTGTTCGGTGACGGCGCGGGCGCGGTGGTGCTGCGCGCCGAACGGCGCGACGGTGACGCGCCGCGCGGCGTTCTCACCACGCATCTGCATTCCGACGGCCGATATCACGACAAGATTCACACGGACGGCGGCGTATCGTCGACGCAGGGCGCCGGCAAGATGCACCTGGAGGGGCGCGACGTGTTCCTGCATGCCGTCGTCAACCTCGCCGAAGCGTCGCAGGAAGCACTCGCGTCGCAAGGCCTGACCCAGGACGACGTCGACTGGATCGTGCCGCATCAGGCGAACCAGCGCATCGTGCAGACGCTCGGCGTCAAATTGAATCTGCCGATGGAGAAGGTCGTGCTCACCGTCGGCAAGCACGGGAATACGTCGGCGGCGTCGATTCCGCTGGCGCTGAGCGAGGCCGTGTCCGATGGGCGCATCAAGGAGAACGATCTGGTCCTGACGCCGGCGATGGGTTCGGGCTTTACGTGGGGTTCGGCGTTGATCCGGTGGTAGATCGAGGGTCGATTGTCGCATCGGAATCGTGTGACCCGCCCGAACCTGTCGGTGCGTCGCGCATGGGTCGGGCAGGGCGGGCGCCATGCCTGTCTACGCGAGGGGGCTGCGTTGACGGCTCGCAATGAAACCATCGACGTCCGCTTCGCACAGCGGTTCGCCGAGGTAGAAGCCCTGGCCCTCGACACCGGGCAGCGTGCTGGCCCATTCGAGTTGCTCTGCCGTCTCGATGCCGGTAATCACGATCTGCTTGCCATGACCTTTTGCAAGATGCACCAGGGTTTCGAGCACACGCGTGGACTCGCCGTTCTGCAGCACGTCGCGGATCAGCGAGCGATCGAATTTGACGATGTCCACAGGCAATTGCTGCAGCAGCGTCAACGAGTTGAAGCCGGCGCCGAAGTCGTCGAGCGCGACACGCACGCCAATCGCCTGCACCGCATGGATGGCTTCTACCAGCCAGTCGAGCCGGGCGGGCGGCACGACGTCGGTCAGTTCGATCTCGAAACGGCCCGGATCGATGCCGTGCGATTTCAGCAGCGTAACCAGTTGACCGGGAAAATCCGTATGCCCCAGTTCCCGCGACGACAAATTGATCGCAAGCGCCAGTTCGTCGTATCCGGCCGCCGTCCACTGCGCGAGCGTGCGTGTCGCGTGCTGGGTGAGGAGGTGGGTGAATCGTGCGGCAAGGAACGAATCCTCGATCACACTGAGGAACGATGCCGGTTCCAGCACACCGCGCTCGGGATGTCGCCAGCGCATCAGATACTCGAAGCCGGACAGGCGAGATGCCTGCAATGCGAATTTGGGTTGCATCAGGAAAAAGAACTCGTCCTGACGAAGTCCCCGTTCGGCATCGTTCAATGGATGGTTTGACGCAAATGTGCTGTTTGTGAACATTTATGCAGGCCGATGGAGGCAATGGCTTCGTCGTTTGATCGACCAATTCTATGGAGCGGGGCTGAAATTTTCAATATCGAAAAGTGATCAAATGTAAATTTGTTTAACGGTGTTGATTTCGAATTCGATATTTTTCGATGCTTGTTTTTCGGATGATGTGGCGGTCTTTATACGTGTTGCGAATCAAAATTACGATTCGCGTTTTGTAATGTCGTGGCCGGCTTTGGGTGACACCATTGTCCGGTATGAAATACCCGAAGCGGGCGCCGAAAATATCAAATTGCATTCTGATTTTATTTAAAAACAGATTCCAATTTATTTTAAATTGGAATACAATAGATGCATTGGAAGTGATTCTTTTATTGTTGGATGATGTACTCTAAGATAAGATTGTTTGGGTGGTGTGTTTGTGAATTTCTGCAAATGAAGTTTAATTGAAAAATAATAAATTTATTCAATAAAAATACGGTTTTTGGTTGTCTGTATTCAGGTCGGGGGATTTGCGACGTTTGATGCGGTTGTTTCAAATGTTGCCCAATGCGATATTGATGGAGCATCATCTGATTGACATGTTCGGAAGATTTCTTGTGCCACGATGGCGCCGTTCATGTGACGAGGGCAGGCCGGCGCCCGGGCATGCGCCGTCGAACCTTGCAATCGAGTGGGTAGGTCTGACGTTCGCGCTCATGCTGATTTGCCTGATCCTGACGGCGGCACATGCATTGCAGCGCGTCGACCAGGCCTTTTTCGGGCTGGCGATGCCCGGCCGCGTGGGTGTCGGCCCGGAACTGCTGTTCAACGAGCTGATCGTTGTCGCGATTTGCACGCTGCTCTACAGGCTCGGTTCTTCCGCCGGCCTGTTGGCGGCAGCAGGGATGTCGGCCGCGATCGCGGCGACCGCCTTCGCCCTCTTCACCTGGCAAGGCCGGATCATGCCGCCCGCGACCGGCATGTCGATCTGCGTGCTCGCCTACCTGCTATGGTCATGGCGACGGCTCGAAGCGTTGTTGCGCTTCACTGCGTTGCTGACGGACCGGATGACGACCGAACCCGTGCTGCATGCGAGGCCTGTCCAGGCCGGGCATTGCATGGATCCGGTTCAGCGGCAGTTGCGTCGCGTTGCGATGCTGGACACGCAAGTGCGCCGGTATCGCGCGCTGATCGACGCATGGGTCGACAGTCTGCCGGAGGCGACGCTGATCGCGTCGGCTGCGGGGATCGTGCTGCTCGCGAACGCGCGCGTGATGTCCTTGTGCGCGAATCGCGATGCGCATTCGCGGGCGGGGAGTTCGCCGGTCGGACGCGCGGTTTCCGACGTACTGTTCCAGATCACCGGGTCGCACCGGGCCAACGAGTTTGCCGCGCAGGCGCTGGCGTCGCTCGATCACTGGCCGGACGGCGACGCGCTATCGGCGCGAACGAAATCCCAGCTCGATCAGGGCATCGAGATTGCCAATGCGCGCGGCGGCCTGTCGTTGCTGATCAAGTGCGCATTGATCCGTCCGTCGTTCCATGGCGAGGGCGCGCTGGTGTTCCATGTCGCGGATGTCTCTTCGGTACGGATGGCCGAGCGGCAGCGGGACATGGCGCTGCGCTTCCTGTCGCACGACATGCGAGCCCCGCAGGCTTCCATTCTCGCGCTGGTTTCCCAGATGCAGCGCGACCCGTCGCGGTACACGCCGCAGCGATTCGCGGAACTGGTGTCGCAGTATGCGACGCGCGCGCTCAGCCTGTCCGACGATTTCCTGTTCCTGGCCAAGGCCGAGAACCTGCCGCCGAAGCTGGCCGAAGTCGATCCCGCGCTGGTGCTGGGGGATGCCGTGGACGATCTGCTGCCGCAGGCAAGCGCGAAATTCACGACGATCAATCTGACGGCGGAGCCGGGGCTCAGCACGATCGCCGACGTGCAGTTGCTGCGGCGCGCGTTCGTCAATCTGATCGGCAATGCGATCAAGTTCGGGCGGGAAGCGTCGACGGTCGACGTCGAGTTGTCCGCCACGGATCGGCACGTGAAGATCGCCGTCACCGATTATGGAGCGGGCATATCCGAACGGGATCAGGAGAAGCTGTTCCGGGAATTTACGCAGCTGGACAGTCATGCATCGATGTCCGGGCATGGGCTCGGCCTGGCATTTGTGAAGACGGTGGTGGATTCGCTCGGCGGAAAGCTGCAGGTCCGATCGAAGGTCGGCGAAGGGACGACGTTCCTCATGTTCCTGTCGAGGCACGATCACGATGCCACAATGGGCGACTGAGCGCGGCGCAGTTGCGTTCCCGCGTCGTGCGAACGGAAAAACGGGATGAGTGCCGCCGGGCCGATCGGCGTGCGATTCACCGGCCGCGTGGCGGCGCGCGCCGATCGTCGCGGCGCCTCGCTGGGCTAGACGGCGGAAACGACCTGGATTCGGCGCGCCTCGAGCGCGCCGTTCTGCTTTGCCGGCGGGGCGAGGTCGAACTCCAGGACCGTGCTTCGGGACGGCAGCCGCGTGAGCGCGGACGAATCCAGAAAGCTGCTGCTGCGGAAGTAGGCGGGGCTGGTTTCGGCTGCCGCGAGCAGCGGCGTATCGGGCAGCGACGCCCAGAACGCGATGAAGCCGTACCCGTCATCCTCCTCGAACCGGTTGCACAGGCCGCGCACGCGGGACCCGACTTGCCCCCATGCCGGCAGGCCAGGGGCGGCGTCGCGGATCGGCAGCAGGCCAGGGACCAGGTAACCGCTGATGAATTGATCGGCTGCATCGCGCAGCTCGAGCGGCACGTTGTCGAACCCCAGCACTTCGACCCGGCATCCCTTTTTTTGCAGCGCTCGTACGACTTCGACGAAATCGCCGTCACTGGTCGCGACGAGGACCGTATCGAGCCTGTCCGATTCGGACAGCGCGTCGATTGCCATCCCGAGATCCGAATTCGATTTGACCGTCTCCGTGCCGTCCTCGTCCGCATAGTGTCTGAGCGGCTTCACCGTGACGCGGAATCCCTTGTCGCGCAGGGCGGCCTGATAGCCCTTGATCCGTACGTCGTAATCGGCCGAGCGTGCCGCGCGGCGCTCGTCGAAACTCAGATACGCGTGCAGGCGCTGGATCGTCGCGCCGGCGCGTCCCGCGAGCGCGCGCAGCACTTCGTACCGCATCATGTGACCGCCGTTCGCGTCCATGCTGCTTCCGTCTACATAAACCCCGACCCTTCTCATCATCGTCTTCCGGAATGCTGTTGGCTTTCGATCAGGAAACCGAATCAAGTGCCGTCGAACCGCGCGATTCGGCATGGCCCCGGGTCTAAAGGTGTGCTGGCGCGTCGGCCGTCGCGTGGCGTGCGATACGCGAATTGCGCCGCCGCGGCCTGCTGCCATCCCGGCGGCGGTTCGATGAGCGCGATGATCGAACGTCGCGAAGAGCATCTTGCGCGCGCAATGAATGGCTTGCCGCCCGGCGGCACGCTCGACCGGTTTCACCTGTCGGTTCGATGGGTGGCGCCGATCACACGGGCGATGCGTGATCGACGCCACAGGCTCCGCGGTTTTTCAGTTGCGGCCGCTCACCGTGATCGACACACGGCGATCGGGTTGCAGGCACGCGATCACGGCGCTGCTGCGGCCCGGCGGACAATGGGTGACCGGCTCGCTCGATCCCACGCCTTCCGCCTGGATGATGCTGCCGTTCAGCCCATGCGAGACCAGATAGCCGCGGACCGTCTGCGCGCGCGCCCTCGACAGCGGTTCGTTGACCTTGTCGCTGCCGATACGGTCGGTATGCCCGACGACGACGATCCTCGTGACCTCCTTGTGGCGCTTGATCCGTTCGATCGCATCGTCGAGCTGCGCCTTGCCGGCCGGCAGCATCGAATCGATGCTCGATTTCCCGAACGCGAACAGCGCATCGCTCTGCAGCGTGAACTGCTCGATGGTCGAGACCGGCTGTTCCGCCGCGACCGCCGGCGCGACCGGTTTCGTCCGCACGAAGTCCGCGCATGCGGGATCGCGCCAGTAGGTGTCGCTCACCTTCATGTGCTGGTCGTATCGCACCTGGTACTGGCAGGCGACGACTTCGTTTCCGCGGCGGAAGTCGAACAGGTAGTTCCAGACATGGCTGCCGACGAACCACTCGTTGAAGTGAGGGGGGCCGAGCAGGTCGAACATCTGGTCCTTGTTCAGGCCGGGCCCGACGTTACGCAGGTTGTCCACGTTCACGAAGGTGCCGCCCTTCGGGCTGGCGGACTGCGGATCGGGAAAGCGGGGCGGGCCGTCGACGGCACAGCCCTCGAGGGTGGCAACGCAAAGCAGGCTGGCGGACAGCGCAAGTGCCCATTGGATTTTCATGATCAGTATCTCTCGTCGTGTGAGGAGCGGCGCACCCAACGACTGCGGCAACGATCGCCGAAACGTTGCGCGCAGTCGTCGTGCATTCCGGTTGGACGTCAGGTTCGGGCGATCACCACTGATAGCCCGCGCCGATCACCGCGCCGTAGTCGTTGCGCGTATTGGTCGTGATGGCGGCCTTGTAGATCCAGTGATTGTTTTCGGAGATCGTCGAGATGCCGATTGCCTGGCCCGACTGGCTTCGATAGACGCTGCCGGCGATCGCGACCATGCTCTTGCCCGGTCCCGACGGCTGCGGCAGACCCGCGACGGCCATCGCACTGGCGGTGCCCCCGTCCGCGTCTCGCCGCAGGCCCTGAATCTTCGCGTCGGTATAGGCGTTTGCATTGCCGACCGCGGCATTCAACTGCTGGACATTGACGCCATCGGTGGGGGCAGTGCCGGCCGCGACGTTCGTCAGTTGTCGCGTCGAGGTCGCCGTGCCGATCGACACGACGTTGTTGCGTCCGCCGTCGTTGCTGCCCGTGCCGAGCGCCACCGAGTTGTTGCCGGACGACGTCGAGCCGGCGCCGATCGTCGTCGAGCCCGCGCCCGACGCGGTCGAGCCGTTGCCGACGGCCGTGCTGTTCGAGCCGGACGCGACTGCGCCGTTGCCGCCGGCCGACGAGTTCGAACCGGTCGAAGCGGGCGGCGTCGACGAGCCGGGCGTCGACGGGAAGCCGCCGGTTCCGCCGTTGGTATTGCTGAGGTTCTGGATCATGGTTGTCAGACTCTGGTTGACGGCTTCGAGCTGGCTGACGTTGACCGCATCGGTGCCTGCCGACCCGGCAGCCACGCTGGTGATCTTGCGGTTCCCGATGTTGACCTCGCCGGCCGACGATTGCGGGCTGCTCAGGCCGTACGCAATGTAGTTCGACTGCGCGCCGACCGTCGTGACGGAACCGGCGCCGAGCGCGATGCTGTTCGCGAAGTTCGCGCTTGCCCCGGCACCCAATGCGATTGCATCGGCCGCGCTGCTGTTCGCGCCCGAACCGAGCGCGATGCCGCCCGATGCGCTCGAGACGGCGTTGGCCCCTTGCGCGATCGACTGCGGCCCCGTCGCATTCGCGCCGCTGCCGAGTGCGATGGCATCGGCCTGCCCGGAATTCGCGGCCTGGCCGATTGCCACGCCGCCGGGCGCCGTCTGCTGAACGATCGCGCCGTTGCCGATGCCGACACCGTTGTCGCCATTGACGACGGTGGTCGGCCCGACCGCGATCGACTCGGCGCCGACGGCGAGCGAATCGGCTGCGGTCGAATTGGCGTGGAAGTACATCGTCGGCGTCACGGCGAACGATTGCAGTGCGCCGGTCAGTTGGCGGACCGTCACGGCGTCGTGGGCACTTGTGCCGTCGGCGACGTTGATCAGTTGGCGGTACGTGTTGCCGGAAGCACTGCCGAACGAGACCGCACCGAGCAGCGTCGCGTCGGATGTGTTGAACGGTACCGTGTGGGTGCCGGCCGGAATCGTACCGCTGCCGGCGGCGATGGCGCGGTCCGCGATGGAACCCGCGCCAATGGCGACCGCGCCCGCGATGGAAGCGGTCGTCTGCGCACCGAGCGCCATCGCGCTCGCCGCGGTGGATTGCGCGCCGTTGCCGACGGCAAAGCTGTCGGCCGCACTCGCGGCTGCCTGCGGGCCGACGGCGATGCTGTCCGTCCCCGTGGCCTGGCTGTCGGCCAGCGTCGAGTTCGCGTGGAAGTACTTGATCCCTGCGCCGTTCGTGATGTTCGATATCGCCGTGGTGTTGGCGGTCACCTGTTCGTTGGTCGCGAACAGCTGCGAACCGTTGACGGCATCGGTGCTGGCGCCGCTCAGTTGACCTGCGGCGACGTTCTGGACCTGGCGTTCCGCGCCCGGTGCGCCGACGCTCACGACGCCCGTGGGCGCCGTGCCCGCGAAGTTGTAGGTCACGCCGCCGATCACTGCGTTGGGGGTCGGGGTGGCGGCGGTGGTCGTCGAATTCGCACCGAGCGCCACGCTGTTGGCGACGCTCGCGTTGGCGCCCGAGCCGAGCGCGACGCCGCTCGTTGCGGCGGCCTGGACGGTCGCCGTGTCGCCGATCGCGATCGCGCCCGCGACGTTGGCTTGCGACGCGTTGCCGAGTGCGACCGACCCCTGGCCCGTCGCGACGTTCGTGTTGCCCAGCGCGATCGCGCCGTTGCCGTTCGCGGTGTTGTTGGCGCCCATCGTCACTGCGCCGTTGCCGATGGCGGTATTCGGATCGCCGATCGCCACCGCGCCGTTCCCGCTGGCGGTCTGACCTTCGCCGAGCGCGACGGCGCCCGTGCCGCTCGTCACCTGCGAGTTGTGACCACCGGCGATGGAACCCGCGCCCGCGGCCGCAGCGACCTGGCTGGTGTCGCCGAACGCGACGGTCGATCCGGCCAGCGCCTGGGAATTGACGCCGATCGCGACGCCGCCATATGCCGATGAAACGGCATTCACGCCGAGAGCCACGGTGTTGTCGGCGCTCGCGGTCGCGCCCGCGCCCAATGCAACGCCGGAAATGCCGGCAGCGGTTGCCAGGTTGCCGACGGCGATGCCGAACAGCGTGGACGCCGTCGCGGTATTGCCGACCGCAATCGAACTGGTGCCGCTGGCCGTTGCCTGCCCGCCGAATGCCTGCGAAGTGGTGCCGCTGGCGAGCGCGTTGTAGCCGAGGGCAATCGACTGGTCGCCAGTCGCCTGCGTGCCCGAACCAGGGACACCGGCTGTCCCGCCCGGGCCGATCGCGACCGCGTTCACGCCCGACACGCCGCTGTTCACGCCGATCGCGACGCCGGATGCGCCGCTGACCGACGCGCCCGAACCGAGCGCCACGCCCGCGTCGGCCGTGCCGGCCGTGATGGATTTGAAACCCATGGCGATCGAATAGCCGCCTGCGGCCGTCGACATCGTACTCAGCGCGGTCGAGTGGTCGCCCGACGCGGTGCCGCCGGCGCCGAGCGTCGTGGCGGAATTGCCCGACGCGATCGAGGCATTGCCGACGGAAATCGACGACGTGCCTGAAGCGACTGCGTTCAATCCGGCAGCCACCGCGTTGTCGGCGCTTGCGCGGGAGCCGGCACCAAGCGCCGTGCTGCCGATGCCGGACGCCACGGAGAAATCGCCTATTGCGCTCGCGTTCTCTGCGGATGCGGATGCGGATGCGCCGAAGGCGGACGCGTTCGTGCCGGTCGCCACCGACGCGTGCCCTATGACCGTTGCGCCGATACCGCTGGCCGTGGCGTCGCCGCCGATGGCGGTCGCGCTGCTGACGGACGCCGTAGCGGCCTGCCCGAATGCGCTTGCACCCGTGTCGCTCGCGATGGCGCCGGCGCCGACCGCAATGGCCTTGAACCCGCTCGCCGCGGAATTCGAGCCGATCGCGATCGAGTTCCCCGATCCGGTGGCTGCGGCCAGCACCCCGAGCGCCACGCCACCGTCGGATGTCGCGGTCGTTGCCGCGCCGAGGGCGGTTGACGCATTACCGTTCGAGTTCGAATGTTCGCCGATGGCGACAGCATTGCCGCCGCCTGCACCAGCGGCGAAGCCGAGTGCCATCGATCCCTGTCCAGCGGCGTTCGCGGAGCATCCGGCCGCAATTGCGTTGGTGGTTGCGGCAGCCGCGCCGCAGTTGAAGCCGTTCACCGTGACGGACCCCGCCGCCTGTGCATACCCGAGCACCGGCATGCCTGCGGCAAGGATGCCGATCGAAGCGGCGATCACCGCTCGCATGGACGGTTGCTGCCGGTGGTCGGCCGACGGCGCGGCCATCGCGCACCGCTTGACGGCGATTTCGCCTTCGGTGGCTCTGCCGCGTCGATCGATCGCACCTGACGCCCCCGGCTTTCCTTTTCCCCCGGCCCTATCGACTTCCGACACGGCGACAAGCGTCCCGCGCGACTTGCTCCATATGATCTTGTGCACTCTGTTCATGTTGATGCTCCATGTGAAATGGTCACGTTCTGTCAGGACAAATTCAGTAGTAATGCTAATTTTTTGTGGTCAAATAAAAGTCACGGATGATCGGGAAATCAATAGATCGATATTAGGGCGCCGGGGATAGATTGGGATTGGAGGGGATCATCTTTCCGTGTGGCCGGGTTTATTTGTTGTATTCATGTGAAAGAGTGAGTTATGCGAAATCAGATGAAAAATATCGAAATGCCGATGCGGAAACGGAAACATGATTCCGTGAAATGAGCGCATGGCACGGGCTTGGCCGGGTCGAGCATTGGCTGATTGGCATGGCTTGGAAACACGTCGGCGGAATCGAACGTCGTTCCCGATCGAGCCGGATTCTCATCGCGGACGAGCAGCGCACATGAGGCGGATCGAACTCGAGTGCGAGTTGGGCGCGCGCGGGCGCGGAAGGCCGTTGCGTCGTGCGGGCGATATCCAATGCAAAATGATTCACTTTGGATAACTACGGATTGTCTCGTGAGATTGGGCATAACTGTATCTCTATAGGGGTGAATCACGATCTGGCGATGGATCGCCGTTGCTTTATAAACCCGCTGCGTTGCCTGAATCCTTGTGTGTCGTGCATCCCGATGTGACGTCATCTTTAAAACGGAACGCTACATTTGTTTATTGGAGAATTCGAATTTGTATTTCTCGTGACAATGTATTGAATTCAATGAAGCTTGTGATGGCTAGATGTTAGGAGAGGACGGAAAAATCAAAAAGTGAACATTTGTCACCTTCGCGTGAACTACGGAACTGCGATGACCCACCTCCATCGCGATGGATCGCGACGCCCGTCCGTCGCGAGCGAATGCACCGCATTCGACGCGTCGCTTCGCAAGCGCGGCGATCGCCGTCGCACCTCAGTCAAATAAATAGGATTCCGAATTTTCGGTCGCGCGAGTACAGCGGAAAATGACGGCGTCCGTGCACCGGACGTGCGCGCATTTTTTCGACAACGCCTGAAGGCGCGGCACCCGATGCACTGCGCCGTGCCGCAGGCAACGCCGTCTACGATATGCGACGCCTGCTCAAGCCTGATCTTCGACCAGCACCCGGGTGTCGCACGGGACGTCGATCGTCGCCTTGATTTGATCCAGCCGATAGCCGAGCGTATAGATCGCCGACAGTCGCAAGCCGTTCTCGATGCCGAGCTTCAGCTTTTGCCGGATCCGGTAGATATGCGTATCGAGCGAACGCGATTCCGTGCCCAGTTCGCGCCCCCACGCCGTGGTTGCGAGCAACTCGCGCGACATGATCTTGCCGAGGTTCTGAAAGAGGCACGCGACGAGCTGGAATTCCTTGGTCGTCAGTTCGATCTTGCTGTCGCGAAGCCGGACCGCGCGTTCCACCGGATCGAGCACGTACTCGCCCGCGCGGATCGGCTCGTCGCGCTTCACGTTGCGCGCGACTCGGCGCAACAGCGCGTTGACGCGCGCGGCCAGTTCCTCCGCGCGAAACGGCTTGGTCAGGTAATCGTCGGCGCCGGCCTCCAGTGCTCTGACGACGTCGAGTTCCTGGACCCGGCTGGTCAGGAACAGCACGCCGTATTCGACGTCGGCGCGCGTGCGAATCCAGTTCAGTACTTCGATTCCGGTCATGCTGGGCAAGTGCCAGTCGAGCACGACCGCGTCGACGGACTGGGATCGCAGGAACCGCAACGCCTGCTCGCCGTCGACGACGACCTTGATCGTGTGACGGTACGGAGCCAGCGCGCTCTGGACTTCCTCGGCCTGAACGGGATCATCCTCTACCACCAGTATGCGCATTCATGCACCCCGACTAACGTGATCGGCTTGTCGGCCGACACCTGAAAAACATCGGGCGGCGAGCAAGCAAACGTTTGCTTTTTGGTCCGTCTGGAACAAACGGTTAGGCAATATAAATCATCGGTAATAGATGCGATTGTGACATTTTGTGAATTCGTCGGAGGATTTTCGCCGTAGGTAAAAAGAGACGGAACCGCTTTTATTTCCAGAATTTTTTACTTGCCCGGCGCGTGCTTTCAGATAAAGAAGTGCGGTTTCGGGCCAGCGGACAGACAATGGCGCGTGCGACCGCATGACCATTTCGCCGTGTCGTAGCGGTAATGGAAAACTGTATGAATATACAGTATAGTATCCGTCGAACTCGAGCCGCACAGGTCCAACCCTTGCGGCCCGTGCGCCGCGCCTGCGGGCATCCGCCGCAGCGTTCCGGCACCGTGAATTCCGGCTAACTCATTCAGACGGGCAGGCAAATTGTCATCCAGCAATCTGATCCGCATTCGCGGAGCACGTCAGCACAACCTCAAGAACCTCGATCTCGACCTGCGCACCGGCGAAATGACGGTCGTGACGGGCCCGTCGGGCTCCGGCAAGTCGAGTCTCGTGTTCGACACGCTGTACGCGGAAGGCCAGCGGCGCTACGTCGAAACCTTCAGCGCGTATGCGCGGCAGTTCCTCGACCGGATGGATCGCCCGCAGGTCGAACGCGTCGACGGCGTGCCGCCCGCGATCGCGATCGACCAGACCAACCCGGTCCGCAGTTCGCGCTCGACCGTCGGCACGATGACCGAGCTGAACGACCATCTGAAGCTGCTCTACGCGCGCGCGGCCGAGCTGTTCGACCGCAAGACCGCGCGGCAGGTGCGGCACGACACGCCAGAAACGATCTACGCGGAGCTCGTCGCGCGCACGCAGGCGGACGATCCGCGCGTCGTCGTCACGTTCCCGGTCGAATTGCCGGAAGCGGTGTCCGACGAGGAGATCGCGCAGTGGCTGTCGGCAAGCGGCTACACGCGCGTGCAGGCGCAGCGCGAAGTCGCGTCGCCCACCGGGCCGCGCAAGCTGCTCGACGTGGTGGCCGACCGCTTCCGCGTGCAACAGGCCGACAAGGTGCGCGTGGTCGAGGCGATCGAGGCGTCGCTGAAGCGCGGCGGTGGCCGCGTGAACGTGTATGTGCTCGCGCCCGAAGCGGAAAACGCGGTGGCGGAGCCGGTGATCTGGCGTTTCTCCACCGGGCTGCACGACCCCGACAGCGACTTGCGCTACGCGGAGCCGCAAGCGGCGCTGTTCTCGTTCAACTCCGCATACGGCGCGTGCGAAACCTGCCGCGGCTTCGGCCGCGTGATCGGCGTCGATCTCGGCCTCGTGATTCCCGACGCGCGCAAGACGCTGCGCGGCGGCGCGATCAAGCCGATGCAGACGCCCGCGTGGAAAGAGTGCCAGGACGACCTGATGCGCTACGCGGCGAAGGCCGGCATCCGGCGCGACGTGGCGTGGTCCGAGCTGACGGACGCCGAGCGCGACTGGGTCGTCAACGGCTCGCCCGACTGGAACGGCAAGTGGCAGAGCCAGTGGTACGGCGTGAAGCGCTTCTTCGGCTACCTCGAATCGAAAGCGTACAAGATGCACATCCGCGTGCTGCTGTCGAAATACCGCAGCTACACGCCGTGCGACGTGTGCGGCGGCGCGCGCCTGAAGACGGAATCGCTGCAATGGCGGCTCGGCTCGAAGGAAAACGCCGACGCGGTGCTCGCGCCGGCCGATCGCTTCATGCCGCGCGGCGTCGACTGGAGCCGCGCGCAGCTCGAAGCGCTGCCGGGCCTGACGGTGCACGACCTGATGCTGTTGCCGATCGAGCGCATCCGGCGCTTCTTCGACGACATCGTGCTGCCGAGCGCGCTGCTCGACGATGCATTGAAGCTGCTGCTCGCCGAGGTGCGCACGCGCCTGAAATACCTGTGCGACGTCGGGCTCGGCTACCTGACGCTCGACCGGCAAAGCCGCACGCTGTCGGGCGGCGAGGTGCAGCGGATCAACCTGACGACCGCGCTGGGCACGTCGCTCACGAAAACCCTGTTCGTGCTCGACGAGCCGAGCATCGGGCTGCATCCGCGCGATCTCACGCGGATCGTCGAGGCGATGCAACGGCTGCGCGATGCGGGCAATACGCTGGTCGTCGTCGAGCACGATCCGTCGGTGATGCTCGCGGCCGATCGATTGATCGACATGGGGCCCGGCCCGGGCGAGCGCGGCGGCACGATCGTGTACGACGGCACGCCCGGCGACATCCGTTCGGCGCACACGCTGACGGGCGAGTATCTCGGCGGCCGCAAGCAAGTCGCGCATGCGTCGAACTGGGCGCGTCGTCCGGTCGACGCGAACACGCCGCGCATCGTGCTCGAGGGCGCGACCGAGCACAACCTGCGCGACGTGACGGTCGAGATTCCGCTGCAGCGGCTCGTATGCGTGACGGGCGTGTCCGGCTCCGGCAAATCCACGCTGCTGCAGGACGTGCTGTATCCGGCGATGGCGCGGCACCACGGCAAGGCGACCGAATCGCCGGGCGCGTACCGCAGCCTCACGGGCGCCGATCAGGTCGGCGACGTCGTGTTCGTCGACCAGTCGCCGATCGGCAAGACCACGCGCTCGAACCCGGCGAGCTACGTCGGCGCGTTCGACGAAATCCGCAAGCTGTTCGCGAAGGCGCCGCTCGCGCTGCAGCGCGGCTACGGCGCGGGCACGTTCAGCTTCAACTCGGGCGACGGCCGTTGCCCGACCTGCGGCGGCTCGGGCTTCGAACATATCGAAATGCAGTTCCTGAGCGACGTCTACCTGCGCTGCCCGGACTGCGACGGCAGCCGCTATCGTGCAGAGATTCTGGAAGTGCGCATCGAGCGCGACGGCCGCGCGCTGAACATCGCCGACGTGCTCGATCTCACCGTCAGCGAAGCAGCCGCGTTCTTCGCGACCGATGCCGAGGTGCTGCGTGTGTTGCAGCCGATCGTCGACGTCGGCCTCGAATACGTGAAGCTCGGCCAGCCGGTGCCGACGCTGTCGGGCGGCGAAGCGCAGCGCCTGAAGCTCGCCGGCTTCCTTGCGGAGTCGGCGGCGGCGGCCAACGGGCGCCGGGTCGCGACGGAAGAGGCGCGCATCGCACGCGCGAAGTTGTTCATGTTCGACGAGCCGACCACCGGGCTGCACTTCGACGACATCGCGAAGCTGATGCAGGCGTTCGGCAAGCTACTCACGGCCGGCCATTCGCTGATCGTGATCGAGCACAACCTCGACGTGATCCGCGCGGCCGACTGGCTGATCGATCTCGGCCCGGAAGGCGGTGACGGCGGCGGTCTCGTGCTGTGCGCGGGCACGCCCGACGACGTGAAGGCGTGCGCCGAATCGCATACCGGCGTGGCGCTGCTGCAGTATGACCGCGAGATGGACGGCGAAGCAGGGCGCGCCGACGAAGGCGTGCCGCTGCAGGCCGTGCTGAACGCGGCGCGCGCGCGCCGTGCGATCGAAGGCGAGGACGTCGTGCGCATCGTCAATGCACGCGAGCACAACCTGAAGTCGCTCGACGTCGACATCCCGCACGGCAAGTTCAACGTGATCACCGGCGTGTCGGGGTCCGGCAAGTCGACGCTCGCGTTCGACATCCTGTTCCACGAAGGCCAGCGCCGCTACCTCGAATCGCTGAACGCGTATGCGCGCTCGATCGTGCAGCCGGCCGGGCGCCCCGAGGTCGACGCGGTGTACGGCATTCCGCCGACCGTCGCGATCGAGCAGCGGCTGTCGCGCGGCGGCCGCAAGAGCACGGTCGCGACCACGTCCGAGGTGTGGCACTTCCTGCGGCTGCTGTACGTGAAGCTCGGCCTGCAGCACTGCATTCACGACGGCACGCCGGTCACGTCGCAATCCGTCGAATCGATCGCCGCGCAACTGCTGCGCGATCATCGCGGCGAACACGTCGGGCTGCTCGCGCCGCTCGTCGTCAACCGCAAGGGCGTGTATACGGATCTCGCGAAGTGGGCGAAGGCGCGCGGCAGCACACATCTGCGCGTCGACGGCGAATTCGTCACGGTCGACCCGTGGCCGAAGCTTGACCGCTTCCGCGAGCACACGATCGAATTGCCGGTAGCCGATATCGTCGTGTCGCCGGACAACGAGGCCGAGTTGCGGCGCAGGCTCGACGAGACGCTTGAGCTCGGCAAGGGCGTGATGCACCTGCTCGCGCCGCTCGACGGGCTGCACCACGCGATGCAGAACGATCGTTCGACCGCGCAGGTCGGCGCGGTCAAGGTGCTGTCGGTCAAGCGCGCGTGCCCGGTGTGCGGCACGAGCTATCCGGAACTCGACCCGCGGATGTTCTCGTACAACAGCAAGCACGGCTGGTGCACGACCTGCGTCGGCACCGGCGTCACGCTCACGCGCGAACAGCGCGCCGCATACGACGACACGGTGCTCGCCGGCGACGATCGCGGCCGCGAGCAAACCTTGCCGTCGGACGAGCAGGAGCCGGAAGGCGTCGGCAACGAGCCGTGCCCGGATTGCCACGGCACGCGGCTGAACCCGTCCGCGCGCGCGGTCACGTTCGACGCGCATCCGATCGTCGAGGTCGCGCAGTGGACGGTGTCGGACACGCGTCGCTGGATCGACGCGCTCGAACTCATCGGGCGCGACGCGCAGATCGCGCGCGACATCGTCAGCGAGATCGGCAGCCGCCTCGCGTTTCTCGAGGAAGTCGGGCTCGGCTACCTGAGCCTCGACCGCGCGGCGCCGAGCCTGTCGGGCGGCGAAGCGCAGCGGATCCGGCTGGCCGCGCAGCTCGGCAGCAACCTGCAGGGCGTGTGCTACGTGCTCGACGAGCCGACGATCGGCCTGCATCCGCGCGACAACCAGATCCTGCTCGACGCATTGCGCAAGCTCGGCGACAAGGGCAATACGCTGGTCGTCGTCGAGCATGACGAGGACACGATCCGCCGCGCGGATCACATCATCGACGTCGGCCCGGGCGCCGGCAAGCGCGGCGGCACGCTGGTCGCGCAAGGCGCGGTCGCCGATCTCGCCGCGCAGCCGGATTCGGTGACGGGACGTCTGCTCGCGCAGCCGATGCTGCACCCGTTGCAGCCGCGCCGCAGCGTGAGCCTGCCGGGCAAGAAGGGCGGTGAAGCCGTGCCGGAAGCGTGGCTGACCGTGCATGGCGCCAAGCTGCACAACCTGCGCGACGTGACGGTCGGCATTCCGCTCGCGCGGCTCGTCGCGGTGACGGGCGTCAGCGGCTCGGGCAAGTCGACGCTCGCGCGCGACGTACTGATGACGAACCTGCTCGACGCGGTCGGCCGCTCGGTGCTGTCGTCGCCCGCCACGCGGCGTGCGCGCAAGGCCGCGCAGCAGGACGCGCCGGCTGCCAACCGCCGCTCGAGCGTGCTCGCGCGCAGCGCACCGCGGCCGTCGCTGAACGTCACGCATGCGTGGCAGGGCTGCGAGTCGCTGAGCGGCTGGGAGCAGATCGACCGCGTGCTCGAAGTCGATCAGACGCCGATCGGCAAGACGCCGCGTTCGTGCCCGGCGACCTATATCGGCGTGTGGGACACGATCCGCAAGCTGTTCGCCGATACGCTCGAAGCGCGCGCCCGCGGCTATACGGCGTCGCGTTTCTCGTTCAACACCGGCGACGGGCGCTGCCCGGCCTGCGAAGGGCAAGGCGTGCGCACGATCGGCATGAGCTTCCTGCCCGACGTGAAGGTGCCGTGCGACGTGTGCCACGGGCAGCGTTTCAATCCGGAAACGCTCGCGGTCACGTGGCGCGGCCGGAATATCGGCGACGTGCTGACGATGGAGATCGACGAGGCGGTGGCGTTCTTCGCGCCGATCTCGAACATCGCACATCCGCTGCAACTGATGAAGGATGTCGGGCTCGGCTACCTGACGCTCGGCCAGCCGTCGCCGACGCTGTCCGGCGGCGAGGCGCAGCGCATCAAGCTCGTCACCGAGCTGACGAAGGTGCGCGACGACATCACGCGCCGCGGCCAGAAGGCGCCGCACACGCTGTACGTGCTCGACGAGCCGACGGTCGGCCTGCACATGGCCGACGTCGCGAAGCTGATTCGCGTGCTGCACCGGCTGGTCGATGCGGGGCATAGCGTCGTCGTGATCGAGCACGACCTCGACGTGATCGCGGAAGCCGACTGGATCATCGATCTCGGCCCGGAAGGCGGCGTGGGCGGCGGCACGATCGTCGCGGCGGCGCCGCCGGAAGCGCTCGCGAAGGTGAGCGCGAGCCATACCGGGCAGGCGCTGAAGCCGGTGCTGGCGCGAACGGCCAGCGAAGGCGCCGAAGCGGTGCAGCAGGGCGCGGCGCGGGTCGGCTGACCGCGTTGCATCCGGCGAGCGGCCCCGGTGCCTGGCGAGGCATCGGGGCCGTTCTCGTTTCGTCAGTTCATGTCGACGATGGCGCCGCGCTCAATTCCCGTTGACGCCGATCGCCTCGATGATGGTCTCCAGTTGCGGGCTCATCGGCAGGTTGAGACTCAAGCCCGACGGAAGCGGGCGCAGAAACCAGCGCTTGTACTGACGTGCGATCTCGCCGTCGGCGGCCAGTTCCTGGAACGTGCTTTTCACGACCTGCGCGAGCTGCGGATCGTCCTTGCGGAACATGATGCCGTACGGGTCGTAGGACAGAAAATCGCCCACCACGTCGTACTGGCCGCCCTTGCCCGCATTCTCGGCGATCAGGCCGTACAGCAGCACGTCGTCCGTCGCGAACGCATCGGCGCTGCCGTTCGCGACGAGCGCGAAGCCTTGCGCATGATCGGGCACCACCTGTAACTGGATCCCGAGCCTGAACCGCTCGTTCAGGTCGCGCAGCGCCTTCTCGTTGGTCGTACCGGCCGTCACCGCGACTTTCCTGCCCGCGAGATCGCGGAACGAGCGGATCGGCGCGCCGCGTTTCACCATCACTTTCGTGCCGGCCACGAAGAAGATCGGCGAGAACGCCACGCGCTTCTGGCGCTCGAGGTTGCTGGTCGTGGAGCCGCATTCCAGATCGACCTTCCCGCTGACCACCGCGTCGATGCGGTTGTCGGACGTGACCGGCACCCAGCGGATCGTGAGGCTCTGGTTGATCGCATCCTCGATCGACGACACGAGCGCCTTGCACAGCTCGATCGAATAGCCGATCGGCTGGTTGCGCGCGTTCAGGTACGAGAACGGTATCGACGCGTCGCGATAGCCGAGCGAGATCGTGCCGCTGCCGCGCACCTTCGCGAGCGTGCCGGTCAATTGGGCCGGCGCGAACGGCTCGACGCGCGGCGGCGTCGAGGGTGCATCTTCCGCGTGCGCGGTCGCGCCCGCGGCAAGCAGGCCCGCGAGCGCGAGCGCACGCCAGAATCGCTGCATCTTCATCGCCGGGCCTCCGTCAGACTTCGGTCGGATGGGCGATCGTCGCTTCCAGTTCCGCTTCGATGCGCGCCGCGTTGGCTTCGGCTTCCGCTTCCGACAGCAGCTGGCCTTCCCATTTCGCGACCACCGCGCTCGCGATCGAATTGCCGACCGCATTGGTGGCCGAGCGGCCCATGTCGAGGAACGTGTCGACGCCGAGAATCAGCAGCAGCCCGGCCTCCGGCAGCCCGAACTGATGCAGCGTGGCCGCGATCACGACGAGCGACGCGCGCGGCACGCCGGCCATCCCCTTCGACGTGAGCATCAGCACCAGCAGCATCGTGATCTGCGTGCCGAGCGACAGGTGGATGTTGTACGCCTGTGCGATGAACAGCGACGCGAACGTGCAGTACATCATCGAGCCGTCGAGGTTGAACGAGTAGCCCATCGGCATCACGAAGCTCGAAATCTTGCGCTTCACGCCGAAGCGGTCGAGCGCGTCGAGGATCTTCGGGTACGCGGCTTCGGAACTGGCCGTCGCGAACGACAGCATGAACGCTTCCTTGATCAGCACCAGCAGCTTGAACACGCGACGGCCGAGGAACAACAGCCCGGCACACACGAGCAATGCCCAGAGCAGGAACAGGCTGACGTAGAAGTCGCCCATGAACACCGCGAACTTCAGCAGCACCGACAGCCCGTTGACCGCGACGGTCGCGGCCATCGCGGCCATCACCGCGAGCGGCGCGAGCTTCATCACGTAGCCGGTGATCTTGAGCATCACGTGCGACAACTGGTCGATCGCGGCGATGAGGATTTTGCCGCGCTCGCCAAGCGCGGCGAGCGCGACGCCGAAGAACATCGAGAACACGACGATCTGCAGGATTTCGTTGTTCGCCATCGCCTCGGCGAATGACTTCGGCACCATGTGGCCGACGAAATCCTTCAACGTGAACTTGGACGTCGCGAGGTTCGCCGATGCGCCGATGTCCGGCAGCGGCAAGCCGAGATTGTCGCCGGGCCGCAGCAGGTTCGCCATCAGCAGCCCGAGCAGCAGCGAGACCAGCGATGCGGTGACGAACCAGCCGAACGCTTTCGCGAACACGCGTCCGACCGAGGCCGCGTCGCCCATGTGCGCGATGCCGACCACCAGCGTGGAGAAGACGAGCGGCCCGATCACCATCTTGATCAGCCGCAGGAACACGTCGGAGACGAGCGAGATGTACCCGGCGATTTCGGCGGCGGCCTTCTTGTCCGGAAAGCTCGTGAAGACCATGTAGCCGATCGCGATGCCTGCCACCATCGCGATCAGGATCCAGACGGCTGCAGCATTCTTTTTTCGCATCGTAAGCCTCCCATGCAGCGGTTTCGCAATCGGGGATGGGACGACGATACAGGACCAGAATCGCGATGAACAGTGCAACCGGGTTCGGGTTTGCGCTAGCGCCGGGTCACGGCCGATCGGGCGATGGCGATGGCGCCGGTGGCGCTTCGTGCCCGAAGCCGACGCAACCGGCTACCGGTTTGTTGCGGAGCAGCACATCGCTTGTTCGGCGGCCGTCGGATCGGCATGACCTGCGCCGCCGCGCCATGTGCGCCCGTCCGGCGCCGATCGGCGAGCGATGCTGCGTTGCCGCGATGTTGCACGCGTCACGCGCGCTGGGATCGGGCAGGTGCGTGCTGAAATCGCCCGCTTGCGCCGCGAGCCGGACGATCCCGGCGGCCAGCGAACGGACGCATTCGGCGTGACGGCCCGCGATTCTCGATCAGCCCGCCGGCGCGACCGATGCGCCCGTGATGCGGTGCCGGCGCAGCGAATCGGCGACGAAGCCCGACGCCTTCATTTCCTCGACGAAGGCGCTCAGTGCCGCCGCGGCCGCGTCGCCTCGACTCTTCGGCACGCCCATCGCCTGCCGGATCACCATGAAGCGCTCGTCGAGCAGGCGCAGGCCAGGCGTTTTCGCGGCGTCGGTTTCGAGCTGCTGCTTCACGCCGGCCGCCACTTCCAGCTGCTGCTCGACGAACGTCGGCACGACGGCCTGCGACGTCGGCGCGCGCACGATCTGCGCGGCCTTCAGTTCGCGGGTGAGGAACAGGTCGTACGCGCTGCCCTTGCCGACGGCCACGCGGTTGTGCGGCTGGTCGACGTCCGCGTTGGTGCGGATCGGCGATGCGTCCGGCACGAGATAGAAGCCTTCGATCAGCACGTACGGCGCGGTGAACGCGACCGTTTCGCCGCGCAGCGGATCGACCGCGAAGAAGCCGAAATCGGCGCGCTCGTCGGTCAGCGCCTGCACCGATTTGCCGGCCGTGTCGAACACCACGAGTTCGAGGTCGGCCGACAGGCGCTCGGCGAATGCACGGGCGAGGTCGATCGATACGCCGAACGGTTCGCCCGTTGCCGGGTCGCGGTTCGCGAGGATCGGATTGCCGAGGTTGATCGAGGCGCGGAGCTTGCCGGTGGGGGTGAAGGCGGCGACGACAGCAGGAGCGATGGGCATGGGCGGACTCGCGGGAGGCGTGGGGTCGGTCGGGTGACGGGATGCGCGACAGCGCGTCGATGCCGAGCTTATCACCGGACGTCGTAGACCGCGTGTTGCGGGCGTGCCTGGGTGGAGACGACGAGACGTTGAGTCGGCACGCGGCCTTCATGGGCGGCCGCTGCATCCCTGTCACGGGGCTGCACACGTGTCCGGAGTGGAAGCTGACGCTGGACGGCCAGCCACATGCGATCAAGGCGCGCGGCAGCATGATCGGCAACGACAACGCTTCTGTCGGCGGCGCGTATCGGGCTGGGGATTCTCGCGCGCGGCGACTGGCTGACGATGCCGGACATCGACGGCGGCAATCCGACGAGCGGGCTGCCGCGCCGCTGTCGGCTCACTCCTGAATGCTGAGCGCCTTCTCGATCGCGGCAATCAGTTTGAGTGCATCGCTGCGCCCGATCAGCAACCCGCGGCTGGTGTACTCGCAACCGAAGGCATAGAAGCTCGGCAGCAGTGTCACCATGTCGTTCTCCCGATCGAAATCGACTTCGCATTTGGTCAGCGGGAAGAACGGTGGCGCCTCGGCCGGCATGTCGTACACGAGGTACGCCTAGTACATTTTTCGGGGCGGCAACAGGCGCTTCGCCTGCAAGCGCTGTCGGGCAACGGCGCTGGCTTTTTTCCGCTTGCGCTCCGTCGTCGGCTTCTCGTAGCTCGTGCGGCTGCGCAGCTCGCGAATCAGCCCGATTTTCTCGATGTCGCGCCGGAATCGCCGCAGCGTGACATCGATCGGTTCGTTCAGCTTCGGCGTGATTGTCGTCATGTAGATCCTGTCTGGAAAGAGGGGGGAACGGAAAGCTAGCCGAGCCGTGTCATGACGGCGCTGGCTATCTCGTCGGATTCGAATTCCGAATAGCCTGCGCCGATCGATAGCGCACGGACCGCCATGAACATGTGCAGCTCGGGTTGATGGCACATCGCAGAATCGGCGATTCCGGCCGGCACGGCGGTGTCGATCCGGGTGACTTCACGCCGGCTGATCAAGCCGAGCAGTTCGTCGATGATCATTTCGACCTCCAAAGTACCGAAAAGGTGTATGCATTGACGAGCCGCGTCAGCACGCGCTGGCGAAGAATCCCTGTTTGCCGCGATTGTCGTCGATGATGTTCTCGGCATAGCGCACCGACGCTCGACGCGCGTCGCCGGCGTTGTCGAATGGCGATGCGTCGCCCAATCTGAAGGTCTGGCTCTGCGTCAGCGTATCGGTGGTGCCGCGCAGGCAAATCTTGACCGCCGCGTCGAATCCGGCGTCGTAGTTATGCGGGCAGCCGTTCAGCGCCGGCACGTGAGGATAGATGAGTGGATAAATCTCGAATCCACGATAGACGTGCATGCTCATGACGAACTCCTGGCGTTCGGCCACGACGAGTCGCATGGGCGAACACATCCGGCCAGTATTCCCGTTATGGGGGGCCGATGGGTGAAGGGGACAACGTTGCAGCGCGAAGGAGGGGCGATGCAGCAAGCGGGTGGGTGGAGGGGCGAACGGTCAAAGGACGGCTGATCGCGCGGATGGACCCATCATACGCGCATCGTCTGCCGAGCGGTCGATTTATTCCAGGCGGCGCAGGCACGGCGGCACGCGCGGCGCCGGCGTCAGAGCGTCGTCAGCAACTGCAACTGACGTTCAGTCTCGTTTCCCGCGACCAGCGAAAAGAACCCGGTCTCGCGACGTTCGACTACCGTGAGCCCCTCGCTGTCGGAGAAGACGTTCCACGCGCTGTCGTCGACATGGGCGATCGCGCCGCGCGTGCGCGCGAATGCCAGCAAGAGCGGGCTCGCCTGGCGGCGCAGCACTTGACGATCCGCGTTCAACACATAGGGTGGCCAACCGGCCCGAAGGACGAGATAGTAAGGAATGGAGCCGGGATCGATTGTCATTGGCGCGGTTTCATGTGTGGGCCTGCGTTTGCCGTCCGGCTGCATTCGGAACGGTATCGGCGAAAGCGTGCGATGGCGCGACGGGAATTCGCCGTGTCGTGCTTTCAGTTTATGCGTTGAACCGCTCGATTCGCAGGATATCGTAACGATGTCCCGCGGCGTCGGTCCGGCGACGAGGCGATCCGGCCGTCAGGTGGAGCGCGCGCTCCACGCGTCGAGTGGAACGGCCTGTCGCGGAAGCGTTGTAGCGATATCTACTGAATTGCAGTGCTCGTGACGGCCCATTATGCTGCCGTCATGAATCCCGCCCCGACGCCCTGGCTCCTGTTGATCGTCAGTCTGCCGACCTCCGGCGCGACTGCCCGCATGCGCATCTGGCGTACCGTCAAGGCGCTCGGCTGCGGCGCGTTGCGCGACGGTGCCTACCTGTTGCCGGCGCATGCCGAGCAGGCGGCGCAGTTGCGCGAGCTGGCCGACGACGCGCGTAACGGCGACGGCCACGCGTGGCTGCTGGATGTCCGTGCGGACGATCCCGCGGACGAAGCAGCGTACAAGTCGCTGTTCGATCGCGCGGGCGATTACGCAGACTGGCTGGCCGAGCTTTCGGAGGCCCGCAAGACGCTGCCCGACCTGACGGCAGCCGATCTCAATCGCCTGCAACGCCGCCACGCGCGCACGTACGAGGCCATTCGAAGCATCGATTTCTTTCCCGGTGAAACGTCGCTGCGCGCGCACGCGCAATGGCGGGATTTCACCGCCGCGATCGAAGCGCGGCGCTCTCCCGGCGAGCCGCATGCCGCTCAACGCGGCATTCCCCGTCGCGACCCCGCGCAGTATCAGGGCAGGCTGTGGGCGACGCGCCGTCACCTGTGGGTCGATCGCGTTGCCAGCGCGTGGCTGATTCGGCGTTTCATCGATCCGCATGCGCGTTTCGTGTGGCTGGACAACCTCGCCGATTGTCCGGCTGATGCGCTCGGCTTCGATTTCGACGGCGCTCCGTTCACGCACGTGGGCGATCGCGTGTCGTTCGAGGTCCTGGTCGCGAGCTTCGGGCTCGGCGACGACGACGGACTCGTCCGGCTGGGGGCCATGGTGCATGCGCTGGACGTGGGCGGCGCGACCGTGCCGGAAGCCGGCGGATTCGAGGCCATTCTCGCCGGCGCCCGCAAGCGTCTGGCTGACGACGATGCGTTGCTGATGGAGATCGGCGCGGTACTCGATTCGTTGTACGTGCATTTCCGCGGCAACCGCAAACCCTGACCTCGCTGCCCGCCTCGACATGAATACACATCGCGACCGTCCGGCCTATACGCTGTGGCAACTGATCCTGTACTTCGCGTGGCTCGGCGCGACGGGTTTCGGCGGGCCCGTCGCGCTGGCCGGCTACATGCATCGGGATCTCGTGGACACGCGCCGCTGGATCGCGGACGCGGACTACAAGGAAGGCCTGGCGCTCGCGCAGCTGGCCCCCGGCCCGCTTGCCGCGCAACTGGCGATCTATCTCGGCTACGTGCACTACCGGATCGTCGGCGCCACGATGGTCGGGATCGCGTTCGTGCTGCCGTCGTTTCTGATGGTCGTGCTGCTCGGCTATGCGTACACGCGATTCGGCGGCCTGACGTGGATGCAGTCGGTGTTCTATGGCGTCGGCGCGGCGGTGATCGGCATCATCGCGATCAGCGCGCGCAAGCTGACCGTGAAGAGCATCGGTCGCGACAAGCTCCTTTGGGCGATCTACCTCGCGCTGGTCGCCGTGACGGTGATCACCGAATCCGAAGTGGCGTGGCTGTTTCTCGCGGCGGGCCTGCTCGTCTGGTTCACGCGCGCGCCGCCGAGGTGGTTGCGCCAGCGGCGCGTCAATGCCGCCGTGGCGTTGCCCGTGTCCGCCACCGGCGCATGGCTCGGTATCGTCGACTGGCCGCAGCTCGCGCAACTCGCCGTGTTCTTTGCGAAGGCCGGCGCGTTCGTGTTCGGCTCGGGGCTCGCCATCGTGCCGTTCCTCTATGGTGGCGTCGTCACCGAGCACCATTGGCTCAACGAGAAGCAGTTCGTCGACGCCGTGGCGGTCGCGATGATCACGCCGGGCCCGGTGGTCATCACGGTCGGATTCATCGGCTATCTGGTGGCGGGACTGCCGGGCGCGTGCGTGGCGGCGGCCGGCACGTTTCTGCCGTGCTATCTGTTCACGGTGTTGCCGGCGCCGTACTTCAAGAAGTACGGCAGGCTGCCGGCGATCCTGGCATTCGTCGACGGCGTGACGGCCGCCGCCGTCGGCGCGATCACCGGGTCGGTGATCGTGCTAGCGCGGCGTTCGATCGTCGACGTGCCCACCGCGTTGATGGCGCTCGCGACGATCGTGCTGCTGGTCAGGTTCAAGAAGCTGTCGGAGCCGGTGGTCGTCGGCGGGGCCGCCGTGATCGGCCTGATCGTGTACCCGCTGTTGCATCACTGATCGTGGAGGCCGCCATGCAATGGATTACGCGACAACGTCCGAAAATCGACCGGGTAGCGTGCCCCTGGCTCATTGCCCGTTTTATCGACGAGACGCCCGAATTTCTGTATGTCCCGCCGGGCGACGTGCTGCGGATCGCCGACGAGACCGGCGCGATTCCGTACGACATTCCGGGGGTGGAATTGACGCACGTCGGCGAGCAATGCAGCTTCGACGCGTTTCTCGACAAGTATGGTCTGGCTGACGATCGGGCGTTGCAGCACATGGCCCGCATCATTCGCGGCGCGGATACGTCGCGGCTCGACCTGACGCCGCAGTCGAGCGGCCTTTATGCGATTTCGCTCGGACTGTCGGACATGTTTGCCGACGATCACGCGATGTTGGAGCACGGTCTCGTCATGTACGACGCGCTATATGCGTGGTGCAGGCATTGTCAGGCCGAAGGCCATGCGTGGCCGCCGAGGATGGCGGAGTGACGACGCGGAGAACGGGGAGATTCGTCGAACCGTCCGGCTCCGTCGACAGATGAAAAATGCCCGCGATGCGCGGGCATTTCGTCAACAGTTGCCTTTCTTGGCCTGTCCCGGCGGACAGAATCCGTTCCCCGGCCCGCCTTGCGGCGCGACCACGACCGGTGGGCCCGGAACATAGGCGACGCACCCGCCGAGCGCGCCGACCATGCTCGCCGCTGCGAGCACTGCGATTACCCCTTTTTTCACTTCGTTCTCCCGTTGATAGGAAAGGGCCGTTCGGCCCTTTCGATGATGCGGTCAGCGCGTCAGAAACTGAAGTTGACGTTGGACTGACTGGTCGTTGCGTTGACGTTCGCCGACTGGGTCGCGCCCGATGCCGCGTCGGCCTCGATCGTATATTGGCCTGCGGCGGCCGGCGCTGCGGCCAGCGCGACCGGCAGCGAGCCCGAGTAAGTGCCGACGATCGGCGCAGCCGCGGGCACGGACAGCGCATAGGCGCCGGTGTCCATGTTCGCGTTGATCGACGTGATCTCGTAGGCGTTCGCGTCGATCGTCTGCAGCGCGCGCACGAAGGCGTTCGCGCTGGCCGTGACCGTACCGCTGACGGTGCTCATCGTCGAGGCCGGCAGCGTGATCGGTGCGCTCGACGCCGACACCGCCGTGGTCGTGTTCACGACCACCGGAACCGAGCGGACGATGCCCGACGCGAAGTTGTTCTGCACGATCACGACATCGTAGTTGCCCTGCGTCGAGCTCTGGATCAGCGGCGACAGCACGAACTTCCCGGAACTGTCGGCCACCGTGCCGCGGACGACCTTGCCGCCTTGTTCGGCATAGACGGTCGCGCCGGCTTCGGCGGATGCGACGTAACCGGAGATCGCGCCGCTCACGACGGTCGGGATCGCGGTGACGACGGGTTTCAGTGCGTACGAGCCGTTGCCGCGCTGGACGATCGACTTGCATGCGTTGAAGTCGAGCACGAGATCGACGAGCGTGTTGGGCTGGACCGTGAACGGCTGGATGATCTTGTAGCCGCTTTGGGTCGCGCTCGGCGTGGCGAGCGCCTGCTCCGTGCCGCCCGTCGGGACGACCGAGTTGGCGAGGGTGTTGCCCTGGTTCTGCGCGAGCACCAGCCGGACTTGCTGATACTGGCCGGCTGGCAGTGCGGTCTGGCCGAGATCGGCGAGCACGCCGTTGGTCAGCGACAGCAGGTCGATCTTCTGCGGCGTCGCGAGGGAAACGGTCGACCAGCCGGCGTCGTTGTCATTGGCGTTCGGGTTGGCGTTGACGCGGACTTGCGAGACGGTGACGTACACGTGGTCGAAGCCGCACGATGGCGCATCCGTCATTGCGACGTGCAGCGTGCCGGTTTGCGTGCCGCCACCGTCGTCGCCGCCGCCGCAACCGGCGAGAATGAATGGTACGAAGGCAGCGCACAGGGCGCTCTTGATCATGTTGTTCATATGTCACCCCCAGTGGGATCGTTATTGTGGGTGACGGAAGAATAGCCGGGCCGCAGCTCACTATCTGGGTAACTTTGAAACGAACGGTAACTATTTGTTCGATCGGTAAATCTTGGCCGGCATGGATGTCGCTTCGGCGCACGCCGGGCGGGTGGCGAAGGCGATTGCGTCGTACGGCGCAATCCCTTTCGTCATACGTTATCGCCAGCTTTGCCGGCTGTAACACTGAGTTGTCGGTAAGGGAGGGCCCTTCGTGACGGCAATCTGGCAAGATGCGTCCACCGACTGGAGACAGGGTATCCCATGCACATCGCGATCGTAACCTTCCAGGGCTTCAACGAGCTCGACTCGCTCATTGCGCTCGGCGTGCTCAATCGGATCAGGAAGCCCGGCTGGCGGGTCACCCTCTGTTGCCCCGAGCCTGCCGTCACGTCGATGAACGGAGTCACCGTGCATGCGCAGTCGACGTTGGCGGACGCTTGCACGGCCGATGCCGTCATCATCGGGAGCGGTATTCAAACCCGGGAAATCGTCAACGACGCGGTGCTGATGGCGCAGTTGAAGTTCGACCCCGCGCGCCAGCTCATCGGCGCGCAATGTTCGGGCACGTTGGTTCTGGCGAAGCTCGGTTTGCTCGGCAAAGTCCCGGCGTGCACCGATCTCACGACCAAACCGTGGGTGATCGAGGCGGGCGTCGACGTCCTGAATCAGCCGTTCTTTGCTCAAGGTAACGTCGCCACGGCGGGTGGCTGCCTGGCTTCGCCGTATCTGGCCGCGTGGCTCATTGCGCGGCTGGAAGGTGAGGACGCCGCGCGCGGCGCGCTGCACTACGTCGCGCCAGTCGGGGAGAAGGACGAGTATGTTTCCCGCGCGCTGGCGAACCTCAAACCCTACTTGCCCTAGCTCGACAGTCAATCCATCGCGGCGAGCCGCGACCGGCGAACTGACGGGCCGCCGTGCCGTTCGTCACCGGCGTCGTCTCCAGCACGGGTTCACGCGAATCGCGCTCGATGGAGCGTGCCTCGCCATTAGCCCGGACCATCGCTCGCGGCCGCGAGAAGCGGCACGACCAGATCGCTGATCGGCGTCGGAATGCCGTGCGTTCGTCCGTATCGCTGTATGACGCCATTCCGGCAGTCCCATTCGAGCGGACGGTTGCCCTGCCGGTCGGCAAGAATCGACGTCCCCAAATCGGGCGGAAAGCCGTGGAATCCGTCGACGATCTCCTGCGGCACTTCATCGCCCAGCTTCGCACCCTCCGCACGCGCGACCTCGAGACATTCCCGCAAGTACGCGAGCGACAGGTCGGTGATGTCGCTTCGCGCGAACATGCCGGCGCGGCGACCGGTCAGTACCATGAGCCCCGCCACGGCGTTCTGCAACAGCTTTCGCCACGCGAGCGAGATGAAATCCTCCGCCACCTCGGGCGAGCACCGCGTGCCACGCAAAGCCGAGACCACCACGTCGCTCGCCGGCGTATCGGGCAGGGTGAGCCGGGGCTTGCCCCGCAGCCACACCGACGTGCCCGATTCGCGTTGCGCGGGAAACCAGACGACCGACGGCACGATCGTGGCGCCGGCCGCGTACGGTGCGAAGGCGGCTTTCTGCTCGACGCCGTTTTGCAGCACGCAGACGACGGTATTCGCGTCGCATAGCGCGGAGACCCACGGTGCCGCGCTCGCGATCTGCGTCGACTTGACCGCAACGAACACGAGATCGAACCGGTCGTGGACGGCTTGCGGATCGGTCAGCACGGGCCCGGGCACGACGATCTCGCCGCCGTCGAAGCGCAACGTCAACTGCTCGTGCGCCGAGCGGCCGCAGATCACCGGCGTGCGGCCGGCTTCATGAAGGGCGGCGGCGACGGTCGTTCCGATTGCGCCGGGACCGACGAGGGCGACGCTCGGGTAGTCAGGCTTCGTCATGGCGTTCATCCTGTGAGTGGTCTGTCAGATGCGGGCGCAGTGCGAGCGCGAGCGGAAAGATCGCCAGCGCGGTCAACGCGGTCGCATACGTGGCGCCGTGCACACCGATCCTGTCGCCCAGGAAACCGTAGAGAACGGGCGAGATCGCGCCCGATGCGATCGTGCCGGTATAGAAAATCGCGAATGCGCGCTCGGTGCGCTCGGGTGCGGACATCTCCGGGACGGTTCCGTACAGTACCGACGACGTGCCGTTGAGCATCATGCCCAGAATCGGCAGCAGCACCATGGTAAGCGTCAACGGAAGATATATCACCGCGACGATGCACGCCGCCGTACCGCCCTCGGTGAGCAGCACCGTCCTCACCGTCCCCATGCGCGCGCCGAGCCAGCCGCACGTGAATTTGCCGGCCGCACCGCCAATGAAAACGAGTGCAAGCGCCGTTCCCAGCAGTTGCGGCGAAACGCCCTTTGCCTTCAGCAGGAAAGGCAGGAAGGTAAGCAGTCCCATGCGTACGGCCGTATCGAGCACGCCGATGGAAAACAGCGCGGAGAATCCGCTTCCGCCGGTGCCACTGTGTCGAGCGGACGTTTGCTCTTTTGCCGTTGCCTGCGCGGCGGCGCGGGGCACGGCGGGAAACCAGAGCGCGATGCCGGCGGCTACGACGCAGCCCAGCCCGGCGACGATCCATAGCGCATGACGCCACGGCATCATGGTCACGAGCAGCGAAATGGCGGCCGGCAGCGCGGATTTCCCCAGATCGCCGGAAAAGTTGTAGATGCTCAGCGGGCCTCTCGCGTCGCGCCCGTAGACACGGGAGACGGCGCCCGACGCGATCGGATGCTGCGTGCTGGAGCCGCCGCCCGAGATCGCGAGCGCGACGCCCAGCCCGAGCAGGCCACCCGACATGCCCGCGATCGCATAGCCGAGCGCGGCGAGCAGCGTACCGATTGCGAGCGTCGCGCCGCTGCCCAGACGTTGCGCGACACGCCCCGCGGACAACTGCAGCGTCGCCATCGTGCCCGCATAGACGCCGCGCAGGATAGCCAGGGCCGCAAAGTCGAGCCCGAATTCCGACTGCCACACGGGTAGCAGCGCGTAGATCATGTCCGTATAGCCATCGTGTATGGCGTGCGCAACGCAGGATAGCCACAGCACGCGCGGCCTCGACGGTGCAGTTTCCCGCACGACGGGAGGGGAAAAAACGGGCAAGCGCATTGTCATTCTCTCCGTACGAGCGGTGAATGAAAGGCGCTCGCGGTATGGTTTTCAGGCTCGACGCGTCAATTCTATGACCGGGGCGCCACCCATTTCAATTGAGCTAAAATCCCGTCAACAGAGAGAAAAAGTCACGTCATGGACGAAAGCCGAGGTGCTTCGAAGCACCGGGACGAGTTGCCTCCGCTCAATGCGCTGCGCGCTTTCGATGCGGTCGCGCGGCACGGCAGCTTCGCCGGAGCCGCGGCGGAACTGCATGTCACCCACTGGGCCGTCGGAAAACAGATCAGGTTGCTGGAAGACTGGTTCGGCCTGCCGTTGTTCGACCGCCGTCCGCGTGGCGTCGTGCTGACCGACGAAGGAGCCGCGTTGCTGAACGACGTCAGCCACGCGTTCGAGCGCCTCGGTACCGCGGTGGTGCGGCTGCGCCACAACCCGTTCGCGCACCGGATATCGGGCGTCGTGCGGGTGAATGTGCCGATGAGCTTTGCGCTGTGCTGGCTGCTGCCGCGGCTCGCCGATTTCCATTCGCGGTACCCCGACATCGACGTCAGGGTATCGACGACGTCGCGCAAGCTGCGCTATGTCGCCGACGCTTTCGATATCGGCGTTCGCTCCGGTTCCGAGCAAGGCGCGGGCGTCGTCTCGCGTCCGTTGATGCCCGACCCGCGTATGCCGGCTTGCAATCCCGCCGTGCTGCGCCGGCATCCGATACAGAGCGTGACCGATCTGCGTCATCACACGCTGCTGCATTCGGCCACGACGCGTGCCGCGTGGTCGCACTGGTTGAAGGAAGCGGGCGCGCCCGATCTGCGAGCGGCGCGCCATGTCGAATTCGATCATGTGAATCTTCAGCTTGGCGCGGCGATCGAGGGGCTCGGCGTGGCGCTGGCATCGCTGCCGCTGATCGGGCGCGATCTTGCCGAAGGGCGCCTCGTGTGTCCCATCGCATCGCCCGTCTGGCGTGCGGACGACTACATGCTGGTGACGAATGTCGATCGCGCCGACGATGCGGCCGTGTCCGCGTTCGAGGCGTGGATGGAAGGCATGGCGAGTCAGGAGGGCGGCTAGGTTCGCCGATCAGGCCGGGCGAGGTACGACACCGGAGCCATGCCGCCACTGCTCCGGTGTCGCGAGTCGGCGATCAGAAGCCGTGGAACATGCCGATGTTGACCTGAACCTGGTTGCCGCCCGACGAGGTGTTGCCGAAGTCCGCAGCGGAAGCCTGCGCACCCTTCGCATGCACGTAGGCGCCCATCGCATACAGCGCGGTGCTCTTCGACAGCGAGTACGTTGCACCCAATGACACCTGGTTGATCGAGGCCATCGTGCGACCTTCGGCGGCTTGCGTGGGCGTGGCTGCGGAACCGTAGACATACGTGTAGCCGGTCGCCAGCGACAGCGCCGGCGTGACGCGGTACTGCAGCAGCGCACCAAGCACGTTGAAGTGGATCGACGGCTGGCCGTCGTTGCCCTTGTACTGGGCGTTCGAGTAGCGCAGGCCGGCCGTATACGGCCCCACCTCGTATTGCGCGGCGACTTGCGCGATGCCCGCGCTCTTGAATGCATTGCCGCCGTTGTAGCCCGAACTCGGATAGCCGAGCGCGCCACCGAAGCTCGGTTGCGCCGTTGCGTTCAACCATCCGTTCTCGCCCTGGTTGGCCGCACGGAAGTAGCCGCCGGCGACCGTCAGGCCACCTTGAGCGTAGGTCGCGGCCGCCGACCACGATTGCCCCGAACCCGTTGCACCGGCCACGCCGCCGAACGAGTACGCGGCTTCGGCCTGGAAGCCGTGGATGATCGGCGAAATGTACTTCACCGCGTTGTTCTGGTTCGTCGTGTTGTCGTTGTTGTCGACGTCGCCTGGCGTCGAGAAGGTCGACGCCGAAATGGCGTCACCCGTCAGGACCTGAACCATTTCCGTCACGGCGTCGAGTTGGCGCCCCATGCGCAACGCGCCGTACTGATTGGACGCAAGGCCCACGTAAGCCTGGCGGTTGAACAGCGAACGCGTGGAACCGATCGGCCCCTGGCCGCCTATGCCGCCTGTCCCGATGTTGAAACCATTCTCGATCTTGAATACCGCCTGGAGGCCGCCACCGAGATCCTCCTGCCCTCTGAGGCCCCACTTGTTCGAACCCGCGGCGCCGCCATCGAGGCCGTACCTGCTGTGGCCATTGATGTTCGACGTGTAACCGATACCTGCATCGAGCATGCCATACAGGGTGATCGACGACTGTGCCATTGCTGCCGAAGATGCTGCGAAGGCGGCAACAGCGATAACGCTGATGTTGATTTTTTTGTTTTTCATCTGCATTTCACGGTCAGGAGTAGTTTCGGGATGGGGTGAAACGGCTTTTGTCGTATCCGGATGCAGCGGACGGTGCATGGCCTGCGCGTCGTCTCGGTCGCGATGGCCACCGTCATGTTCGCCAAATCGGCATGCGAGATCAGCTCACTTCGTGGTCCTTACAATTTCCCTTGCTCGGTTGTCGCATCGGCCATCCTTGCGGACTGGCCAAGCGTCCGGTTCAGCCGCTGGCGGCGGGCGCCAATACGGCCTGGCCGCACTTTGCAAGTGCAAAGACCATATCAGGAACATAAATTCTGGTCAAAATTTGTTTGATATAAGTTAATCTCGTCTGATTGCGGGGCGCCTTACGGGATTTCCCTTACAAGCGCCGGCACGAAGGCGACGTGTTATCGCGATCCGCGCCATCACGCTGATGATCTCGACTACGGCAAGCGAATTCGGATTGGGTGGGGTGGGGAGCAATCACCGGCTTCAAGAGGCCGGCCACGACGGGCGACGATCAGGCAATACCGGTTGTAATCGTTCCATTTATTCCCGGATTGCAGTAATCGAAACGGAAAAGGCGATTGTTGAGTATCTGTTCGTATTGGCCGCCAGCGGGTTTTTCGCATGTCGCAGTGCGTCGGAGGGTTTTACGCGGGCGAACCGGCTCATGCGGACGCCGGGCGAACCGGTTTTCCGGGTCGGCAGCCAGCGCCTGACATCGGCCTCCGATTCCAATCGAACGTCAATCGCGGACGAAACTCAGCATTCGATCCGGCGTTGCATTAAATAGAATTTCATGTCGTCGCGGCCATGCATTGAAATCGGTATCGGGTCCCGCTCAAAGCCGAGCATTTCATAGAATGGATATGCCGATTCGCGCGCCGTGCACCAGAGCAGGACGCCACGCTGTTCGCGCACATGGCGAATGGACAGATTGACCAGCAGGCGTCCGAATCCCAGGCCGCGTACCGACGGATCGACGGCCATGCCGCGAAGGCGCCACATTTCAGTGTTCAAAGCGCCGGATTGTGCTTCTTTACACACCGATGCCACTGCAACGATCCTGTCGTTGTCACGAACGGCAAAGTGCATCGTCGTGGGGGCGTGATCTCCGTGTAACGCGCTTCCCTCTTCATCTCCGGCCATCAGGATTGCGGCTCTGAGGGGATAGGTTTCTTCCGCACGGACGGCACAGATGGTAAAGCGCACATCTTGTGAAGTCATATAATTATCGGCTCTCTTCGTAACGCGGATTTTCTTCCAATTCTCTTTCGGCATACCCACTCGCAAAATTAGCAGTTGCCGGGCATGGCGAGTAAGGGTAATTTCCTACCTGTTTCTTTTTTTGAATCATACGCTAACTGCGATCACAGATGACGTTGAAAGTATCGACAGATGCAGAACTGGCCTACGACGAGATCCGATCGAGGATCTTTGACGGCCGTCTTGCGCCTGGGCAGAAAGTATCTCACCGAGGCCTGTCGGACGAACTGGGTTTCGGCCAGATGCCGGTGCGCAGCGCATTGCATTTGCTCGAATCCGAAGGGCTGGTCGTCGTGGTCGAAAAGAGCGGCACCTATGTCGCGTCGCCGACTACCAGCGATCTTCGCGAAATTTTTGAAATGCGGCTGGCCCTCGAGAGTACCGCAGCGTTTCTTGCAGCGAAGTCGGGCGTAACGGCGGGCCTTCGCGAGGCCGCGGCAAAAATGCAGGAGCTGATCGAACGGGACGTCGCGGACATCATGCTCGAGCAACGTATCGGTTGGGTGTTTCATCAAGAGTTGTTTGCTGCCGCACGGAACGTCCGGATCTCGTCGGCGTATGGTTTATTGCGGGCCCAGACCTTGGCCCTGAACGAACTCCCGCGTGGCGACGCGGAAACCGTTCGGCGCGGCACGATCGAGCACCTGCACATCTTTCACGCAATCGAAGCGAACGACGGCGAGCTTGCGCGTCAGCATATGTGGAATCACATCGTTGACGGCACGCCGGCACGGATAAAACTGCTAAAGGCACGGCATGAACACGAAAAATAAAGGGCTTTCCCTCCCGATGCAAATGTTTGGCGGACTTGTGCTGGGCGTCGCTTGCGGCGTGTTCGCACCGGGCTTCGCCGCGAAGCTGGGCTTTCTCAGCACGATGTTCGGCCACGCGATCAAGATGGTCGTCATGCCGCTGATCTTCCTGTCGGTCACGGTCGGGGTCTTTCGCGCGGGCCGGCTGCGCGAGCGGCTCGGAAAGGTCGCGCTGTCCAGTATCGGCTTCTTCGTTCTTATGACCGGCCTGGCTGCCTCGTGCGGCCTGCTGCTCAACTTTGCATTTCGACCGGGTCTCGGGGCGAGCCTGACTCACTCCGGATCGATGCCCGCGGCGCTCGCGTCCAGCATCGACTGGACGAAATTCCTGGTCGATTTGATCCCCGCCAACATCGTCGCTGCGCTTGCCGCGGGGAATTCGCTCCCGGTGCTCGTTTTCGGCGTCATTTTCGGCGCCGCATTGTCGGCCGCCCCGGAGCGTGCCGAGCCTGCGATTGCCGTTTTCGAGGCGCTGCTGTCGGGGCTGTTCAAGATGATCCAGTGGGTGATCGCCTGGTCGCCGCTCGCGATCTTCGCCGCGATCGCGCAGCTGTTGTCAGCGAAGGGCTTTACAGGCGCGCACTCGCTCATCGAACTGCTGGGCGTGGCCTATCTCGGCATGGCGATTCTGGCGGTGGTGCTCACCATCGTCATTCGCGTCGCCGGTCAGTCGCCGCTCGCCGTGCTGAGAAAAGTGAAGGAACCGCTGATCCTGGGGTTCACGACACGTTCGTCCGAAATTACCTACCCGTTGCATCTGAAGAAGCTGGTTGAACTGGGCGTGCCCTACGGCGTGGCGTCCACGATCTTGCCGCTTGCCTATATTTTCAATCGCGACGGCGCGGTCCTCTACACGGCCCTCGCGGTCGGGTATCTGGCCGACGCCTATCACCTCGTCTGGTCCTGGCCGCTGGTGATCACGATCTTGATTTTGACGATCGTCACCATCGACGGAGCTGCCAACGTGCCGTCCGGCGCGATCGTCGCGATCACCATCGTTCTCACGTCGATCGGGTTGCCGGCCGATGCGGTGCTGCTGCTGCTGGGCGTCGACGCCTTTTTCGACATGGGGAGAACCGCCCTCAACGTCTACGGAAGCACGGCGGCCGCCGCCGTGGCGGTGAAGCTTTCCGGTTCGGAGAGTACGGCCGCGGAAACCGTGACGGGGCGGGCAAGCGTGTAGGGGCTCCGGAAGCGACGGGCGGTGCGCGTTTCCATGTTGCGCCCGCCTGTTGCAAGGCGCTGGCGTATGTCCACTCGAGCATCCAGGCACCGCGACGAGAGGGCATTGGATGAGCGAGCGTCTTCATCAAGTTACAGTGAGTAGAACGACGTATCGTTGCAGGAGAAACATGATGATTGGTTCAGAATCCGCAGATTTTTTCATGCTGCGTTTGGGCACGCCGCATCCGTCGTGGACATTCACCGATGACAGCAACATGATCGGCATTGTCGATTGCGACGGGGTGGTGAGCGCCATGTTCGAGCTGGATCGCAACCAGGTCGCACAGATCAGAGGGCTGGGCCAATCGGTGGGGAGAATCAGGTGTACTTGCGAGCGCGCCGGCCGGGAGCTGCACTTTTATCTCCATGGCAGACAGGTGTCTCAAGGACTGTGGGCCGGTGTCGCGTCGGCCGATCCCGACTATCTGCCGACCGACGCGATGATCGCAACATGGGAAGGGCCGAATCCCGGCGAGGCGTTCGAGCTTGCGGGCGTGAGCGCTCGCCTGGCAGCATCCGTTAGCCCGGCCTGAACTGCGATCACAGATTGTTGCGCGGGGTCGAGCCGGGCGTCCCGATTTTCGGGGCAGGTCGTTGGCCGTCCCCGTCCGTTGGTACACGTACGCCGTTCAATGTATGCGGTTCTGGCACACTCAACCTCGGATCGCCAGAACCTTTTGCTGGCCAGCTTACTGGCCAGCGTTTTTTATTCGTTGAGCCGATCGCGTCGGCTCGCTTGCTTCGCGCTCGCCGATCGAGGAGAGGCGTGCCGCCGAAGTCCGTGTTGAGCGAAGATGTCCGGAGTCAGTTCATGTAAGCGCAAGGCATCGAGGCGCGCTGACGAGATCACGCGTTCTCGACGCCCGGCGGCGCGCCTGGCCGGGCCGAGCGCTTGCTTCCTCCCGCATCTCGTCAGCCAGTGACGACGGCCCCGGCCTTCTTCCCCGTCACGCGCGCCGACGCCGGTGCCCTCGTCGCGATCCGCATCGCCGCGATCCGCGACAGTCTCGAGCGCATCGGCCGTTTCGATCCGCAGCGTGCGCGCGACCGGTTTCCCGCGTCGTTCGCGCGGCGCGATGCCGCTTCATCGAAGCCGACCATTCGCGTGCGCGCTTCTACACGCTTCGTCCGATGGCGGATGACCGGCTGCTCGACCACCTGTACATCGTGCCCGCGCATCAGCGGAGGGGCATCGGCGCCGCCGTGCTGCGCAAGATCCTGGCCGACGCCGACGAACATCGAATGCCCGTTCGCGTCGGCGCATTGCGCGGCAGCGATTCGAACCGCTTCTGCGAACGGCACGGCTTCGTGCAAACCGACGAAGCGGAACGGGACATCTACTCCCGGCGCGAACCGGGCGCGGCAACGACGCAGCATTCGCGTGATGCATTCCGGTTGAAATCGACACGCGCGCATTAGCGTTTCCACCAATGCGGAAAACGCGGCCCCGGCCGATGTTGCAGAGAGGGCGTAAATAATTGATCCGAGGCCGATTATGACGACATCTGCAACAAACGGCGTGAACGCCGTGCCGCCCGAAACGTCCGACACCGCAGCGGCATCCGGCGACGCAACCCGCGTACCGTCGATCCTGCTGGTCGACGACGAACCGAACGTGCTGTCCGCGCTCAGGCGCGTGTTCCGGCCCACCGGCTACGACATCGTGACCGCCGACAGCGGCGAGGCCGCGCTCGAGATTTTGGCGTCGACGGAAATCGACCTGATCGTGTCCGACATGCGGATGCCGCACATGAGCGGCGCGGAATTCCTGGCGCGCGCGCGGGAGCTGTACCCGGACACGATGCGCATTCTGCTGACCGGCTATGCGGAGATCGCGTCGGTCATGCAGGCCGTCAACGAAGGCGGCGTGTATCGCTACCTGAACAAGCCGTGGGACGATCACGACCTGCTGCTGACCATCGAGCACGCGCTGGAGCAGCGCCGTCTGCGCCGCGAAGCGGCCCGGCTGGCGGCGCTGACGGAAGCGCAGAATGAAGCGCTGCGCCGTTTCAATACGGATCTCGAAACGCAGGTTCGTGCGCGAACGGAGGAGCTCGGCCAGACGGTGATGTTCCTCGAAGCGGCGCAGAGCGACCTGAAAAGCAGCTTCACGGCGATGGTTCAGGTGTGCGCAAGCATGATCGAGCTGCGCTGCGGGGCCGCGAGCGGGCATGCGATGCGGGTCGGCGAGATCGCGCGCCGGCTCGCGCTTGCCGCCGGGATGAGCGAACTGCATGCGCAGGACGTCTATTTCGCGGGGCTGTTGCATGGCATCGGCAAGCTGTCGCTGCCGGACGAATTGCTGCGCAAGCCGCTCTCGCGGATGACGACGGACGAGCACCGCGTGTTCCAGGAGCATCCGCTGCGCGCGCAGATGGTGCTGACGCCGGTCGCCCAGTTGCACAAGGTCGCGTCGATCGTGCTGCACCAGTACGAGCGCTTCAACGGTCGCGGCACGCCCGACGGTCTGGTCGGCGACGCGATCCCGGTCGGATCGCGGATCGTCGCGATCGCGCGCGATTTCGAAGGGCTGCGCCACGGCGAAATCGGTGCGCCGCATTCGATCGAGCAGGCGATCGACGTGTTGCACTCGCAAGCAGGCGTGCGTTACGACCCGCAACTGGTCGCACGCTTCGTCGAGTTGATGCGGGATCCGGAGAGTCTCGGCATCGCGGCGTCCGTCGCCGAAATCCGGTCGGCTCAACTGCGCGAAGGGATGGAGCTTGCCGACGATCTGCGCACGCATCGCGGCGTGTTGTTGATGACGAAAGGCAGCGTGATGTCCGCGCACCAGATCGAACTCGTGCGCCGCTTCGAAACGCGGGAGGGCACGCCGTTCGACATTCTCGTGCTGGCCCGTCCGGCGGGGCAGACGCACGCTCCCAACGCAGGCGCGCCGCCGGCCTGACGTCGAACGTCGGCCCGATGGCCGCGGTGCGCGCGACTGCCCGTACCGCGGCGATGCAATCAACCCGTTCCGGGCGTCCGATCATGCATGGCATCTACAACCTTCCGCTCGTCCTGCTGTCGCTCGCGATCGCGACGCTGGCCTCCTATACGACGCTCGACCTCGCCGCGTTCATTTCGCTGCTCGACAATCCGAAGTTGAAGCGCGCATGGCTGGGCGGCGGCGCGGCGGCGATGGGCACCGGCATCTGGTCGATGCATTTCGTCGGCATGCTCGCGTTTTCGTTGCCGGTGCCGCTCGGCTACGCATGGCGGGAAACCGGCGCTTCGCTCGCGATCGCGGTGCTCGTATCGTATTTCGCGCTGAATGTCGTCACGCGCGCACGGCTGGGCTGGCGGCGGCTGTGCGCGGGCGGTGTGCTGATGGGCGGCGGAATCGCCGGCATGCACTACACCGGGATGGCCGCGATGCACATGCAGCCCGGCATTCGCTACGATGCCGCGCTGTTCGCCGCGTCGATCGGCATCGCGGTGATCGCGTCGACCGCCGCGCTGTGGATCGCGCAGGCGCTGCGCATGCAGCAGGCACGCTACGCGACTGCGCAACGCATCGGCGCGGCCGTCATCATGGGCATCGCGATTACCGGCATGCACTACACGGCGATGGCGGCCGCGCATTTCGCGCCGGATGCGCGGTGCGGCGCCGCGAACGGCGTCGACGCGCCGTGGCTCGCGACGACGGTCGCGTTGTTCACGATGGCGACGCTGGTCGTCACGCTGCTGGTGTGCCGTTTCGATGCGCGCACAACGTTCCTGCGCGGGATGACCGACACGCTCGAACGGCTCGTGCGGTTGCGAACCGGCGAGCTCGAACGCGCATTGCATCGCTACGAGCAGACGACGCAGATGCTGCAACGCACGCGCGAGAACATGGCGACCGAGATCGACGAACGCAAGGCCGCGCACGCGCTGCTCGAACAGGAGAAGGACGAACAGCGGCGCCTGCTGCATGCGCTCGAGGAAACGCACGAGCAATTGCTGCAGTCGGAAAAGCTCGCGTCGATCGGCCAGCTCGCGGCCGGCGTCGCGCACGAGATCAACAATCCGATCGGCTTCGTCAGCGCCAACCTCAATACGTTGAAGACGTGGGTGCGCAGCCTGCTCGACGTGGTCGCGGCGCATGAGGCCACGCTGCCGCAGCTCGATCCGGCCACCCGCGACGCGCTGGCGGCCGTGCACCGTGCCGCGGATCTCGACTACGTCCGCGACGAGATCGCGATGCTGATCGACGAATCGATCGACGGCGCGCTGCGCGTGCGGCGCATCGTGCAGGATTTGCGCGATTTCTCGCGCCCGGCCAGCGACGAATGGAGCGTGGTCGATCTGCATGCGGGCCTCGAGAGCACGCTCAACGTCGTCCACAACGAGCTCAAGTACAAGGCCGACATCGTGCGCGATTACGGCGATGTCCCGCAGGTCGAATGCCTGCCATCGCAGTTGAACCAGGTCTTCATGAACTTGCTGGTCAACGCGGCGCAGGCGATTCCGGAGCGCGGCGTGATCACGATCCGTACGTCGAGCGACGGCGATCAGGTATCGATCGCGATCAGCGACACCGGCGCCGGCATGACGCCCGACGTCGTCCGGCGGATCTTCGATCCGTTCTTCACGACGAAACCGGTCGGGCAGGGCACGGGGCTCGGGCTGTCGGTATCGCACGGCATCGTCGAGCGTCATCGCGGCACCATCGACGTGACCAGCGAGCCGGGGCGCGGCACGACCTTCCGGATACGGTTGCCGGTTCGGCGTGCCGGCGACCGCGCGAACGCGGCGGCGCTGGAGCAGCGGGCATGACGACGCGATGGCGGCCAGCGCGAGCGTCGCGCGTCACGCCGGTCGCTTGCGGCACTGACGACGAAAGAAATGCCAGAGCATCGCGGTCGCGTCCGGCCCCGTCGCGGAATGAAATGGTTCGCCCGGATCGCCGCCGCTCCATGCATGCGGCAGCCCGCGGACAATGCACACCCTGACGACCAGCCGTCCACCCTTCACATAGTCGATGTAGTCCGCATCGTCCTGCGCGTAGCTGCGTTGCTCGCCGACGCGGATCGCTCCGTGTTCGTCGACGAGCCGGTTGAGCCGCGCGAACGCGATGCCGAGCTGCGTCGCGTTCCGGTCGGTCACGACCGTATCGAGCCGGCCATGGATGACGAAGGCCGGCATGCCGGGATAGGATGCGACGTCGACGCATGCGTCGAGCGCGTGAATCGGATCGTCGCGGAGGCCGCGGCGCATCAGGTTCATCGCGGCCATCGTCGACGACGGCGGCGCGACGGCCGGCCCGGAGTGCAGGCCGACGGCCGCGAAGCGGTCGGGATAGCGGAGCGCCAGCGCCGCTGCGAGCCCGGCGCCGGCGGACATGCCGGCCACGTAGATCCGGTCGCGATCGAAGCCGTGGCGCCGGACGATGGCGTCGATCAGCGACGCGACGGACGCGGCTTCGGACTGGGTCGCGTCGCCATGCCAGTGCCAGCAACGGTGCGCATGGGCGGTTTTGGCCTGCTCGGGAAACAGCACGGCGAACCCCGCCCGCTCCGCGAGACGGCAGATGCGCGTACCCGCGGCGAACGATTCGGCGGTCTGCCTGCAGCCGTGCAGCATGACGACGGCCGGCATGCCCGCTGTCGTCACGGGCGCCGCGGGAAGATACAGCGCGTACGCCAGATGGTTCACGAGCCGGCCTGCGCTCGGGCCGGACGAATGAAACGACCGGAGCCAGGTGCCGGGCGGCCGGGCCGACAGGGCGCGTGCGGTGCCCTGCCGTTTGGCGGCGCGCGCGGGGGCGGCCGGCTTGGCGGGCCGTTGAGCGAGCTTGGCGGCGGTTTTTTTTGCGGCCGGCCGCGGCTTGCCGGCGCGCTTCTTCGGACGTGCACCGGCCGCCGCTGAAAACAGTTCAAGATGCCGCAACCAGAGGCTGGATTTTTTCCTGGGCATGTGCAATCTCGTGCCGGCGGCCGGCCGTGACAGGAAGCGGCGGCCGATCCCACCGTCGGATGGAAGTCGAACGGGCGCGAAGCAAGGTTCGTGCTGCCGGTGTGGCGGCAGTCGAAAGGTGGCGCCCTTCGGAACCGGAATGACGCGAATCGATTATCGGCGATACTGGCCGCCCGACGTGACGGGCGTGCGAATCGAAGCCCGCTTCGGCTAACGCCGTGATTCACGTGATATCGTGCGGATCGACAGAAGATCCACCGTTCATTCCGTTGTGAGGGGCGACATGCGTCTTTCCGATTTCATCGTACGGAACATGGAACCGATCCTGGTGCAGTGGGAAGCGTTTGCCGCCACGCTGTTACCGGCCGCGAGGAACATGACCTCGCACGGGCTACGCGACCACGCGCGCGAGATCCTGACCGCCGTCGCCAGGGACATCGCGACCCCGCAGACGAGGGAAGCGCAACACGAAAAATCGCTGGGGCGCGCACCCGAGCCGGCGGACGCTCGCGAGACGGCTGCCCAGACGCATGCCGTTCTGCGCGCCCGGCGGGGCTTCAACATCAACCAGCTGGCAGCCGAGTATCGGGCGCTGCGTGCCAGCGTGCTGCGCCTGTGGATCGACGCGTGTCAGCCGGGCCCGATCGATATGGACGACATGATTCGCTTCAACGAAGCGATCGATCAAGCGCTGGCGGAATCCGTCGCTTTTTTTACCGAACAGGTCGAACAGGCTCGTAACTTGTTTCTCGGCATGCTGAGCCACGACATGCGCACGCCGCTGCAGACGATCCAGCTCACGGCGTCGTATCTTGCCGCGCTCCATGCGGGTGAGGAAGTTTCGGCGGCCGCCGCGCGGCTGATCAGAAGCGGTGGTCGCATGCAGGGCCTGCTCGACGATCTCTGCGATTTCAATCGAACCCAGCTCGGGCTGGGCATCAACGTCGTTCCCCGCCCTATCGATCTCGCGCACGTGCTCGTCAATGTGGTGGACGAGCTGCGGGCGGGTCATCCGGATCGCGAAATTACCGTCGATATACGTGGGGACCTCCGGGGTGAGTGGGACGAACAGCGCATGCAGCAGTTGCTGAGCAATCTGGTGAGCAATGCCGTCAAGTACGGCACGCACGATACACCGGTGCGGGTGGTGGCGACGACGACCGGCGCCGAAGTGGTCGTCGAAGTCGGCAACAGCGGGCCGGCGATCGATCCGCGCACGCTCGACCGTATTTTCGATCCGCTCGAGCGCGGGGAGGATGATCGTTCGCGTCGGACGGGGGATGATGCCGGTCTAGGGCTCGGGTTGTTTATCGCCAACGAAATCGCCAAGGCGCATCGCGGCCGGATTGATGCGCGGTCGGATCAGGCGGAAACCGTTTTTACGGTGCGGTTGCCGAGAGGCATATGAGGCGGGGAGCGCGGGCAGGGGAATGATTCGCCGGGCTTGCGGTCGGCGGTGTGGCGAGAGGCCGCTGTCGGCCAGGATCGATCACTGGTACTCGGTGCCAGAATCGTCGACACTCCGACGATGGAGCATCTATCGGAACCGGTTATATTGGGGATCGTACTGGATGAAGAACACACTGGGTTACCTGCATGAGGTCTGGCTCTGCCCGGAGGGATTCGGCAACCTCTACCCGCATGCATCGCCCACGGACCAGCCGGAGATGCCGCCCGTGCCCTCAATGAGCCGGGCAGTGAGTGGATATGGACGTTTGGGGCATCGTCACATGCGGAGGCGATGGGTATTTATTACGAATTCGTCGGCTATGGAAAGTACGCATTCCAATTCGACGGCGATATCCTTCCTTATCCGCAAGATTGGTATGAGTGCCAAGTCGCCCATCTGAACTGCAAGTGATCGATGCATGCGCGTCGGTCCAGCGTCCTTGTGAGTTGGTCGCTGTAGGCAACTTCAGGCAACAGCCGACCAGATTCGGTCGTGCGACGTCACCATTCCGATCGTCGACAATGTGGTTCCAGCCGATGAAGGCTCAAGTGATGAACGAAGAGATGCAGATTCCCGCTGGAATCACAAATGAAGCGCTTTGGCTCCAGAATTGTCGAAAGATTCGCGCGAGAGCGCTGGACTTGCTTGAGGGTCGTCTTGGCGTCATTGAAACGGCGCGGGCCATGCTTCCATTGGCCTATTGGACAAAGGTCGAAGGCGAACCGGAGTTTCTGTTGTTCCGTGCAATCGCATCGGAAACCGACGATCTTCCCGTCGGCGATGTCAGAGAGCACTGGGCGACTGATGCGCTCGAACGCGAAGATCTTCGCATCGAAGCAGCCGAAGAATTTTGGCGCGAAAAGGCGCTTTCTGCTGCCGAGGGACTAGTCGAAAGATACCAATGGACAGCGTGTCGGACGGATACTTGATCGGCCGGTTCGGGTAAAACCGAGTGACTGAAGTGGATCGGTCTGCGCCGGTCGCGCGTCACAGGGCAGCGGCCGGCGGCGTTCGGCCAGGAGCCGCCGTTCACATGCGTCTCGGTCGGACATATAGGTGTCGGCTTCGCCCCGTAACCCGCCACCGGATTGCCGATGAAGAACACTCCCTCTTCGGCCAAAGGCGTCATTCGCCCATGCGCCTCGGCTAAGCGTCGCTAGCGGGACACGCATCACGGAGCAACCGGAATTATTCGGTCCGCCGTCCGCAGATGCATACTTTTGACGCTGTCCGGCCCCGGAGGTCGCGAGAGATAAATCGCGGCTTCCAAGGCACAGCGGTCCTAGGCGTTACGCCGACTGCGTTTAGGTCAGTTGCGCGCTTTACAATATCCCCGACCACTGGGGTGGTGGAGCGAGCCGAATTGCCGCTTCATCAGAGTTAGTCGTCAATGTCGCGAAAAATTGCTGCCGAAGGGCTATCTGAAGTGGCACTTTTGCTGATTGGGGCATCGGACGTTTGAGAGCATGTATAACTCTCAGTCATACCCTCGACGGCCCAGTCGACAAGTTGCTTGAGTTCCCAAGTCACCTCCTTTTCTCGCGCTGGCGCGACTCGACGGACAAAAGTCAGCACATCATCTTTAAGTTCCTCGAAATGAGATTCTGGATCATTGTGGCTCTGCCATTCCTCCCGAACTCTGTCGACATGTTTGGCAAGCTGATTGAGCACTTTATTTTCGACAGCAGCCAAAAGTATCTCTCTTTCGTCGTCGGTGAGGACGTTCAGAAGGTAATCGTTTTGCACAACGCTTCCGTCCGCGCGTTCGAGCACTGAAGCCACAAGTTCATCCACAAACGCTTGGCGCTTGTGGTTTGGAAGCAGCCCGAACTCGTGCATCTTCGCCAAGAAATCACCATCAGCGTCTTCGGAAACGCGCCAGTAAAAACTCACGTCCTTTTCGAGCAGGTCGGGGCGAATCGCGAGCATCCGTGCGGCGAATTCCGCATTCGCCCTTGTTGTAAGAAAGGCGTATAGCTCGGATTGGGTGCATTTGACCATCCTTTCTCCCAACAGGTCGTAAAACATCGGCGGAACAACAACGAGCGAACCTGGCAGCGTCACACCGGGGCAGACCACTTCATTCATGAGCCAGCTTGTCTTAGCTCCGCGAAGATACAGTTCCACAAGCTCCGGATTTTCGGCGACATACCGAGCAAACGCCTCAGAGATGGTTGGATGCTTGAACCGCCAGTACGGACCAGTCTGGTCCTGCGCATGAAGCAAAAGTGTCTCGTCCAGTTCGATAACGGCAGCCCGGAGCGACGCTAATGTCACGCCAAACGCCTTCACGGCCAAATCCGTTTCCGCACCGTCAGCAATTGGTGACGGAACTCTGCCTGCACTGACAAACAGAAGCGCCAGCGCTGCCAGACTCTCCGCAGTGAGTGTCCGAATGGTTTCGAGGAGAAAGTCCGATGGTTTTGCAAAAAAGTTCACGAGACCGGCCTTTGTTTTCTGGAGGTTTCCCGTCAAAAGCTTGCTACCGAGACGCCGTGCGGACTCAGGCAGAAAATGTTCGCTAGCCACGGCATCTGGTAAGAACGGTTTAACCTCGGCCCTGAAGGTCTTTTCCTGGTCTCCCAGTTTCAGGTGGTTGTACAGAATTTGCGCCTTTTCGTCCGGTGTTAGTTTTTCAACTTGAATGGTGACGTTACTCTTTGTCAGGAGCGGTAACGCACTTGTCTTCAAGTCGCGCTGCGCTGCCGTCCAAATGTATGTACGAGACGTAAAAAGGAACTTGCTGCCATTTTTTATTGCGGCAGCGATGTGCGGAAGCACTTGATTCCAGGAGTCGGTTCCAGATTTTTGGTATTGTGTGGAGCCCCATGCATCGTCTATCCAGAAGAACTGTTTTTCGTGTGGATTGATGCGATCACGCAATTCAATCGGAGAGGTTGGCTTAACTGTCAGACAGCCCCAAATGTCTGCGGCTCCGACGGCCAAGCTTGCCCCGATAGTAGACTTCCCGGCTGCAGGAGAACCTAAAAGAAGAACGAATCCATATTCGTTAATTGCAGCTACACTCTTGCGATGAGCGTCCGTTACCACGAGTTTCCGGATGTCATCCCCCATGGAGCTCAGAATCATCTGAGCCTGCTCGTAGGCCCGCTCGTCGAGGATATTGCTCAGGTCGCCAATACCGTAGAGGCGTGGAACAAGCATGCGTAAGCGCGCCGATTCATCAATTTGGCTGACCAACCAATCAGAGCCCAGTACTCGACAACGCTTGGCACCGGCGGCAACAAAAGCATGCTCAATCGCCGCTGCGGCAACCCCCGATACCGGATGGTTGGTCATGAGAATATAGTCCTCAACCAGACCCTGTGCGGCGAGCGCGGGAATCTTTGCCAGTTCGTCCGCAAGTTGTGACAACGTCAAGTTGCTACTGGGCAGTGACGTAAACTTGCACTGAATCGTCGAGGACCCGGCATCGTTGCCGTCACTCCATACACCTACGAACGCACCGTCGCGACCGCCATCGTGAGACGGTAGGAAACGCTGCACGGGACGCTTCAGGCATTCTTGCGCCACGGCAAGGCACAGGTCCTGAAATGCCTTCCATCCAACCGTATGTAGCCGATAGTCTCTGCCCAAAACGAACTCCAACATGTTCCACGAACTGGGATCCGATGTTACCGCATAGGTCAGTTATTTCGTCACGCGTGACTAGCGGAGCTACCGGCCCACTCGCTTGAGCCCATAGACCATGTGTCGAACCGGATTTTATTCCGCGTATCCCGGTCTTTTGCCTTCAACTGCGTCAGCGCGTCCCGAACTCAAGAATCAGGTCGCAGAGCTTGTCGAGCGATGCAGATTTTGCTCCGTTGTCGAGCGCCAGAGCCAATTTCGCTCCGATGAGCAGCGGATTCTTATGCAACCCTTTAACGTTTCCGTAGGATGCGTGGGCTTGATGCTTCACTTTTTCGTATGCCTCTGCGCCAATGGCTTCTTGGAGTTCCGCGTCAACGGTGTCTCCCAAATTGGTACGCCAGATTACATAGCTACTAGCCCACACGGTTTCGGCCGGGATCGCAGTCTTGTCGTCGCCCCCAAGTAGCTTGAGCAAGGCTGCGTTGTCGCGCACATGATGGTGTTTGTGCTCCTCCTTGCAATCTGCATCGCCGTCGAAGACTACAAAGACCGGTATCTCGAGCTGCTTTGCGATGATCGCTGGACGTAAGAGATTGCTCTTGCTGTCGACAGGAACGATGTGACAACCAACCTTACGGAATTCCGGCATACGGTCGGTCAATGTCAACCAAGAGTTGATGTAGGCGACGTCTTCAATTCCCTCTACTAGAATGACTCTCTGTGCGAAGAAAATCTCTGTGAGAGTTGGCTGTAGTATCGGGGCGATTCGCGCAAGACTTCCGCGAGGGTCAATAGGTCGCTGACCAGTGATCCGTGCATATTCGTCGCCGATCTCCGACGCCACAGGCCGCGTAGGGTACGATGCCTTTGTAGCAGAATCGCGGCGGACAAGCCGCACGCTTTCGAACGAGTTGCCGGAGACAAACAGCGGGCTATGGGTCGTGACCAGAACTTGTGAACCGCCTTCCGCCAACGTATTCAGGACGCCTGCAAGATGTCGGGCCTGCGGCGGGTGTTGGTACAGTTCGGGCTCTTCACAGCCAAGTATGAGTCGGGGCTCGATCGTCTCTCCCTGGCTTGCCAGTTCCTGCAGTAGGGCCAGCAGGAAGGAGCGTTGGAATCCGTGACCGAAGCGAGCCAGTTCCCCCTCGAACGTACCTTCGCCGGCGACGATCTTCGCGAACGGCTCCTCGATCTTGACTGACCTGTCCGGGTCCTGTTGCCAACTCACGCGCAGGCGTGTGTCCGGATGCGCCCATTGCATCAGCCGGTTCTGAAGGGAGTCGGATATGCCGGCCAAGGCACCCTGACTTTCATCCAGTAGCTTCTGATACTCATCTCGAGCCTGCTGAGCGACTGCGCCCAGACGCTCGGCGAAGTTCACCTTCGACCGGACGGTCCGGGCAAGTAGTCTGCCCAATGCTGTGGCCTTTCCTTCGGCTTGTTCGGCCGTTGCATCCTTAACGGCCGGGATGTAGACCCATTGCAAATACTTTTGCAGGCGGTTCATGCCTTTGCTGACGCCGTAAAACTGGTCCTCGCTCGGAATCAAGATGCATCGGTCTGGGCGATCCGCCTCGAAGGTCTTGAGGACGTCAGCCATAGCAGCAACAGACGTCGCTTTCGGCAGGTCGAACTCCTTTTGCAGCCCGCTGTAAATCTCCTTGAGCTCATCGGCTTTGGCTTTGTCACCTTGACGCCTAAAGAATTCCATGAATTCAGCCATCCCGAGTCGTTCACCGAACTGTCGAACCTCAGCCCGGCCAGACACTGGGTCAAAGGTTGCTTTCGCCGTTATCGTAAGGCGGTCTTGCCGGAAATACTCTTTAAATTCCTGCTTCGCGTCATCACTCAGGTCGCCAAAAGTAACCGTGATTTCGATGGGCTCTGACGTGTCTTTGCGGTGAAAGTCCTCGGCGCAAAGCAACGTGACATCAGTGGAGACACCATCCGTCTCTCGAAAGAATACGTTGAGTGCGAACAGGAACGTCGATTTGCCCGCACCGTTCGGGCCGACGAAACAGTTGTATCGATCAACGGCAACGACCGCATCTTTGATGGTTCTGAGATTTTTGATGCGAAGTGACTCGATGCGCATACCGCCCCCGGGTGTGGTTTTGTTTGCCTGCGGAAGTTGAACACGTTATGCGCCGTACGGCGACGCATTTTATCTGAAGATTTGTATGAACCCCGCTCGTTAGGCGAAGTGCCATGCCATTGATGGCGAGCCGCGATTTCCCTGCGGGAATCGCTATGGCGAGTCCCAATGGACAACTCCGGCCCGGTATTCAGATCAAATCTGGCGGTCAAGCTCGCAACGTTTCTCAAATCAATGCGGCCGGCGGCGGGCCTGCGAATATTGGAAATTGGAACCCGTCGTAAGATGGGATGGACAATCATCGACCTAGAGGAGTCGCTCATTGCCGTTATCTGATGTCAAGGATGCGGTTCGACCGGAGAGGCGGTCGATTGTCATCTGAGCCGCGTTTATCGGCTGTTCACTTATTGATGGTCCAACGGCAGCTATGCCGATGTCAAGTCTCCGGATTTCGCCGCGCGAGCGGCGGCTCCGCCGTACAAAGAGTCGTTGACCTTTCGGCGTGCCATCGGTCCGCTTCGGGTCGGCAGCGGTCATCGACGCCGCCTTCTTTCCGAGTCGGCAACGGCTCGTAAGCTACCGTTCGCATCTCGCCGCAACGGTCAATCAGCGTCGCAGCCATTCAACCGGGCACATGGCGGAGGGTTACTTCAGTACGGAGCATGCGGCCGACACGCGTTGCCCACCGACGCGACGCGGCACATCGCCGCGCCGGCGGGCATGCTGCCGTCAATGCGCGTCGATGAACCGCGAATCGATATACGCGTCGACATCCTGCGACTGCTTGTACACAGCGTTACGCACGTTGAACGCATTCGCATTGCGCGTCGAGCCATAGATCGAATCGAGCCCGTCGCCCTTGCGGAACGCACGCTTCGCAGCCGCTTCGTCGAGCAGGTGCGTGCCCTTCAGCAACGGAAGGTATTGCGCCGGCGCGAGCCCGACGCGCGCCGACATGATCTTGACCGCATCGGCCTGCGTCTTCGGATCGTTGATGTACGCGACACAGCGATACCAGACCTTGACCACCTTCGCCCAATCGGCGCGGCGCGCGGCGAGGCTCGCCGGCGCGACCGTGATCGCATCGTAGATCAGCCCCGGCGCATCCGCGGACGTAAAGATCGCGCGTGCGCCCGGCGCGCGCTTCAACGCTTCGCCCGCGTTCGGTTGCCACGCCGCCACCGCCGCGATGTCGGCCGACGAACCGAGCACCTGCGGCAGCTCGTTGGTTTTCGCATTCACGAGCGTGACGTCGCTGTTCTTGAGCCCGTGCTTCTGCAGCGCGGTTTCGAGCAGCAGGTGATCGACGAGGCCGAGCTCGACGCCGACCTTCTTGCCTTTCAGCGCCTCGACGGTGCGCAACGGCGGCTTCGCGACGATCATGTCGTTGCCGGCCGAATAATCGGTCAGCAGGATCATCACGTTCTTCGCGCCGGATGCGCCCGTCACGAGCGCATCGCCGTTGGTCGCCGCGACCGCGTCCAGCTTGCCTGCGGAAAACGCGTCGAGCGACGCCGAATAATCGAACCATTCGAAATCGACGTCGACGCCGGCTTCCTTGAACCAGCCCTTGTCGAGCGCGACCTGGAACGCGACCCAGCCGGGCCAGTCGCTGTAGCCGATCTTCAGCGGTGCGGCAGCGTGCGCGGCAGGCGCCGCCCATAGCGTGGCGGCCGCGGCGGCGGCACCCAAAGCATGACGGATGAAACGGAAGGACGACAGGCGGCGGAACGCCGGGGCGGGACGGGTCATCGTTGTTCTCCAGGAGACCGGGATCGGGATCGTCGATACGGCCCGTGCGCGAACACACGGGCCGGCTGCGTGACCGGTTCCTGCGGATGCGGAACGAACGGGGCGGCCACGGAGAGGCGCGACGGCCGTTGCCATCGCCAATCTCCCGGGCTTTTGTCCCGCCGTGTAGCACGCGTGCATCCGGTCTCGCGATCGGATGAACCCGCGCCGGGCTGCTCTCGGACCAGACATTCGATGAACCGGAACCCTAGCACCCCTAAGATGCGACGCCGCCGCACCTCTCGGCGTCATGCCGAGCGAGAAGCGTGCCAACGGCGCGCGGCAACGCGATTCAACGTTGACGCATGGTGCGCTGAAGTTCGATGAAGCGGGCGGCGAACAGCGCGTGCAGCGCGCGCCGGAGCAGGTCGAGCTTGTTCATGAAGGAGCGGGTATGAGGTAACGGTGCGTGAGTTCAGCAATGCCCGTGCCATCGCGGATCGCACGGTGCGCGCCCACGCGACGCGCACTGCACCGGTGCGCGGTTGCGTGCGCATGGTGCGCCGCGCGCCCGCCGCGAGGGCAAGCGAACGCGTCCGCCATCCGGATGCCGCGCGGCATCGCGCCACAGGGCCGCGTCGTACGGTGATTAGGCGGCGGCTGGCATGCAACTCGCTTATTCGATGCCCGAGAGGTGCGAAGCAATTTGCATCATCTTCAGGATCGCTAGGGTTCCGGTCGTGCGGCGTGCGCCGCGCGATGTCTGGTCCGAGAGCAATCCGGTCTTGCCTTCGCCTCGATGAGAGGAAACGGCGAGGCTCCACGGAGGGATAAAAGCCCGGGAGGTCGCGATGTCGTTCGGTCGCCCTCTCACGCCTTTTGTCCAACCGATCCCGGAGCCGCCATGTCGCCGAGCCCCCAAACCGTCCTTGCCCCGCCGCCACACGTCGCGTGGGAAACGCTGATTCCCGCCGGAACCCACTGGTCCGGCATCCTGCGCCGCGGTCTCGCGCTGCGCATCGTCGATGTCGACGGCGGCGCGAACCTGTCCGCCGTCTTTCATCGTCAGGAAGACCTGCTCGAACGCTACAACATGGCCGATACGCTGAAGGCGCAGCACACCGCGCATCTCACGCGCGGCCATGCGCTGTATACGGACATGGGGCGCGTGATCGCGTCGATCACGGCCGACACGCTCGGCTGGCACGACCCGCTCGGCGGCGTCGGCGATGCGCGGTTGTTCGCGCACAAGTACGGCACGTCGTCGTATCAGGCCGACCGCAACGCGATGATCCGCAACGGCCGAGACAGCCTCGTGCTCGAACTCGCGAAATACGGGCTGTCGGCGCGCGATCTCGCCGCGAACGTCAACTTCTTCAGCAAGCTGGACACGCGCGACGACGGCGCGCTCGATTTCGTCGCCGGACATTCGCCGGCCGGCAGCGCGTTCGATCTGCGCTTCGAGATGAATACGCTGGCGGCGTTCTCGACCGCGCCGCATCCGCTCGACCCGCGTCCGGACTACGCGCCGAAAGCCGTGAAGCTGATCGCGTACCGCGCGTATCCGGCCGACGGCGCCGCGCCCGACGACGACCCGTGCCGGCGCGCATGCGCGGAAAACACGCGCGGCTTCGCCAACACCGACCGCCTGTTCGCATGAGGAGCGACACCATGCCGATCATCGAAAGCCGACTCGACCCGCGCGACGCGATCCACGACACCACGCTGAACGCGGGCGACCCGTGGCTGCACGACCTGAAGCGCGGGCAGATCTTCCGCATTCTCGACCTCGAAGGCAACCAGGCCGTCGACACGCTGTTCTACCGCACCGACGATCCCGAGGAGCGCTACAGCGCGCAGGACACGATCCGCGCGCAGCGCAACCTGTACCTGAGCGCGGGCAGCGTACTCGTGTCGAGCCACGGCAACCCGATGGCGACGATCGTCGCCGACACGTGCGGCCGTCACGACACGCTCGGCGGCGCGTGCGCGGCCGAGAGCAACACGGTGCGCTATGCGCTCGACAAGCGCTACATGCACAACTGCCGCGACAGCTTCCTCAACGCGATCGCGCACTGCACGTGCGGCGCCGGCGCGCGGCTGACCAAGCGCGACCTGGTCGGCAACGTCAACTTCTTCATGAACGTGCCCGTCACGCCGCTCGGCGGACTCACGTTCGAGGACGGCATCTCCGCGCCCGGCAAGTACGTCGAGATGCGCGCGGAGATGGACGTCACGGTGCTGATCTCGAACTGCCCGCAACTCAACAACCCGTGCAACGGCTACAACCCGACGCCCGTGCGCCTCATCGTGTGGGAGGCGGAATGAACTGCCCCCACGCTCACTTGCTTTGCATGGGGCCGGAGTACGCGCTGAAGCGCTACTCCGGGCCGACACGTTCGCTGCGGGAGGCAACATGAGATTCGCCAAAGTCCTCGTCGCGAATCGCGGCGAAATCGCGTGCCGCGTGATCCGCACGCTGAAGCGCCTCGGCATCGCATCGGTCGCGATCTATTCGGATGCCGATCGCGATGCGCGCCACGTGGCGCTCGCGGACGAAGCCGTGCGTGTCGGGCCCGCACCGGCCGCCGACAGCTATCTGAACGTCGCGGCGATCCTCGCCGCCGCGCGCGAGACCGGCGCGCAGGCCGTGCATCCCGGTTACGGCTTCCTGTCCGAGCACGCGGGCTTTGCCGACGCATGCGAAGCGGCGGGCCTGCGCTTCATCGGGCCGCTCGGCGATCACATGCGCGCGTTCGGACTCAAGCACACCGCGCGCGAACTCGCGGCCGCGCACGGCGTCGCGCTGCTGCCCGGCACCGGGCTGCTCGACGACGTCGCGACGGCGCTCGCCGAAGCCGATGCGATCGGCTATCCGGTGATGCTGAAGAGTACGGCGGGCGGCGGCGGGATCGGCATGTCGCTGTGCCGCGATGCCGCGCAGCTCGGCGCGGCGTTCGAATCCGTCGTGCGGCTCGGTGCCGCGAACTTCGCGCATGCGGGCGTCTATCTCGAGAAGTTCGTCGAACACGCGCGGCACATCGAAGTGCAGATCTTCGGCGACGGCCGCGGCGGCGCGATCGCGCTCGGCGAACGCGATTGCTCGGTGCAGCGCCGCAACCAGAAGGTGATCGAGGAAACGCCCGCGCCCGACCTGACCGACGCCGAGCGCGATGCGCTGCACGCGAGCGCGGTGCGGCTCGCGCGCGCGGTGGGCTACGCATCGGCCGGCACGGTCGAATTCGTGTTCGACGCGACCGCGCGGCAGTTCTATTTCCTCGAGGTGAACACGCGGCTGCAGGTCGAACATTGCGTGACCGAGGCAGTGACGGGCGTCGATCTCGTCGAATGGATGATCCTGCAGGCCGAAGGGGACCTGCCGCCGCTCGACACGCTCGCCGTCGCGCCGCGCGGCGCGAGCATCCAGGTGCGGCTCTATGCGGAGGATCCGAACAAGCAGTTTCAGCCGAGCGCCGGGGTGCTCACGCACGTCGCGTTTCCCGACAACGTGCGGGTCGACGGCTGGATCGACGCGGGCACGGAGATCAGCGCGCATTACGATCCGCTGCTCGCGAAGCTGATCGTGCACGGCGACACGCGGCGCGACGCGCTGGGCGCGCTGCGCGCCGCGCTCGACCAGACCGAGCTGTACGGAATCGAGACCAACCTCGACTACCTGCGTGCCGTCATCGGTTCCGACACGTTCGCGCGCGGCGCGCCGACGACCGCGTTCCTGTCGCGCTTCGCGTTCGCGCCGCACACGATCGACGTGCTCGACGGTGGCGTGCAGACCACCGTGCAGCAGGCGCCCGGGCGGGTCGGCTACTGGAGCGTCGGCGTGCCGCCGTCGGGGCCGATGGACGATCGCGCGTTCGACCTCGCGAACGCGCTGCTTGGCAACGCGCGCGACGCGGCCGGGCTGGAATTCACGATGGTCGGCGCGACGCTGCGCTTCAATACCGCCACGCTGTTCGTGCTCGGCGGCGCGCCGCTCGCGGCCACGCTCGACGGCGAAGCGGTGCCGTTCTGGGAGGTCGTGCGCGCACGAGCGGGTGCGGTACTCAAGCTGGGTGGCGTGACGGGCGCGGGCGTGCGCGCGTGTCTCGCCGTCAACGGCGGGCTGCAGGTGCCCGACTATCTCGGCAGCAAGGCGACCTTCACGCTCGGCCAGTTCGGCGGCCATGCCGGCCGCGCGTTGCGCAAGGGCGACGTGCTGCATCTGCACGCGGACGCCGGGCGCGGCAACGCCGGTGCGACGCTGGCCGCGGCCGATATTCCCGCGCTGACGCATGCGTGGACGCTCGGCGTGCTCGACGGTCCGCATGGCGCGCCGGACTTCTTCACGCCGGACGACATCGCGATGCTTTACGGCACGCAGTGGACCGTCCATTACAACTCCAGCCGCACCGGCGTGCGGCTGATCGGCCCGAAGCCGCAATGGGCGCGCGCGGACGGCGGCGAGGCGGGGCTGCATCCGTCGAATATTCACGACAACGCGTATGCGATCGGCGCCGTCGATTTCACGGGCGACATGCCGGTGATTCTCGGCCCGGACGGGCCGAGCCTCGGCGGCTTCGTGTGTCCGGTGACGGTCGTGCGCGACGAGCTGTGGAAGCTCGGACAGTTGCGGCCGGGCGATACCGTGCAGTTCGTGCGCGCGAACGTGTCGGTCGGGATATCGACCGGGAAACCCGCTGCCGCGATCGCTGAGGCGACGCGTGACGTTGCCGCCGTTGCTGCTGCATCCGGCTCATCCGACGATTGCGTGCTGCATCGCGACCCGTCGGCCGGCGGCGGCATCGGCGTCGTCTACCGGCGCTCGGGCGATCGCAACGTACTGGTCGAATACGGGCCGCTCGTGCTCGACCTGAACCTGCGCTTTCGCGTGCATGCGCTGATGGGCTGGCTCGACGCGCACCGGCTGCCCGGCATGCTCGACCTGACGCCGGGCATTCGCTCGCTTCAGGTGCAGTTCGATGCACGGACGCTGCCGCTGGACGCGCTGCTCGCGCATCTGCAGGCCGCGGAGCGCGAACTCGCCGACGTGGCCGACATGCGCGTGCCGAACCGCATCGTGCATCTGCCGCTGTCGTGGGACGACCCGTCGACGCGCGTCGCGATCGAGCGCTACATGCAGTCGGTGCGGCCCGACGCGCCGTGGTGCCCGAGCAATATCGAGTTCATCCGGCGCATCAACGGCCTGGCGAGCATCGACGACGTGAAGCGCATCGTGTTCGACGCGCGCTATCTGGTGATGGGCCTCGGCGACGTCTACCTCGGTGCGCCCGTCGCGACGCCGCTCGATCCCCGGCACCGGCTCGTGACGACGAAGTACAACCCCGCGCGCACGTGGACGCCGGAGAACGCGGTCGGCATCGGCGGCGCGTATCTGTGCGTGTACGGAATGGAAGGGCCGGGCGGCTATCAGTTCGTCGGCCGCACCGTGCAGATGTGGAATCGCCACCGCACCACACGCGAATTCGAAGCCGGCAAACCGTGGCTGCTGCGCTTCTTCGACGAGATCCGCTTCTACGAAGTCAGCGAGGCCGAGTTGACTGCGCTGCGGGCGGATTTCATCGCGGGCCGCGCGACGCTGAAGATCGAGGAATCGGTGTTCGATCTGCGCGAATACAACCGCTTCCTGCACGACGAGGCGGAGTCGATCGCCGCGTTCAAGGCGACGCAGCAGGCCGCGTTCGACGCGGAGCGCGAGCGCTGGCGCGCGGCCGGCCACGCGGAATACGTCGGCGACGGGGAGCCGGGCGATGCGCACGCGGACCGCGTAGCGGGCGCGCTCGACGACACGCAGCGCGCGATCGCCGCGGACGTGTCGGGCAGCGTGTGGAAAGTGCTGGTCGAAGCGGGCGAGCGCGTGACCGAAGGGCAGGTCGTCGCGATCGTCGAGTCGATGAAGATGGAGGTGGCGGTGACGGCAACGGAAGACGGCACGATTGAGACGATCGATTGCGCGCCAGGCGCTGCGGTGGTGGCTGGCCAGCGGTTGATGGTGATGAAGGCGGGCGCCGCCGAGGAGGTCGCATGAGCACGACGAAACGCCCGGTTTTGCCGGGGCGGCACTCGATTGCCGCGCTGCGCGCGCGCTACGCGGCGGGCGACCTGACGCCGCATGCGCTCGTCGACGCGATCGCCGCGCACTTCGACGCGGGCGATCCGCACCATGCGTGGATCCGGCCGCTGACGCGCGACGAGATGATGCCGTACGCCGACGCGCTGGCCGGACGCGACATCGCGTCGTTGCCGCTGTACGGCGTGCCGTTCGCGATCAAGGACAACATCGACGTCGCCGGCATCCCGACGACGGCCGGCTGTCCCGCCTACGCATACACGCCGGCACGCAGCGCGCCCGTCGTCGAGCGGTTGATCGCGGCCGGCGCGATTCCCGTCGGCAAGACCAATCTCGACCAGTTCGCGACCGGGCTCTCGGGGCAGCGCTCGCCTTACGGCGCATGCCGCAATGCGCTCGACCCGCGCTATGCGTCGGGCGGGTCGAGTTCCGGGTCGGCGGTGGCGGTCGCGCTCGGCGTCGCGACGTTCTCGCTCGGCACCGACACGGCCGGCTCCGGGCGCGTGCCGGCCGCCTTCCACGGGCTTGTCGGGCTCAAGCCGACACGGGGCGTGCTGAGCACGCTCGGCGTGGTGCCGGCCTGCCGGTCGCTCGACTGCGTGTCGGTGTTCGCGCGGTCGGCGGACGACGCGCGCACCGTATTCGCCGCCGCGCACGGCGTGACGGAAGGCGACCCGTACGGGCGCCCGTGGCAGCCGCTGTTGGGTGCGGACGGATTGCGCGCGGACCCGGCGCGGCCGCTCGGGCAATTGCGTTTCGGCATGCCGCGTGCCGATCAGCTCGAATTCTTCGGCGACGAATCGTATCGCGCGGCGTGGGGCGCGGCGCTCGAACGGCTGCGTACGACCGGCGCGCGGATCGTCGAGATCGACTTCGAACCGTTCCTGGCGGCCGCGCGGCTGCTGTACGACGGCCCGTGGGTCGCCGAGCGGCTCGCCGCGATCGGCGCGTTCGCCGCGCGCGAGCCCGATGCGCTGCATCCGGTGATCCGCGAGATCATTGGCGGCGCCGCGCGCTTCAGCGCCGCCGATGCGTTCGCCGCATTCGACCGGCTTGCGGCGCTGCGCGTCGAGGCGGCCCGCGCGTGGGACGGCCTCGACGCGATCGTGATGCCGACCTCGGCGACGACCGCGACCGTCGAGGCGCTCGACGCCGATCCGATCGCGATCAATTCGCGCTTCGGCTACTACACGAACTTCGTGAACCTGCTCGACCTGTCGGCGATCGCGGTGCCTGCGGGCACGTGCGCGACCGGGCCGCATGCGGGCTTGCCGTTCGGGATCACGTTCGTGGGCCGCGCGCACGACGATGCGCGGCTGCTCGATCTCGCGCACGCGTGGGGCGACGGCGCAGCCGCGCTCGACGACGTTCGGCCACCCGCGGCCGCGACGCCGGCGCGTGCCGCAGCCGCGGGCGTCGTGCGGGTGGCCGTCGTCGGTGCGCATCTGCGCGGCGAACCGTTGAACGGGCAGCTCACGCAGCGTGGCGCGCGCTTCGTCGCCGCGACCACGACCGCGCCGGCCTATCGTCTCTATGCGCTGTCCGCCGACGCAAGCGGCGGCGTCGCCAAGCCGGGCCTCGTGCGCGTGCCGGACGGCGGCGCGCCGATCGCGGTCGAGGTCTGGGAGATACCGGTCGACGCGTACGGCAGTTTCGTCGCCGGTATCGCGGCGCCGCTCGGCATCGGCACGCTGGCACTCGCCGACGGTGCGCGCGTGCAGGGCTTCCTGTGCGAAAGCGTGGCGCTCGACGATGCGCAGGACATCACGCGCTTCGGCGGCTGGCGCGCTTACCGCGCGCAGGCGGCCCGCGACGCACTGCAATGAACGCACGGTCGCGCGATGCCGCGGCATCCGCGCGACCGGCACCCGAAACGATACGGAGATTCCGATGACAACGACCCGCAACACGACCGGCTGGCTCGCGGTGCGCCGCGAGCTGACCACGCGCGGCAAATGGACGCTCGGGCTGGCGTCCTTCCTGCTGCCGTTCGCCGTCTGGTGCCTGATCAGCTATGTCCCGTTCGTCTGGCATCCGCAGATGCGCATCACGAATCCGGGCAGCGTCGACTATTTCCAGACCGGCATGCAGATCGACCGCGACGTGTTCGACGACGAGCGCGCGCATGCGCGTGCGACACAAGCGGCGGTGCCCGAGGGCGAGCGCGCGAATCCGGTGTACCTGCCGGCGCCGCACCAGGTATTGCGCGCGTTCTACACGGCGTTCACGACTCCGCCCGCGTCGCGCGACGGCGTGTGGCTGCACGAAAGCCTGTGGCACAGCATCCGCATCATCTTCTGGGGCTTCGTGATTTCGTCCGCGATCGGCGTGCCGCTCGGCATTGTCTGCGGCACCTTCAGTGCGCTCGCGCGGCTGCAGGAGCCGTTCCTCGAGTTCTTCCGCTATCTGCCGGCGCCCGCGTTCGGCGCGTTGATGGTCGCGATTCTCGGCATCTACGACGCGCCGAAGATCGCGATCATCGTGATCGGTACGCTGTTCCAGCAGGTGCTGATCGTCGCGAACACCACGCGCAAGCTCGAATACGGACTGTTCGAGGCCGCGATGACGCTCGGCACGAAGAAGCTGAAGCTGCTCACGCACGTCGTGATTCCGGGCGTGCTGCCGGACCTGTATCGCGATCAGCGGATCCTGCTCGGCTGGGCGTGGACGTATCTGATCGTCGCCGAGCTGGTCGGCACGAGTTCGGGCATCACGTGGTACATCAGCCAGCAGGCGCGCTACCAGCATTTCGACAACGTGTATGCGGCGATCCTGATGATCGGGATCATCGGCCTCGGCACCGACATCGTGCTCGGGCTGCTCGGCCGCCGGCTCTTTCCGTGGGACCGCACGCTGAAAGCGTGACGTTCGCCCGCCCGTACCCATCGACCGATTTCCGCAGAGGGCATCATGCAGAACCCGCAAGCCGTCCCCGATTACCTGATCCAATCCGACGCGGTGCGCGAGCGCTTCGCGCGACTGAAGGCCCGCGACGTGATACTCGACGTGCGGCACGTCGGCAAGCGTTTCGCGACGCCGCAGGGCGAGTGCGTCGCGCTCGACGACATCAGCTTCCGCACGCACCGGCGCGAGTTCGTGTGCGTGATCGGCCCGTCCGGCTGCGGCAAGTCGACGTTGATCCGGATCCTCGCCGGGCTCGACGCGCAGACGAGCGGCGAAGTGCTGCTGGACGGCAAACCGGTGGACGGGCCGGGCGCCGATCGCGGGATGGTGTTCCAGGGCTATACGCTGTTTCCGTGGCTCACGGTCAAGAAGAACGTGATGTTCGGTCTGCGAATGAACGGCAGCAGCAGCGGCGTGGCCGAGCGCGAGGCGCTGCAGTGGCTCGATCTCGTCGGGCTGACGCGTTTCGCCGACGTGTATCCGCACCAGTTGTCGGGCGGCATGAAGCAGCGCGTGGCGATTGCCCGCGCGCTCGCGAACCGTCCGCGCATCCTGCTGATGGACGAACCGTTCGGCGCGCTCGACGCCCAGACGCGTGCGAGGATGCAGACGCACCTGCTCGACATCTGGCGCAACATCGACGTGACGATCCTGTTCATCACGCACGACCTCGACGAGGCGATTTTTCTGGCCGACCGGATTCTGGTGCTGAAGGCGAATCCGGGCGGGGTGCAGGAGCTGATCGAGGTGCCGGTGCCGCGGCCGCGCGATTATTCGCAGGTCAATACGCCCGAGTTCATCGCGACGAAGGCGCGGCTCGAAGCGCTGATTCATCCGAAGGAGGCCGCGACGGCGGAAGACGACGGTATCAAGCCGCACATGATCCGGATGACGGATGTTGCGGATAACGTCGAATAGCCGGCGACTTCACACACGCCTGCACCAAAATGATGTCGCCAACTGGCTTACACCCGGATTAATTTTGTCCACGCTTCGTGGACCTCGACTTCCCACGGTAAGCTGATGAATTCCCGATCGATTCTTCGGCTTGCGAGAGAAAGCGATGAAGGTGACCATTGCGTACATCGAAGAACCGCCATTCGGCTGGACCGAAGCGGAGGGCACGGCTACCGGCGCCGATCTCGAACTCGCGGCGATGATTCTCCGGCAGATCGGCGTCACCCGGATCGAGTATTGCGCGACGACGTTCGGCGAATTGCTGCCCGGCGTTGCGTCAGGTCACTGGGACATGAATGTGCCGCTCTTCGTGACGCCGCAGCGAGCCCATACCGTCGCGTTCAGCGTGCCGGTGTGGGGGATCGAGGACGGTTTCCTGGTTCGGCCCGGCAACCCGAAGGCGCTCAAGAGTTATGCGTCGATCGCCCAACGTCCCGATGCGCGCCTCGGCATCATTGCCGGACAGGTCCAGCATGATTCCGCGATGGCGTCAGGCGTGAGCCGGCGGCAAATCGTCGTCTTCGAACAGCAGGCCGACGCGATCGCGGCCGTTCTCTCCGGCGTGATCGACGCGTATGCGAGCACCGCGTTGGGGAATCGAATCGTGGCGGGCCGGATAGGCAGCGCACTGATCGAGGCCGTCGCGCACGAGCCGGATGTCGACGGCAGACAGCGGACGCCTCCGCTGGGCGCGTTCTCGTTCAACCGGGAAAACCGGGGTCTTCTCGACGCGTTTGATCGGCGACTTCGTGCCTATCTCGGCTCGCCCGACCATCGCGCCCGCATGGCGAGATTCGGGCTGACGGCGCGCGAGATCGATCCAGCCGTCTTGCAGGCAGGATAGGCCGGCGCCCGGCCGCGCCGGGCAACCGACCATTCGTCTCGTCCCGGCGGAATGCCCGGACATCGAGCTTGATCAGTCAAACCTGATCAAGTCCTTGAAGATCAGGCGTCCCCAGCTTTTTCCGCGCGCGTGCACCAGCCATCCGCCTTCCGACAGCCCGCCGAGCTGGATCGGCGCGAAGCCGAGTTTTTCCGCAAGCGCGCTCACGTCCGCCGCGGCCTCGTCGTCGTCGCTCGCCAGAAACACGACTCTCCTGCCGCCGTGGACGGCCGGGTCCTGGCCAAGGACGGCCGCGACCAGATGGTTGAAGCCTTTCACCAGCCGGGCTCCGGTGAACGCTTTCGCGACGAAGGCCGAGGACGGGAGACCGTCCAGTTCGTCCAGCGGGGCCTGCGTGTTCATCGTGTCGATGACGGTCTTCCCGTTCCAGTCGGCCAGCGCTTTGGCGACCGCGGGGTGCGACTCGAAACGAACCGCCAGAAAGATGACGTCTGCCTTGACGGCTTCCGCCAGGCTCGTGGGCGTGATCGTCGGTCCGATCGCGGCCGCATCGGCCGCAAAGCTTGCCGGGTCGCGCGTGGTTGCAACGGCCACGTCGATACCGTTGCGGGCGAACGCGCTGGCAAGCGCGTGGCCGATCTTGCCGAAGCCGATGATGGCGTAACGCATGGGTTTCTCCTTCGTTTTCCGGTGTGCTCAGAGCTTGTAACCGCCGCTCGCCTCGATCGTCTGGCCCGTCACCCAGTGGCCGTCGTCGGACGCGAGAAACGCGACGACGGCCGCGATTTCCGAAGGCTCGCCAAAGCGGCCCAGCGCGATTTGCGCCTCGACCGCCTTGACGAGTTCAGGATTCTCGCGAAAGGCGGCGTTCGCATCCGTTCGCGTGAAGCCGGGCGCGACGGCGTTCGCGGTGATGCCGCGCGGCCCGAGCTCGATGGCGAGCGTCCGGGTCAGCGTGTTGATCGCCGCTTTCGCCATCGAGTAGACGGGCGCCGCCGTGACGGGCTTCGTGGCGGCAGCGGATGAAATGTTGACGATGCGCGCGCCATCGGCGAGGCGATCCAGCGCGGCCTGGACGATGAAGAAGGGCGCGCGGGCGTAGACCGCCATCAGCGTGTCCCAGCTTTTCGGCGTCGCGTCCTTGAAGCCGACCCAGCCGGAATTGCCTGCGTTGTTGACCAGAATGTCGAGGGTCTTGCTGCCGGTGCGCCGGGTGAGTTCGTCGTCGAGTCTTTCGAACAAGGCCGGCACGCTCGCCGGGTCGACGAGATCCGCATGGATCGCAAACGCGGTGCCGCCCGCTTTTTCGATCGCAGCGATCGCCTCGTCCGCGCCGGATTGGCTGGCGTTGTAGGTCAGTGCGACTGTCGCGCCGTCCCGGGCGAGACGTTCGGCGATCGCACGGCCAATGCCGCGTGACGCGCCGGTCACGAGCGCCGTTTTGCCTGTTAGCGATTGGGTCATGTGGTGCCTCTCCTCAGAGTTGCGCCAGGCCGCCGTCGACGGCGACCTCGCTGGCGGTCATGAAGCTGCTGTCCGACGACGCAAGAAAGGCGGCCACCGCGCCGATCTCTGCCGGATCGGCCATGCGCTGGAGCGGCGTCATCGCGCCGTAGGCTTTCTGGCCTTCTTCGCCGAGCGCTTCCTTGGCCAGTTCCGTCGCCGTCGCACCGGGCGACAGCACGTTGACCCGGATGCCGGTGCCTTTCAGCTCTTCCGCCCAGGTCCGGGCGAGGTTGCGCACCGCGGCCTTGCTCGCGCTGTAGGCCGTGAACCCCGGGGCTCCCGTGGTGCCGGCGCTCGAGCCGGTCAGGATGATCGACCCGCCCGCGCGCATCAGCGGCAGCGCCTTCTGGACCGTGAAGATCGTCCCCTTCACATTGGTATCGAACGTGTCGTCGATGTGCCCGGTGGTGATCTGGCCGAGCGGAAGCGGGCTGCCCGTCCCCGCATTGGCGAAGACGATGTCGAGGGTCCCGCGCTCCGCCTTTACCGACGCGTAGAGCCGGTCGAGGTCGGCCGGTTCGGCCACCGAGCCCTTCATCGCGCGGGCATGGGGCCCCAGGTCGGCCACTGCCGCGTCGAGCGCCGCCTGCCGGCGACCGAAGAGGAAGACGAACGCGCCTTCCTCGATGAAGCGCTTTGCCGCCGCCCGGCCGATGCCGGTTGCGCCGCCGGTGATCACGGCGGTCTTTCCATTCAGTCTGTTCATGTCATGCGTCCTTCGAAACGAAATCGACGAGCCCGATTCTGGCGCGCTTGATTCATGAAGAAAACTGACTGAATATCTATAAGTGCCATCTACTTTTTAGATAGATATATGCTGGACAACGTCACCATCAATCAGCTTCGCGCGTTCGTCGCCGTGTGCGACCAGGGAAGCTTTTCCGGCGCCGCGAGGGAACTGAGGCGTGCGCAATCGGCGATCAGTCATGCAATCAGCGCGCTCGAGAGCGCATTCGACGTGGTGCTGTTCGAGCGCAACACGCGCAAGGCGACGCTCACGGCCGCCGGCCGCAGCCTGCTGCCCGATGCGCGCGGGGTGATCTCACGCACCGAGGAAATGAAGATGCGTGCGGTTGCGATCGCCGAAACCGGCGTCCCGCAGGTGTCGATCTCGATCGACACCTATTTCCCGCGTGCGCATCTGATCGAATGCCTGCGCACGCTGCAGGCGGAATTTCCAACGATTGCAATCAATCTGCGCATGACGACCATGCAGGGCGGCGAGCGCCTGGTTCTCGAGGGCACGTGCGCATTGGCGGTGACGATCACGGACGTGCCCGAGCTGAGCCCGGGCACCATCGAACGGCATCATTTGCTCGATGCGCAAATGGTGACCGTATGTGGGCCAGCGCATCCGCTGGCCGCATGGGCGAAGCCGATTCCGCGGGAGGAATTCGGCCGGCACATCCAGCTCGTCGTCACCGACAATCAGCCCGATGCGGAAAAGACCCAGCAAGGCGTCGCCAGTGAACGCCAGTGGTGGGTGAACGATCTCGGCGCGAAGCACGACCTGCTCAGAGGAAACCTGTGCTGGGGGCACATGCCGCGCCATATGGTCGAGGCAGACCTCGCGAACGGAACGCTGGTCGAGCTCCAGCGGCGTGCGTGGCACATGCGTCCGCTGACGTTCATGATTTCGCAGCGGCGCGGGTACGCGTTTTCCGGATGCGAGACACGGCTGGTCGAGCTCCTTGGCAGTTGTCCTTCGCAAAAGGCGGGAAGCGCGAGGTCGACGTGACGTGCGGCCGCTTTCGGGCGGCAGCGGTCTTGATGGAGCGGGGCCGGGGCATCAGGTGACAGCGCGGTCATGGGGCAGGGTGCCCGACTCCGCCACCTGCCGGACCATCACTTCGGCCATCGCCAGACGGGATTGCCCAGATGTTCGGCGAAATAGTCGGACAATGCCGTCACCTTCGCCGGGCGTGCCCGTGCCGACGGCGTAACGAAATAAAGACCGCCCTTCGTCAGCGACCAGTCGGTGAGAATGGCTTCGAGGCGGCCATCGGCCAGATATTCATGGGCGATGAACTCCGGCAACTCGGCGATCGCCAGCCCGTCGAGCAGCGTCGGCAACAGCGCATCGGCGTTGGTGACGCGCAGCGGGCCCGTCGGCATCACCGGCTCCTCGTCGCCCGCGTCGTTCGTGAAGCGCCATACGGCACTCCGCGCGCGATACGCGTACGAGAGGCACGGGCGATCCGCCAACTCGCTCGGATGCGTGGGTCGCCCTTCGCGCCGCAAATATTCCGGCGATGCCACCACGAGTTGCGTGACCGCGCACAGCCGACGCGCGACCAGCGACGAATCCGGCAGCGCGGCGATCCGCAACGCGGCGTCGAATCCATCGGCGATCAGATCGACCGACGCATCCGATAAATGCAGGTCGATCGACACTTCCGGATACGCGCGAAAGAAGCCCGGCAGCAGTGGTGCGACCCAGCGCAGCCCGAATGACATCGGCACGGCCAGACGCACCAGCCCGCGCGGCTGCACCGACATCTCGCGCGCCGAGCTTTCCGCCTCCTCGGCCTGGCGATAGATCTCGCCGGCTTTCTCGCTGATCGTCCGGCCAAACTCGGTCAGCGACAGCTGGCGCGACGTGCGGTTGAACAGCCGCGCGCCGAGCCGCTCCTCCAGACGCGCCACCCCGCGCGAGACGGTGGCGACCGACACCCCGGTCGCGCGCGCCGCGGCGGCAAACGACCCGTGCTCGGCCACTTTCGCGAACATCGCGAGCCCTTCGAAATCAGGTAGGTGCGCCATTTCTCTTCATCTTTTCATTTCTGCAACGTTTGTTTGCGATTGATTCTATTTCGAAAAGATCAGCCCGTCGATATTCTCCTCACATCGCAGCACGTAACACCGAACCCAAACACTGCTGACCCACTGAAAGGAGCAATACCATGGCACGCAAACTCGACAACAAGATCGCACTCGTCACCGGCGCAACCAGCGGCATCGGGCTGGCCACCGCTCAACGCTTCGCGGCGGAAGGCGCTCACGTCTATCTCACGGGCCGCCGCCAGGCCGAACTCGATGCCGCCGTGAAGCGCATCCGCGAAGCCGGCGGCAACGCGACCGGCGTGCGTTCCGATTCCACGAAGCTCGATGAACTCGATGCGCTGTATGCGCAAATCAACGAAGAACAGGGGCGCCTGGACGTGCTGTTCGTGAACGCCGGCGGTGGTTCGATGCTGCCGCTTGGCAGCATCACCGAAGCGCACTACGACGAAACCTTCGACCGAAACGTGAAGGGTGTGCTGTTCACGGTGCAGAAGGCGCTGCCGCTGCTCGCCGATAGCGCATCGGTGATTCTGACCGGCTCGACGGCGGGTAGCGCGGGCACCGCTGCGTTCAGCGTGTATTCGGCTTCGAAGGCGGCGGTGCGTGCCTTCGCACGCAGCTGGATTCTCGACCTCAAGGAGCGTGGCATCCGCGTGAACACGATCAGCCCGGGCGCGACCCGCACGCCCGGCCTGCTCGATCTCGCCGGTGACGATGCGGCTCAGCGGCAGGGGCTGGCCGATTATCTGGCGGCGCAGATCCCGATGGGGCGGCTCGGCGAGCCGGAAGAGATCGCGAGCGCGGCGCTGTTCCTGGCGTCGGACGACGCGAGCTTCGTGAACGGCATCGAATTGTTCGTCGACGGCGGCCAGCAGCAGATTTGAGGGGGATCGACGCGACGTGGGACACGCGTTCGCGTCGATCGTCGTCAGTGCGCGCAGGAACGCGTTGGCGTGTGTTGTCGCCGTGGCGCCGGCCGGCGTTGTTTCTGCCGCGGACGTATCTTCAAGCCGCCGCGGACCGCCCTTGTGGCTGGGCGAGGTGCGCCAGCCCGAGGCTCTCCAGCGTCTGCGCCTGGATCGATGCTGCCTGGGCGTTGAGGGCGTCGGCGCCGAACGACTGGCCCACGACCACACGGGCGGGCCGCGTGCCGTTTGCCTGTTCGACGAGCTGCACGATTGCGTCGGCGACGTCGTGCGGGTCCGGCGCGTGGTCGCTCGCGAACAACGCCATCAACCTCTCCACCATCTTGTTCGGAATCGCACCGGCTTCACCGTAGCCGGCGGCGCGCGCGGCGTCGGCGGGCCGCTGCGCGCTGGCGAAGATATGCGTTGGATAGTTGCTGGGTTGAACGAGAACGACGTCGATGCCCAACGTCGACAATTCATAGCGGTAGCTGTCAGTCAACGCTTCGATCGCAAACTTCGATGCGCCGTAGAGACCGAAGAACGGAAACGTCACGCGGCCGAGTATCGAGCCGATGTTCACGATCAGGCCTTCACCCTGTTTCCTGAAGGTCGGCAATACCGCTCTCGACGTTCGCTGGATACCGAATACGTTCACGTCGAAGAGTGCCTGTACCTGCTTGGTCGTGAACGCCTCGGAAACGCCGGCCGACCCGATACCTGCGTTGTTGACGAGGACGTCGAGACGCCCGGTATTGTCCAGCACGGAAGCGACGCCGCGCTCGACGGACGCATCGTCCGTCACGTCGAGTTCGACGACATGCGCGCCGCTCGCCCGGAGGGCATCGGCATGAGGCCAGTTGCGGCCGGCGACGTCACGCATCGAGGCGAATACCCGGTGCCCGGCACGCGCGAGCGTTTCCGCGGTGTCGCGGCCGAAGCCGCTGCTGGCGCCGGTGATCAGAATGGTTCTGGACATGTCGAGTGTTTCCCAGCAAGAAGGTTGGAGGACCGCAACCGCATCCGTACGTGCAGGTCCGATGCGGTCGAGATGAAACGTGCGATGTCGTTGAAACCCCGGGCGGCCGGTGTCTTCATCGCGTTGCCACGCAGTCTAGGCTTCGCCCGGAAACCGGGCTATAGTCGTAAATGACATTAATAGTGGTATTTGCGACATGAGATTGACGATCCTGGCCCTCGAGGGCCTGTTCGATACCGGGCTGACGGTACTGCTGGATACCTTCGCGATGGCCAACGAACTGGCTGCCGCCCAAGGCTTCGCCGCACCGCCCTTCGAGGTGACGGTGGCTGGCGTGCGCAAACGCATTCGTACCGCGCATGGATTGTCGATGCTGGTGGAGCCGGCAAGCAGCGTACGCCACGCGGACTGGGTGGCCGTGCCCGCGCCCGGTATCAGAGAGCCGGAGCGCCTGATCGAGACGCTGCGGCGTCGGGACGTGTGCGATGCGATGGCGCACCTTCGTGCGTGGCATGCCGATGGCGTCGGCGTCGCCGCCGCTTGTATCGGTACGTTTTTGCTGGCCGAAGCCGGGCTGCTGGATCATCGCGAGGCGACAACGACCTGGTCGCTGTCGCCTTTTTTCCGTCAACGTTATCCGGCAGTCGATCTGAACGATTCGCGGATGGTCGTCGCCGCGGATCGCGTGGTCACCGCAGGATCGGCCATGGGCCATCTCGACCTTGCGCTGTGGTTGCTGCGTCAGGCCAGTCCCGAACTGGCGACGCTCGTGGCTCGCTTCATGCTGATCGACAAGCGTTCGTCACAGGCCGAATACATCATTCCGGATTACCTTGCGCACGCCGATCCGTTGATCGCGCGATTCGAGCGCTGGGCCCGCGAGAATCTTTCCCTCGGTTTCTCGCTGCAGACGGCGGCCGCCGCACTCGCCGTCGGACCGCGCACGTTGCAGCGCCGTACCGAGGCGGTACTCGGGAAGTCACCTTTGGCGTTCTTCCAGGATCTGCGAATCGAACGGGCGCAGACACTCGTGTCGATGGGTTACGACCTGGAGACGATCGCAAGCGAGGTGGGCTACGCGGATTCGGCGACGTTGCGGGCCTTGTTGCGTCGCAGGCTCGGCCGTGGGGTGCGGGAATTGCGTGCCGACAATCGGTAGCGAATCGGTAGCGCCCCCGGTACGGATCGGCATGGCTTCGTCAATGGCGAGCGCTTCGGCTTCGAGGACCGTCGCTGCGAATGCCGAAGCGAGGCTCCGTGGGTTCCGCCGGAACAGCACTAGCGCGCGCCGACGCCCCCGTGAATGCCCGTCAGTTCGACCACGAAATCCAGGAACGCGCGCGTCTTGGCCGGCACGTGATGCCGGGACGGGTAGTACGCGTATAACGGATACCGCTCGTCGGCCCATTCGGGAAAGAGATTGATCAACCGGCCGTCGGCGATCAGCGGCTCGGCGCCGAGCAGCAGCATCTGCGCAATGCCGGACCCGGCGAGGCACGCATTGAGCAGCGCGCCCGGATCGTTGACCGTCAGGCGTCCGCGGGTGTCGACCACGATGCGTTTGCGCCGGCGATGGAATTCCCACGTGAACGGCTTGCCTGTCTCCGGATTGCGAAACTCCAGGCAGCGGTGGCTGCGGTTTTCGAGGTCCTGGGGTTTGGCCGGCCGCCCCCGGCGTGCGATGTACGAGGGCGCCGCGACCGTCACGACGCCGGTATCGAGCAGCTTTCTCGCGATCAGGCTGGATGCGCGCGGTTCGCCGAATCGCACGGCGAGGTCGAAGCCGTCCGTGACGAGGTCGCCCAGGCTGTCTCGCGCGATGAGCTCGATTTCGAGGTCGGGATGCGCGTCCATGAACGCATCGAGCCGTGGCCCGAGAATGGCCCGGTAGACGACCGGATCCAGATTGATCCTCAGCCTGCCGCGCACGGCGGAGACGCCTCCTGCCGCCGCCGCCGCGGCTTCCTCCAGCCCGGCGAGATGGGGCATCACCTGCTCGTAAAAGCGGCGCCCTTCTTCCGTCAGCGAGACGGACCGCGTCGTTCGGTTGAAAAGCCGGATGTTGAGCCTTTTTTCCAGCCGCGCAATCGCTCGACTGACGCCCGGCGGCGTCATGCCGATGACGTCGGCGGCAGCCGAGAACGTCCCGGCATCGACCACGGCGGCGAATACGCTGATGCTGCCGGACAGTTTCTCGCTATTGGATCTCATGGTTGTTCGAGTGAATACGGATGGCGAATCGCGCGCGACCCACTGAAGGCCGGTACGCCAACGCCGCACAGCGCAGCCATTCGGGCGTCGGTGTCGATCATGCCGAATTGATGACGCGTTGTCACTTATCTGATGCCGTCCATGTCGTTTTGTTTTGGTCGGCATTTGTCGACAATGCGATCCGCGTATTCACACACGGAGAACGAGCAATGTATGCAATCACGGGAATCACCGGTCAGGTCGGCGGCGCGCTGGCGCGCGAGCTACTGGCCTCGGGTCGGTCGGTGCGCGCAGTGGTGCGCGACACGACGCGGGCAGCGGTGTGGGCGGAGCGCGGGTGTGAGATGGCGACCGCCTTCATGGAAGATCCTTCGTCGCTCGCCGCCGCGTTCGCCGGCGCGACGGGCGTTTTCATCCTGCTGCCGCCGGTGTTCGATCCGGCGCCCGGGTTTCCCGAAGCGCGGAAAGTGATCGAGGCCGTATCCGCCGCGCTTCTGAAAGCGCGCCCCGAAAAGGTCGTGTGCCTGTCGACGATCGGCGCGCAGGCCGACGAGACCAATCTGCTCACGCAACTCATGCTGATGGAGCAGACGCTGCGCGAGATGCCGATGCCGGTGACGTTCCTGCGGCCCGGCTGGTTCATGGAGAACGCCGCGTGGGATGTCGCGTCCGCGCGCGACGAGGGCGTCGTCGCCAGTTACCTGCAGCCGCTCGACAAGCCCGTGCCGATGGTCGCGACCGCGGACGTGGGCCGCGTTGCGGCGGAACTGCTGCAGCAGACGTGGAGCGGGGTGCGCGTCGTCGAGCTCGAGGGGCCGCACCGGGTGAGCCCCAACGATCTCGCGCAGGCCTTCGCTCGCGTGTTGGGCCGTGACGTGCGCGCGGAGGCCGTCGACAGGCGAACGTGGGAAGCACTGTTCCGCTCGCAGGGCATGAAGCATCCTCTCCCGCGCATGCGCATGCTGGACGGCTTCAACGAAGGCTGGATCGATTTCGAAAGTAATCCTGACGGCATCTTGCGCGGCCGTGTCGAGCTGGACACGGTTCTGGGCGAGCTGGTGTCGCGTACGGTCTGATTGAATGCGGCGGGCGACGCGTGGCGCGCTTGCGCTACGCCCGCCCATGCAGCGGATTTCCCGTCGGACGGATAGCGGCTTCCGTGTCGAAGGGATGTCGTAAATATCGCCATTAATGTCATTTATGACTATGGCGAACGACCTCGTCCCGCGTCTAGACTGCGAAGCATTTCCGGCATCCGCAGGCCCCTCCTGCGGCTCGGTCCGACAGAGGCCAATCCGATGACATTTTCGCCAGAACTTCACCTGCTGACGCTGACCGCGATCGCGACGCTGCTGATGTGGATCCCCTACATGCTGGCGAGAATCGTCACGCGTGGCCTGATGGCGGCCTTGAGCAATCCCGATCCGTCCTTCCCGCCTGATCCGCCGTGGGCGGAGCGCGCACGGCGCGCGCATGCGAACGCGATCGAGAATCTCGCCGTGTTCGCTCCGCTCGTATTGATGTGCGCAATGACGGGAGCGAGCAGTCCGGCGACGGTGTTCTCGGCCAGGCTCTATCTGGGGGCGCGGCTGGTTCACTACGTCGTCTACGCCGCAGGCATTCCGGTGGTTCGCACGATCGCTTTCCTGACCGGTTTCGCGGCAACGCTCACGTTCGCTGTCGCGCTGCTCGGCCATGCGACCTGACCGTTCCCCGCCTGGTCTTGCCCGTTCGCTTACTTAAGAGGTCAATATGAAATCGACTCCCGGCAGCATCCTCGACACGATCGGCAACACGTCGCTCGTCCCGTTACGACAGGTTGTCCCGAAGAACGGTGCGCGTCTGTTCGTCAAGCTCGAAAGTCAGAATCCGACCGGCAGCATGAAAGACCGGATCGCGCTCGCGATGATCGAAGCGCCTGAGCGCGATGGGCGTCTGAAGCCCGGCGGCGCGGTGGTCGAGTACACCGGCGGCAGCACGGGCGTGTCGCTCGCGCTGGTGTGCGCCGTCAAGCGGCATCCGCTGCATCTGGTCTCATCGGATGCGTTCTCGAAGGAGAAGCTGGATCACATGCGCCTGCTTGGCGCGAAGCTGACGCTCGTCCCGAGCGACAACGGCAAGCAAACCGAAAAGCTGACGAAGGACATGATTCGCGAGGCGCATCGGATTGCCGGCGAGACGGGCGCATACATCACCGCGCAGATGGAAAACACCGATCAGCTCGACGCTTATACGAAGATGGCCGACGAGATCTGGGAGCAGACCGGCGGCCGTCTCGACGGTTTCGTCCAGAGCGTCGGCACGGCTGCGTCGCTGCGCGGGATTTCGCGGCGCTTGCGCGAGCATGACGCACGCATCCGGATCGCCGGTGTCGAGCCGGCCGAATCGGCGGTGCTGTCGGGTGGGCCGACCGGCGCGCACAAGATCGACGGAATCGGCGCGGGCTATGTCGTGCCGCTTTGGCGCGACGGCATCGCGGACGAGCTCGAGCGCGTCACGACGGAGGACGCGAGAGCCATGGCGTTCCGACTGGCCGCCGAGGAGGGGCTGTTCTGCGGTATGTCGACCGGCGCCAACGTAACCGCCGCCTTGCGACTCGCCGAACGGCTCGGCCCGGACGCCACGATCGTGACGATCATGTGCGACACGGGCATGAAGTATTTGAAGTCGTTTGCGCAAACGATCGGTTGATGGCTTGGCGATGGATCGTAGGCCCCGGCTTTTTACGCGTGAACCTGCCCGTTCTTCGCGAGGCGCGTGGCGAGTATGGACAACGTGTCATACGCGTCGCGCGCGGCAGGATCCCACGCGCCGATCGCGCGCAATGGCGCCAGTGGTCACGATGATCAGTCGAGACATGGCGATTCTCCGGCGGCGGCCCCGCACGACCGTCGCACCGTTGCGACGCTCAGTCGTGCCTGATCGCGATGGTCTTCAGCGCGGTAAAGCCGAGCAATGCCTCGAAGCCTTTCTCGCGGCCATATCCGCTTGCCTTCACGCCGCCGAACGGCAGTTCCACGCCGCCCCCGGCGCCGTAGTTGTTGATGAAGACCTGTCCGGCCTGCAGCTTGCGCGCGAGCCGCAGCGCGCGAGCGCCGTCGCGCGTCCACACGCCCGCGACGAGGCCGTACTGCGTGCCGTTCGCGAGTGCGACCGCCGCGTCTTCGTCGTCGAACGGCATGGCTGCGAGCACGGGGCCGAATACCTCTTCCTGAGCGAGTTCGCTGTCGGGCGGCACGTCGCGGAACAGGACCGCTTCCTGGTAGTAGCCGGCACCCGATGCGCCGGCCGCGATGGTGCCGCGCGCCGCCACGCGAATGCCGTCGCCCTGCGCGCGCTCGACGATGGCCCGGACCCGGGCATGCTGCTTCGCATTGACGAGCGGCCCCATCTCCAGATTCATCGACGGCGGCCCCGAACGCAGCCGCGCAAATTGCTGAGCGAGACGATCGAGCACGCGCTCGTAGACGGCGCGCTGGACGAGCAGGCGGCTGCCGGCCGAGCAGGTCTGCCCCGCGTTCTGCACGATCGCGTTGACGATGACGGGCAGCGCCTGGTCGAGATCGGCATCGTCGAACAGTAATTGCGGCGACTTGCCGCCCAGCTCGAGCACCGCCGGGCAGTGACGCTGGGCGGCCGCGCGGCCGACCAGCGCGCCCGTTCCGGTCGATCCGGTAAACGAGATGTGGCGAATGCCGGGATGGGCCGACAGGGCCGCGCCGGCTTCGCCGCCCAACCCCGTGACCACGTTGACCGTGCCCGCCGGAAAGCCGACCTCGGCCGCGATTTCGGCCAGCCGCAGAATGGACAGGCTCGCATCCTCCGCCGGCTTGACCACGCACGCATTGCCGGCGGCGAGCGACGCACCGACCGAGCGACCGTAGATCTGCATCGGGTAATTCCACGGAATGATGTGGCCGGTCACGCCGATCGGTTCGCGCACCGTCAATACCGTGAACCCGGCGGTGTAGGGCAGCGTGTCGCCGTGCAGCTTGTCGACGCATCCGGCGTAGTACTGGAGGTAGCGCGCGAGCACCGCTGCGTCGGTACGTGCGGTGTTCAGCGCCTTGCCCGTGTCGCGCGCTTCGAGCTGCGCGAGCTCGTCGGCATGCCGCGAGACGGCCGCGGCGTACGCGAACAGCAAGTTGCCGCGCTCGACCGGCGACAGCTTCGCCCACGGGCCGTCGAGCGTGTCGCCCATCGCGCGCTGTGCGGCGGACACGGCGTGCTGCACGTCCGTCGCGTCGCCGCGCCCGATCGTCGCGAACGGTTCGCCGGTGCTCGGGTCGACGACGTCGATCCGCGCGCCGGTATGCGGCGCGACGCGGGCGTTGTCGATGTAGTGATCAAATTGCATGGGTCATTCCTCGATCGATGCGGGATTCGCGACGGTGTGCGCAATCGCGGCGCCCAGTTCTTCGGTGCTGGCCGTGCCGCCCATGTCGCGGGTGCGCGGGCCGGCGACGAGGACGGATTCGATGGCCGCCACGATTTCGGCGGCCGCGGCTTCGTAGCGCGATTCGCCGCGACCGAGGTGTTGAAGCAGCAACGCGGCCGACCAGATCTGGCCGATCGGATTCGCGATGCCGCGGCCCGCGATATCGGGTGCCGAGCCGTGCACCGGCTCGAACAGCGACGGGAAGCGCCGCTCCGGGTTCAGGTTCGCCGACGGCGCGATGCCGATCGTGCCGGTACAGGCGGGGCCGAGGTCGGACAGGATGTCGCCGAACAGGTTCGACGCGACGACGACGTCGAAGCGATCCGGATTCTGGACGAAGTGCGCGCACAGTATGTCGATGTGATATTTGCGCGTTTCGATGTCCGGGAACGATCGGGCGATCTCCGCGACGCGCTCGTCCCAGAACGGCATGGTGATCGAGATGCCGTTGGATTTCGTCGCCGCCGTCAGTTGCTTGCGCGGGCGCGAGCGGGCGAGTTCGAATGCGAACCGGAGCACGCGATCGACGCCGACGCGCGAGAAAACCGATTGCTGCACGGCGATCTCGCGGTCGGTCCCGGTAAACATCCGGCCGCCCACCGACGAATACTCGCCTTCCGTATTCTCGCGCACGACGATGAAGTCGATGTCGCCCGGCTGGCGCCCGGCGAGCGGCGCGGGCACGCCCGGCATCAGGCGAACCGGCCGCAGGTTCACGTATTGATCGAACTCGCGCCGGATCTTGATCAGCGATTCCCATACGGCGACGTGGTCCGGCACGATATCGGGCGCGCCGACGGCCCCGAAGAAAATGGCGTCGTGCGCACCGATCTGCCGTGCCCAGTCGGCCGGCATCATCGTGCCGTGGCGAACGTAGTGATCGGTACACCAGTCGCCGAATTCGTCGAACACGAGCGGAATGTCGAAGCGGTCCGCGGCAGCGCGCAGCACGCGCAAGCCTTCGGGCATCACTTCCTTGCCGATGCCGTCGCCGGCGATGACCGCGATGCGGTGCGGGTTCTTCATGTTGCGGGAAGCCTCCATGCCGAAGCCGGCGCCCCGCACGGCGGGGGCAGACACGGGGACGGTGCGCGAGCCGGACCGCATCGAACTGCTGCGCGGCGGCCTTCGATACGCGACGCTGCATCCGGTCACCCCGGATCGCGTCGGCATGTCTCCCGTGTCTCTTCCGTTGCGGTAACCGGCGGACTGTTGAATCTGTCCGTCGAATCTACTGCGTCGCAGGCGCCGGAAGGAAGTGCGGATCCGTGAACGGGACCTTCGAAAATCTGCAACACGCCGGCGCGCGCGGACGTGGGGCGGCGCGGTCAGTCGTTCGACTGCCCGGCTTCACCGGCGACGAGCGAAGGCGGCGCGAACGATGCGAGGAACTCGAACAGCTTGCGCGTCGGCAGCGGCACGGAGCCGGCGCGAATGCCGACCGACATGACGCGGTTCGCCCATGGATCGTTGAGGCGAATGAAACGCAGGCGCATCGGTTCGCGAAACAGCGCGACCGCGCGCTCGGGCAGGATGCCGATGCCTTGCCCTGCGGCGATCAGCCGGCACATGGCTTCGAAGCTCTGCACCTGCACGCGGAAACGGACCGACTTGCCGAGCAGCGCCGCTTCCCTGACGAGCGAACGCGTGAGTTCCGAGCGGTCGTCGAGCGCGACCAGATCGTGGTCGAGCAACGCGCTGAAGTCGATCGAATCGCCGGCGAGCGGGTAGTCGTCGGGGACGACCACGCTGGCGCGGTCCATGCAGTAAGGAGCGAGGTGGATGCCCTCGGGCGCGGTGCGCGACGTGACGATGCCGACGTCCGCGCGGCCTTCGCGCAGCGCCTGCAGGATGTCGGAACTTCTCAGCTCGCTGATCTGCAGCTTGATGTCGCGATAGCGTTGCGAGAAGGTACGCAACTGATCGGGCAGATCCTGGCTGATCGCCGAGATGTTCGCGAACACGCGGACGCGGCCGACCGCGCCTTTCGTATAGTCGGATAGTTCGCTGTAGATCGCATCGGTGCGCAGCAGCAGGTCGGTCGCGTGGCGCAACAGCGCTTCGCCGGCGGGCGTGAGTTCGACGCCGGCCACCGTGCGGTTCAGCAGCACCACGCGAAAGTGATGCTCGAGCAGCGCGATCCGGCGGCTCGCGGTGGACAGCGACATGTGGGACTGCTGCGCGGCGCGCGACAGGCTGCCCAGCTCGGAGGCACGGACGAACAGGGCGAGGGACGTGAGATCGAACAAGCGCAGGCTCCGATTGAAACTGCGGCAAGTATGTCATCCATCGCCGCGCGCGACGGCATCGGGCGAAGTGGTGCTAACCCTGACTGGCTCTGACCGGCCGCGAATGGTGCGCCGCACACCGCGACGCCGCCGTCATGCCGCGAAGGCCCGTGTCGTGCGGGCGGTCAACGGGCGGAATCCGTTTCCGATGGCTTGTGCGTTGCACGGTACGATAGCTGCCCGCGCGTGCGTTCGAGATATTCGAAGTGCCGCTTGAAGGATTTCGCATATCGGGTGGGCGGGGCAGCCGGGTAGATTCGAACCGTCCCCTGTCGCACACACCTATATCGACAGCGACTGCACGCGTGACGACGCAAGCATGCACGCGGGGCCATCCATGAACTTTCGGAGACAAACGTGGAAATCGACGCGACCTGCAACCCGGGCGAGCTCGCGGCCCCGGCATCGGCGCACGACCTCGCCCAGGAGGACCGGATCTTTCGTCGGCTCGCCGTGCAAATCCTTCCGATCCTGATGTTCGCGTACGTCACGTCGTACATCGATCGCGTGAACGTCAGCTTCGCCAAACTGCAGATGAGCCAGCATCTGGGCTTTTCCGACGCGGTGTTCGGCTTCGGTGCGGGGATATTCTTTCTCGGTTACGTGATCTTCGAGGTGCCGAGCAACATGCTGCTGGTGCGCGTCGGGCCGCGCCGCTGGATCACGCGGATCGTCGTGTCGTGGGGCGTCGTGTCGGGATTGACGGCGTTCGTGTCCACGCCGATGCAGTTCTACGTGATGCGCTTTCTGCTCGGCGTCGCCGAGGCCGGCTTCATCCCGGCCATCGTGCTCTACATGGCCCGTTCGTTCCCGGGGCGGCGGCGCGCGCGGATCCTGTCGATGTTTTATGCGGCGCTCGCGCTGGCCGGGTTGATCGGATCGCCGTTGACCGGCTTCATTCTTCAGTATTTCGACGGGGCGATGCAGATACCGGGCTGGAAATGGATCTTCATCCTCGAGGCGCTGCCGGCATTCCTGGCCGCTTTCTACGTATGGAAGGGGCTCGACGACGACGTCACGCGCAGCGAGCGCTTCTCGCCCGCGGATCGCGCCGTCCTCGCGCGCGTGCTGGCGGAAGATCGTGCGACGACCGAGTCGACCGATCACCGCGGTCTGTTCTCGAGCTGGCTCGTGTGGGCGTTCTGCGTGATCTACTTTCTCGACGTGTTCGCGATTTACGGCTATACATTCTGGGCGCCGACGATGATCAAGCAGATGGGCATCGGCAGCGATTTCGTCATCGGCTTGCTCGCCGCGCTGCCGAACGCGGTGGCCGTGGTCGTGATGGTCTTGTTCGGACGCAGCGCGGACCGGCGCGGCGCGCGGCGGCTGCACGTCGCCGCGCTTTTGCTGATGGGCGCGACCGGGCTCGGGCTGTCGGTCGTCTGGCACGATCAGCTGTGGCTCGGCATGTTCGCCCTCTGCATCGCGAACGCGGGGCTCATCTCGTTTCCGCCGCTGTTCTGGAGCATGCCGACCGCGGCGCTCGGCACCGCGTCGGTATCGATGGGCATCGCGGTGATCAGCTCGTTCGGGAACCTCGGCGGCTTCTTCGGGCCCTATGCGGTCGGCTACCTGAAGCAGATGTCGGGCGGTCTCGCCGCGCCGCTGTTCGTGATGGTGGGGTGCCTGTTGCTGGGCATCGTGCTCACGATGCTGCTGCCGGCGCGGCTGGTCGAGCGGTAACGGCAATCCATTTCGCCGCGGTGCTGCGCCGTGGCGCCATCTTTTGACGGGAATGAAATGAAACAGCAGATTGGCCTGATCGGCGTGGGTTTGATGGGGCATGGTATTGCACGCAACGTGCTGAAGCACGGTTATTCGCTCACGGTCGTCGAGCATCCGGGCAACCAGCCGCTCGACGAACTGCTGCGCGGCGGCGTGCGGACCGTGCGGACCGCGCGCGAACTGGCCGCGCAAGTGGACGTCGTCATCCTCTGCGTGACGGGTTCGCCCGAAGTGGAGGCGGTGCTCACTGGTGAAGACGGCGTGTTGGCCGGGTTGAAGGACAACGCGATCGTCGTCGATTGTTCGACCGCCGTTCCGGAGTCGACGGTCAGAATGGCGCGGCTCGTCGAAGCGGCAGGCGGGCGCTTCGTCGATGCGCCGATGACGCGCGGCGCCAGGGAGGCGCACGAGGGCCGGCTGAACCTGCTGGTCGGCGCGACGCCGGGGTTGTTCGCGGAGATCAGGCCGGTGCTCGCGTGCTTCGCGGAAAACATCACGCATGTCGGCGATGTCGGGGCCGGCCACAGCATGAAGCTGCTGCACAACTATGTTTCGCTCGGGACCATCGCGCTGCTGTCGGAAGCCGTTGCGTGCGCGAAGCGCTCGGGCGTGGACGTCGCGGTGCTCGCCGACGTGCTCGCAAACGGCGGTGGCGGCGGCGCCGCGCTGAACCGGATGCGTCCGTTCCTGGAGACCGGCGACACGTCCGCGCTGCCGTTCCATATGGCGAACGCGCTCAAGGACCTGTCGTACTACTCGGCGATGGCGGAAGGCGTCGACGCGGCTCGTGCGATCGCGGCGGCTGTTACGGAGACGTACCGCGATGCCGTTGCGGGCGCGGGGGCGCATTGTCCGGTGCTGAAGTTGTCGGATGTGTTGGTGGCGGGGGGCTAGGCGGGACGAGGGTACGTCGCGTTGATGGGCCGGGCGTGCAGGGCAGGATCGATGCCGAGAGGGGTAGCGCCGCGGCACGCTCAGCGCATGATGAGCCCCGCCGTCTGGCGAAATCCACTGTTCCGTCACATAGCTCGACGCCGAGCTGCACAGCCACGGTCCGAGGTTGTCGGTCGAACGTCGCAGGGGCGGTGGGGGGCGGCCGCCGGCCATTTTGAGATGTTCGACATCGTGATCTGGTTCGTCGACAATCCGCTCGGGGTTCAGCCTTTAGAGTCACGAGTGCTCCCAACTAGCGAACAATCGAATGGCGCAAGAATGACCTCGCACACAGAAATATATTTGAAAGACTTTCACCGCCGCCGGGCAGGAGCAACGCGTCGAGCCTACGGTAATCGACCTGCACGATCTGCGCAGGCAGCATACCCGTCCTCCTATCACGCGCTGGCGAATCGTGTACCGAATGACGCGATGTCGCGGACTGTGCTCGATCTGGCGTGTGGTGATGGGCCATTGCTGCAAATTCTGAACGACAGGGGGCATGCAGCAACGAAGCTAATTGGTATAGACATCAGCGATGGCGAGTTGAGCATGGCTCGGAGAATATTGCCGCACGAAGTACGATTGCTCAACGAGCGTGCACAAGAAGTGTCGCTCGATAGCGGCTCGGTAGACTACGTGCTGTCGCACATGGCTCTCATGTTGATGGACGATATCGAACAAGTTGTTCGAGAGATTCGCCGGGTATTGCGTGACGGCGGCAGCTTTTCCGCTATCGTCGGGCGGAGCTTTTTGACTGGCAAGGTCGGCGAAGTCTTTTTGGACATCTTCAAGCCAATCGCGAAGGATCAGCTCACAGAGTTGCGGCTCGGTGATGCGCGCACACGCAGTGAAGCGGGGTGGCAAGAACTACTAAAGCCCGATTTTGTTGATGTGGCTTTTGAAGACATCGAAATCGACTGGGCACCTACACCCGAGCAGCTGTGGTTGGACATGCTGGACACCTACGATGCCGACCGGATGTCGGAAGCGGCGCGCGCACAGTTCAAAAGTGAACTGTTGTCGGCGTTCGCGCCCATGCAAAGCGAAGACGGTACGTTGCACACTGGGTGGGGTCTGCGTCTTGTTCAGGCCACTGCTGCCTAGATGCTCGTTCGCCCAGCGATGCAAGACGCATGATTCCGCTGACGGCCATTTTGAGACATTCGACAAAGTTGCTGGGATCCCAGACAATCGGACCGGCCACAATCTCATTGTGGGGGGGGGAGGTGTCACAGCAGATCGATAACGAAAGCTACATGAGTCGGCTGAGAAAGAAGGTTGGAAGCGATCTGATTTTGAGTCCGTCCGTTGCAGCTGTGATTCACGACCATGAAGGCAAATTGCTGCTTCAGGAGAAGTCGTCTGGAGAGGCGTGGAGTCTTCCCGCTGGTGGAGTTGAACTGGGCGAAAGCCCGCAAGAGGCCATCTTCCGTGAGGTCATGGAGGAAACCGGATATGCAATCCGCATTCACGGCATTCTCAGCGTGTTTGGCGGACGACTGTTTCGATACACGTATCCACGTGGCGACCGCGTCGAATACGTAGTGACTCTGTTCCAATGCAAAATCATTGATGGCTCAGGAATACCAAGCGATCCTGAAACCACGTCAACTCGATATTTTGGAAGGCATGACATGCCGGAACTGGCGCTGCCGTATCCGAAGGACGACTTGTTTCTCCCTTTCTAAGATCACGGCGGATGCCGTTGCGGTTTCACGTGCGGCCAATTTCAGACGTTAGACGCGACCACTTAATTGGTCGACAATTGGATCTACCTCCTACTTGCGCAACATGCTCGGGTACCGACATGAAATCGCTGTCCCCTTCAGATTGTTCGACGTGGCTGAAAAACGAAGAATGTATTGAAGCGCCGTACGGGAAGGCCGGACTAGGCCGCACATCGTATTTGCAATTCGCAGTGCCGGAAACCGATGGGGCAGCTTCCGTGATTGTCGACGGCATTCGCAGCTATCTTGAGCCGCCGAGAACCTGTTTGCTCCAGGTCACGGATTGGTCGAGGTATGGGGAGCTTGAGAATTCACTATTGGAGGAAATGGAATCGACATGCTCCGGCAAGCTAAACCCGTGGGGCGGCTTTGGCCAACTCTTCGAGGCCAGCGAAGCAGATGACGTGCTTGGGTGTTGCGCCACAGTGCTTCGTTGCGGCATGAGCGCATACATCTACATACCGCTAAGAGCCACATTTCTTCTTTGGGAGGGGGAACTTGTCAATCTTTGGGCTAGCGCATCTGTGGCACGGAATCAGTTTCTGCAGCGCTTAATAAGCGCAGGAGTACGAATTACAAACAGCTAAATGGTGACTGCGCAGATGTTTAGAAGTGAATGAACGACGGCTATCGGTCGATACCACTGACCGCAGCGGCTCGGCAGCGGTCGATCCGAAAAAGCGCGAGCGCAGGTTCGCTCGCGTCGCCTGTCGGACTGGGTGCAGGTACTGCTGCATCACCGGATGGATGCGCCGATGATGGTAGCGTTCTTGCCGAGCGTCACGTTCGGCAAGTCCATTTGATTACCGCTCCGCCCCAACTCACCGCCCGTCCACCGCCCGCGCCGGAACCGCTGCCACCCCCAAATTCGCGTCACCAATTCTCGGCAACCACGCAAACGCGATCGTAACCAGCGTGACGCCGACGCCAAGCATCGGCGCCACCATCGGCCACGCGCCCGACAGATAGCGCGGATCGGTGAAAACCGCCGCTGTCTGTCCCACGCTGAAAGCGAAGAACATCATGATGAAGCCGGACCACGATACCGCGCGGCCGGCAAGGTGAGGCAGGCCGCTGACCGCGCCTGCCTGCCCGCACGGCTGATGAATCCCGTGGCCGAGGCAATACACGCCATGCCCGACGAGTAGCGGCCAGATGTTGCCGGGAAGCAGCGCACACCCCAAAGCCTGGATCACAGCCCCGGAAAGACTCAACGTCGCCCCCTGGCGCACCGTTCGCAGCATGCTTTGACGTCGCAGCAACTGCCGGCAGCCAAAGGTACTCAGCACATAGACGAGCGTCCCGCTTGCCGGAATCCAGCCGTATCGCTGCGGCGAGATGCCGAACTGCCGGATGTAAATCGTCGGAGAAAGCAGCAGAAAACAGAACATGCCGGTGTACGTCGACGCGGCCAGCAGCGTCCATACCCTGAACGGGGCATTGCCGAATATCTCGCGCACGTCCCCGGTCGAATTCCGGCGCGGCGCGATTCTGGCGGCGCTTTCCTCGAAGCCGTACCAGCACATGACGAGCAAGCCGAACGCGTAGAGGCTCATCCCCGCGAGTACCCATCGCCAGCCGGCATGCTGCGTGACATACGCACCGACGATCGGGGCGAGGAACGCCATCATCCCCATTCCCATGAAACCGCGCGCCATCACGTACGGGCCGTCGCCCGCCGAATACCGGTCGCGCACGGTTGCACGGGCGCATACCAGTATCGCGGCCATGGCAAAGCCCTGCATCGCCCGCGCGGCCACCAGCATCGCGGCGGTCGACGCGAGCGCCGCCGCCAATGCGGTCAGCGCATAGAGCGCCAGGCCGGTCAGCAAGACGGGACGACGGCCGAACCGGTCGGACAGACTGCCCATCGGCAACTGTCCGACACCGAATATCAATGCGAAAACGGTGAGGCTGACGCTGGCGGAGCCCAGCGTCGCGGCGATTTCAGGCAGTGCCGGCAGGTAACTGTCGGTCGCCACCGGCTGGGCCGCCAGCAGCAGCGGCAACATGAACGCGAAGTTCAGGCGAGCGGGGCGCGTGGTGTCCGGCATGACGGTGTTCGGCACGGTCTCGGGCGTGGGAAGAGGGCGGCGGCAAGGCACGGTTGCTCGGCGCGGCGCGTTCGTATGGACGCGCCGAGTCTACCCGATCGCGCCTGCCGCCCCCGTCGCGCTCGATGCCGTCGTGCATCGGGATCGCCTGCATGCCGATCCCCATCGCGTGTTCAGTCGAACGGCACGGCCAGCCGGTCGATCACCGAACTGGTCGCGGGGCGCACGCCGCGCCACCATGCGAACGCCTCGGCCGCCTGCTCGACCAGCATGCCGACGCCGTCGGCGATCCCGTGCACGCCCGCGTTTTTCGCGAGCCGGAGAAACGGCGTGAGTCGCTTGCCATACGCGAGTTCGTAGGCGGTTCCCGTCGGGCTGAACACGCTCGGCGGGACCGGCGGCAGGTCGCCGGTCAAACTGGCCGACGTCGCATTGACGACCAGGTCGAAACGTCCCATCCGCGCGAGGTCCGCGTAGCTGCCGGCCACGAGCGGGCCGCGCCCGGCGACCTGCGCGGCCAGTGCGCGCGCCTTGTCGACGTCGCGATTCGCGATCACGAGTTCCGCCGGGCCGGCTTCGAGGAACGGCAACAGCGCGCCGCGCGCCGCGCCGCCCGCACCGAGCACCAGCACACGCTTGCCGGCCATCGGCAGATGGAGGTTCGCTTCGATATCGCGAACCAGTCCGATGCCGTCGAAGTTGTCCGCCAGGATGCGATCGCCGTCGAACTTGAGCGCGTTGGCCGCGCCCGCGAGCTGCGCACGCTCGCTGCGTTCATCCGACATCGCGAACGCGTCGAGCTTGAACGGCGCGGTGACGTTGATGCCCTTGCCGCCGCCCTCGAAAAACGCACGCACCGCGGCAGCAAAAGCGCCTGCCGGCTCGAGCGGGCCCTCGATCGCCGTATAGCGGAGGTCCTGCCGCGTCTCTTGCGCGAAGAGGCCGTGAATCAGCGGGGATTTCGTATGCCCGATCGGATTGCCGATCACCGCGTATTGATCAGTCATCGTTGGCTCGCTTTCGAATAGAGGACGCCGTCGGCCTGCATCGCATCGATTTCGGCCGCATCGAACCCGAGAGAACGTGCGACTTCCGCGTTGTGCTGCCCGAGATCGGGCGCGACGTCGCGAATCGTCGTATCGCAATCGGAAAACCGGAACGGCAGGTTGGGCAGGCGCAGCGTCCCGTAGCGCGGATGCTGTTGCTCGACGACCATGCCTCGGGCCTGGATCTGCGGATCGTTCAACACCTCGTCGATGCGCTGCACTTTCGCGCAGGGCACGTCGATGCCGTCCAGCAGGTCGAGTACCGACGCGACGGAACGCGCGGCCACCCACGGCTCGACCACCGACAGGATCTCCGCGCGGTGCGCGTTGCGTCCGGTGCTGTCGTGAAACCGCGTGTCGGCGCCGAAACCCGCCGGGCCGCCGTGCGCCGCGATCAGCGCGGCGAAGCGCTTCCACGCGTCGTCCACCTGCGCGGCGATCACGAGATCGCCGTCCGCGGCGCGGAACACGCCATAGAGTGTCGACGTCGGCATGTCGTGCCCGGTCTGCTCGGGCAGCACGCCCTTCAGCGTGTAGCACTGCACCGCGTATTCGTGCATCGACACCAGCGTGTCGTACAGCGCCATGTCGACGTGCTGCCCGCGGCCGCTCTTCACGCGCCCGAGCAGTGCGGCGTTGATCGCCGCGACCGCATGAATGCCGGTGTACATGTCGCCGAGCGAAATACGCAGCAGCGGCGGGCGCTCGCCCGGCGTACCGACCATCTGCATGATCCCGCTCTTGGCTTCGGCGATCAGCCCGAAGCCTGCGCGATGCGCATCGGGACCGGTGTGGCCGTACGCCGAAATGGAGCAGTAGACGAGGCCCGGATTGCGCGCCGACAGTTCTTCATAGCCAAGCCCGAGCTTGTCCAGCGCGCCCGGCCGATAGTTCTCGATGAAGACGTCGGCGGAGTCGCACAGCCGCTGCATGAACGCCTTGCCGCGCGGGTCCTTCATGTTGACGCTCACGCCGCGCTTGCCCATGTTGAGCTGCAGGAAGTAGCCGCTTTGCTGGTCGTCGAGCACGGTCGCGTGCTGGCGTCCGGCATCGCCGGCGCCGGGACGCTCGACCTTGATCACTTCGGCGCCGAGCGCCGCGAGACAGCGCCCGACATACGGGCCGGCGAGGAAATGGCTGTAGTCGACGACGCGAATGCCTTCGAGGGGACGAGCCTGCATCACGGTGCCTCCGGACGGCGCGGCACCATCAGCCGATGTTCGCCGCGTTGAACGACCTGCCCGTCCTGATTGATCAGTTCCGACGGCAGCACGACGATGCCCCAGTCCGGGCGGCTCTTGCTGGCCCGCATCGAGCCGACGCGGAACGTCACGTGCAACACGTCGCCGACCTTGATCGGCAGCAGGAAATCCCAGGTCCAGCCGAGCGACATGCCCGGCAGGAAGCGGTAGTCGCTCTGGGTCTTCAGGCCGTCGGCCACGGACAGGCCGAACAGCCCGTGCGCGACGAGGCAGCCGAAATGGCTCGCGTTCGCGTATTCCTCGTCCACGTGAACGGGCGTATGGTCGCCGGTGAGGTCGGCATACGCGAGAATGCGCTCCTTGGTCACGACGTAGGTCGGGCTCGTGCACGTGTCGCCTTCGCGGGCATCGTCCCAGTATTTCTCGACGATCGCCATGGTCATGCCTCCGCGCGCGGGTTGATCGCCAGCGCCTGCGCGACGCAGGAAGCCGGCCGGGCCTGAATCAGTTCGACGGCGAGCCCGTCGGGCAGGCGAATCCAGTTGCGCCCCTGCGGCATCTCGGTCACGTCGAATCGCTGCGCGGCGGCCAGCGCGGCCTCCAGGTCTTCGCACATCACGCCGAGATGGGCGAGCCGGCCTTCCGGGCCGTCATGTTCCGGCGCGTGGATGAACTGCAGGCCGCCGAGCGTCCAGTACTGTCGCGGCGCGTCGAGCGTGCCGTCCACTTCGCGCAGCGTCATGCCGAGCACGTCCTCGAAGAAACGGATGTGCCAGTGGATGTCCTTCACCCAGATCGCAACGTGTTCGAGATAGGCTTTCGTGGCGCTCATGCGGCTGCCTCCTCGCGTTGGCGATCGGCCATCGCGCGCTCCAGCCCCTTGATGCAGGCGACGAGCGTGGCATTGACGGGGGTCGGCACGCCGTAGCGCTGCCCGCAGCGCACGACCGAACCGTTGATGAAGTCGATCTCGGTGATCGAGCCTTTCTCCAGGCTTTGCAGCATCGAGGTCTTGAACGCGGCCGGCAGCCCCTCGGCAGCGAGCGTCCACGCCTGTTCGGGATCGGTCATCGACAGTTTCACGCCGGCCGCCTGCGCCGCCGCGATCGCCTCGGCGACCGCCGCGAGCGACGTCGCCTTCAACAGCGGCTCGTCGTAGAGCTGCCCGTAGGTGAGGCCGGTGAGGCCCGTCAGCGCGCCCGTCGCGACATTCACCAGCAGCTTGTCCCACATCGTGCCGACGATGTTGTCGCTGATCGTCGTCGCGAGGCCGGCCGCATCGAACGCGGCGGCGATCGCCTGCACGCGCGGCGTGATGCGGCCGTCGAGTTCGCCGATGTAGGTGTATTTGCCGATCACGCCGGATTCGATATGACCCGGCCCGCGCAGCACGCCGCCGACGTAGGTCTTGCCCGCGAGTACGCGCTCGCGGCCGACGGCGTCGCTCAGGATGTCCTCGTGGCCGAGGCCGTTCTGCAGCGACAGCACGACGGTATCGGGCCCGACCAGCGACAGGGCGCCGCGGATGGCCGCGTCGGTGTGGAACGACTTGACCAGCACCACCACCAGGTCGGCCGCGCCGACTTCGGCAGCCTGCGTCGTCGCGTGCACGCGTACCTGCCGCGTGCCGCGCGCGTCGTCGACCCGCAGGCCGTCACGGCGCATCGCATCGACGTGCGCGGGCGAGCGGTCGATCAGCCAGGTCTCGTGACCGCCTTCGGTGAGGGTGGCGCCGATCGCACAGCCCAGTGCGCCAGCTCCCAGAATCGCGATTTTCAATGGTGTCTCCTTGACGTATGGCCTCACGATAGGAGCCGTCGCTCATGCCGACAATGCAATGGATACAATGACGTCATTGCCATGGACAATAATGCGACGATGCCCGCCGATCTGCCGGACCTGAAGCTGCTTCAGTTATTCGATCTCCTGTACGACGTGCGCAGCGTCACGCGCGTCGCCGAGCAACTCGGCCAGAGCCAGCCGACGGTCAGCATCTGGCTCGGCCACTTGCGGGAACACCTGCACGATCCGCTCTTCATCCGCACGCCGGGCGGCATGGCGCCGACGCCGCAAGCCGACGCGCTGATCGGGCCATGCCGGGAAATCCTCGAATCGCTGCGGCGCTTCACTGCATGGGAGATCGCGTTCGACCCCGCGACCGCCCAGCGACGCTTTCGCATCTGCATGACCGATGCGAGCCACGTCACGCTGTTGCCGCGGCTACTGGCCCATGTCCGGGCGCAGGCGCCGGGCGTCCGGCTGGAAGCTGCACGGATCGACGGCAATACGGAGCGGGCGCTCGAATCCGGCGAAGCCGATCTCGCGATCGGCTATGTGCCGTGGCTGGGCGGTGGCATTTACCAGCAGAAGCTGTATGACCAGGACTGGATTTGTCTGGTCAATCGGCACCACCCGCGGATTCGCGGCCGGCTCGGGGTAAAGCAATATCGGGCGGAAGGGCATGTCGCGATTACGGCGGGAACCGGGGCGCAACTGCTCGAACAGGCGTTGCGGCAGGCGCGCATCGAGCGAGACGTGGTGCTGGAATTGCCGGGGTTTCTCGGGTTGGGGGCGATCGTTCAGACGACCGACCTGATCACGACGCTACCGCGTCATATCGGCGAGACGCTGGCCCAGGCCGGCGATCTGGCGGTTCATGCGTGCCCGATCCCGGTCGACGGCTTCGCGGTGCGGCAGCATTGGCACGCGCGCTATCACCACGAGGCCGGCAACCGGTGGCTGCGCGGCGTCGTGATTCGACTATTCGGTCATTCGCATTGATCTGTGGCTTCGGCGTTCGCGAGGGAGGCTGGAAGTCTCGTGGCTTTCGGGAGGGGCGGAAGGCACGGCTCGTCACGACAACATCGGGGCGGATCACCCTTCGGAAGCCCCCCACCTTTGGCTGCTGACGTCTGCCAGCGCGTCGAATACAGCCGGCGAGCGTTCCAGGCGCGCGATCGTGCGTGCACCCTCGAGCGCGGCGACCAACGCTGCCGCAGCCGACGATGCGCGCGCGGAAGCAAAACCGCATCCCCTGAAATGCGCCGCGATCACCTCGGTCGAATCGGCAAACCCCCGCGCGACCCGCTCGGTCAGCTCGGCGTCGAGCGCGGGCAGTTCGTTGGCCAGGTTTTGCATGAGGCACCCGTACTGGAAATCGGCAGCGACCATTTCAGCCGCAAACGTGCTGAAGAGCCGACGCACGAAATCCAGCGCATGACCGGTCGTTTCGGCCGAGATGTTCTGCAAGACGGCAATTCGATTCGTGACGTACTGATCGATTGCTTCTTCCGCGAGTTGTGCCTTGCCGCGTGGAAAGTGGAAGTAGAACGATCCCTTGGGCGCACCGCTTTCTTCGAGGATCTGGGTCAGTCCGGTCGCGGTGTAGCCCTGGATGCGAAACAGCCGTTCGGCCGTGGCAATCGCGCGAGCGCGAGCGTCAGTCTTGCGTGTCATGCCGGAAAAGTATCACGTTTGCCTTGACCCGGCTATGGCGATCGCCATACTATGGTGATCACCATATTCCGGAGTGCCGCGATGCCCGTCGACAAGAGCAAGCCATCGGCGCCGAGACGAACCGTTCTGGCGATGGGCGCGGCCGGACTGATTGCGGCTTTGTTTCGACCTGCCCGCGCAAACCCGACAGGAGAAGGTGATCCGGCCATGCCAACCTACGCCGCAGGAACGCTTCCCAAAGGGGTGCGTTCGCGCATGGTCCCCGGGGTGAACGGCCTCGATGTCCATATTCTCGAGGCCGGTCATGAAAGCGCCGGCCGGCCGCTCGCGTTGCTTTTGCACGGCTTTCCGGATTTGGCCTACGGCTGGCGGCATCTCATTCCCATCCTGGCCGACGCGGGATACCACGTCGTGGCGCCCGACCAGCGGGGGGTTGGCCGCACCACCGGCTGGGTGAACGACTATGACGCCCCGCTCGCGCCGTTCAGCCTGTTGAATATGACGCGCGACGCGCTCGGACTGGTTTCGGCGTTGGGGTGTCGGCAGACGTCGATGCTGGTAGGACACGACCTCGGCTCGCCCGTGGCGGCGTATTGTGCGCTCGCGCGACCCGACGTCTTTCCGTCGGTGGTGTTGATGAGCGCACCGTTCCCTGGCCCGCCTGCGCTTCCGTTCGACACGGCGCGAAGCGAGGCATCGTCGGCTCGACCGAACGATGACGCTCGGAAACTGGCGGCGGCGCTTGCGGCGCTCGATCCGCCGAGGGCGTATTACCAGCAATACCTCAGTACACGAAACGCCAACCGGGACATGTGGCATCCACCGCAAGGTTTATCCGCGTTTCTTCGCGCATTTTTCCATGTCAAGAGCGCCGACTGGCCGGGCAACAAGCCGCATCCGCTCAAGGCGCTCACGGCTGCGGAGCTGGCGCAAATGCCCACGTACTACGTGATGGATCTCGGCAAGACGATGCCCGAAACCGTCGCGCCATTCCAACCGTCCGCCAGCGAAACCCTTGGCTGTACATGGCTGACCGATGCGGAACTTGGCGTGTACACGGCGGAGTACGGCCGCACCGGGTTCCAAGGCGCGCTTCAGGCTTATCGTGTGTTGTCCGATCCTGACCTGAACGCCGAGTTGCGCCTGTTTTCGGGCAAGACGATCGACGTCCCCTCGCTCTTCATTGGCGGCACGAGCGATTGGGGCACTTATTCGGCGCCGGGCGCGCTCGATCTGATGAGAACGAAGGCGACGACGAGAATGCGTGGCATTGAGCTGATCGATGGCGCAGGCCACTGGATCCAGCAGGAGCAACCGGCCAGACTTGCCGAACGCTTGCTCGCTTTCGCGAAGGCGTGAAGCGGGGCGCGGTGGAAGAGGGCGTCTTTCGCGACCGGCGGCGGTAGCCGTATCACATCCGGGAGGCCGTTTCGGCGCCGAACCGGTCGACCACGAATTCGGTAAAGCTGCGAAGCTTCGGTGATTTCTGCTTCTGTTGCGGATAAAGCAGATTCATCGATCGCTCGGGGGCGGCGAAGTCCGGCATGATCTCGACGAGGCGCGCGTCGCGAATGTCCTCGTGGATCAACATCGAAGGCAGCATCGCGATACCGAGCCCGCTCAACGTCGCCCGGCGCAACGCTTCCGCGCTGTCGATTTTCAGTCGGCCGTCCACGCAGATGCTCATCGGCCCACCCGGGCCTTCCAGCATCCAGTGGGCGTGCGCCGCGTGCCATTCCGATCGGGGCGGATACGCATACGTCAGGCAGTGATGCTCGCGCAGCGCGTGCGGCGTAGTCGGCGCGCCATGTTCGTGAACGTAAGCGGGCGACGCACAGAGCACCAGCCGGTACGGCGCCAGCGGACGCGCGACCACATCCGGACTGGCGAGCGTGCCGATGCGAATGGCGGCCTCGAAACCTTCGTCGAACAGATCGGCGAGCGAGTCGGTTGCGACGATATCGAGCTTGATCTCGGGGTAGCGCTGGTAATAGTCCGCGAGCGCGGGAATCAGGCACTCGTTCGTAAACACGACAGGCGCAGTCACGCGCAGACGCCCGCGCGGATGCTTGAGGTGATCGAGTGCAAGCTGTTCCGTGTCGTCGACCAGCCCGAGGACTTCGACGCATCGCTCGTAGTAAGCCCGGCCGAACGCGCTGACTTTCTGCTTGCGCGTCGTGCGGTGAACGAGGACCGCGCCCAGCCGGCTTTCCAGCGCCTGAAGGTAGTTGCCGACCATGGTCGGCGACAGATCGGACGCCTGCGCGGCCGCCGTCAGGCTACCCGTTTCCACGATGCGGACGAATACGGCCATCGCCTTGAGGAGATCCATTGCGCAATGGTACTGGATTCTGTTTCAAGGTGCGGCGCGTTTATCCGCCGCCGGTTTGGAAATACATTGCGGTGGAAATGCATTGCGACAGGCGAGCGAAAGGAGGGCAGACATGCTGTATGAACTCACGACGTTGTCGTGTCCGCTTCTGGACCAGAATATCGTGTCCCACCGTGCGCATCACTGGGTATCGGATGCCGGCGCGCTAGGGCGGCTGCTTGGCGCATGGCGCACGGAAATTGGCGAGCTATCGCGGGTCGTCGTGCTGCGTGGCTTCGAGACGATGGATGAATTGCAGCATGAACGCAATCGGGCATTGAGCGCCGAGCAACCTTTCGGGATTGAAAGCGCGTCCGTTCGATTGAACATGGAAAGTTACGCACTTTTTCCTTTTCTACCCGATATCGAACCGGCGGTATTGGGCGACTTCTATGAGATTCGTCGCTACTGGCTGAAGGCCGGCGGTGTGGCGCCGACCATTTCCGCGTGGGAACGCGCGGTGGGCCCGGCCCAAGCCTATACGTCGCATCTCGTTTGCAACATGTACGCGCTCGATGGACCGCCGCGCATCACGCACATCTGGGGATTCTCGAGTCTGGAAGAACGCATGGCGTTGCGAAAGCGGCACTACGCGGAGGGTCTTTGGCCGCCGGCAGGCGGCCCGGAACAGATCGAAAGGGCGACGTCGACGATCGGCTTGCCGGAGGCGTGGTCGCCGTTGCATTGAATGCGCCGCCGGCGCAAGCAAACCGCGCTTCCCCGAAGTCAGGCCGACTCGGTAGTGGATTTCAATTCACCGCGCTCAGCGGCCAAACCCACGTCGCGCGCCGAATCGTGCCCCGTCGGCAACGCCACCCGCACATAAAGAAACGCACGCCGTTCACGATCGGGCAGCACCTGCGGCCCGTAGCTGATCCTGACCGCGCCATCATCGATCTCGCCCGCCTGCTCGAAACGCCACGCACCGGGATCGCTGTCGAGCAGGAATTCGGCGCGCGCATATGCGTGCGGCTCGAACAGCTCGGGGATCGTCACCGCCTTTCCGTCGAGCTTGTCGAGCAACGCTTCGACCACGTTGAAGCCATAGCCGTCGCGCACGATGTCGCAGATGAAGCTGCCCGCGATGCGCGGATTAAGTTCGATCACGTGCGGCACGCCGTCATGCACGATGCAGTCGAGATGCACGGGCCCCCACGTGAGCCCGGCGGCGGCCGTCGCACGCGTGCCGACGTCGATCAGCGCGCGCAGCGTGTCGGCGTCGAGATCGAGTTCCGACGTATAGCCGCGTTCGAGAAAACCCGCGCCATGCCGCTTCAGCTTGCGCAGCGCGCCGACGTAGTGGCCGTCGAAATACTCGACGCAGTATTCGCTGCCGTCCAGGAATTCCTCGATGACGACGCGTTCGGTCGCAAGCGACGGTGCATCGGCCTGCGCGGCGGCGAGCGCGTCGAGCTGCGCGCGCACGGCGGCGATGTCCTCGCAGCGGCGCACGCCGTCGCTCGCGGAGCCTTCCGACGGCTTGACGACGACCGGAAAGCGCAACGGGGCCGCGGCGGCCGCGAGCGCCGCCGGCGCGGTGAGCGTACCCGCGACGAATTGTGCGGCCGGGATCCCGTGCGCGGCGAGCAGCGCCTTCTGGTTCGACTTCGATACCGCGTGCGCGACATGCCGCGCATCGGGGCCGGGCAGGCCGAGCGCATCGGCGACCCACGCGGCGGTGCGCGCATAGCTGTCGTGCGCGGTCGTCACGCGCAGCGTGTCGGGTTCGTCCGGAAAGCGCGCGCGCAGCCATTCGACGAGCTGGCCGGCGTCGGGCGCGAGATTGACCGTCTCGACGCCGTCGGGAAACACGTCGTCGACGCGATGGCCGGGCGCGGTGATGACGGTCACGGCCACCTGGCGTGCGACGGCGGCGCGCACCAGTGCGACGCTGCTGCCAGTGGCGCGTGCGCCGATCACGATGAGTCGCTTCATGATGAATCCTTGATCGAGGACGGAAGAGGGATACCGGCTAGCGTGCGCGCCTGCGCAGCCGCTGCGCTTCGAGGCGCGGCAGCAGATGCTGGACGACGCGCGGCAGCGTATAGATCGGCAATTGCGCACACGCGAACACGAGCGCCATGGTCGGCGTCGCGGCCAGCCCGAGCGCGGCCCACATCAGCCCGACGTTGCGATTGGCGACGATCAGCGCGACGTTCAGGCGCGTGCGGACGTCGCCGGGCGTGAGCCCGTACGCGACGATCTGGAAGCCCGCGTTGACGGCGAACGCGAGCGCGATCGCGGTCAACGCGCGGTGCGGTGCGTCGATGATCGACTGCTGCATGCCGGCCATCGTGCCCAGCGCGAATATCAGCAGCGCGACGACGACGGTTGCGTCGATCGGCGTCGCATGGCGCGCGAGCCGCGCGCCGGCAAAGCGCCGCACGAGCAGCGCGACGCCCTCGGCGCTGCCGATCAGCAGCGCGAGCCGCAGCGCGAGGCTCGACGGCGAGATCGATACCGCCGCGTCGTGGCTGAACCAGGCGGTCAGCAGCGGCGCGGTCAGCGGCACGAACACCATCGACGCGAGGGTCGCGACGAGTGCGACACTGGCGTCGAGCGACAGCATACGCGCGATCGTCGACGTGCCGCTCGACGGCGGCGCGCAGTAGGCGATCACCAGCGCGACGACCCAGTCGTACGGCAAACCCGCGAGCCGCGCGGCGATGCCGAGCGCGACCGGGCACGCGATCATCGTCACGGCGGGCAGCAGCAGCGACACGGCGGGCCGCCGCGCGACCGCGCGCACGGCGCTCGGCTCCACGCGCAGCAGCGTGCCGAGCACGAACAGGAACACGGTAACGGGCATCAGCGGCCGCGCGAGATCCGCGAGCGGCGGCGCCAGCAGCCCGAGGCCGACGCCGCATGCGAGCACGGTCGGGCCGCGCCGCACCAGTGCGGCGATCACTGTGCGCACGGACGAACCTCGGGCTGGCGGCGAACGGGAGTGAAGCCGAAGCAGGCAGCGGATGGCATGCGGATTCCTTGGAGAGGCGGCCGGCAGGGAATACCCGCTAGGCTAATCCGGATGATGAGCGAAGTAAAATGATATAAGATGAATCAGTAACAAGAGAAACTGATATGAACATCCCTCTGCTCGAAACTTTCCGGGCGGTCGTGCAGGAAGGCAGCGCGTTGCGCGCGGCCGAACGGCTCGGCTGCACGCAATCGAACGTCACCGCGCGGCTGCGTCAGCTCGAGGAGTCGCTCGACGCGCCGCTGTTCGACCGGCGCGGCAAGCGGCTGGTGCTGAACGATGCCGGGCGCCGGCTGATGCCGTATTGCGACCGCATCTTGCGCCTCGTCGACGAAGCGACGCAGGTGGTGCGCGAAACGCCGGTTGCCCGCAGCGTCCGGCTCGGTTCGATGGAAAGCACGGCCGCCACGCGGCTGCCGGCGCTGGCCGCCGCGCTGAAGGAGCGCGATCCGGCGCTCGGCCTCGCGGTGCAGATCGGCAGCGAGCCGGATCTGGCCGACGCGCTGCTGCGCGGCCGGATCGACGCGGCGCTCACCGCACGCGCGGTCGTGCGGCCCGGGCTGCATTACGAGCCCGCGTTCGCGGAAGACATGGTGCTGGTGAGCGCGGCGACCGTCACGCGCCGGCAGTTGCTGGCCGACAACACGGTGCGCTTGCTCGCGTTTCACGACGGCTGCCCGTATCGCGCGGTCGCGGAGCACTGGCTGAAGGCGCGCGGCGTCGCGATCGAATCGGTGTCGTCGTTCGGTACGTTCGGCGCAATCCTCGGCTGCGTCGCGGCCGGGATGGGCGTCGCGATCCTGCCGAAACGGATCACGACCGAACACGTGGCGCGCAAGGAGCTGCGCACGCACGCATTCGACGATCTCGACAGCGTGACGACCTACCTCGTCACGCCCGACGAAGCGCCTGCGTTGCCCGAACTCGACGCGTTGCGCGCGGTGCTCGGCCGGCAGGCGGGTGCGCTGCTCGCGCGCTGACACCAGCACGCTGCGGCCCTAAGCCGGCACGACCGCACGCTCGTCCGCGAAGAAATCGGCCTCGATTTCGCGAATGCGCGCGCAGTCCTCGAGCAGTCGCTCGAACGTCGGGCTGTACAGGCCGACCGTGCCGAGCGCCGTCTGCAGGTCGGTGGTCACGCGTAGCGTATCGCCCACCTTGATCCATTGCTTGAGCCCGACGAACGACGGTAGCGCCTGGATCGCCTGCCACGTGAAATCCTGCCGCAGCACGCCGTTGCGCGACGACAGCAATAGCACATGCCCGCAGTATCCGCGAAAATCCGCCGGCGTGGCGACGTCGCCGAACAGCCGCTCCGGATGCAGCACGGCTTCAACGGTGGCCGACACGTGATTCTCGCCGCTGACCGCGCTCGTCAACCGCGGGTCGAGGCTGCCGTGCAGCCGCGCGTTCAACTCGACGATGGTCGGGCCGTCGGCCGTATCGAACAGCTCCAGATGAGTCGGCCCGAAGCGCACGTCGAGCGCGTCGAGTACGTCGGCCGCGTAGTCGAGCAGCGGCGCGTAGCGCGGGTCGGCGTGGTTCAGCACCAGCATCTTGTCGAGCCGCGGCGCGTGCGTGCGGTCGCGATGCACTTCCCACAGGCTGACCACGCGATGGCGGCCTTCGAACGACACCGAATCGACGATGTATTCCTGCCCTTCGGAATAGCTCTGGATCACGATGTCGTCGTTCGGCTGGTTGTACAGCGAACGGGTGGCGAGCACGTCGCGCGCGGCGGCCTCGACCTGCGCGAGCGTCCGGCAGATCTTCACGCCGGCCACGCCCGCGCTGCGCGCCGGCTTCACGACGAGCGGCAACGTGCCGTGCGCGCGCGCCCAAGCGAGCGCTTCATCGACCGACGTGCTGTGGAAATGCGCGGGCGCGCGCAGCCCGGCCTGGCGAATGCGCTCGTTCATCGCGAACTTGTCGCGTCGAGCGGCGGAGGTCGCGAGCGGGTTGCGTGACGGCACGTCGAGCCGCTCGGCCAGCGTGTCGGCCAGCTCGAGCGCCGCGTCGAGACCGTGCAGCACCGCGCCGATTCGCAGGTCGCTCAGCTGTGCGAGCGTCGCGTCGATGTCGCCGCGATGCTGGACCTGCCGGATGTAGTCGGACGGCACGAACTGGTTTCGGTAGATGGCCGGCAGATCGGGGTCGCTGATCACGTGCACGCAACGGATGCCGTATGCACGAAACGCGGGGGCCAGGTACGCGGCGGTCGACGCGCCGTCGACGATCAGGACGGTATCGATGAAGCGATGCTGCATGGATTCCTCGCTCGGATGGGGGATCGGTTGAAGGATGTCGTGCGGCAAGGTGTTCAGGCCCGGGTGCCGTCGCCGCGTGCGTCGCCGGGCCAGCGCACGGCCAGCACGATACAGAGCGCGACGAGCGCGGCCGCGATCGCAAACGCGCGCGACGCGCCGGCCACGATTGCCGCGCCTTGGCCGGCAACCAGCGCGCCGAGCGCCGCGACGCCGATCGCGGCGCCGACCTGGCGTGCGGTGTTGAGAATCGCGGACGCGGTGGCCGAGCGGGCGGCCTCGACGCTGCCGAGCATCGTCGACGTCAGCGCGGGAATCGCGATGCCGCCGCCGATCGCCATCGCCGCAAGCCCCGGCGCCAGCAGCGCGTACGGCGTATACGCGGCGAGGGTCTGCCACAGCCACACGTAGCCGGCGAGCGATATGGCGAGGCCGACGATGACGGTCGCGCGGAACCCGTAGCGGACCGCGAGCCGGGCGCTCGCGATGTTGGCGAGCATGATGATCGTGAGCGGCGCGAGCGCGAGCCCCGATTCGGTCGCCGTGAAGCCGCGCGCGTTCTGGAAATAGAGGCTGAGCGAGAAGATCAGCCCGTAGAACGCCGCATTCGTGATCGCGCCGATCGCAAGCACGCCCGGCACGCGGGCGATCCGGAGGAGCGCGAGTTGCAACATCGGCGCGGCCACGCGCCGCTCGATCGCGACGAACAGCGCACCGAGCACGACCGACGCGATCAGCGCGGCAGCCGCATACGGGTCGCCGATTCCGTGCGCACCGGCCCGGATGATGCCGCTCGTCAGCAGCCCGAGCACGAGCACCGCGACGATCTGGCCGGCCGGGTCGAACAGCCGCGGGCGCGCGGCGGCGGAATCCCGCACGTGACGCAGCGTGAGCCATAGCCCGAGCGCGCAGATCGGCAGGTTGATGAAGAAGATCGCGCGCCAGCCGAGCGAATCGATCAGCAGGCCGCCGAGCGTCGGCCCGGCCGCGCTGATCGCGCCGCCCGTCGCGCTCCACCACGCGACGGCTTTTACGCGCGCGGCAGCATCGTTGGCGCACGCATGCGTGATGAGCGCGAGCGACGTGGGCAGGATCATCGCGGCGCCGACGCCTTGGGCGATGCGCGCGGCGACCAGCGCGGCCAGCGACGGCGCAAGCGCGCAGCCGAGCGACGCGAGCAGGAACAGCGCGAGACCGTAGGCGAACAGCCGGCGGCTGCCGAAACGGTCGGCCAGCGTGCCGGACGTCAGCAGCAGCGCGGCGAACGACAGCGTGTACGCATCGACGATCCACTGCAGCCCGTGGACGCTCGATCCGAATGCGTGGCCGAGGCTCGGAATCGCGACGTTGACGACGGTCACGTCGAGCTGGACGATCGCGAAGCCGAGGCTCGCGGCCGCGACGGTCGGGAAGATCGCGCGCAGCGACGCGCGGGGCGGAGCCGCTGCGGCGGTCGGCGCGCGGTCGACCGGGGCGACGTGGTCGAGTGCCGGGGCACGGTCGCTCATCGCGGCTCCCGCGGCATACGGAACGTGCGGGACATAGGGCGCAACAGGCGGTATCGAGTCATCTGGCGGGTTCCCGTGTGGAGATGAACGGAGCCGGCTTCTCGTCGCGAGCCGGCCGCATCGTCGAATCCGACAGAAAACTAGCATCGACCCGTTGGAGAATACAAATAATAAGCAACGATTTTTTAACAAGTATTCGTGTTAAGGAACGGCGCACACACGGTGAACCGGTTCCGTCCGCATTGCTGAACTTATATCGATAATTTTTGTTTGCAATCGAATTAATATCATTTCGAAATGCAATGACGGTCTCCTAGTCTTGTCGAGCGCTTCGCACCGAGGACGGCGGAGCGCGGCGGCGATGCCACGCCGCTCTTCGAACCAGATCTTTATTCGAGAGACCTATGACCTATCTCGCAGATGCACGTATTGCCTTGACGGCAGCGGAATCCGCTCACATCCGCAAGACGCTCGGCACGCTGGATTACGACCCGGCCGGCGGCGCAGGCTATATCAGCGCAGTCCGCAAGCTGGCCTACAACGCGTTTCCCGACCGGATCGTCGACGCATTCGATCGGGCGAAGGCGCCGACCGCGGACGCGCACGGCTCGATCGAGCTCGACAACCTGCCGATCGACGACGGCGTGACGGGCAGCCCGCGGTTCGAGGAAACCGGTCGCTCGTTCAAGGCCGGCGTGCTGAGCGAGAACGTGCTGGTCGCGTTGAGCACGCTGGCCGGCGAACCGTACTCGATCGCGCACGAAGGCCGCGAGCTGGTGAACAACCTGACGCCGCACAAGGCGACCGCGCGCGACTACACGGGCCTCGGCTCCGAGGTTGAGCTCGACTTCCATATCGAGAACGCCGCGCAGGCGCACATGCCGGAAGGCGACACGTCGCCGTTCGCGCTGCTGCTGCTCGGCGTGCGCAGCGAGGCCGGCGGCGGCCCGTACACGCGCGTCGCCGATGCGCGCCGCGCACTGCAACTGCTGTCGGCGGACGATATCGCGCAACTCTACGGCGAGCACTACATCATTCGCGTGCCGTACCGGTGGCGCGGCGCCGCGCCCACGCCGCGCGACAACACCGACCTGAGCGCCGTGCTGTCGGGGCCGCTCGATGCGCCGCGCGTGACGGTCGCGTTCTATCCGGACATGGTGCTGGCGGTCAACACACGTGCGCAGGAAGCGCTGGCCAACCTGTATCGCGCGGTGCGCGAGGTGTCGTTCGGCGTGCAGGTATCGCCGGGCAAGCTGGTGCTGATCAACAACCACTTCACGCTGCATTCGCGCGACCGCTTCGATCCGCAGTACGACGAGAACGACCGCGCGTTCCGCTGGGTGCAGCGCGTGTTCGTCGCGCGCAGCCTGTGGAACTTCCGTGCGTTCACACCGCTGCAGGCGCGCGTGTTCGACCCGAAGGCGGTGTATGCGGGCGAGTCGGCGCACACGAGGCGTCCGTCGCCCGTCGTGCAACCGGCGACGCAGCGTGCGGCCGCGGTCGAACTCGAAGCGACGCCTGCGTGATCGACGCGACAGGGGCAGCGACTGGCGCCGAACGTTGCCAGCCCGCTGCCCGCGCTCGCTCCGAGCATCCGCGAATAAAAACAGGAATCCACAAGACATGAGAAGAACCGCCTTTCCCGTTGGGCGCATCGTCCGCGTGCTGGCCGTCGCGCTGATCGCGGCGAGTGCCGGAAGCGCCGTCACCGCGCACGCTGCATCGTTCGACCTGAGCCCCGAGCAGCCGGCCCGACAGCGCGGCACGCTGAACCCGGCGGTCGAGCAGGCGCTGCCGGCCGGTTTCCGGTTTGCCGAAGCGAATACGCTGACGATCGGCATCGCGCCGAACCTGCCGCCGCTCAGCACCTATGCGACCGACGCGCGCACGGTGGTCGGCTTCGATCCCGATCTCGCGCAGCTGATCGCGGACAGCATCGGCCGCAAGCTGAAGATCGTGCCGCTCGCATGGGCCGACTGGCCGCTCGCGCTGCAGTCCGGCAAGGTCGACGCGGTGATCTCGAACGTGACGGTGACCGAGCAGCGCAAGGAGAAGTTCGACTTCTCGACCTACCGGAAGGACCAGCTCGGCTTCTACGTGAAAACCAACAGCAAGCTTGCCGCGATCCGCGAACCAAAGGATGTCGCCGGGCTGCGGGTCGTGACCGATTCGGGCACGAACCAGGAAAAGATCCTGCTCGAATGGAACCGGCAGAACGTCGCGCGCGGCCTCGCGCCGGTCGAGATCCAGTACTACGCGGATGCGGCCGAACGCTGGGTCGCGCTGCAGTCGGGCCGCGTCGACACGATCTTCAGCGTGAATTCGATGCTCGCGTATCAGGCATCGCTGCGCGGCGATGCGAAGCTGATCGGCACCGTCAGCGGCGGCTGGCCGCGCACCGCCGATATCGCGATCACGACCCGCAAGGGCAGCGGCCTCGCCGATCCGCTGACGCTCGCGATCAATGCGCTGATCGCGAACGGCAGCTATCGGAAGGCGCTCGATCACTGGCGGCTGGACGCCGAAGCGATCGACCGGTCGCAGACCAATCCGCCGGGGCTGCCGCGCACCTGAGTACGGCGTGCGGCGGGGCTCGCGTGAGCATCGTCGTAGTCGTCCTCCGCCCGGTCGCGTTGAAGCTGCCAGCCGGCGGCTGCTTGAAATAATCGTCGCGATCCGGCTACGGCTTGGCGCCGGGCGGTTTCGTGTCCGGCCGGCGGTCGGCGATCTCGATCGTCGTTTCCCAGCGGAAATAGCCCGACACGGCGCCGTCGCGATCGAGCACCGCGAAATCGGCCGTGCACGAGGTGGCGCCCGCGGCCAGCACCTCGCTGCGCCAGAAATGGTCTTTCATCGGCTGGCACGACGGATGCAGCAGATCGTCGCCGTCCGGCACCGGCATGGCGGCGTCGCGGATTTCCGCTTCGATCGGCGCGACGATGCCCGCGTCCTTCAACGCGAACCGGACGAACAGCACGGTCACCTCCGCACGCAGCGCGAGCGCGGTTTCGCGCAGATGAAGCTGGTCGCCCGGCGACAGGCCGGCGAAGAGCCGGTTGTCGTTGTGGCCGGCCTGCCCGGCGTCGCCGGGGCTCAACACGTAGATGTGCCGGCCATCGATCACGGTCGGCGCGTCGGCGTCCCGGCTCGCATCGGGGTAGGCCGACAGCAGCGTGACGGCGTCGACGATCGCCAGGACATCGTAACGAACACCAGACATGAGCACGCCCTCCGCAACAAGGGAGCGGCCGGACGGCCTGCGGCCGCCCGTGTGCCGCGATCAGTTATGGATCGAGATGAACGGATCCCACGAGAAGCAGCCCTGGCTCTGGCAATTGCGATCGATGATCTGGAACTGGAAGTGGTAGGTCACACGGCCGACCTTCAGGCATTCGGACGACCAGTAGTAGTTCGCGACCTTCTGGCACGTCGGCACTTCCGGTTTGCTCGTGTTCGGCACCGGGATCGATGCTTCCGCGACGCGCGGCGTCGGCGTCGAGATCAGGTCGTTGCCGGCGTTGGCGACGAACTTGTAGAACACCACCTGGTTTTCGAAGCCCAGCGACAGGCTCGTTTCGCGCCAGCGGATCAGGTCGCCGACCTGCGCCTTCAGGTCGAGCTCGCCGCCCGCCTGCCCGGAGATGACGTTGTCCTGGTTCGTCACCATATAGACGTAATGCCAGTCGATCAGCGTCGGCGCGGCCGGATTCTTGCTGGGATTCGGATATTTCTTGAGAATGGTTTCGGTATCGAACGAGACGAGCACATCGGTAACGCGTGACATAGAAGCTCCCGTTTCAAGTAATGGAACTTATCGTTGCGCGAATTGCTTCGTGCGGCCGCCATCGCGTTGTGCTGCAAGGGTTTTCGCCGGGTTCGACGCATGCAGAAGCGACGGCGAATGCAGATTATCCCGTTTGGTTAATCGTGGAAGCTGTAAAAGTAAACAGGTCTGCAAATGATTTGTCGGGTTAATTTTGAAATCGGAATCAATCGAATCGATGCGTTACATAAATATCACGACATTGAATCTGTTAATTGATTGACCGATTATTGGCAGAACTGGGAAGCGGGCCGCTTACCGGTACGTCCAGAGCCGGTGCAGCACGAACGTCGTCGGCGGGATCAGCAGCGCGATCGCGACGACGCTCGTCGCGCGTGACGCATCCAGCGCCTCGGCGGCGCGCGCAAGCAGCATCGTTTCGACGAACCCGACGAGCGTGACCGCGAAAAAGCGCGTCGCGTTGCGGGTGCGCACCGTCGACGAGAAGCTCCACAGCGTATTCGCCAGATACGAGAACGCGGTCGCGCAGAGGAACGCGACCCCATTCGCGGTCACCGGCGTCGCATCGAGCAGCGCGAACAGGGCCGCCGCGACCAGCGAGTGGATCGCGGTCGAGCAGAGCCCGGACACGCCGAAGCGCACGAGCCGCGTGCGCTCGGCCTGGAGCAGCGCGATCATGGCGCCCGCACGTCAGCGCGCGCCGATGCGCGCCCGGACCGGCTGCGCGCGCCGGCGTGCGGGCTGGCGGCGTGCGTCGCGCGCGACCGGCAGTTCGATCACCTTGCCGTGCGTCTGGTAGCGGCGGCGGATCAGGTACACGGGCCGTTGCTTCGATTCGTCGTAGATCCGCCCGACGTATTCGCCGACGACGCCGATCCCGATCAGCTCGATGCCGCCGATGAACAGCGTGACCGAGATCAGCGACGCGTAGCCGAGCACCGGATTGCCGAACAGCAGCGTGCGCAGGATGATGAACGCGCCGTACACGAACGCGAGCGCCGCGATGCCGATGCCGATGTAGGTCCAGCTGCGCAGCGGCACGGTGCTGAAGCTGGTGATGCCCTCCAGCGCGAAATTCCACAGCTTCCAGCCGGAGAATTTCGAGTGTCCGGCGCTGCGCGGGTCGCGCTGGTACTCGACGATCACGGTCTTGTAGCCGACCCACGCGAACAGGCCCTTCATGAAGCGGTGCCGCTCGGGCAGGTTGCGCAGCGCGTTCACGACCTTGCGATCCATCAACCGGAAATCGCCGACGTTTTCCGGCAGCTTCACGTCCGACAGCAGGTTGTGCACGCGATAGTAGATCGCGGCGGCGGTGCGCTTCGCGAATGAATCGCAGGCGCGGTTGCTGCGCTTGGCCGCGACGACCTCCGCGCCGTCGCGCCAGTGTTCGATCAGCACTGGAATCAGGCTCGGCGGATCCTGCAGGTCGGCGTCGAGCGGGATCACCGCATCGCCGGCGGCTTCGTCGAGGCCGGCCGTCAGCGCGGCTTCCTTGCCGAAATTGCGGGTGAGATCGATGACGCGCACGCGCCGCTCGGCGGCGCCGATCCGGACCAGGCGTTCCAGCGTGTCGTCGCGGCTGCCGTCGTTCACGCAGACGATCTCGAAGCGGATCGCATCGATCGCGCTCATCAGCGGAATCACGACGTCGAAGAAGCGCTCGACGGCTTCGCCTTCGTTGTAGAACGGCACGACCAGCGAAACGAGCGGCGTGTAGATGGACTCCCGCATGATGATTCCCCTTGTGATGTCGTTTTACCGGTGGGCGCCGAGCGTCAGGCGGCCGGTGCGGCGCATGCCGTGCGCCGGGCGGTGGTGCGGTCGGACCGGGTGTGCGAATTCGGTCTCGGTCGAGATGTCGCGCGCGTCCGGCATCGACGGCACGTCGCGTCTTTCCTGGGCGATCCGGCTGACGAGCAGCGCGAGCGACGCGAGCGTCACGAGCGGCATGAACTGGAACGACAGATGCGGCACGATCGCGAGGCTCGCGAGCGGCATCGGCCACAGCAGCATCAGCCATTCGCGATCGAAGCGCCGCCAGCCGTGCGTCCACGCATAACGTGCGTACCACGCGATCACGATGCCGTACCACGTCAGGTCGTAGTCGTACAGATAGGGGCTGACGAGCAGGCATGCGCATGCGAGGGTCGCGGCGCGTAGCGCGTACGAACACGCGCCGCGCCACGCGTAGACGACGGCAATCGCCGCGCCCGCCGCCGACAGCAGTTGAAGGCCGCGCGCGACGAGCGCGGGCCAGCCGGCCATCGTCGCGAGCGCGAACAGGGTGGGCATGCGCGCGAGCTTGGCGTGGCCGGTGCCGACGATCGTATAGACGTGGGCGATCAAGTGCATGAACGCGATCCACGGGCCGACGCCGAACGCGAGCGTCGCGAGCAGGGCGCTGACGGCGATCGTCGCGGCCCATGCGCCGAGTGCGCGCCATTGCCCGGCACACAGCAGCGCGAGCGGGAACAGCACCGCGAGCTGCGGCTTCATCGTCAGCAACCCGAAACAGATGCCGGCGGTGACGGGGCGGCGGTTCAGCGCGAGCAGCCCGAAGGCGACGAGCGTCGCGGTGAAGAGACTCGTCTGCCCGACGATCACCGTGAGGAATGCGCCGGGGAACGCAAGCGCGCACAGCCACGCGGCGTCGCGCTGCACGGTCGCGCGCATCGCCGCGGCGAACAGCGCGTACGTGATCGCGAGCCACAGCACGAGCGCCAGCGTGTACGGCAGCCAGCCGAGCGGCAGCACGAGCAGCAGCATCGTCGGCGGATAGAGCCACGGCAGTGTGCCGTCCGCGAGGGTCATCGTCGGGATAGCCAGTTGCTGGACCGCGAACAGCGTGGAGTAATGCCACGCGTCGCCACCGTGCCCGTGCGCGGCAAGCCATGCGGCGCTCCAGACCGGCGAGAAATCCTGCGACAGCGGGTCCAGCGCGCCGTCGTGCGACAGGTGCACGCGGATCAGGTAAATGACGATGAACAGCAGCTCCGTCAACAGCACGCCGGCGGCATAGAGCCGCACGCGATCGCGGTTGAGCCAGTGCGGATGGCGGCGCGGGCCGGCGATCGGGAGTTCCGGATGCACGTCGGCGGCAGGGTGCGCGTGGCGGGCGAACGACGGCGTTTTCATCGTGCGCTCCGGGAGGCGAGCGCCGTGCGGCGCACCACGACGAACAGCACCGCAAGCAGCACGAGCGGCCCGATTTGCGGCAGCTTCATCAGCCGGTTCAGCATTTCGAAAATCGGCAGCAGCCACGCGAGCACGAGGATGCCCTGGTCGCAGGGCAGCCAGCCTTCGTCGAGACCGTGCGCGATCAGGCAGAACACCGCGATGCCGAGCCACGTCAGTTCGTAGTTCCACAGGTACGGCGTCGTCAGCAGCGTGGCGACCGCCAGTACCGCGCCGCGCAGCCGCATGTCGCGCGTGCGGCGCCATACGTCGACGGCCGCGGCGAGTGCGACGAGCGCGACCGCCGCCTGGGCGGCCAGCGCGGCCGCCACCGGCGCGCCCGCGAGCCGCAGCGCGGCGAACGGCGTCGGCGACGCGAGCCAGTACGACGCGAGCATGAAGTGCTGCTCGCGTACCGTCGACATCGCATGACTCAACCCGTGCAGCGCGGCGGGGCCGGCCAGTGCGACGCCGGCGGCCGCGAACAGCGTCGCGCTGAGCGCGGCCGCCGCGAAGGTGCGCCAAGCGCGCGTCGCGATCAGCACGAACGGGAACACGATCGCGAGTTGCGGCTTGATCGCGAGCAGCCCGATCAGTACGCCCGCCACGACCGGGCGCTTGCCGAGCAGATGCAGTGCGAGCGCGGCGAGGCCGGCGGTCAGGATGCTGTTCTGGCCGAACAGCGCGGACATGCACACCGCCGAATACGCGACGACGACGAGCGCCGCGGCGCGCGGCACGGGAAGATGCGCGCGCAGCCCCGACAACCGCGAGACGGCGAACGCGTAGCATAAAAGACTGCCCGCGAAAAAGAGGAAGTAAGCGGGCAGGAAAGGCACGAGGGCAACCGGGGCGATGAACAGCAGCATCGTCGGCGGATAGAGCCAGGGAAGCGGCCGGTTTTGCAGATACGCACCGAAGTGCGCGAACTCGGCCTGCAGGAATGACGACGTGTCGTAGGCCGCCGCGGCATGGCCTTGCAACACGAGATGCGATGCGGTCCAGAAGACCGAGAAGTCGGTACCGGGGCGGGCGGTGGCGTTCGACGTGAAGCCGTCGGTCACGACACCCCACACGATCAGCAGCGCAACGAAGAGCATCAGCATGATGCAGCTGTACGGAATGATCCGGTCGGCCGTCAGCCATTGAGCACAGCGTATTGCGCGATCGCGCGTTTCACGATTGGCTGTGTACATGATGCCCCGTCTGTGGTGTGGCCGCGTGGTCTGTCGCAGCCGTTTGATGTTGTCGTGCCTGCGGATCGATCGCTCTGAAATGGCGTTGTCCGGTGAATTCATTGTTGAAGAAAAAAACGCGTGATGCAAACCAGGCACGGCCGGACGGCATTGAATGTGTTCAGCGATTCGGGCGAAAACCGCCATTTCTGGTATGAAAAAACGCCGCCGCCCGGATTCGTGTTTCTGACCTGAAACATTCCGCGATTCTTGCCGGCTGTGCATGCCGCCGAACCCGTCTCGCGCGAACGCCTCGCCGCGTTCGGGAAAATCCCGAGAAAATTTTTTTGGCCCTTTGTGCAGCGCGGCGACGGACGTCCGGGCGGGCGGCGCTCGCCCGGACCGCATATATCAAAGTTGAAACATTTCGGTAGCCGGGCGTTTGACGGGCACGCGTGCGAATCGCCGGAACCCTTGGTACGCCTCGATTCCGCCCGGGATGGTCCGCTCTTTGCGTAAGCGTTGGCACGGCAGTCGACGACGGGGCGACCGGGCGGTTCAGGCAACAGGCAGTGGAACCGGCTCGCGAATCGCCTGCGGAAACGATGGTCCGGAGCGCGTCGGGGAACACGCCGCTCCCGTCCGATCAACCGCGGGAACCGTCGTCGAACGACCCACCAGACCTGGCAGCTTCCGGGCAATAAGAAATCGGCATGGCAGTACATGGGGAATAAAAATGAATGACCACAGCACATCGCGGATCGCAAGCCGCGTTAAAGACACATTGCAGCTTTGCCGGGAGTTCCTCTCCCGTTCAACCGGATTCCATGCGTCGAATGGCCGCCGTGCCGTTCCGGTCGCTCGAGCCGCCCGATTCGTCCGGCCGGTCGCACCGTACACGCGTTTCTCATGTTCCGTCTCGCCGATACCCGTTCGCACGGACCGCGGTAGTCCGCCCCGTTTCCGCGACTGATCGTCGGCTTCCGATTTCTAGCGTAGTGCCGGTGGTGCCCACCCCCGACGTCTTGATCGACGAAGGGTATTTCATAGCAGTCCGAAAGGAGAGTGCTCATGTCAAGAATCATCGAAAAGGTCGCGTGGTTCGTCCAGGATCAGGACGGCGTGACGGCCATTGAATACGGCCTCATCGCCGCCTTGATCGCGATCGGCATCGTCGCCGCGCTGGCGACGGTCGGTACGGATCTGAAGACCGTGTTCAGCACGATCGCCGCGGATCTGGACTCGGCGGTAGCAGGCCTCTGATGGATGGTACGACGAACGGTTTGTCCGATCGTTCGAATCGTTCGTCGGCGCCACACGGCATCAACGATATTCCTCGACGTATCGATGCACGGTCATCCGACCAGCCGGTGCGCGAGGGTTTTGAAAGTCACCACGCAAGGAGAACATCATGTCCAAGTTCATTCAACAAGCCGGCCGTTTCATTCGCGACGAAGACGGCGTGACCGCCATCGAATACGGCCTGATCGCCGCGCTGATCGCCATCGGCATCATCGCCGCGCTGTCGACCATCGGGAAGGACCTCAAGACCGTGTTCAGCACGATCGCGGCCGACCTCGATTCGGCGGTTGCAGGCATCTGATGCACCGCGCCGCGGGCGGCTCGGCTGGTGCAGTGTTCGAGCCGTCCCCGGCGATTCCGTCACCCGGAAACCGGAGACCATCATGCAAGCCATCACGCGTGTCGCCCGTCGCTGGATCGCCGACGAACGGGGTGTGACGTCGATCGAGTATGCATTGCTCGCGTCGATGTTCGCCATCGCGGTGCTGGGCACCGTCGTCACGCTGAAGGGCTCGCTCGCCGATGCCTACGAGATGATCGCCGCGGCCGTGACGGCCGCCGTGGCCACCGCCGTGACCACCGCGTTGTCCATGGTTTCCTGATCCACCGATTCGATACGCGAGGTTCGCCATGCTTCCCGTTGCGCCGCCTTATCCGGTTCCGTTGTGCGTGACGCTGCTCGCGGTCGCCGCGGCCAGCACGGACATCGCGAGCCGTCGCATTCCGAATCGCCTCGTGTTGCTCGGCCTGGCCGGCGCGCTGGTTGCGCAGTGCCTGTTGCACGGCGTACTGGCAGGCGTGCTCGGATGGCTCGCCGGGGCCGCGACCGGTTTCGGCCTGCTGCTGCCGTTCTACCTGTTGCGCGGGATGGCGGCGGGCGACGTGAAGCTGATGCTGGCGATCGGCGCATGGGTCGGCGCGGAAATGACGTTTTACATCGTGCTGGCCACGTTCCTGGCCGGCGGGATCGGCGCCATCGCCTACGCGCTGCTGCGCGGGCGGGTGCGCCAGATGTGGGCGAACGTGCGCACGCTGATCGTGCGGCGCTCGCAAGCGGCGCGCGCCGAGGCCGACGACGGCCCCGCCGAGATCGCGTCGGTCGGCACGCTGCCGTACGGCGTGGCGATCGCGGTCGGCACGCTGGGCATGCTGTTCGCGTCGTGCGCATAGCGCGACGGATCCGCAACGAGGACGCAACGAGGACGCAACGATCATGAACACGAACCACACCGAACGGGGACGCGACGCGCAGGTGGCACGGCTGCCCGATCCGCCGCCGTCGCGGGAGATCCATACGAAGCTGGGCGCGCAGCTGCCGCCGGCGCCGCGCTCGCTCGCCGACACCGGGCTGAGCATGGCGTTCGTCGCCGGGCTCGTGCTGAAGTCGACGCTGGTGCTCGGCCGCCCGTCGTACGGCGACCTGATCGAGCGGCACTGCCTGCCGCTCGCGGTGCTCGACGACGTCTTTGCGTTCCTGGTGCGCGAGCATCTCGTCGAGTTGACCCATCGCGGCGCGACCGATCTCGACGTGACGTTCCGCCTGACCGATGCGGGCCGCGTGCTCGCGCTCGAGGAGCGGGAACGCAGCGGCTACAGCGGGCCCGCGCCGGTGACGCTCGACACGTATCTGGCGAGCGTGGCCGCGCATTCGGTGCGCAAGCTGCACATCGGCCAGAGCGACGTGTGGGCGGCATTCGAAGGCATCGTGATCGACACGGCGGTGCTCGATGCGGCGGCCGCCGCGCTGAACGCGGGCCGGCCGCTGCTGATCTACGGCCCGGCCGGCAGCGGCAAGACCTTTCTCGCCGAGCGGCTCGGCGCGCTGATGCACGGCCGCGTGCCGGTGCCGCACGCGATCTGCGCGGCCGGCGAAGTGATCCAGGTCTACGACCCGCTCGTGCACGTCGACGCGGAGGCGCCGGGCGGCGGCCAGTCGGTCGATCGCCGCTGGCGCCTGTGCCGCCGGCCGGTCGTGATGTCGGGCGGCGAGCTGACGCTCGACGAACTCGACCTGCGTCGCGACGAAGCGGCCGGCTTCTACCAGGCGCCGCCGCACATGAAGGCGAACATGGGCATGTACGTGATCGACGACCTCGGCCGCCAGCGTGTCGAGCCGCGCGACCTGCTCAATCGCTGGCTGCGTCCGCTCGATCGCGGCGTCGATTTCATGACGCTCGAATCCGGCAATCGCTTCGTGCTGCCGTTCGACGTATGGCCGGTGTTCTCGAGCAACCTGGCGCCGGAGCAGTTCTGCGACGACGCGTTCCTGCGCCGTCTCGGCTCGAAGCTGCACGTCGGCGCGATGTCGATCGACGACTACCGCTCGGTGTACGACGCGGCTTGCACGTCGCTCGGGCTCGTATCGGCGAGCGATGCGTTCGACTTCCTGCTGCATCGGCTGCATCTGCCGACCGGCAAGGCGTTTCTCGCGTGCTTTCCGGCGGACCTGCTGCGCCTCGTGGCCGCCGGCGCGCGTTACCGCGGCGATCCGCCCGAGGTGACGCACGACGCGCTGTACGACGCGTGGGCGAGTTACTTCGGCGCGGCGCCTGAACGGGACGGCAGCCACCCGCCGCCCGTCGAGCGCGGGGGCCGTACGTTCATCACCGGTTGAGCGGTTTCTTTCACGATTCGTCGAGGAGCATTGCCATGAAAAACAGTCGAGCAGTCATGATGCTGGTCGTCGCGATGATCGCGGGTCTCGCCGCGGTCGTGTTCGCGTCCCGCTGGCTGATGCAGACATCCACGAGCTCGGTCACGTCCGTCGCGGTGGCCACCACCGACCTGAACCTGGGCGAGCCGCTCGGGCCGAACCAGATCCACATGGTGAGCTGGCCGTCGGGCAGCGTGCCGACGGGCGCGTTCACCGACACGAAAGCGCTCGAAGGGCGCGTCGTGCGCACCAGCCTCGCGCGCGGCGAGCCGGTGATCGAATCGAAGCTCGCGCCGGTCGGCACGAAGGGCGGGTTGTCCGCGGTGATCGCCGACGGCAGCCGCGCGATCACGGTGCGCGTGAACGACGTGGTCGGCGTCGCCGGCTTCGCGCTGCCGGGCAACTACGTCGACGTGATCGTCAACACGCAGGAACAGCAGGGCAAGACCGACGGGCAGAGCATCTCGAAGATCGTGCTCGAGCACATCCTCGTGCTCGCCGTCGCGCAGCAGGTCAGCCGCGACGACACGGCGCCGAAGGTGGTCAACGCGGTGACGCTGGAAGTCACGCCCGACCAGGCCGAACGGCTCGACCTCGCGCGCAGCGTCGGCACGCTGTCGCTCGTGCTGCGCAACCAGGTCGACCAGAAGACGCTGACCACCGGCGGCGCGACCAAGATGACGCTGCTCGGCAAGGAGCCCGCACCGGCCGCGCCGCCGGCGCCCGTCCAGGTACGGCCGGTCCGTGTGCACGTCGCGTCGCACGCGGCGCCGGAAGTCCGGCGCGACTGCGTCGGCGTGCTGACGGGCGTGAAGGGCAGCGTCGAGTGTTTCTGAAGCCAAACCAACCAGCCATACAAACAAACCGGCCGCCGGCAACGCGCGGCGGCCTTGGAAGTCGATAACCGGCACGGCGCCGGTCTCTCGGGGGATCAGACGAAATGAAGATCAAACCGCAACGCACAGGTACCGGCCCACTGCGCACACGCGTCGCACGGGGCACGATGATGGCCGCGATCCTCTGTTCGGGATGGCTGACCGTATATGGCGCACTCGCCCAGGAAGGCATCGAATCGGCGGTGCTGACCAAGGGCGGCGCCAGCGCACCGGCCGCGGTCGGCAAGGGGCCGATGCAGATGACGATCAGCATGACGCCGGCGCCGGCCGCCGCGCCCGCCGCGTCGGCGGGGCCGCTGCGCGGGCCGAACTGCGTCGGCGCCGTGCGCGAATCGACCAGCGTCGCGGTGCCGCTCGGCAAGTCGCTGCTGGTGCCGATGCCGGAGCCGGTACGCAACCGGACGATCGGCAATCCGGCCGTCGCGCAGGCGACGATGGTGTCGCCGCAGACGCTGTACATTCTCGGGCTCGCGGTCGGCACGACCAACATGATCGTGCAAGGCAGGAGCGGCGCATGCCGGGTGATCGACGTCGCGGTCGGCGCGGACGCCGGCGGGCTGCAGGCGTCGCTGCTGCAACTGATGCCGAACGAGCGCGACATCCACGTGTCGACCGCGGCCGGCACGATCGTGCTGGCCGGCACCGTGTCGAGCTCGCAGGCCGCGCAGCAGGCCGTGCAGATCGCCCATGCGTACGGCGACAGCGCGGGTGACGGCAAGCAGGGCGGCGGCGTGCTCAACATGCTGAACGTCACGTCGCCGCAGCAGGTGATGCTCGAGGTGAAGGTGGCCGAGGTGTCGAAGACGCTGATCAACCAGATGGGCAGCGCGTTCAACATCCAGGGCGGGTTCGGTTCGTGGAGCGGCGCGCTGGTCAGCAACCTGCTTGCCGGCGTCGCGAGCGGCGCGGTGTTCAACAAGGCGAACAACAAGCCGTTCAGCATCGCGGCCGACGCGCAGAACACCGACAACCTCGTGAAGATCCTCGCCGAGCCGAACCTCGTGACGATCAGCGGCCAGGAAGCGACGTTCCTCGCGGGCGGCAAGATCTTCATCCCGATCCCGCAGAGCAGCGGCAACGGCACGTCGTCGATCACGCTGCAGGAAGAGGAATTCGGCGTCGCGCTGAAGTTCACGCCGACGGTGCTGGCCAACGGCCGGATCAGCCTGAGGGTCGCGCCGGAAGTGTCGGAGCTGTCGCAGACGGGCGTCACGCTGAGCGCGACCAACATCGGCGGCACGTCGATCCTGCCGCTGATCACGACGCGGCGCGCATCGACGACGGTGCAGATGAGCGACGGCGAATCGTTCGCGATCGGCGGGCTGATCAAGGACAACGCGACCGGCGCGCTGAAGGCGATCCCCGGCGTCGGCGAAGTGCCAGTGCTCGGCGCGCTGTTCCGCAGCACGTCGTTCCAGCAGGACCGCACCGAGCTGATCTTCCTGATCACGCCGCACCTGGTGAAGCCGCTGCAGACGGCGGACGTCGCGCTGCCGACCGACAGCTTCTCGAAGCCGAACGAAATCGACGTGTATGCGACCGGCAACATGGAAGGCCGCCGCGGCGTGCGCAAGGCAGGCGCCCAGCCGATGCAACCCGCGAACGGTGCAGCCGCCGCGCCGCAGACGCCGGCCCAGGCGCCGGCGCCCGCTCCGGCGCCGAAATCGGAAGCACCGGTCGTGCCGGCCGCGCTGCCCGCGCCGCGCGCGCCGCAAGCCGACGTGCAGCCGTCGATGCCGGCCGAGCCGCCGAAAGCGCCGGCGCCGGTCGCGGCCGCCGCTCCGCAGCCCGATGCGGCCACCGCGGCGCGCGTCGCACGCATCGAAGCCGCCGCCGCGCGTCTTGCGGCCGCCGGCGCCGAACCGTCGGCCCAGCCGTCGACGCGCACCAAGCACCGGATCGCGGCGGCGCCCAACGCGCAGATCGCGCGTACGGGCGCGGAACCCCAGTCCACCGATCGTTGAAGCCATCCAAGGGGAAGCTCATGAAATCCGCCTACCTCGTATTCGTGCGCCGCGCGGCGCTCGCCGTCCCGCTCGCGTTCGCGCTTGCCGGCTGCATGTCGTCGACTCCGGTGTGGGACAGCCGCTTCGGCGACTCGGTCCGCACCGTGATGCACGCCCAGATCATCGATCCGCATGCCGGCGAACATCCGGCCTCGGCGGCCGGGGTCGACGGCGCCGCCGCCGCGGCCGCGCTCGACAACTACGACAAGTCGTTCAAGCAGACCGTGCCGCCCGCCAACGCGTTCGTGATCGGCATCGGCAAGGCCACCCAATAACGACGGCATGCTCAGGGAGAACGCCATGAACCGCGCAGCCCGCTATCCGAAACTCACGCGTCGCAGCCTGCATCGCCAGCGCGGTGCCGTCGCGATCATCGTCGGCCTCTCGCTGGCGGTGATGATCGGGTTCGTCGGGCTCGCGCTGGATCTTGGCAAGCTGTACGTCACGCGCAGCGAACTGCAGAACAGCGCCGATGCCTGCGCGCTGTCGGCCGCGCGCGACCTGACCTCGGCCATCAGCCTGTCGGTGGCCGAGGCCGACGGCATCGCCGCCGGCCACCTGAATTTCGTGTTTTTCCAGAAGACGTCGGTGCAGATGTCGACGAACGCGAACGTCACGTTCAGCGATTCGCTGACCAATCCGTTCCTGACCAAGGACGCGGTCACGAAGCCGGCGAGCATCAAGTACGTGCAGTGCACCGCGACGCTGAGCAACATCGCGCACTGGTTCATCGAGGTGCTGAACGTGCTGCCGGGCACGAAGCTCGCGAATGCGGCGGAAGTGTCGGCGAGCGCGATCGCGACCGTCGGCGGCGGGCAGACGACCTGCGCGATTCCCGTGTTCGTGTGCCGCGGCCCGTCCGATCCGCCCTACAAGGTCGGCGACTGGATCTCGTCGCCGTCCGGGTCGTCGTCGACCTACGGGCCCGGCAACTTCGGCTGGGCGGCGCTCGACGGCTCGACGAACGAGACGACGCTCGCGAGCGAGCTGTCGGGCAATACCTGCAACATCACGAGCCCGCCGGACCTGGCCACCACGGGCCTGAAGTCGGCGGCGCTGCGGGCCTGGAACACGCGCTTCGGCATCTATACGAACGGCGCGAACGGGTCGAGCGGCCAGCCCGACTTCACCGGCTACGCGTATGTCGGCCCGAACTACGGGCCGCCCGGAACGCCGGGCATCAAGGGCGACGCGTACACGCAGTTCGTGGCCGACCGCGCGAGCTTCAAGCCTTACCAGGGCGACGGCGCACCGCCGTCGGGCAGCGGCATCTCGACCAACGGCACGGCGACGGCGAGCAACTACGCGACCTACGGCAGCGACCGGCGCCTCGCGCTCGCGCCGGAGGGCGACTGCTCGACGCTGTCCGGGAGCAGCGGCAAGGTGCACGTCACGCAATGGGATTGCGTGCTGATGCTCGATCCGCTCCCGTTCAGCGCCGGCAGCGGCGCCATCGTCGCGCACCTGGAATACCTCGGCTCGTCGGTGTCCGGCAACAACCCGTGCGCGACGCACGGCCTGCCCGGCAGCGGCAGCGCGTCCGGAACCCAGGTTCCGATGCTCGTTCAATAGCGGAGAGACGATCATGAAGAAGCCGTCGATTCGTCGTTCGCGCACCCGCGGCGCCGTCGCCGTCGAGTTCGCGCTCGTGCTGATGCCGATGATCATGCTGGCGACCGGCGTGGCCGAATTCGGCCGGGCGATCTACCAGTACGAGACGCTGACCAAGGCAACCCGCGACGCGGCGCGCTACCTGTCGGTCTGGTTGCCGACCGACAGCGCGTATCCGGTGGCGCAGGCGCAGTGCCTGGTCGTCTACGGCAGCACGACGTGCGGCACGTCGGGCACCGAGCTGGTGCCCGGGCTCACGACGTCGATGGTCACGATCTGCGACGCGCAGCACACGACCGGCTGCAGCGATGCGTCCGATCCGGCGCAGTTCGCGAACCTGCCGACCTACGATTCGAACAACAACGCGGCAAGCGGCACGGCCACGGGCGCGATCAACGTCGTCGAAGTGAAGATCAGCGGCTACAAGTACCAGCCGATCCCCGCGTACCCGGGGCTGCCGTCGATCACCTTCGGCAACATCGTCACCGTGATGAGGCAAGTATCATGAACGTGCGCCATGTTCCGCTGTCCCGCCGGCGCGCCCAGCGCGGCGCGGCGATCGTCGAATTCGCCCTCGTCGCGATGGTGCTGATCATGCTGCTGATCGGCATCTTCGAGTTCGGCCGCGTGCTGTTCTACTGGAACACCGCGAGCGAAGCCGTGCGCCTCGGCGCACGCACGGCGGTGGTCTGCGACGTGAACGCCGCGGGCGTCGTGAAGCGCGTGCGATCGCTGCTGCCGCTGCTGTCGAACGCGAACGTGTCGGTCAACTACACGCCGTCGAGTTGCGACATCAACACGTGTTCGTTCGTGACGGTGAGCGTCACGAACGTCACCGTCAAGACCATGATCCCGTTCATGAACGTCACGCTGAAAATGCCGCCGTTCACGACGACGCTGCCGCGCGAAAGCCTGAATTCCGCGACGGGCGGCTCCGCCTGCAACTAATCGACAAGACGAGGCACACGACATGATCAATATCCTCGTAGCTTCCGACGATACCGCGCGGCTCACGCAGATCGCGCGTCTCGTGGCCGACTGCGGACGCTATCGGACGACACGCGCCACCGGCCGGCCGTCGCAGATCGAACATCGCACCGACGGGCTCGACGCGTTCGACATCCTGCTGGTCGACGGCACGTCGCTCGAACCGTTCGAGCTGTCGGCGATCGAGCGCATCTGCCGCGCGCATGCGGGCCTGACCTGCATCCTCGTGACGTCCGACGCATCGCCGCACGTGCTGCTCGATGCGATGCGTGCGGGCGCGCGCGATGTGCTGCAATGGCCGCTCGATCCGCAGGCGCTCGGCCACGCGCTCGGCCGGGCCGCCGCGCAGAGCACGCGGCGCGATACCGACGACACGCGAATCGTGTCGTTCATGTCGTGCAAGGGCGGCGCCGGCACGAGCTTCGCGGCCAGCAACGTCGCGTTCGAGATCGCCGAGGGTTTCAAACGCCGCGTGCTGCTGATCGACGTGAACCAGCAGTTCGCCGACGCGGCGTTCCTCGTCAGCGACGAAACCCCGCCGTCGACGCTGCCGCAGCTGTGCGCGCAGATCGAGCGGCTCGACAGCGCGTTTCTCGATGCGAGCGTCGCGCACGTGACGGAAAACTTCCACGTGCTGGCCGGCGCCGGCGACCCGGTCAAGGCCGCCGAGATGCGCGAGGACGCGCTCGAATGGATTCTCGGCGTGGCCGCGCCGCGCTACGACTTCGTGATCTTCGACGTCGGCGTCGGCATCAATCCGCTGTCGATGGTCGCGCTCGATCGCAGCGACCAGATCCAGCTCGTGCTGCAGCCCGCGATGCCGCACGTGCGCGCCGGCCGCCGGCTGCTGGAGATCCTCGTGTCGCTCGGCTATTCGACCGACCAGTTGCGGCTGATCGTGAACCGCGCGACGCGCGCGAGCGAGCGGACCCGCACCGCGCTCGAGGAAGTGCTCGGGCTGCAGGCGGCCTGCACGATTCCCGACGACGCCGACACGGTGCTCGAAGCGATCAACCAGGGCCACCCGGTGTCGCGGCTCGCACGCGGCTCGGCGGTCGCACGGGCGTTGCAGGGCTATGCGAAACAACTCGTCGACGGCGAGGTGCGCGCGGGACGCAGCGCGACGCACAGCGAGCCGTTGATGTCCCGGCTGTTCGGCCGCAAGGCCACGCCGAAGCTCAAGTCGATGTAATTCTTACGGGGAACCATCATGTCATTGCGCGAACAGATGTCCTTGCACCGGGCCCAGCCGGTGGCGACAGGCAGCGAGACGGCCGGCCCGGCGCATTCGTCGGTGCGCGACGCATACCAGAAGCTGCGCCGCGAAATTCACCTGGCCGTGCTCGAGCGCGTGGAACTCGAGCGCCTGTCGCGGCTGCACCCGGACCAGGTCCGCATGGAGATCGGCTCGCTGATCGCGCGGATCCTCGACGAGGAGCGGATGCCGGCGAACGACATCGAGCGGCGCCAGCTCGCGATCGACGTGTACGACGAGATGTTCGGCTTCGGCCCGCTCGAAGCGCTGCTGCGCGACCCCGGCATTTCCGACATCCTCGTGAACACGTACCGGCAGGTCTACGTCGAGCGCTGCGGGCAGCTCGAACTGACCGACGTGACGTTCTACGACGATGCGCACCTGATGAAGGTGATCGAGAAGATCGTGTCGCGCGTCGGGCGCCGCATCGACGAATCGAGCCCGATGGTCGACGCGCGGCTGCCGGACGGTTCGCGCGTGAACGCGATCATCCCGCCGTCCGCGATCGACGGGCCCCTGATGTCGATCCGTCGTTTCGCGGTCAACCCGCTGAAGATGGACGACCTGGTGCGCTACCACAGCCTGACGCCGCCGATGGCCGAGCTGCTCGACGCGCTGTCGCGCGCGAAGGTGAACGTGCTGGTGTCGGGCGGCACCGGCAGCGGCAAGACGACGCTGCTCAACATCCTGTCCGGCTTCATTCCGCGCAACGAGCGGATCGTGACGATCGAGGACGCCGCCGAGCTGCAACTGCAGCAGCCGCACGTGCTGCGGCTCGAAACGCGCCCGCCGAACATCGAGGGCAAGGGCGAGATCACGCAGCGCACGCTGGTGCGCAACGCGCTGCGGATGCGCCCGGACCGGATCATCCTCGGCGAAGTACGGGGCGCCGAAGCGCTCGACATGCTCAACGCGATGAACACCGGCCACGAAGGCTCGCTCGCGACGATCCACGCGAACACGCCGCGCGACGCGCTGACGCGGCTCGAGAACATGGTCAGCGTGTCCGGCCTGACGCTGCCGCCGAAGACGATGCGCCAGCAGATCGCGTCGGCGATCTCGGTGGTCGTGCAGGCGGCGCGGCTCACGGACGGCAAGCGCAAGATCATCAGCATCCAGGAACTGACCGGGATGGAGGGCGACATCATCAACATGCAGGAGATCTTCACGTTCAAGCGTACGGGCGTGGACCGCGACGGCTCGGTACGCGGCCACTTCTGCGCGACCGGCGTGCGGCCGAAGTTCGTCGAGCGGCTGCAGGCGTTCGGCATCAACCTGCCGGATTCGCTGTACGACCCGTCCACGCGGTACGAGGCGGACTGACGCCAGGGCGTCGTGTGCTGCCGGGGAGAGGCTCATGAATGCGATCTTTTACGGTTTTGTGATTCTTACCTTCGTCGCGGTCGTGCTGTCGATCGAAGGCATCTATCAATGGTGGAACGCGCGGCACGGCGCCGCCGCGCGCCGGATCGAATCGCGCATTCGCGCGATGTCGGCCGGCGGCAACGTGCAGCAGGAGCGGCTGTCGATCCTGAAGAAGCGCATGCTCGACGAGTCGAAGCCGTTCGACCGGCTGCTGCTGCGCCTGCCGCGCGTGCATGCGCTCGATCTCGTGATCCAGCAGTCGGGCCTCGACTGGACGCTGCCGAAGCTGATCACGCTCAGCGCGACGTTCGCGGCGCTCACGTGGTTCGCGGCGAGTTTCGCGCGGGCGCCGCAGCTCGCCGCGGTGCCGATCGCGCTGTTCGTGGGGTGGGGGCCGATGATGTACGTGTTGCGCCGCCGCGCCCGGCGGATGCGCAAGCTCGAACGGCAGCTGCCGGAGATCTGCGACATGATCGCGCGCGCGCTGCGCTCCGGTCATTCGTTCACGAGCACGCTGGGGATGGTCGGCGACGAGTTTTCCGAACCGATGGGCGGCGAGTTCCGCGTCACGTTCGACGAGGTCAACTACGGCGTGTCGCTGCACGACGCGCTGATGAACCTCGCGACGCGCGTGCCGGTGCAGGACCTGCGCTACTTCGTGATCGCGGTGCTGATCCAGCGCGAGACGGGCGGCAACCTGGCCGAGCTGCTCGACAGTATCGCCGGGCTGATCCGCGAGCGCTTCAAGCTGTTCGACAAGGTGCGCGTGCTGTCGGCGGAAGGGCGGCTGTCGGCGTGGATTCTCGGGCTTTTGCCGTTCGGCACCGCGGCGGTGATGGCGCTGCTGAACCGCGAATTCCTGTCGGTGCTCTGGGAGGATCCGGCCGGGATCCGGATGGTCGGCACGATGCTGGTGTCGATGCTGTTCGGCCTGTTCTGGATCCGCCGAATCGTGCGCATTCGCGTCTGACGCGCGAGCCGAATAACGAACCGTTGCGAGGTTGTCATGCAAAACCTGAGCGTGGTCCAGGCCGTGATGCTGGGCGGCTTGTTCATCTTCGTGGCCGGCGGCGTGCTCGTCGCGATGCTGCTGTTCGCGCCGCGTGGGATCCAGCGCCGGCTGCAGCAGGCCGGCGGGACCGGGGCGGGCGCCGTCGCCGGTCCGGGCGACGCCGACGACACGGCGTCGCGCTGGGTCGCGAAGCTGGTCGAGCTGTCCACCCCGATCTCGAAGCTGTCGGTGCCGAAGGAGGGTTGGGAGAATTCGCCGCTGCGCATCCGGCTGATGAATGCCGGCTGGCGTAACCAGAGCGCGGCCGCGCTGTATTTCACCGCGAAGACGGTGCTCGCGCTCGGCCTGCCGTGCGCGGCGCTGCTGGCGCTGATCACGACGTCGCTCGGCGACGAGCGCGCGCTGCTGTCGCTGATCCTCGTGGCGCTCGCCGGCATCGGCTACTACATCCCGAACGTCGTGCTGTCGCAGCGGGTCAAGGTGCGCCAGCAGAAGATCTTCGAGGATTTCCCGGACGCGCTCGACCTGCTGACGGTGTGCGTCGAGGCGGGGCTCGGGCTCGACGCGGCGCTGATGAAGGTGAGCGAGGAGCTGCGGTTTCGCAGCGAGGTGGTCGCGAGCGAACTCGATCTGCTGCTGCTCGAGATGCGCTCCGGCTTCACGAAGGAGACGGCGCTGCGCAACCTCGCATTGCGTACCGGCGTGGAGGACATCGAATCGTTCTGCGCGATGCTGATCCAGGCGGACCGGTTCGGCACGAGCATCGGCGAATCGCTGCGCGTGCTGTCGGACATGCTGCGCACGCGGCGCCGGATGCGCGCGGAGGAACGCGCGGCGAAGATCGCGCTGAAGCTGCTGTTTCCGCTGATCTTCTGCATCTTCCCCGCGCTGATGATGGTGCTGCTCGGCCCGGCGATGATTCACGTCTATCGCGTGCTGCTGCCCACGTTCGTCGGCGTCGCGCCGTGAGCGGCGCGCGGACGCGGCTTCGCGCGCATCGATTCAGACTCGACGTGCCGGCCCCGGGGCGATTCGGCGGCCGGCGCGGCAACAGGCTTCATGGAGGCTCCCTCCCCAGGCGGCGCCGCGAGACAGGTCGACCATAGCGGCGTCAATGCATCCTGGACCCATGGTCGATCATGGAACGAGCCGTAGTCCACCGCCTTCACGGCTGCCCCCTGCGGCTAACCCTCGAAGCGGCATGCGCCGGATCGGGACGGCCGGCGCGCAGTGCGTCACTGAAAGTGATGCACGTAGCGCAGCACCATCCGCGTCCCTTGCGGCCGGTTGCGCGCATGGGTTTCGAAATACGTGTTGAACAGCAGGTGATCGTGCGGCGAGAAGCTGACCATCGCCCCCGGCCCGATCGCGAACACGGCTTCCCGCGTGCCCGGCACGTCCTGGCCGTTGGCCTTCATGTCGGTGGTCTGGCGCAGCCAGTAGCCGTTGAGCCCCAGCCGCAGGCCGGGCCGCACTTCGTACTCGGTCGCGAAGTTCACGTGGACCGCCTGGCCGGCCTGCGTCGACGCCACGTCCGGGCCGAGTGCCGTGGCCGGCTGATGGTTGGTCGCGTTCCACAGATAGTGCAGCCGCCACGATACGGTCCATTTCGGCGTGAGCCACAGCGTCGCGGCCCAGTACGGATCGAACGACCAGAAATGGCTGCCCGGATTGATCGCGCGCGATGGATCGTACGCGCCGGTCGGCACGATGAACTGGAATTCGACGCGCTGCGCGAAGCGTGGGCCCTGCGTACCCATCACCGGCTCGAACTGGACGAATGGGCCAATCAGCAGATCGCCGAAGCCGGCGCGTGCATTCAGCGCGACGTTGCCGATGCCGTCGTCGGTCCGCGCGGACGCGATCCACGGCAGGATCACGTCGAGGCCCGGATGCATGCCCGCGAACGTCAGCGGCGACTGGTAGACGAGCTGGCTCAAGCCCGCGAACAGGTCGATGTCCTGCTTCGGCAACCCGACCTTGTTGCCCGCATTGTCGTTGACGCGGCCGGCCGTGTAGTACTGCAGGTACTGCGTGCCGTACCAGCCGGCGCCGGCCGGTGGCATGCCGTCGAGGAAACTGGTCATGCCGAGGTTGACCGCAGGCAGGTCGGCCGCATGGGCCGGCGCATGGCCGGCGAGGCCGGCGATCGTGAGGCCCGCGGCGACGAGCAGGCGAGAGCCGAATTTCATGTTCACCACCTCCTGAAGTTTTACTTGTATGTACTAATCAAATAGTGCGTGAAAGATCGGGATGATCGGCGATCGCACGATACTGGCCGGCATGGAACACGAGCGGCGCCTTGCCGAATGTGTCGAACTGCTCGATCTCGCCGATGAAGAGCAGGTGGTCGCCGCCTTCGTAATGGCCGACGTTGCGGCAGACGAAGCGCGCGCTCGCGCCGTCGAGGCACGGCACGCCGCCGCTGCCCGAATCCGCGTGCGGCACGCCGTCGAACTTGTCGGCGCTGGGCGTCGCGAAGCGGCGCGACAGGTCGATCTGGTCGTGCGCGAGGATGTTGATCGCGAAGTGGGTCGCCGCGACGAAATCCGGGCGGCTCGGCGCGAGCTTGCGCAGGCTCCACAGCACGAGCGGCGGATCGAGCGACAGCGACGAGAACGAATTTGCGGTGAGGCCCACCTTGCGCCCGTCGGCCGCGCACGTGGTGATCACGGTGACGCCGGTCGGGAACTGCCCGAACGCGGCGCGCAACTGCATCGGGTCGAGGGCCGTACGTTCGGTAACGATGGTTTCCATGACGATTACTCCACCCGCACGCTGTGTTCGCGGATCAGCGCCGCGCACGCCGACGGCTCGAACCACCACGGCGCGAACCGGCGCGGATCGTCGAAACCGTCGACGATCGTCTTCGCGAGCGACGGCAACTGGCCGGCCGCGCCGAGCAGTTCGAGGATGTGCGGCGGCGGCGGGGTGAGCAGCGAGTTGGTCCAGCGCACGACATGCTGCGCATACGCCCAGTAGCGTTCGAACGTCTGGTGCATCCAGTCTTCGCCGAACGGTGCGGCGTCGCGCGCGACGATCGCATCGAAATACGCGCTCGCGCATTTCGCGGCGTTGTTCGAACCCTGGCCGGTGATCGGATCGTTGACCACCACCGCATCGGCCATCCCGAACACGGTGCGGCCGGACGGCAGCCGGAAGAACGGCTTGCGCACGGTCGGCGCGAAGCGCCCGGCCAGCGTGCCGTTCGGATCGGTGAGCGCGACGTCGCGACAGCGCTCGAACTCCCACGGTACGTACTGCTGCAGGAACGACAGGCTGCGGTCCAGATGCTGCTCGGGCGTCTTCACGTCGGCCCAGCAGTCGAGCGGGCCCCCCGGGATGCCTTCGAACACCATGATTTCGCACGGGCCGGTGGTGGTCAGCGCCGGAAACACGAAGTACTCGCCGATGCCCGGCAGCAGGTTGAAGCGCACGCGCGAATACGGCTCGCTCGGCGTCATCCCTTTCACGTAGGTCAGCGCCAGCGCGCGCTGCGGGCGATCGAACGGGCTGCGCGCCTCGTCGCGGCCGAGCAGGTTCACGATGTCGCCCTTGCCGGCCGCAAGCAGCACGAGGTCGTGGCTGCGCGCGAGTTCCTCGAGTTCGGGCACGCCGATGTCGCCGATGCGTACGTCCGCGCCGCGGCGGCGCACGCCGTCGAGCCAGTCGGCCATCTTCACGCGCTGGTCGACCGACTGCGCGTAGCGGGTCAGCCGCGACGACCAGTCGATCGCCTTGCGGCCGTGGCCGTCCGGGTGCGGCACCGCGATGCCGATGCCTTCGATGGACGGGCACGCTTCCTCCCACGTATTCAGGCCGAGATCGCGCTCGATCTGCAACGACGTGTGGAACATGCACTGGCTCGACATGACCTTGCCCGAGCGGATCTGCTCCGCGTCGCGGTTGGTCGCGAGCGTGACGTGGTAGCCCTGGCCGAGCAGGGCGAAGGCGAGTTGCAGGCCGGACTGGCCGGCGCCGACGATAGCGATGCGTCTCATGGGAGTGTCCTTGGTTGGCCGCGTGACGGCCGGAATGATCGAGGGAAACAGTGCGGCAGCGCGGTCACTCCGCGAGCCGCGGAATCGCCGGCACCGCCTGTTCGGGGCCCATCGCGGCGTAGCCGCCGTCCACCGCGTAGTCGGCGCCCGTCACGAAGCTCGCCGCGTCGCTGCACAGGAACGTGACGACCTGCGCGACTTCCGACGGATCGCCGACGCGGCCAAGCAGATGAAACGGCGCGGCGACGCGATCGGTCTTCGCGCGGTCGCCGTGCGTCAGCTCGTCCATCACGCGCGACCAGGTCCACCCGGGCGACACCGAGTTGACGCGAATCCGGTCGGGCGCGAGATCCATCGCCATGCTGCGCGTGAGCTGGCGGATCGCGGCCTTGGAGGTCGGATACAGCCAGCGGCCGGTCTGCGCGCACTGCGCGGAGATCGAGCTGAAGTTCACGATCGCGCCGCCGCCGCGCCGGGCCATGTGCGGATGCACGGCCTTCGCGAGCATCGCCGCCGACACGACGTTGACGTCCATCGCCGCGAGCCAGTCGTTGCGGGTCGCTTGGATGCCGTTGTCGACATAGCTGCACGCGAGGTTGACGAGTACGTCGATCGCGCCGAACCGTTCGACGATCGTCGCGATCGCACGCTCGATCGCGCGGTCGTCGGTGATGTCGAGCGCGATGAAGAGCGCCCGTTCGCCGAGCGACGCGGCCACGCGTGCGCCGTTGTCCGCATCGAGATCGAGGATCGCGACGCACGCACCGGCGCGGCTCAGGTCCTGCGCGACCGCGGCGCCGATCAGCGTGGCGCCGCCGGTGACGAGCGCGACTTTGCCAGCAAGGGCATTCATGGGGTGTCTCCGTGAATCATGGGGTGAGGGTGGGGCCGCGTCAGCGCGCACCGGTGGACGGCGCGCTGTCGCGCCAGCGGCGCATCAGGCCGTTCGACGGCACGGTGACGTCGAGCAGCTTGCGGGCCGTGTCGACGCCCGCGACCGGCAGGCCGGACGGGTCGAGCAGCCCGATCTGCACGAGCACGCTCGCCTGATCCCAGTAGATGTGCTCGTGATAGAGCTTGTCGCCGCGAAACTTGACGATCGCGACGAGCGGAATCTCGACGCGCTTGCCGGTCGGCGCGACGCCCGGCAGCATCCAGTCGATCTCGGTGGTATGCGTGAAGCAGAACAGCAGCTCGTCGACGATCTGGCTCGCGCCGATCGTGCGCGAGATCGGCGTGATCGTCGTGTCGGGCGGGTTCGCATGCACGAAGTGATGCGTGTAGAAGCGCTTGAGCTCGTCGTGGCCGACGCCGCCCGTCAGCGTCGGAATATGGTTGACGTACGGCTCGGCGACCATCGTGGCCATCGTTGCGTCGACGTTGCGCGTGTCGAACTCGTGCTTCAGATGCGTTTCCCACAGTGCGGACAGGTCGTAGTGCGGGCCGAGCGCGGCGCGGAACGCGGCGATCGCGCGCTGGTGGGCCATGACCGCGGCGGCTTGGTCGTAATGATCGCCACCGGCGCGGGCGAACGCGTGGTCGACGCCGGGGTAGACGTAGACTTCGACGCCGTCGCGGCCGGACAGCGTATCCGCGATGCGCTGCTGCGCGTCGGGCGGGCAGAAGCGGTCCTGCGCCGCGATCTGCAGCACGAGCCGCCCATGCAGGTGCGCGGCTTCGTCCAGCGCATGCTCGATGCCCACGCCGTAGTAACTGACCGCCGCGGCCGCGCCCGGCAGCCGGCACGCGGCGAGGTACGCGAGCTTGCCGCCGAGGCAGTAGCCGAGCACGCCGGCCTTGCCCGTGCATTCCGGCCGCTGGCGGAGCGCGTCCAGCGCGGCGCCGACGTCCTCGACACCCTTGTTTTCGTCGAATTGTCGATAAAGGGCCATCGCGCGCTCGAAATCGGCCGCCGCATACCCGAGCTCGATGCCCGGCGACTGGCGCCAGAACAGGTCCGGCACGAGCACCGTATAGCCTTCCTCGGCGTAGTAGTCGGCCACGTCCCGCATCGTCGCGTTCGCGCCGAAGATCTCGTGACAGAGCACGATGCCCGGCCCGGTGCCGCCGGCCGGCGTGCTCAGGTACGCGCGGAACGCGCCGCCGTCCGGCGATGGAATCTCGATGTGACGTCCGTTCATGTGTCCCTCCGTGCGGTTGGTTTCGGTGACGGCCCAGTATTGGCGGCCGAAAAGCACGCTTCTATCCGCTTTCTTCGGCCGGTATCCACGAATTCCGGAAACCTGCGGCAGCGGCCGCCGCGGGCCGACGTGCCGCGGCCGACCGCGGGTATGTGCGGATGCGGACAGCCCGCACAGTTTTCTACGATGCGCGAACGGTCCGCTTCTTGCATGGCTTGCGCGGGACTTGCGTGTTTCGCAGGACGGACTATCCGGATACTCCGGGCGCTGTCCGGATCGTGCGACGCCTTCCCCGATATCGGGAATGCATGCACGGCGCGAGTGCGATCGAGCACGACGGGAGAACTTCGATGGCGCAATTTTCCGAAACCGGCTGGCTGGCCGACGCCGCCTGTTTCAATCACGACACGCTGCTGCTGCAGTCGAACGACGTCGACGAGGTGCGCGCGCGCGTCGCCGACGTGTTCAAGCCGCACCGGCTCACGCCGACCGGCGAATCGCGTGCGCTGCACAGCTGCATGCATCATGCGCGCTGGGGCAACCTGTCGTTGAACCTGCTCGATTACGGCGGCGAGGTGTCGATCGAACCGGGGCCGCTCGAACATTTCTATCTGTTGCAGATTCCGCTGCGCGGCGACGCAGAGATCGAATGCGGCGCGACGCGCTTCGTGTCGTCGCCCGACACGGCGTCGCTGCTGTCGCCCACGCTGCCGCTCCGGATGCGATGGGGCGAAGCGTGTCCGCAAGTCATCCTGCGCATCGAGCGCGACGTGATGGAGCGCCACGCGCAGCGGCATTTCGGCGACGACCGGCGCATGCCCGTGGAATTCGAACCGGAATTCAGCCTGTCGTCGCCGCAGGGCGCCTGTCTCGCGCAGATGCTGCCGGTGCTCGCCGGCGCGATCGCGACGGACGCGCATCCGCTGCGTCATCCGCTCGCGTTCGAGCAGCTCGAATCGACGTTGCTGAACCTGCTGCTGTACGGCCACCCGAACACCGCGCGCAACGGCACCCGTTCCGCGCCGGCACCGCTCGCGCCGTTCTACGTGCGACGTGTCGAGGAATACATCCGCGCACATCTCGACGAGCCGCTGACGATCGAACGGCTCGCCGATCTCGCCGGCGTCAGCCCGAGCACGCTGTTCGCCGGCTTCCGCAATCGCCACGGGATCACGCCGATGGGCTTCGTACGGCAGTTGCGTCTGCAACATGTGCGCGACGAACTGCTGGCCGACGACACGCCGGGGCTCGCGTCGGTCACCGACGTGGCGCTGAAATGGGGCTTCGCGCACCTTGGGCGGTTCGCGATCGAGTACAAGCGGGCGTTCGGCGAATCGCCGTCGGCGACGCTCAGGATGCGGCGCGGGCGTGGGTAAAAGACGCCGCGACGGACCGACCGCTGGATCGCGCGGCCGCGAAGGTCGTTCGACAGCGTTGCACGGATCGTCCACAATCCGTCGTGCACATCGCGCCCGTCGGCGCGATGCCTCCGGGAGCGTCCTCAATGACTGGCCTATCCATCCGGTCCGCAACGATCGGCGATGCGCGGGCGATCGCCGATTTTCATGTCAAGGTCTGGCGGCATACCTACCGGGATCTCGCGCCGGCCGAAGCGCACGCCGTTCTCGACGAACACTATCGCCACAAGCAATGGAATGAAAAGCTGTCGTCGAACGACGGGAACCGGCTTGTGCTGGTGGCGGAGATCGACGGCAGGATCGTCGGCATCGGCGCCGCCGGCGCACCGTCCGATCCGATATTCAACGGCCGGGGCGAGATCAAGTTCCTGTATGTCGATCCCGGATTCAAGCGTCGCGGCATCGGCCGCCAGCTGCTCGCCCGGCTCGCGACGCATCTGGGCCGATTGCGGTATCGAGGCGCCGCGTTGAGCGTCGTCGACGGCAACGACGCGGCGATTGCGTTCTATGCGGCGCTGCACGGCCGGCCCGCCGGCGAATACATCGATCCGGGGCCGGTCTGGCGATCGCGCAACATCGTCATCGTGTGGGACGACCTCGCGAGCCTCGGTGCGTGAGCACGCCGCGCGGCGACGCGCATCACGCGAGGCGTGCCCGCAGCCACGACGTGAACGCGGTCACGAGCGGCGACTCGGCCAGTTCATGACGCGTGACGAGATAGTATGCGTGGCGTGACGGCACCGTGGCGCTGAACGGCCGCACGAGCGTGCCGTCGATCAGGTCGTCGCGCACCGACAGGCTGTCGCCGAGCGCGACGCCTTGCCCGTGTACCGCGGCTTCGACGCCGATGTGCGCGTTGCCGATTTCGAGAATGCGGATGCCCGGCAGCTTGTCGGCGTTCGCTTGCGCCAGCCACCGCGTCCACGAGCCCGCATGCTCGCAGAACAGCGTCCGCCCCGCGAGATCCTGCACCTTGCGGATCGCATCGGGCCCGTTCATCAACGCCGGGCTCACGACCGGGAACAGCGCCGGATGCGCGAGCAGCTCGACGCGCCGGTTGCGCCAGTTGCCTTCCCCGTAGCGAATGCAGACGTCGACGTCTGCCGAATAGGTTTCGCGATCGTCGTTCGACGGAATCACTTTCAGATGGATACCCGGATAACGCTCCAGAAAATCGCCGATGTGCCGGGCGAGCCAGCGCGACGTCAGCGACAGCGGCGTCGACACGACGAGATCGCCGGCGGCGGCCGGCGAATCGAGCCTGACGGTGGCGTTCGCGATCATGTCGAACGCGGTACCGACCGGTTCCAGCAGCGCCTCGCCTTCGGGCGTGAGCTTCACGCGGGCCTTTGATCGGACGAATAGCGCGATGCCGAGCGTGTTTTCGAGAATGCGGATCTGGTGGCTGACCGCGCTCGCGGTCACGTGCAGCTCGTCGGCGGCGGCCGACACGCTGCCGCACCGGGCGGCGGCTTCGAATGCGCGAAGCGGGTTGAGCGGGGGCAGGCGGTTGCGCATCGGCGGGGCGCGTCGCGGGCGACGATACTGAGAAAAATTTCATTAAAACGGATTCAATTTCTCGCTACAACAAAAAAAATTGAATGCCTACAGTAGGGCTAATCCAACCGAGTCGAGGTCGACCGCAATGAGCCTTACCGAACCGATCGAACGCCTGTGGGGCGGCCGCTTCCAGTCGGAGCCGTCCGACGCGCTGCAGAATCTGTCCCGCTCGGATCCGAGTTTCTTCCGTCTCGTGCCGTACGATCTGGCAGGCTCCCGGGCCCATGCGCGCGAACTGAACCGCGCGGGTATCCTGAACGACGACGACCTCGCGCAACTGCTGGACGCGATGGACGGCATCGCGCGCGACTATGCGGCCGGCGCGATCGCGCCATCGCTCGCCGACGAGGACGTGCACACGTTCCTCGAGCGCGTGCTCACGCAGCGGCTGCCGGCGCTCGGCGGCAAGCTGCGCGCCGGGCGCTCGCGCAACGACCAGGCGGCGAACGACCTGCGCCTGTACCTGCGCGACAAGGCGCGTCAGCTCGTGCGCGGCGTGCTCGACCTGCAGGATGCGCTGATCGGCCAGGCGAGCCGGCATGTCGACACGGTGACGGCCGGATTCACCCACCTGCAGCCCGCGCAGCCGATCGTGTTCGGCCATCAATTGCTCGCCCACGCGCAGTCGCTGTATCGCGACGCCGATCGCCTGGTCGACTGGGACCGTCGCACCGCGCGTTCGCCGCTCGGCGCGGCCGCGCTCGCGGGCTCGGCGATCTGCGTGCGGCCCGAGCTGTCGGCGCGGGAGCTGGGTTACGACGCGCCGTGCGAGAACTCGATCGACGCGGTGGCCGCGCGCGACCACGTCGCCGAATTCGTGTTCGTCACGAGCATGCTCGCCGTGAACCTGTCTCGCCTGTCGGAAGAAGTGATCCTGTGGACGTCGCGACAATTCCGCTGGGTGGAACTCGACGACGGCTACGCGACCGGCAGCTCGATCATGCCGCAGAAGAAGAATCCGGACATCGCGGAACTCACGCGGGGCAAGGCGGGGCGCCTGATCGGCAACCTGACGGGGCTGCTCGCGACGCTGAAGTCGCTGCCGCTCGCGTACAACCGCGATCTCGCGGAAGACAAGATCGCCGCGTTCGATTCGATCGACACGCTCGAACTCGTGCTGCCGGCGATGGCGGGGATGATCCGCACGATGCGCGTGAACGTCGACGAGATGCGCCGCCAGGCCCCCCTCGGCTTCACGCTCGCCACCGAGGTCGCCGACTGGCTCGCGCTGACGGGCGTGCCGTTCAGCGAGGCGCACGAGATCACCGGCACGCTCGTGCGCGCGTGCGAGCGGGACGGCATCGAGCTGGCCGACGCGAGCGCCGAACAGTTGCAGGCCGTCGACACGCGCCTCGCACCGGCGGTACGCGCGCATCTGACGCTCGACGCGGCCGTCGCCGCACGCGGCGGCGCGGGCGGCACCTCGCCTGCACGGGTGCGAGAACAGATCGAGCGCCTGAGCGAGGCAATCGGGCGCCAGGTCGCGTGGGCAGCCGATTACCGGGGGCCGTCATGCTGAGCGCATCCGATTCTCGTCGCCTCGACGGCGCACCGGCGACGGCCGACGCGGCGGCGGACGACACGGCCGCGCTCGTGCGCGTACGCCGGCGCTACTGGGGCCGCTACGTCGCATCGGTCGCGATCGTTGCCGCGCTCGCCTATATCGCCGCCGCGTTCGCGCGCGGACAGATCGAGTGGCGTGTCGTCGGCCAGTTCCTGACCGCGCGGTCGATCCTGACGGGGCTCGCCAACACGATCGTGATGACCGTCCTCGCGATGACGCTCGGTGTCGTTCTCGGGGTCGTCACCGCGGTGATGCGGCTGTCGTCGAACCCGGTGCTCGGGGCGATCGCGCAGGGCTACATCTGGCTGTTCCGCGGCACGCCGGTGATTCTGCAGTTGCTGCTGTGGTTCAACCTGGCGCTGGTGTTTCCGACGCTCGGCATTCCGGGCATCGCCGAATACCGGACCGTCGACGTGATGACGCCGTTCCTCGCGGCGGTGCTCGGACTCGGCATCAATCAAGGCGCGTACACGTCGGAAGTCGTGCGGGCGGGGCTGCTGTCGGTCGACGTCGGCCAGTACGAGGCGGCGAAATCGATCGGCATGCCGCGCCTGCAGGCGCTGCGCCGGATCGTCCTGCCGCAGGCGATGCGCGTGATCGTGCCGCCGATCGGCAACGAACTGATCGGCATGGTCAAGCTGACGTCGCTCGCGAGCGTCGTGCAGTACGCGGAGATGCTGCACAACGCGCAGAACATCTACTACGCGAATGCCCGCGTGATCGAGTTGCTGATCGTCGCCGGCATCTGGTATCTCGCCGTCGTCACCGTGCTGTCGCTGGCGCAGGCCCGCGTCGAACGGCGCTTCGCACGCGGCGCGGGGCGCGCGGCGGGCCGCAAATGAACCTCACGACCCTCACGACCCTTACCCATCGGGAGAACGTCATGCCGAATGCAGTCGTTCGCGCGGTCGACGTGCGCAAATCCTACGGCGATTTCCAGGCGCTGCACGGCATCACGCTCGACGTCGAACAGGGCGAAGTGCTGTGCATCATCGGGCCGTCGGGTTCGGGCAAAAGCACGTTCCTGCGCTGCATCAACCAGCTCGAGACGATCAGCGCGGGCGCGCTGTGGGTCAACGGCGAACTGGCTGGCTATCGCCGCGCCGGCAACCGGCTCCACGAGTTGTCCGAGCGCCAGGTCGCGCGCCAGCGGCTGGCGACGAGCATGGTGTTCCAGCGCTTCAACCTGTTTCCGCACAAGACCGCGCTCGAAAACGTGATCGAGGGGCCCGTGCAGGTGCTCAAGCGCCGCCGTGCGCAAGCGGAAGAGGAGGCGCGCGCGCTGCTTGCCCGCGTCGGGCTCGCTCACAAATGCGACGCGTTTCCGGTCGAGCTGTCGGGCGGCCAGCAGCAGCGCGTCGCCATCGCGCGAGCGCTCGCGATGCATCCGCAACTGATCCTGTTCGACGAACCGACGTCGGCGCTCGATCCCGAACTCGTCGGCGAAGTGCTGGCCGTGATGCGCGATCTCGCGAAGAGCGGGATGACGATGATCGTCGTCACGCACGAGCTCGGCTTCGCGCGCGAGGTGGCCGACCGCATCGTGTTCATGGACGGCGGCCGGATCGTCGAAAGCGGGCCGCCGGACCAGGTGCTGTCCGCACCGACACATGCGCGCACGCGCGACTTCATTTCGGCCGTGATTGCATGAGCGGGCGGGTCCGTTGCGCAGGGCCCGAACGACCGCGCCGCCGATACGAGCGGCGCAGCCCACCATTACTCCACCAAGAAGGCGACATCCCATGAAAGCATCCGTCCTGACCCGCACGCTGGCCGCCGTCGCATTCGGCGCGCTCGTGCTTCATGCACCGTACGCCACCGCACAGGCCGCGAGCGCGAAACGCACGCTGAACGTCGCGATCGTGCCGAACTATCCGCCGTTCGAATACAAGGATCCGGCGACCGACAAGCTCGCGGGCTTCGACGTCGATCTCGGCGAGGCGCTTGCCGCGAAGATGGGCGCGAAACTCAACTGGGTCGAGACGAGCTTCGACCAGATGATGAGCGCGGTCGCGACGCAACGCGTGGACATGATCCTGTCCGGGATGACCGACCTGCCGACGCGCCGCGATGCGGTGACGTTCGTCGACTACATCGAGACGGGCCCGCAGTTCTACGTGCTGAAGGCACGCGCCGGCGAGTTCGCGCAGATGAGCGCACTGTGCGGCAAGCGCGTGGGGTCGAGCCGGCGCACGTCGTTCCCGGACAATACGACCGCGTGGAGCGCGGAGAACTGTGTGAAGGCCGGCAAGCCGGCGATCGTCGTGGTGGGCACCGATGGCTCGTCGGATGCGCGGATGCAGCTGCGCCAGAACCGCATCGACGCGGCGGTGCAGGGCGGCGAGACGCTGCCGTACCAGAACAGCCTCGAGCAGAACGCGTATGCGCCGGTCGGCAAGCCGTTCCTGTCGCAATACACGGGCATCGGCGTCGCGAAGAGCAACACGGCGCTGAGCAGCGCGCTGACGACCGCGCTCGACCAGCTGATCGCGGACGGCTCGTACCGGAAGCTGCTCGCGAAATGGGGGCTGCAGGAACACGCGGTGGCGAAGGCGATGATCAACGGCACCCGCTGAGCGCGCGATGACGGACCAGGCGCCCCGCTGGCCCGACGCGAAGCGCGCATGCGTCGCGCTCGCGTTCGATCTCGACGGCCCGACCGGCGACGCGATGCTGAACGGGTCGATCTGGCGCAACCCCGCGTATTTCACGCTCGGCAGCTACGGGCCGTGGCGCGCGCTCGGCCGGCTGCTCGACATGCTCGCGTCCTTCGCGCTGCCCGCGACGTTCTTCGTGCCCGCCTGGGTCGCGCGAACGTGGCCCGCGCAATGCGCGGCGATCGTCGAGCGCGGCCACGAGATCGGCTATCACGGCTACCGGCACGAAGCGTTCTGGACGCTCGAACCCGATCGGCAGCGCGAGATCATGGCGCAATCGGCCGATATCTTCGCGCGCACGCTCGGCGTGCGGCCGGTCGGGTTCCGCACGCCGTCCGGCGACTGGAGCGCCGCGACGGTGGCCGTATTGCGCGAAGCGGGCGTGCGCTATTCGAGCTCGATGCGCGGCGACGACCGGCCGTACCTGCTGCACGGCGAGAACGGCGAGCCGCCGCTCGTCGAGATTCCCGGTCGCTGGGAAACCGACGACTACGCGTCGCTCGCGTATCACCGCAATCCCGACTACCCGGCCGGACTCGACCGGATCGCGGGCTACGGCGCGACGCTCGACAACTGGACGCGCGAATTCGACGGCGTATATCGTGAAGGGCTGTGCCTGACGACGCTTCTTCATCCAAAGGTATGCGGCAAACCGGGACGCATCGCGCTGTTGGAGGCCTGGCTCGACCACATGTGCGCGCAGGACGGCGTATGGTTCGCGCGTTGCCGCGATGTCGCCGACTGGTGGCTCGCACAGGCCGCGCGGGATGCGGCGCCCACGCAACGGAGCGGTACGTGACCCACCTTCCTGCATGGCCGGGCGGTGCGCGATACGCGGTCGCGATCACGGTCGACTTCAACGACGTTCATGGCATCCAGACGCGCGAACCGCGTATCGTCGGCCGCGAGAAATCGCTGTCGGTCTGGCGTTACGGCGCGAAGCGCGGTGTCGACCGGCTGCTTGCGGCGTTCGATGCGTTCGGCGTGCCGACGAGCTGGTTCGTGCCCGGCGCCGTCGCCGACACGCATCGCGGCACGGTATGCGAGATTGCCGCAGCCGGCCACGAACTCGGCGTGAGCGGTTATCGCTGTGAAGATTTCGATGCGTTGCCGCTTGCCGCGCAGGTCGACGCGTGCCGCGCGGGGCGTGCGGCGCTCGCGGATGTGACCGGTCGCGACGCGCACGGCTTTCGCTCGTTCACCGGCAACTGGGCCGACGGCTTCGCCGAATTTCTCGTCGCGGACGGTTTCACGTGGTCGTCGTCCTGGCGCGGCGACGATCTGCCTTACGTGCATCCGCGTAGCGGCGGCGACGCGAACGGCGCACGGCTCGTCGAACTGCCGTTGCACTACGAACTCGAGGACGAACCGTATTTCGAGTTCAACCTGTCGCCGCCCGTGCCGGCAGGCCAGCCGCGCATCGCCGCGTATCGCGACGTGCTCGACAACTGGCGGCGCGACGTCGACGGGTTCAGGCGTTTCGGGCTGTGCTGCGTGTTGCGCCTGCATCCCGAGATCATCGGCACGGCCGGGCGAATCGATCTGCTGCGCGCGTTGCTCGCGCACCTGCGCGGCACCGGCGATGCGTGGTTCGCGACGGGGCACGACATCGCGCGCTGGTGGCGTGCGCAGGCACCCGTCAACGCCCCGGGCCATCCGGTCGACGTGTTCGCACGCTGCGTGGCGGAGGAGGCGGCACGATGACGACGGACACGCACGCGCGCGCGACGCGGCTCGCGGCATTCGTTGCGCGGACTTCCGCCGATGCATTACCGGACGACGTCGTCGCGAAAGCCAAGCGCCATGTCCTGGACACGTTCGGTGCCGCGCTGGCGGGCACGTCGGCCGTCGAGACGCGCAGCGCCCGCGCGCTGACCGGCGCCGTCGGACGCGGTGCGTCGCTATGGGGCACGCGACGGCGTGCGAGTGCGCGCGACGCGGCGTTCGTCAACGGCATTGCCGCGCACGCGCTCGAGCTCGACGATGCCGGCGGCTGCGATCATTCGGGCGCGGTCGTGCTGCCCGCCGTGCTGGCCGCGCTGTCGTGCGCCAGTCAACCCGTCGCGGGCCGGGAATGCGTGCTGGCAATCGCGCTCGGTTACGACGTCGGTCGGCGCGTGCTCGAGGCGGCGGGCGGCTACGCGGCCCATAACGGCGCGGGCTGGCATTCGACGCTCAGTTGCGGCGTGTTCGGCGCGGCCGCCGCGAGCGCGCGCGTGCTCGGGCTCGACGCCGTGCGCACGCGTCACGCATTGGGCCACGCGGCGAGCTTCGCCGGTGGCCTCTGGAGCTTCATTCACGACGGATCGCAAACCAAGCGGCTGCACGCCGGGCGGGCGGCCGAAGGCGGCGTGCTGGCGGCATTGCTCGCCCGGGAAGGCGTGAGCGGGCCCGCCCGCGTGTTCGACGACGTGTGGGGCGGCTTCTTCAATACGTTCGCCGCGCCATCGCATGCGCCCGACGCGTTGACCGACGGCCTGGGCACGCACTGGAAGCTGATGCGCTGCTCGATCAAGCCGCACGCGTCGTGCCGCAGCGCGCATGCGGCGGTCGACGCGGCGCTGCAGCTCGCGGACGGCCGCACGTTCGCGGCGGGCGAGATCGAACGGGTGACGGTGCGTGCAAGCGCGTTCGTTGCGCGGATGTGCGGCGGCCGGGACCTGTCGACGCTGTCGTCCGCGCAGATGAGCCTGCCGTACGCGGTTGCGGCGGCGCTCGCGTTCGGCGACACCGGGATCGACGCTTATCGTGCGGACCGGCGCACCGACCCAAGCGTGACTGCGCTGCTCGCGCGCATCACGGTCGAAGTCGACCCGGCGCTCGGCGATCTCGACGAGCCGACCGTGATCCTGCAGCGCGCGGACGGGACGCGGGAATCGCGGCACGTTCCGATCGCCCTCGGCGATCCGCGCAATCCGTTGCCGGATGCGGCGCTGCTCGCGAAATATCGTGCGCTGGCAAGCACGGCGTTCGACGGTGCGCGCGTCGACGCGTTGAGCGACATGTGCCTGTCGCTGGACCGGCAGGCCGACGCGCGCGTGCTGAACGAGCGGCTCGCGGGCGATTCGGCACACCTCGATTGACGGTGCCGATGGGCTCCGGCGTACCGATCGCATCCGGGCGCACGCTGCTGTCGGCACGATCGCGGCATTCGCGCCGCGCTACGACCGGTCGCGATTTCGGGCGCGCGTCGCGCCGGTGATGACCGCGATGCCGAACAGGATGACGGCGACGATCTCGATGATGTGCTGCGAGACGTGCAGCGTCATCAAGCCCCAGGCGACGCCGCCGATGAAAATGATCCATCCGACCAGGTAGATAAGCAGGGTCATCGCTTTTTCTCCTTGCTGAATTGGCCCGTGGCGTCGGGTATCGGCTGTGCAAAATTTACCGGGCGCGCCGTGAGCGCGATGAGGGTACTATCCGGGCGTGCACGAGCATATTCCGGGCCTGGCCTTGCGATGCCGGACAGCATTCCCGATGGTCGCAGCTTGCGGAGCGTCTTCATTCGGGCGCCGCATCGTGCGCATGCAGCCCGAGCCGCGCCATGAGCCGCCCGGCATCGAACGGCGCCTGCGTTTTCGTGTCGTTGTCGAAATAGCAGTACACGTCGCGCGTCGCCGCACGCGGCGGTTTCAGCGCCGGTGCGGCGAGACGCGCATCGTCGGGCTGCGCGCCGCGGCTCCATGCTTCGATTCTGCGCGCCCATCGTTCGAGCGCCGCATCGGCGTATTCACCCGAATACTTCGTTTCAGTGCCGTGCAGCCGGATATAGACGAACCGCGCGCTTAGATCCTCGAACTGCGGCCACGCCTCGGTCGAATCCGACACGACGAGCGCGACCTTGTGGCGGCGCAGCAGCTTCACGAACGCCGGATCCATGAAGCTGTCGTGCCGTACTTCCACCGCATGACGCAACGCGCGCTTGCGGTCGATCCGCAGATACGGCTCCCGGACCCGCGCATCGTGCCGTCGAGCGAGCGTGAGCGCGGCTTCCGTGTCGTGCGGGAGCAGGCTCAGGAAGCGTTCCATGTGAGCCGGATCGAACCGCAGCGACGGCGGGAATTGCCACAGCAGCGGGCCGAGCTTGTCCTTCAGCGCGAACAGCCCCTGAGCGAAAAAATTCGCGCACGCGGTCGTGGCCGTTTCGTCGCGAAAGCGCAGCATGTGCGTCAGGTAACGCGAGCCTTTCACGCTGAACACGAACCCGGGCGGCGTGTCGGCGTACCAGCGCCGCCAGCTGTCAGGTGCTTGCAAGCTGTAGTGCGTGCCGTTGATTTCGATCGTCTGCATGTGGCCCGATGCATACCGCAGCTCGTTGGCCTGCTTCAGGTCGGGCGGGTAGAAGGTCCCCCGCCAGCCGGGGTAGCGCCAGCCCGAAATGCCGATGTGAATCCTACCGGATGTGCGTGTCACGTCGATGCCCGGCCGCGCCGGTCCCTGATGCGGTTCGGGCGACGAGCAATCCGCGTGCCGCCGCCGTCGCCGATTTGATTTTTTAAAGACCGCGCCACGTTCGGCCGGTATGATCGCTGCGCTCGCGAACGATGCCATGGGCCGGTGCATCCGGCCGATGGCGTCACAGCCTTCGCCGGCACGGCAATCACGACACAACCGGACGGGCCCGGCGAGACGCGGTCCGCCGATCCGGCCGAACGGGCCAACCCAGCACGACGGAGTATCGACACGATGTGGACGGAGACAGGGGCGGGACGGCGCGCGACGGTGATCGCGGCCGGCGGAGCGTTGTGCGTGGCCGCCGCGGGCGGCGCGTACGCGCAGGCATCGGCGCCGGGGGCGACAGCGGCCGTGCTGCCGCCCATCGACGTGCGAGGGCCGGCCGATGCGTCGTCGGTCGGGCTCGTCGGGCGGCGTACCGCCACCGGCACCAAGACCGACACGGCGATCGACGAGATTCCGCAAACGGTCAACCTCGTGACCGCGCAACAGATCGACATGACCGGCGCGACCGACCTGAACCAGGCGTTGCGCTACGTGCCGGGTTTCGCGACGTTCGGCGCCGACAGCCGCACCGACTGGTATGCGGCGCTGCGCGGCTTCACGCCGACGCTGTACGTCGACGGCCTGCCGGCGCCGGACACGGCCGTGATCGCGAACTGGCGCGTCGATCCGTACACGATCGATTCGATCGCGGTGCTGCGCGGGCCGACGTCGGTGCTGTACGGCGCGGGCGAGCCGGGCGCGATCGTCGACGCGCACACGAAGCTGGCCGATGGCGAGCGGGTACGCGAAGCCGGCGTGCAGATCGGCAACGATGCGCGCAAGCAAGCGATGCTCGACGTCGGCGACACGCTGGACCCCGATCGCAAGTATGCGTACCGTTTCGTCGGCGTCGCGCGCGACGGCAATGCGGTGACCGGCCCGAACGGTAACCGGCGCGTCGCGCTCGCGCCGTCGTTCCGGTGGCGGCCGAACGCCGACACGTCGCTGACGGTTTCCGCGACGTTCCTGCAGGACAGCGGCGACATCTCGTCGAACTTCCTGCCCGCATCGGGCACGGTGCTGCCGAACCCGAACGGCCGCCTGTCGCAGGATCTCTACATGGGCGACCCGTCGTTCAACGACTACCGCAAGAAGCAATGGTCGCTCGGCTACGCGCTGGAACACCGCGTGAACGCGATCTGGACGCTGCATCAGGACGTGCGCTGGTCACACCTGTCGCTCGACGATGCGACGGTGTTCGGCAACGGCCTCGCGCCGCGCAGCACGACGAACATGATGCGTTTCGCGGGGCTGTTCCAGCTCAACTACAGCCGGCTCGACGTCGACAACCACGCGCAGGCGCGCTTCGGCGCGGGGCCGCTCGAACACACGCTGCTGTTCGGCGTGCAGTTCGACCGGCAGACGACGACCAACAGCGTGTACCTCGCGCTCGCGCCGTCGCTGGACCTGTACCACCCGGTGTATCGGCCGGTGACGGCCGCGATCTTCTCGGGGCCGACGTCGCTCGGCCACGTCGACCAGTACACGGCGATGAACGCGGTCGGCGTCTATGCGCAGGACCAGATCCGCTGGCAGCGCTGGACGCTGACGCTCGGCGGCCGCGAGGATGTCGTGAATGCGCGGTTCGACGACCGCACGGCCGGCACGCACGCCCAGCAGGACGTCAGTGCGTTCTCCGGGCGTGTCGGGCTCACCTATCGCGGCGACGCCGGTTTGTCGCCGTACGTCAGCTATTCGACGTCGTTCGATCCGGTCATCGGCGTGCGGATGTTCGGCGGCGGCCTGCCGAAGCCGACCCGCGGCGCGCAGACGGAGGCCGGGCTGCGCTGGGAGCCGGCCGGCCGCAACCTGATGCTGAACGCGGCCGTGTATCAGATCGACCAGACCCACGTCGTGACGCCGACACCGGTCAATCTCGACCCGACCGGCACGACGTCGGTGCAGACCGGCAAGGTGCGCTCGCGCGGCGTCGAGCTGAGCGCGGTGGGCAAGCTGACGCGCGAGCTGTCGATCGTCGCGTCGTATGCGTATCAGGACGTCAAGAACGTGCAGGCGAACGACGCGTCGCTGAACCACTGGCCGGTGTCGGTGCCGCTGCCACGGCAGATCGCGTCGATGTGGGCCGACTGGACCTGGCATACCGGCGCGCTGGCGGGCCTCGGCGTCGGCGGCGGCGTGCGCTACCAGAGCGCATCGGCGGGCGCGCCGGACAATTCGCTGACGGTGCCGAGCGCGACGCTTTACGACCTCGCGATCCACTACGAGCTGCCGCACTGGCGTTTCGCGGTGAACGTCGCGAACCTGTTCGACCGGCGCTACGTGAGCGGCTGCCAGTCGTACGCGGTGTGCGTGTTCGGCAACGAGCGGACCGTGCTGGCCAGCGCGAAATACGACTGGTAGGCGGGAGCGCGTCGCATGCGGCCTACGCGCGGCGTTGCGGTTCCCGGGCCGCGGTGCGCGCGCTGGCATGGGCCTGGCGCCGCCATTCGGTCGGCGTGATGCCGAACCGTTCGCGAAAGGCGGTCGCGAAATTGGCCGGCGTGGAAAAGCCGATTTCCTTCGCGATGCTGGCGATGCTGAGCGACGTGGAATCCAGCAGATCCTGCGCGATCCGCAGCCGCTCGTAGCGCAGATACTCGAACACGGTCTGGCCGAGATTGTCGCGAAACGCGCGCGACAAGCGCTTTTCGTGCGTGCCGACCGCGCGCGCCAGTTCCTCCACCGTCGGCGGATCGTTCAGCGTGCGCGACAGGTGGCGGATGGCCGCGCGCACGATGATGTCGTCCTCCTTGCCGCCCGCGGGCGGGCGTTCCGCCTGCTCCGTCACGGCCGGCCGTTCGCGCTTCGTCCGCGACAACTGCACGCGAATCCGCGCGATCACCTCCGCCGGCTCGAACGGCTTCGCCACATAGTCGACGCCACCGATCTCGAGCCCCTCGAGCCGTTCGTGCAACGCGTCGGCCACGGTGAGGAAGATGACCGGGATCGCGCTCGTCAACGGATCGGCGGCCAGCAGGCGGCATGCGGTGAAGCCGTCCATGTGCGGCATGCGCACGTCCATCAGGATCAGGTCGGGCATCAGCGCCTGCGCGCGCTGGCACGCTTGCGTGCCGTCGAATGCGATGCTGATCCGGCATCCCGTGCTGCGCAGGATCTCGATCAGCAAACGGAGCTGGTCGGGTTGATCGTCGACGATCAGGATATGCGCGTCGCTCAACGCGGAGATCGGTGAAGACATCGTGCACCTGTGATGAAAAGGCGGTTGGCTGCGTTTCCGCGGGTGGCCTGCCCGGTGCGGTGGAAACGTCGGAAGCCGCTCTGTGGCGACGCATCCATGGCATCGCACGCTCGCATCGATGCCGGGCAGCCCGGCGTCGCGTGGCATGCAACCGTTCGACGCATCGCACGGCGTGCGTCGTTTTAATGACGGAGCCGGTCGACACGCGACGGATTGCCGTGATCGCGTGGTGAACGATCGCGACTGCCGGAATCGATGCGAGCGGAATTGTAGGAGCATATTTCGAATCCGGCCAGACATGACGGCTCTATTCGCATCATTCAATCTTCGCGATTATCGAAAATGGCGGTTTGCAACAGGAACGTAAGGCGGCGATGTGCGTCAATACTCATGGTTTACGCGTATATCCAGTGATTATTCGCGCGGCCGGGCGGCTCCCCGATTGTTTTTTGAAGAAAAATATTATTGGAATCCGCTTTGGCAAAGTATTTATCCGCTCGGTAAAAGATTTTGAATAACGGCGTTGGCGCGAAATCGTTTGCGTAATGGCTGTATTTTGTGTAAGTCATTGAATATTTGGAATTTTACAATCTATAAAGAATGCCGGCTTTAATAATTCAGGCTCGTGTCTCATAATTCGTCCGAACTTTGAATGACGGGTGGAGCAGGGCAGCGAAAGCGCCGCAAGCGGTGACGGACGTTGCCCGACCCGGCGCCGGCGCATCAATTGATGACTGTCCAGGCACGTGCTCGCTGCACCGAAATGAAACCCCGGTTGCCGGGGATGAAATAAAAGAAGCGTGGTGGGTCGCGGTCAACGCGACGGCGAATCGGGAATGGTCATGACGACGGGTTGAATCTCCGGATTCAGTCGGGGGAAAACTCGTCCATAAGAATCAATACGCATTCCTAATGCAATTGCCGAATTAACGGAACGGGACGTCAGGACGACGACATGCCCGCGGCTTTCGAACGCCCTGCCGAAACGGGTGCTCGATGCGCGTCGTGTCGATATGGCCGGCCCGGCCGCGGAATCCGCTTCCGAAACGAAGTCGTAATCGAAGTCGAAGCTGTCAATAAAAGTAAGTAGTCCGTATTCAAACCAGACGCTACACAACGGAGCAGAAGACCATGAAGAGGAAGCAGATTTCGGCGCTCGCCGCCGCGATGTTCACCGGCGCGGGGGTGTTGATCGCCGGCGCCGCTCACGCGGACAACTTCGTCGACCGAGGCAACCCGGACAACGCACTGAGCGGCCAGTGCATTGACGGCACCAACCCGCTATGCGTGGCGACCAAGAACGGCAGCTACGTGGCGGTCAGTACCACCAACGTGACGCAAGGAACCAATGCGAAGGCCGGTGCCAGCGGCATCGCGATCGGCGACCAGTCGAATGCGAGCAGCAAGGGCGGCAGCGGCAGCGGCGGCGCGATTGCGATCGGGGTCGGCTCGCAGGCGCTGGCGAATTCGGCTACCGCGATCGGCACGGTGGCGGTCGCGCAGGGCAACACGGCGCTGGCGATCGGCCGCCAGTCGGCGGCGGTCGGCGATTTCTCGATGGCGCTCGGTAACGTCGCGGACGCGCACGGCACGAGTTCGATCGCGCTCGGCCACTCGGCGCTCGCGAGCGGCGACCGCTCGGTCGCGATCGGCGGCGCGAACCCGACGTCGAGCGACGGCGTGTCGGCCGGCGCATCGTACGACGCGGCCACGCAGACGCGTGCTGGCGGCACCCAGTCGGTGGCGATCGGCGCCGGCGCGCAGACGAACGACAACAACCAGGTGGCGATCGGCTCGGGCAGCGTCGGCGCGAACAACGGCGGTACGCCGGTGTTCGGCGGCACGGCCGCGCCGGTCGGCGGCGCGGTGTCGTTCGGCGCGCCCGGCAGCGAACGCCAGCTCAAGAACGTCGCGGCGGGCGCGGCCGATACCGACGCGGTCAACGTCCAGCAGCTGAAGAACGTGAACAGTACGCTGAGCACGGGCATCGGCAACGTCGACGCGCGCGTGACGTCGGTCGGCAATTCGCTGTCGACCACGATCTCGAACGTCGACCAGCGCGTGACCAGCGTCGGCAACAGCTTGAGCACGAGCATCGTCACGGCGACGCAGAACGTCGTCAAATACACCGACGACTCGCATGCGGCGATCGCGCTCGACGGCGCGACCGGCACGACGATCGGCGGCGTGGCTGCCGGCGTCGCCGATACCGACGCGGTCAACGTCGGCCAGTTGAAGGGCAGCGTCGCGCCGTTGCAGACGTCCCTGTCGACGGCGGCATCGAACATCACGAACCTGCAGAACAGCGTGACCGGCATCAACGGATCGTTGAGCACGGCGGCATCGAACATCGCCGGCCTGCAGGCGGCCGATACGCGCAACGTCAAGTACGACGGCGCGAGCGGCTTCGATTCGGTGACGTTCGCCGGCCCCAACGGCACGACGCTGCACAACGTCGCGGACGGCAAGGATCTGCACGACGCCGTGAACGTCGGCCAGTTGACGGGCGGCCTTGCATCGCTGAGCACGAGCGTGACGAACAACCTCGGCACGGCGCTCGGCAACCTGAGCACGTCGATCACCAGCCAGATCGGCAACGCGACGAAGAACGCGGTGCAGTACGACGACGATGCGCACGGCGGCGTCACGCTCGGCGGCACCGGCGCCACGGCGCCGGTCGGCCTGCACAACGTCGCGGATGGCGTGGCGGCAGGCGATGCGGTGAACGTGGGCCAGCTCGGCAAGGTGACCGACACGCTCAACCAGTCGATCACGGCCGTCGGCAACCAGGTGACGACGAACACCGGCAACATCGCGGCGCTTCAGCAGGACGCGCTGCAGTGGAACCCGGGCCTCGGCGCGTACGATGTAAGCCACGGCGGCCACGGCCCGCAGTTGATCAGCAACGTCGCGGCCGGCAAAAGCGGCACGGACGCGGTCAACGTCGATCAGTTGACCGCGGCGATTCACGACGGGACGAGCCAGCTCGACGCGCTCGCCGTCAAATACGACGATGCGAGCAAGCAGCAGGTATCGCTCGGCGCGGGCAACGGCGGCAGCCCGGTGCGCGTGACCAACGTCGCGGAAGGCAACGTGGCGGCCGGCAGCACCGACGCGGTGAACGGCGCGCAACTGCGTCGCGCGACCGACGGCGCGGCGGCCGCGCTCGGCGGCGGTGCGACGGCGAACCCCGACGGCTCGATCGGCGCACCGAACTACAAGATCGGCGGCAGCGCGTTCAACAACGTCGGCGACGCGCTGACGAACCTCGACGGCCGTGTCGGCAGCAACACGACGACGCTCGCGAATCACGAAACGCGCCTCGGCAATGCCGAAACGAATATCGCGGGCAACACGGCGGCGATTGCCGGGCTGCAGCAGGATGCGCTGCAATTCGATCCGACGCTCGGCGCGTTCAGTGCCGCGCGCGGCGGTGCGCCGACGAAGCTGACGAACGTGGCCGACGGCAACCTGGCCGCGGGCAGCACGGATGCGGTCAACGGCGGCCAGTTGTCGGGCGTGAAGACCGCGCTCGAACAGCAGATCACGAACGTGTCGAACCAGGCCGGCGAAGCGGTGAAGAACGTCGTCAAGTACGACGTCGACCCGAGCGGCAACCGGCTGAATTCGGTATCGCTCGTCGGCGGAGACGCCACGTCGGCGGTCGTGCTGAAGAACGTCGCGGCAGGCACCAGCGATACCGACGCGGTGAACGTGAAGCAGTTGAAGGACGTGCAGTCGAACCTGAACCAGCTTGGCGCGCTCGCGGTGCAGTACGACGACAGCTCGAAGAGCACGATCACGCTCGGCGGCGCGGGCGGCACGCGCATCACCAACGTGCAGGCCGGCACGCTCGGCGCGACCAGCACCGACGCGGTGAACGGCTCGCAGCTCTACGCGACCAACCAGCAGGTGTCGAAGAACACCACCGACATCTCGAACCTGCAAGGGAGCGTGACCAACATCGCGAACGGCAAGGCCGGCCTCGTGCAACAGCAGGACCCGAACGGCGCGATCACGGTCGGCAAGGACTCGGGCGGCACGAGCGTGAACTTCTCCGGTACGGCGGGCGACCGCGTGCTGACCGGTGTCGCGGCGGGCGTGAACGCCAACGACGCGGTCAACATGGGCCAGTTCAACGCCGCGCTGCAGAACGTCGCGGCCAACGACAGGATCCGCGCGACCGCGACCGACGCGAACACCACGTGGATCGCGCGCGCCGATGCGGGTGCGATCGGGTCGACGGCGACCGCGACCGGCAAGAACGCGGTGGCGGTCGGCGCGGGCTCCGTCGCCGATCGCGACAATTCGTTCTCGGTTGGCGCGAAGGGCAGCGAGCGTCAGGTCACGAACGTCGCGGCCGGCACGGCGCCGACCGACGCGGTGAACGTGCAGCAGCTGAACGACAACCTCGCGACGGCGTCGACGCAGGCGAAGGGCTATACCGACCAGCGCATCGGGCAGGTGTACAACGCGTTCAACGACCTGAAGAAGGACATGTACGGCGGCGTCGCGTCGGCGATGGCGGTGGCCGGCTTGCCGCAGCCGACCGGCGCGGGGCGCTCGATGGTGTCGGCGGCGACGTCGAACTATCACGGCCAGCAGGGCTTCGCGGCCGGCTACTCGTACGTGACGGAGAGCAACCGCTGGGTCGTCAAGGCATCGGTGACGGGCAACACGCGGTCGGACTTCGGCGCGGTGGTCGGCGCGGGTTATCAGTTCTGATGCAGGCCGCGTCGCGTTGAGCGATGCGCGGTGCCGGGCAATGGATGCACAGCCCGGCGCCCGCTGTCGATCGAAGGCCCGGGGTTCGTTTGCGAATCCCGGGCCTTCGTCGTTTGCTGTCGCCCGCCGATCGGGCATTTCCCGTCGACGATGCCGTCGCGAATGCGAGTCACCCCATCCGCCGCGATCGTCGCCCTTCCGCAACCGACGGCGCGGCAAGGGTTTCACGCGCCGCCGGCGGAACGTCCAATGCGAGTTGTGGAATGCGAGCCCGCGCCCGTATTCTGAAGTCCTCGGGCGGCATGGCATGGCGCCTTCGCCCATCACCGCATCAGAGAGTCCGACAATGACCGACACGACACACACGATGAAGCTCAACCACCTGAGCTTTCCTTCTGCCGACACGCTGGCGACGGCCCGATTCTTCGAGCGATACCTCGGCTTCACGATCGCGGGAAGCTGGGACAAATCGTGGATCCTCAAACGCCCGGGCTTCGACGTCGTGATCGATCACGTCGGCGACGGCGTGCCCGCGTGGCCGGCCAACTTCCACGTCGGCTTCGAACTGCCGAGCCTCGATGCCGTGCATGCGCTGTTCGCGCGTTTCAAGGAAGAGGGCGTCGCGATGGAGACGGACGTCTTCAACAACGGGCGCGGCTCGCGTTTCTTTTGCCGTGCGCCGGGCGGCGTGATGTTCGAACTGAACACGCGCGCGGATGCCGCGCCGGAATATCAGGGCACCTTCGACGATTGACGTCGGAACAAGCGGATCGGGGAAATCCATCCCACGGGCAGAAGGTGAAGCCGCGTGTTGTGCCCCGATGCGCGACGGCCGCCATGCGGCCGCCGTCGCCTGTCGCGATGCGTCGCGCCGTCAGCGCGGCTGAAAGCGGATCCATGGCGTCGCATTGTTGGTCGGATAGACCACCCACCAGTGCGCGTACACGTCGACCTGCAACTCGTTGGCCAGCGCCTGCGCGAAACTGAAGCGGCCGGCCATCCCGGCGAAGCAGGTGACGAGCTTGATTGGCCTGCCCGACGCGGCGGGAAAGTTCGTATCGGCCGCGCCATAGCCCTGTGCGCGCAGGAACCGCGCCAGCGTGGACGCGGAGGTCGGCCGGTTGATCGGCACGCCGTTCGCGCCCGTCCACTCGACCATCGCGCTGCGCGAAATGCCGTGCGTCGCGACGACGTCGACGTCGAGGTTGCCGACCCGCGTGAGATTCTCCGCGAACTGCTGCCGCTGCAGATCGGTGGTGAACGCATCCCACGTGGCTTTCACGCTGGTCGTGACCGGATCGTTCGGCATCAGGATCCGCACCTTCCCGACCAGACCGTTCTGGCCGGGTTCGCTCGGCAAGCCGGGCGTGTTCGGCGGCGGATAGTTCGGGATTTCGCCGGCGTTCTCCAGGGGCGTCGGGTTCACGCCGAGCGACGCCTTGCCGGTGAAGAAGGTGAGGTGCGCGCCCGCCGCCATCAGCCCGGCGCCGCCGCCGGCCACCGCGCCGATCGCGATGTTCAGCGCGGTCGCCCGGCTGAAGAACGGCTGCCCGGTCATGCCTGCCGTCACGCCGGCCCCGGCCGCGCCGCCGGCCACGCCGCCCGCGATGCCGGAGACGAGCGACACCGACAGCGTGGTGGCCACCTTGCTCGCGCTCAAGCCGAGCGCCGCGCGCGCGGTCAGTGCGCCGGCGCCGCCGCCCGCGAGCGCGCCGGCCGCGCCGGCCGCCGCACCGGCCAGCGCATCGATGCCGAACTGTTTCCAGCTGATCTGGTCGCCGGTGGCCATGCTCATGAGGTCGCCGGCCATCGACCCGACCGCGCCGGCCACGACGCCCACCAGGATCGCCGCGCCGATGCCGGTGCCGAGCAGCAGCACGCCGGCCACGCCCACCGCCAGCGTGACCAGCGCGCCGACGATGATGCCCCACACGTTCATGCCGCTCGGATCGGTGAAGACGAGCGGGTTGTTGCCGACATAGACGTACGGCGACGGCGTTTCCAGCATCGGATCGACGCTGAGGTAACGGCCGTAGCCCGGGTGGTAGAAGCGCGCGTTGCAGTCGTAGAAACCGGAATCCGCGTCGTAGTTGTGGCCGGTGAACAGTCGCGGCCACGCGAACGGCGCGGCCACCAGCACGGTGGGCTGGCCATACACGTCGTACTGCCACGCACCGACGGTCTCGCCGCTCGCGTCGAGCAGCACGCGTACGCTGCCGAGATGGTCGAGCAGCGCGAAGTAGAAGCGTCCGTCGTGCCACGCCACCTGGACGTCGAGCGCGGCGATGAAGCGGGTCGATGTGCTCGCGCCGTTTGCCGCGTCGATCACGAGTTCGCCGTCGGGCATCGACGTCTGGAACCGCTGCGTGGTCGCGCCGCCGCTCGTACGGGTAAGCGCCGCGCGATTGCCGTCCGCGTCGCGCAGGATCGACAGCGACGCACCGGGGCCGGCGTAGCTGACGGGCCGCCCGGTGCCGGCGTCATAGCCGATCTGCCAGCGCGTCGCACCCGTGCCGTCGCTCGCGCCGACGATGCCGCCCGCATGGTCGTACGCGAACGTGGTGGTGTCCTGCGCGGCCGTATAGCCGGTCAGGCGGTTCGTGCCGGCCGCATACGTGTAGCCGGCCGAATCCGCGCCGCGCGTGTGCCGCTCGAAGTTGCCGTTCAGGTCGATCTCCCAGCGTTGCGCGTCGGCGCCGGAACCGAACGCGGTCAGCTGGCCGAGCGAATCCATCGTGGTGCAGGCCGGCCCGACCGACCCGCCGGGCACGTCCGACGTGACGGTCTGTCGTGCGATTTCGCCGTTGTAATAGCCGCCGCCCTCGCAAGCGCCGGTGTCGTAGGCGAGCGTTTCCCTGAGCACCGCCCCGGCATCGCTGACGGTGGGCCAGCCCGGCGGTGTGTACGCGAAGCGTCGGGACAGCATCGACGCGCCTTTGCCGTCGGGCAGCAGGCGGGTGAGCGTCGGTTTGCCGTTGGGCGCGTACTCGTGCGCGATCAGCACCGTCGTCGTGCCGCCGGTATCGGCCGCGACCTCGAGCACGCGGCCGAGCGCGTCGTAACGGCGCAGGCTGACGAGCCCCGTGGTCGAATCCGTGCTCGACAGCAGGTTGCCGCCGGCCGACCACGTATTCGCGATGACGCAGTCGCCCGCCGGCATCCCGGCGAATTGCCGGCGCCGCGCGAGCACGCGCCCGGCCCGGTCGTACGCGACCGTCTCGGTCAAGCCGGCCTGCGCGGCGTCGCCCTGGTTGACCTCCACCTTCCAGAGCCGGCCGACGAGATGGTCGTCCTGGGTCGCATCCGACCCGTCGCCGTCGTAATGGCGGCGCACGCTCCAGGTGGGCGACGATGGCGGCCAGTCGGGGTCGTCGGCATGCTGCTGAAGCTGCGCGCGGTCCCACGCGACGGCACAGGTGCCTTCCTCGATCACGCGGCTCAGCGTGTCGTATTTCCGATAGGCGATGTAGCCGCCGTTCAATGCGTTGCCGTCGGCGAGGAAGCGCATCAGCCCGGCGCTGCTGTAGACGATCTGCGTGGTGCCGCTGTCGGGATCGGTCGAGCTGAGCCGATGCCCGGCGAAGTCGTAGTCGGCGGTGCTGCTGCCGGCCGGCACGGCTTTCGTGCCGGCGCCGCCTGCCGCGTACGACGCGGGCGGCACCGACGCGACGGTGCGGCCCTGCGCGTCGTAAATCTGGCTCATGCGCCAGTCGAGGCTGTCGTCGGTGAGCGCGTTCTGCACGACGCGGCCGATCAGGTGCTCGGCCGTGTCCGACCAGCTTTGCGTGACCGCGCCGTTGGGATCGACGTCCGTCGTCAGGTGATACTCGCCGATCGGCAACGGATAGGCGAAGCGCCCCGCGTCGGCGTTGACGCCGTAGGCGCGCGTCGCGTAATGCGTGCTGCCGGGCCGGATCGCATAGTCGTAGCCGGGCTGACCGAACGCCACCGGCCGGCCGAGCGGCGCGTTTTCGTAGACGGTGCGCGCGAACGGATAGCCGCCGGCGTCGGGATGCCAGGCGGCGAGCGCGCCCTCGAGCGGCGCGCCTTGCCAGAGGCTGCCGTCGGCGCCGCCGTTGGTCACCAGCCCGTCCTGGTAGACGAACAACGCCTGTGCGCCGGACACGGTGACGCGGCTCGTGAGCGCCCGGATCGCGGTGTTGCCGCGATCGTCGTACACGCCGGTGTCGAGCACCGCGCTATCGGCCGATTCGAGCTTCAGCGTCTGCAGGCTGCGCGCGAGGCCGTCCCGATACTCGACGCTCAGGCCGACGTCCTCGGCCACGGCCAGCGCCGAGAAGCTGCCGGGCTGCGTCATGCCGAGCTGGAGGCCGAACGGGGCGGCGACCGCGGCGTCCGCATATTCGAACACCTTGCGCCCGTCGGCGAAGAACAGCACGCGGCCCGTCACGGCCACCAGCAGCCATTCCCGGGCGGCCGGCGCCACGCTGTCGGATTGCAGCAGCACGGGGTTCGCGCCGTCGAGCCGCCACAGGCGCCAGCCCTGCGCCGGGCTGAAGCCGACGAACCAGGTACCGGTGCCGAGCACCGCGTCGCCGAGGCTGGCGCGGTCGACCAGCACGCGCGCGGCGATGCTCGCCGCCGCGAAACCGGTGCGCTCGAGCCGCGCGCCGAGCGGTCCGGCCGCTTCGCCGTGATAGCTGAGCAGCCCGCCGCCCGCGGTCCAGTCGGCCGCATTGCCCGACGCGGCCGTGTAGAACGCCAGCGCGCCGTTGCAGAAGCCGTCGTACACGCCGATCCCCTGGCCGTTGACGTTGATCGCCGCGTTCGGCGTGGCGCGCGGAAACGGCGCGGCGGGGCCGATCGTCGTGTCCTGCGCGGCGAACCACGTCATGCTGATCAGGCTCGGATTGTCCCAGGGGCCGACCGTCACGGACGGCTCGGCGAACGGGTTGTAGAGCGTGCGCGAGCGCACGCCGTTCGGCGCGGTGGTGCCGAGCGTGCGCAGCTGTGCGCCGTCGTAGGCGATCGACTGGAACTGGCAGTCGAGCGGCGTGAAGAACACGTCGTCGAGCCGCAGCCACGCCGCGCCGCCCGTCGGCAGTTCGGCCCGAATGCCGAGCGTGACGGTGGCGTTCGCGCCGAGGCCGAGCGACGACGGATCGACGGTCCATTGCTGCGGTTGCCACTGGCCGGCGGTGGGCGCGAGGCGCCGGCTCAACTGCGCGCCGCCCGGCGCGGTGAGCGTCAACGTCACGGTGAAGTCGCTCGCCGTCGCGCCGGTCGGGCTCTTGAACCACAGGCCGAACACCTGCCGCGCGCGACCGTCGGTCAGCGTCACGGCGCGGGTGAGCGTCGCCGACGCGGTGATCTGCAGGCAGGCGGTGCCGCTGGCCGCGTCGTCGCGATAGACGGCCGCGCCGGCCGGCAGGCTCCAGGTCGGCCGCTGGTAATCCTCGAAACTGTCGTATGCATTGCCGCCCGCCGAATTGACGAAGCCCGCGATGCGAAAGCGCCCTGCATCGTCGAACAGCGAAGCCATCGGGCGGCCGGTGACGTCGTGAGAGAGCAGCACGTTGCCCTCGCCGTCGCGCGTATCGATACGCTCCTCCAGCAGCCAGCCCGCGCCGGGCTGACCGCCGTTCCACGCGGCGAACGGCGGCGCATTCTCGTCGACCGCGACCCAGCTGTCGGCTTCCGCGAGATAGGTGGTGCCGTCGTCGTGATCCCAGCTGCGGAAGGTCTGCGCCTTCGCGGCCTGCAACAGCCAGCCGCCGTCCGCCTGCACCCGCGTCGATGCACTGGCCACCGGCGCGAGGATGTGCGCGCTCCACATCGCCGGGTAGACCTCGAAACCGAACAGCGACGTGCGCTGCGTGACGTTGAGCTCGCCCCGGCTGTCGTAATAGGCGGTTTGCACCGTGGCCGGATAGCCCGACGCCGCGTTGTACGCATAGGTCATGGTGCGCGCGACGCCCTGCAGGCTCTCGACCGACGTCGCGATCTGCGGCACGGCGTCGTAGAGATTGCGCAGCGTGGCGCCGTTCGCGTCGCTCGCGACCTGGTCGGTGTAGGTCCACTCGCTGGTCGTGGACGACAGCAGCGTGCCGTCGCGGTCGTACACCGAGGTCGACAGCAGCAGGCCGGCCGCCAGCGAATACGCGTCGTCGACCGGCGCGGCCGTACCGCGCACGCCGGCGCGGATGCGGCAATCGTCCGGCAACTGCAGCGTCCGCGCGGGCAGGCCGTTGTAGAAATGGCTCGTGGTCCAGCCGTAGCGCTGCGCCTGCGGCGTCGCGCACGCCTGGTATTCGGACACCTTCGAGAATTGCACGATGCTGCCCGACGGATCGGTATTGGCCGACACGTCCGCATACGCGTAGCAGCGCAGCATCGAGTCGTAGCCGCTGTCCATCGCGAGCGCGGTCACGACGAAGGCCGCCAGCGGCGCATGCAGCGAGTGATTCGCATAGCGGTGCAGCGTGATGTGGGTCGACGCGTCGATCTCGTTGCCCGACGGGAAGGTCACGAACCCCGACGGAATCGCCGGCAGCTTGCCCGAAATGGCCGTCTCGTAATGCAGCGTGCTGTTGAGCAGGCGGAACATCTGCTGCCCGGGGAAACGCTCGACGACCGGCTCGCCTTGCGCGTCCCGCAGCAGCCCGCCGTTGCAGAAGAAGCGCACCTGCGTGTCGAGCGGCGCGCCGTCGGCGTCGAGCGTCATGAACGCGAGGAAGTCGGGCGCCTGGTTGATGACGGTCGTGCTGTCGAAGCGATCGACGGTGATCTCGCCCAGCCGGAAGCCGGCGAGCGGGTTCCACGCGGGCCAGACCGACCGGCCGTAGAGGTCGCGGTTCTGCGACAGGAAGGCGCCGGCCAGCGTGGGGAAGCCCTGCGTCTCGCGATCCGCGGGCGCCGGGTCCTCGTCCTGCAGCACCTGGGTGACCCAGGGCGTGTCGGCGTCGGGATCGAAACTGTCGAGCGCGGCGTAGAGCGCCGACGTCGTGTTCTCCGTCTTCAGCACGCCGAGCTGATCCCACGCGTACCAGTAGAACTGGCGGTTCGCGTCGCTGCCCGGCGGGTACTGGATGCCGGCGAAGTGGTAGGACCAGCTCACGCCGTCGAACACCAGCACGTTCGGGCCCGAGCCGATCAGGCTGTTGCCGGTGATCACCGGGCCGAGTGTCTGCATGAACGCCGGCGACAGGTTCGTGAAGCCCGGGCCGTCGAATACGTCGGGCAGCGGGTGCAATGCGAGGTTGCCGTAGTCGTCGTCCCACGCGGGCACCGCGAGGCGGTAGTCGAAGGCTTGCACCACGCCGCCCGACGATGCATAGCGGTCGATCCACGCGGCGGCCGCGAAGCCCTGGCCCATCGACAGCTGGAAATACGATGTGGCGCCGACCGCCGGAATCGTGATCGCATCGGTGTCCAGCGTGCTGCCGAGCCGCCACGCCAGCGTCGCCGCATCGCGGACCATCAGGCTGAAGCGGCCGCGCGCCGTGTCCTCGTCATAGCAGAACACCAGATAGTGGTTCGTGGCCGCCGCCACGTACGATTGCGTATTGACGCTGCCGGACGGGCAGCACGCGCCGCTCGCGAGCGCGGGCGCGACGTCCCAGCCGCGCGTCTGCCAGTTCAGCGCGTAGCGGTCGATGCGGCGATCGTCGTCGTCGACCACGACGAAGAAGTCGGCGCCGTTGGCGATCCGCAGCCGGGTGCTGTCGTAGCGGTACGGCGTGGGCGAGCCGGGCTCGCCCGCGAAATGCCAGTCCGCGTTCGCGACCGGCCGGCGCGACGCGAGATAGAGCGTCGATTGCGTATCGTCGAGGTTCGCCAGCAGCAGCATGAAGCTGTCCGCGCTGGTCGTGGCCACCGTCCGATCGAGATCAAGCGCGCCGTCGAAACGCTGCCAGCCCGTCCAGGCCGGAATCCAGCGGCCCAGCCACGTGTAGACGTTCACCAGCAGCGCGTTCTCGCTGGCCTCGTACCAGGCGACGACCACGTAGTCGCCGCCGTACCAGATGCGCGGCGCGCCCGGCCGGCTGGCGCCGAACGGATTGTCGACGGTGAGGTTGCGCGAGCCCGGATCGACGTTCTCGTCCGCGCCCACGTCGATCTCGGCGTACGTGTAGCGCAGCACGCCGCCGGTGGGCAGCGTCATCGACGTCATCGCGCCCGGGTTCGGCGTGCCGCCGGCATCGAAGTTGTAGTCGAATGCGATGCCGGGGCGGGCAGCGCCGCCGCCGAAGGTATCGGTCACGCCCTTCAGATAGCGTTTGTAGCAGGCGCCGGTGGCGAGCGGATTGGCGGCGTCGCGCGGCGCGAGCAGGGTCAGGTCGTACCAGTCGAAATCGAGGCGGGTCTGCTGCGCGCCCGAGCCGTCGATCACGTCGACGTGGTCGAGATAGCGCGTCTCGTAACGGTCTTGCCACGCGTTCGGCGTGTCGCCCGGCACGCGGGTCGGGTCGCCGTGCGCGGCCAGGTATTCCTTCGGCGCGTCGAGCGAGCGGGTGTCGTAGGTCATCGGCTGCCACGCGAACCGGCACGACCAGCCGAGATCGTTTTCCATGCTCGCGATCTGGCATTCGCGCGTGTAGGTCAACGTGCCGTCGCCGACCGCCTGCTCGATCGTGCTGTACGAAAATTCGATCCAGTGCCCGAGCGTGTTGCGCAACTGCGCGAGATTCCACGCGAGCGCGTAGCGCTGCTGGTTTTCCGCGCGGCGGCTCGGGCCGACCCAGTTGCCCCAGCGGATGCCCCACTGGATCAGGCTGCGCGCGGCGGCGGCCGCATCCGAGCCGCCGTAGGTGGCGACCGTGCCGTCCGGGCGGACGACTTCCCAGCTGTCCCAGGCCGGGTAGTGCGTGATCTGCCAGAACTGGTAGGGCGCCGTTTCATAGGACTCGCCGTCGGTGGTCACGGCGATCGTGCCGTCCGGTTGCCGGCGCAACAGGTGCGAGCGGCGCAGCGGCGCATCGTCGACGCGCCACTCGTCGGGGCGGCCGGTGGACGCGATACGCGCGTCGCCGGACGGTCGCCAGCCGTGTCGTTCCAGCGCGGACGCGAGCGGCGCCGGCACGCGGTCGCTCGAGAACAGCGCCGCATTCGCGGCGTCGTCGAAGGCGTCAGCGGGCAGCGTGCCGCGGCTCCACGCCGTCGGGATCGGCACGAGCTGCATCGCCTGGCCCTGGCTCATCAGGTAATACTGGACGTCGAGCGGGCTGCCCGTCCCCTGCGTTTCCGCGACGATGCGCTCGAGGGGCATGCTCCAGCCGACGCCGAGCGCGCCGCTCGGGTTCGTGAGGTTCCATTGCGAGACCTGGTCCGCGACGTTGCTCTGGTACAGCAGGGTCAGGTCGAACGCCAGCCCGCCACGCGCGGGCAGCGTCAGCAGCTTGAGCGGGAAGGCGAGATTGCCGCGGAACAGGTTCACGGCGGAACCGAAGCTGCCGGCGTCGAACTGGAGCACGCCCAGGGCGGGGATGTCGGCTTGCTGGCTGGCGCTGGTGGACATGGCGACTCCTCGAGAAAATGGTCCTCGACCCGAACGGCGGGCGGAGGACCATGAAAGGCACGACTGCAAACCGGACAATGGAACGACGCCGCGCATCGCGGCGGCGAACGTCGCTTATTGCGCCCAGGCAATGACCGACGCGGTCAACGAGCAGCTGCTCGGGTTGAGCTCGTTGCTGCTGTTGTCGATCAGCTGGAGCGAGCCCGTGATGGTCACCGTCGGCGAATTGTTCTGCGTCTGTACCTGCACGCTCGCGCCTACCGTGCGCAGGTGGTGGTCGGTGTTGCCGAACGAGGCCGAGTAGCTGGCCACCGACGCGCCGGCCGCAATCACGTTGGTCGGGAAACTGTAGGTGGTCTGGGCCGTGATGACGCCCGAGTCGGACGGCGTGGCGGTGCTCACGGGAATCGAGATGTTCTGCACGTAGACGGACGGCATGAAAGACTCCTGTCGATCGGTAGGGTGGGGAAACACGCTGCGCGCCGGATGACGCGCATGGGCCGTACGGCGACTGCAAGCTGCCGCGACGCGGCGACCCGTCCCGCGCGCGGAATACGGTTCAGGGCAGGGTCACGCCGTGAGAATCGTTCTCGCCGGTCACGCCCGACTGCGATTCGCTGTTGCGGGTCCAGAAGATGTACAGGTACTTGCGCTCGCCCGGCGCCGGATCGCCCCATTGATTGCTGGCCGTGAATACGCGCTGGCCGTTCTTGTAGGCCGCCGCCACCTGGGTGGTGACATCGATGGTCGAGTTGTAGACCCCGTAACCGGCATTTTCGATCGTCGTGGTACTCATTTTCATCCCTTCATCAATATGTGAAATATCGACGCGCATGATTAAAAAAATCCCGAATTGGTAATGCATGGCCGGTGAAATTCGGGATTCACCGGATTTTGAAAATGGATATTCCGCGAACTTGCCGTCTCGCATTGAAACCCGACGCATGCGCGATGCGATGCGGGTGGACGACGCACGTGACGGCGCCGCCCCGGTTCTATCGAAAAACCGGCGGCGGACCTGCGTGGTCGGATGGCTGAATGGCGGGAATCAACCGCCAGGCGGCGGTTTGCTGGTAGCGGACATGGATGTGGCCCCCGTTCGGATCACGCCTGTTTTACTTCTTCGTCTTGCATTTCGCCGACACGCATTCTTTTTGCATGCCGATGCAAATGCAACTCTCAGTCCTGTTGTTTTTTCGCGCTGCGATTTCGTATTGCGTCGAGTGCAATGGGAGTAAATACCACGCGATTCGGCATGTCAAGGATGCGCTTATAAAAAGCGTTTGTAATCGACCGTCATTGAATCGGCGCGTTTTTCGTGGCGGCGCGGCGGCCGCGCATCCTGGCGCGATTTCGATATGGAGCAGGGGCCGGAAGGGCAGCGAGGGGCCCGATCCGGGCCGGCGAACCCGCGCCTCGATCAATCGAGCGGCGGCACCGCGCCATCTCGCAACATCTTGACGAGCCGCGCGCGCCGCTTCTCCAGATCGGCGATCTGGCGGTCGATCGCTTCGAGCCGTTCGCGCTGGACCTCGGTGATCTGGTCGCACGCACGCGCGCCGTCGATCAGCAGCATGCAGTCCGGAAAGCCGCGAATGTCGTCGAGCGTGAAGCCGGTCGCGATCATGCGCTGAATCTGCTTGACCTGCGTCACCGCGTTGTCGGCGAACAGCCGATAGCCGTTGGCCGCGCGCGCCGACGCGAGCAGGCCGTGCTCGTCGTAGTGCCGGATCGAGCGCACGCTCGCGCCGGTGAGCTGCGCGAGTTTGCCGATGGTCAGCAGGGGTTGAGCAGGCGATTTTTTCATGGACGGCAGGTTAGCACGATCCGCTTGACTCTCACATCAGTGTGAGGGTTGAGACTGGGCGTCCTTTCACCCTGGAGGAAAAATCGTGACTACCCGAGTGCTGATCCGCTGGCTGATCGCCGTGATCTGGTGGGCGACGCCGTTCGCGTTGGCGTATGACGCGGCCGCCGCACCGCTCAGCTATACCGTGACGTCGACGGATGGCGTGAAGCTGGCCGTGCAGGAAAGCGGCGACCCCGACGGCGTGCCGGTCATCCTGATCCACGGCCTGCTCGGCAGCCGCCTGAACTGGGACGCGCAGGTCCGCAGCCCAGACCTGCGCGGGTTCCGGATCATCACGTACGACCTGCGCGGCCACGGGCTGTCGGACAAGCCGTCCGGCGCACAGCCGTACCGCGACGGAACCCGCTGGGGCGACGATCTCGCCGCGGTCATCGACGGTGCGCATGCGCGCAAACCCGTCGTGGTCGGCTGGTCGCTCGGCGGCGTGGTGATCTCGAACTACCTCGCGAAGTACGGCGACCGCGCGATCGCAGGCGCGGTGTACGTCGACGGCGTGGTCGAGCTTGCGCCGGGCCAGATCGTCGATCATCCGGACGTGTACCGGGACATGAATGCGCCGGACCTGAAAACGCATCTCGACGGCGAGCGTACGTTCGTCGGCCTGTGCTTCAACCGTCGGCCGGAGGCCGCCACGTTCGAGCGCTTGCTCGCGCACGCCGCGATGGCGTCGTGGGACATGCAAAAGGCGATCCCGACGATGTCGGTATTTGCCGCCGAGGGCCTCGGCAATGCGCGCGTGCCGCTGCTTTTCATCTACGGCGGCCGCGACGCGCTGGTCGATACGCACGCGACGCTGGCTCGCGCGGCCGCGCTGAATCCGCGCATCGCCAGCAAGGTGTACGCGGCGTCCGGGCACGCGCCGTTCCTCGAGGAAGCCGAGCGGTTCAATCGCGATCTGGCCGCGTTCGTGCGGTCGGCGTCGGCGCAGTGAGGTGGCGAGGTCGGGCCGGCGTGACCGCGATGCCGGCCGTGTCGCCCGCCGCACGATCGTGAAAGCGCTGGAACGCATCGAGCAGCCGCGCGCGCTGCGCGGCCAGCGCCGGATCGCGCCGATCGCGCGGCCGGGCGACGTCGACGTGGATGTCGTCGTCGACGCGGCCCGGGTTCGGCGCGAGCATCAGCACGCGATCGCCGAGATACAGCGCCTCGTCGAGATCGTGCGTGACGACGATCGCGGCCGTCCGGTGCCGGTGGACGACGTCGAGCAGCAGCGTCTGCAAGCGCATCCGCGTGATCGCGTCGACCGCGCTGAACGGTTCGTCGAGCAGCAGCAGATCCGGCTCGCCGAACAGCCCGCGCGCGATCGCGGCGCGCTGCGCCATCCCGCCCGACAACGTGGCCGGCAGTTGCCGTGCGACGCCGGCCAGGCCGACCTCGTCGAGCAAGCGCGCGACGCTCGGGTCGCGTCCGCCCCGCGCGCCGGACGCGAAGCCGACGTTGTCCGCGATCGACAGCCACGGCAGCAGCCGCGGCTCCTGAAAGATCACGCCGACGCGCGCGGACGGCCCGGCGAGCGCGCTGCCGTCGAGCGTCACGCTGCCGCGGAAGTCCGCGTCGAGGCCGGCGACAATCCGTAGCAGCGTGCTCTTGCCGCAACCGCTCGGGCCGACCACGCAGACGATCTCGCCGCGTGCGACCTGCAATGCGATGTCGGTGAGGATCGTGCGATCACCGTAAAGTTTGCGGGCGATCCGCAGGTCGAGCAGCGGCGTCGCGCTGCCGGCGGCCGGGCGGACGGAAGGGGAGGCACTCATTTCCCACCCTCGCGCGACGCGCCGTCGAACGCATCGCGCCAGCCGAGCCAGCGCGACTCGATGCGGCGCATCGCGCCGTCGGTCAGCTTGCCGAGCAGCGCGAGCAGCAGGATCGCGCCGAACACGAGATCGGGCCGCCCGGTTTCGCGGCCGTCGCTCAGCAGGAAGCCGAGGCCGCGCGTGGCCGCGATCAGCTCTGCGGCGACCATGAACATCCACGCGAGACTGAGGCCGGTGCGCAGGCCGGTGACGATCTGCGGCAGCGCGGCCGGCAGCAGGATCCGGCGGAACAGCGCGAGCGGGCCGAGCCGGTACACCGCGCCGAGTTCGACGAGCTTGCGGTCGACATCGCGAATGCCGGCGACCACCGCGAGGTGAACCGGAAAGAACGCGCCGATCGCGATCAGCGTGATCTTCGGTGCTTCGTCGATGCCGAGCCACAGCAGCAGCACCGGCACCCACGCAAGCGACGGAATCGCGCGCAACGCCTGGAACGTCGGTTCGAACAGCGCGTCGATTCGCCGGCTCAGGCCCATCGCCGCGCCGACGACGAGCGCGAGCCCGGCGCCGGCCGCGAACCCGGCCGCGACGCGCAGCGTGCTCGCGCCGACATGGCGCGCGACCCGCGTGACGCCCATCCGCGCCAGCGTATCGAGAATCTCGCTCGGCGCCGGCACGAGATGATCGGGCAGCCAGCCGCGCCGCACCGCGACCTCCAGCAGCACGAGCGCGGCGAACGGCAGCGCGAGCCCCGCGATGCGCCAGGCGCGCAGCGGGTCGCGTCGCGCCGCGCGGGGTGGCGCAGCAGGTTGACGCGATGCGAGCGCGTCGCCGCGCGCGGTGGTGTCCGTCATCGGCGGCACGCTCAGTGCGATGCGGCGACGATCGGACGCGCGAACGACGGATCGAGCAGCGTATCGACGATCTTCGCGGGATCGACGCCCGGCTTGGTCAGTTGCTCGGCCGTCAGCACCGGCGCGGCAGCCTTCAGCGCCGCGCGCTGCGTGTCGCCCGGCACCGGGTCGCTGAAGTCGTTGCGCTGAAGCTGCAGCTTCGCGACCGGCAGCGACACCTTCGATTCGTCGGCGACGATCTGCGCGGTCTCGGCCGGATGCGCGACGATCCACTGGCGCGCGCGGTCATACACTTTCAGCACGCGCTCGACCGCCTGCGGATACTGGCTCGCGAACGCGTCGCGCACGTTCAGGAACCCGTACGTATTGAACGTGACGTTGCGGTACAGCAGGCGCGCGCCGTCGTCGAGCTGGGCAGCCGCCATGTGCGGATCGAGCCCGGCCCATGCATCGACCTGACCGTTCGCGAGCGCGGTGCGGCCGTCCGGATGCTGCAGGTTGACGATCTCGACGTCGTCGCGCGTCAGGCCGACCGTGTGCAGCGCGCGCAGCGTGAACAGGAACGGATCGGTGCCGCGCGTCGCGGCGATCTTCTTGCCTTTGAGGTCGGCGAGCGAACGGATCGGCGAATCCTTGCGCACCACGAGCGCCGTCCATTCGGGGCGCGAGAACACGTAGACGGTATGGATCGGGTTGCCGTTCGCACGTGCGAGCACCGACGCGAGTCCCGCGGCCGAGCCGAAATCGACCGCGCCGCTGTTCAGGTATTCGAGCGCGCGATTGCTGCCGAGGCTCAGCACCCAGCGAATCGCCGTCCCGTCGGCCTTGAAGGCGTCGTCGAGCCAGCCGAAGTGGCGGATCACGAGACTCTCGGGCGAGTAGTACGCATAGTCGACGCGGATTTCGGCGGGCGTCGCCGCGTGCGCTTGCATCGACGCGAGGCCGACCAGCGCGGCAACGACGACGGCCGCGGATTGCCACACGCGGGACCAGAACGGCTTCATCGGGGATTCTCCGGAAGAGCGGCAACGCGCCGCGAACAGGCAGGTGACCGGCTAATGTAACGAACCGCCGGCAATCCGTTAACGAAGGAATTCGCGATTGCACATGCGTGCCGCTGCTAAGCGCCGCCCGCGCAACTTTATGACGCACGCCGATTAATTTATCGGTTTATATCGCTTGGGATTGGCGGATCGAGGGAACAGAATTTCCGCTGCCGGAACCCGGCGGCAGCGGGCCGCATTCGCTCGGCGCCGCGATGGTTGCGCAGGCATCAGCCCGGTTCCCGGCTTCACGACGACCTTGCCGCGTGTTCGGCACCAAATTAAGGAATCCGATGAGTTCGATCGATCTGAGCCCGGTCACACCGGTTTCTTCTCCCATCCGCTCGGCCAGCGACGTCGCGCGCCTGATCAATACGGTGGACAGTTCGGTGAGCCACGCACGGATGATCGTGCTGCTGGCGCTCGGCGGCGTGTTTCTCGACGCGTACGACCTGACGACGCTGTCCTACGGCATCGACGACGTGGCGCGCGAATTCGGTCTGACGCCCGCGCTGACCGGGCTGGTCGGGTCGGCGATCATGATCGGTACGATCTTCGGCAGCCTGATCGGCGGCTGGCTGACCGACCGGATCGGCCGCTATCAGGTGTTCATGGCCGACATGCTGTTCTTCGTGGTCGCGGCGATCGCGGCCGGGCTCGCGCCGAACGTCTGGGTGCTGATCACCGCCCGCTTCGTGATGGGGCTCGGCGTCGGCATCGACCTGCCCGTCGCGATGGCGTTTCTCGCGGAATTCTCTAAGTTCAACGGCCGTGGCAACAAGGCGTCGCGGCTCGCCGCGTGGTGCCCGATGTGGTATGTCGCGTCGTCGGTGTGCTTCCTGCTGATCTTCGGCCTGTATTTCTTGCTGCCGGCCGAGCATGCGGGCTGGCTGTGGCGCGCGTCGCTGATTTTCGGCGCGGTGCCGGCGCTCGTCATCATCCTGTTCCGCAACCGCTTCATGAACGAATCGCCGCTGTGGGCCGCGAATCAGGGCGACCTGGCCAGCGCCGCGCGCATCCTGCTCAAGTCGTACGGCATTCACGCGCACGAGGCGGAGGACGCGCAACGCGAGCCGAGCCCGCCGCCCGTGCGGATTCGCGTGCTGTTCCAGCGTCCGTATCTGGGGCGCACGATCGTCGCCAGCGTGATGAACCTGTGCATCCCGTTCGAATACACGGCGATCGCATTCTTCCTGCCGTCGATCCTGTCGCAATTTCTCGGCGCGGGCGTGTTCGAGACGATCGCGGCATCGCTCGCGTTGAACGTGCTGTTCGCGTTCACCGGCGGCTTGCTCGGCATGCGTCTCGCGTATCGGTACGCGTCACGGCATGTCGCGATCGCGGGGTTCGCGCTGCAAACGGTCGCGCTCGTCGCGCTGGCGCTCGCAGGGCATCCGCATGGTGCACTTGCGGTCGGCGTCGTGCTGCTGATGCTCGGCACGTGGCTGTTCGCCGAAGGTTTCGGGCCGGGTGCGCAGATGATGATCTATCCGACGCTGTCGTATCCGGCCGCGATCCGCGGCACCGGCGTCGGCTTCGGGCGATCGCTGTGCGGCATCGGCCAGGCGCTCGCGCTGTTCGTGCTGCCGATCCTGCAGGCCCGCCTCGGCACCGACATGTTCTGGGTCGTCGCGGTCAGCGCGGTCACGCCGATCGTGTTTCTGCTGATCGTGCGGTATGAACCGACGGCGCACGACGTCGACGACGAAAGCGCCGCGTAAGCCTTGACCCGGGGGCGCTCGCCGCTCCCCGAAAACACGAACGGCTTCGTCAGACTGCACGAAGCCGTTCCTACGGAATACTGAAGCCGGTCACGCGTACGCGGACAGACCGGCTTCGACATAGTGCGCGTTACGCGCTGACCGCTTCCCGCTCGGCCGCGCGCTTGACCTGTTCGATATCGCGAAACTGCGCGGCCGGATGTTCGTCCGGCAACCGGGCCGACCCGCCGAACAGTTTTTCGCGCAGCGTGCCCGGCGCATACGCGGTCGGATACACGCCGCGGCGCTGCAACTCCGGCACGAGATAGCGCACGACGTCCTCGAAGGTTTCATGCGCGACTGCATACGCGAGATTGAAGCCGTCCACGTCGGTCGCGGCTACCCATTCCTGCAGGATGTCCGCGACGGTCGCCGCCGACCCGACGAACACCGGGCCCATCCCGCCGATGCCGCCCCACGCCGCCAGCGCCTCGATCGTCCACGCGGTGTCGCCGCCCGACAGGTGCTCGACGGCGGACACGATCGCATTCGTTTCGACGCGCCTGACGGGATCGGTCGGCGCGTACTGGCCGAAGTCGATGCCGGTCCAGCCGGACATGAACACCAGCGAGCCGTCGTACGACACGTAGCGCCGATACTCGTCGAACTTGGCCTGCGCCTTCTCGTCGGTCTCGTCGACGATCACCGTGACGAGGTTGTAGATCAGCACCTTCGCCGGATCGCGCCCGGCGGCCGCGGCCCGCGCACGCACGTCGGCGACGTAGCGCGCGAGCTGGTCGCGCGTCGGCGCGGCGACGAACACGCATTCGGCGTGCTGCGCGGCGAACGCCTTGCCGGGGCCCGACGCGCCGGCCTGGAACAGCACCGGCGTGCGCTGCGGCGACGGCTCGCACAGGTGATAGCCGGGCACGTCGAAGAAGCGGCCCTTGTGGCCGATCTCGTGCACTTTCTCGGGATGCGTGAACACGCGGCCGTCGCGATCGCGCACCACCGCGCCATCTTCCCAACTGCCCTCGAACAGCTTGTACAGCACCTCGACGTATTCGGCCGCGACCGCATAGCGGTCGTCGTGCGTGCGCAGCCCGTGATCGCCGACGTTCTTCGCGCCGCTCTCCAGGTACGACGTGACGATGTTCCACGCGAGCCGCCCCTTCGTATGATGATCGGCGGTCGACAGCCGGCGCGCGAACGTGTACGGGTGTTCGAACGTCGTCGACGCGGTGATGCCGATGCCGAGATGCTCGGTCGCCATCGCGATCGGCGCGGCCAGTTGCAGCGGATCGTTGACCGGGATCTGCGCGGCCTGGTGCAGCGCGTGATAGTTGCTGCCCTTGTACACGTCGTAGTAGCCGATCACGTCCGCGATGAAGATTGCATCGAAGATCCCGCGCTCCAGCACGCGCGCGAGGTCGGTCCAGTAATCGAGATCCTTGTACTGCCACGAGCGGTCGCGCGGATGCGCCCACAGGCCCGGCGACTGATGGCCCACGCAGTTCATCTCGAATGCGTTGAAGCGGATGGTCTTGCTCATTGCGCGGCCCCCGTTTCCGCGCCGGCCTGCGCATGGGCGCCCGCACCGTTGCCGACACGCCAGACGAACGGCGGCGTGCGGCCGTTGATGATCCAGTCGCCGACGATGCGCGCCTTGTACACGAGCGGGTTGTGCGACGACACCGTGCGCGCGTTGCGCCAGTGGCGATCGAGCGCGGTCGTGCTGCGGGTCGCGGATGCGCCGAGCGCGTCGAACAGGCGCGTCGCCGCGCGCAGCACGAGTTCGGACACGACGAGCTGGCTTTGCGCGGATTCGATTTCGGCCGCGACGTTCGCGGCCTGCTCGGCCGCTTCGTCGCCGCCGAAGCGCGCTTCATAGGCTTGCTGAAGCGGTTGCGCGGCGCGCAGCGCGAGCGCGTCGGCCGCGTACGCCCATGACGCGATTTCGCCGATCACCTGCTGTAGCTGCGCGTCGTCGCCGGCACGCTGCGCGTTGCCGTGGCTGTACACGCGCGTGCGGTTGCGCACGAGCTCGCCCGCGTCGCGCACGATCGCGTGGCCGATGCCGGCCAGCGTCGCGACGTGGAACAACTGGTAGAACGCGGTCTGGTACTTGAAGCGGCGCGCGAAATCGATCACGTTGTCCGCGTCGACCGCCGCATTCTCGAAACGCGTCGTGCCGCTGCCGGTGGTGGTCTGGCCGAAGCCGTCCCAGTCGTCGTCGCGGATCACGCCGGGCTGCGCGGTCGCGACGGCGACGATCACGTCGCTGCCGTCGTGCGCGCGCTGCGCGAACACGTCGATCCAGTCGGCGAACAGGCTGCCGGTGCTATAGAACTTCCTGCCGTTCAGCACGAGCCGGCCGTTCTGCTCCGACACCTTCGTGACGGTCTGGCCGAGCGGTACGTCGCCGGCCTCCGACCATGCATTGCCGACGAGCTGGCCGCTCGCGAAGCGGTCGAACCAGGCCGTGCGCTGCGGCCCGGCCGGCGCGTTCAGCCAGTCCTCGACGAACGCGAAATGCCCGCGCAACGCCTGCGGCAAATTGGAATCGGCTGCGGCGAGCTCGGTCAGCAGCCGGAACAACTGCGGCAGCGATGCGCCCGCGCCGCCGGCGCTGGCCGGCAGGCGGATCGCGCCGAAGCCTGCGGACTTCAGCCAGCCGATCGCCTCGTGCGGCAATTCGCGGTTGCGTTCGCGCTCGGCGGTGCCGGCGGCGATACGCTCGAAGATCGGCCGGAACCGGCTCGCGAGCGCGTCGTAATCGGTACCGGTGGAAAGGTCGAAAGCTGCGTGCGACGAAGTCATGCGGATTTCCTCGAAGGGCGTGGCCGTGTGCGCCGGGAGCACAGTATAGGAAGCGCGACGCGGGCGTTCCAATAACGGATTCTCGGATCGTTATCGTCGCTACGTATTACCGACGCCGCGCGGGCACGCATCGACGTTCTCGCGTCCATTGCGACGTCGAAGCGCCGATTCGCGTGCATCCGTTGCGACGTCGTTTGTTCTCCCAAGGAATATCGTTTCGAGAATCGCTCGGTTTTCCGGCCCGCGCGGCGCTGCTAGATTGAATGCTTTCGCCATTCGACAGGAGAACCCGATGTCAGACACGAGCGCGACGATTCAGGAGCGGCCGGCCGATGCGCAACCCCAGCTGGCCCGCGTGATTGCGGACGATGCGGAAGCGATCGCGGTCGCGCATGCACTGGCGCAACGCCTCGCGCAAGGGGCCGCCGAGCGCGATCGCGAGCGCCGGCTGCCGCGCGAGGAAATCGAATGGTTCTCGCAGTCGGGGCTGTGGGCGATCACGGTGCCGAAGGCATACGGCGGCGCGGGCGTGTCGCACGTGACGCTCACCGAGGTGATCAAGATCGTCGCCGCGGCCGATGCGTCGCTCGGGCAGCTTCCGCAGAATCATTTCGGGTTGATCGACGTGATCACGCTCGTCGGCACCGACGCGCAGAAGCGTCATTTCTTCGCCGAAGTGCTGAGCGGCAAGCGGTTCGGCAACGGATTCTCGGAGAAGGGCACGAAGCACGTGCTCGACCTGAAGACGCGCGTGCGCCGCGACGGCGACGACTATGTGGTCGACGGCACGAAGTTCTATTCGACCGGCGCGCTGTTCGCGCACTACGTGCCGGTGCTCGGCCTCGACGACGCGCAGCAGGCCTGGCTCGCGTACATACCGCAACCGACGCCGGGGCTGACCGTGATCGACGACTGGTCGGGATTCGGGCAGCGCACGACCGCGAGCGGCACGGTCGTGCTCGATGCGGTGCGCATCCCCGCGTCGCACGTGCTGCCCGCGCAACGCGTGTCGGACGTGCCGACGCTCAACGGCCCGCTGTCGCAGATCATCCAGGCGGCGATCGACGCGGGCATCGCGAAGGCGGCGATCGACGATACGCTCGCATTCGTGCGGACCCGCACGCGGCCGTGGGTCGACAGCGGCGTCGAGCGGGCGGTGGACGATCCGCTGACGATTCGCGAAATCGGCCGGCTGCACATCCAGCTGCATGCGGCCGACGCGTTGCTGGAACGCGCGGCGCGCACGCTCGACGAGATCGCGGCAAAGGGCGACGTGACGGAAGACGATGTCGCGCGGGCGTCCGTCGCGGTCGGCGAGGCGAAGGTGCTGACGACCGAGGTCGCGCTGCTCGCGGGGGAGAAGCTGTTCGAGCTGGCCGGCACGCAGTCGACGCTCGCCGAGCACAACCTCGACCGGCATTGGCGCAACGCGCGCACGCATACGCTGCACGACCCGGTGCGCTGGAAATATCACCTCGTCGGCAACTACTATCTGAACGGCGCACGCCCGGCGCGGCATGCGTGGAATTGAGCCGCCCGCGGCACACGGTTCGTCCGATTGCCGCGTATCGCGTGAGCGGCGCTAGCGGTCGGACGCCAGCAGCGCGCGGGTCAATAACCGCGCGATGCCGTCCAGCGTGAAGCCGAGCGCACCGATGACGACGATCACCGCGGTCAGTTCGGCATACGCGAGCCGGTCGCGCGTGTCGAGGATCAGGTAGCCGAGGCCCGCGTTGACGCCGAGCATCTCGGCCGGCACCAGCACGATCCACAGAATGCCGATCGCGAGCCGGATGCCGTTGAGCAGCGGCCCCGCGATGGCGGGCAGCACGATATGCACCAGCAGCTCGCGGCGGGTGGCCGCGAGACTGGCGCCGAGTTGCAGCCAGCGCCGGTCGATCTGCATGACGCCGGCCGCCGTGCTCATCAGCACCGGCCACAACGCGGCGAATCCGAGCAGGAAGTAGATCGCACGATCGCCGATGCCGAACGACATGACCGCGAGCGGCATCCACGACAGCGGCGACACCATGCGCAGGAACTGGAACGTCGGCGACAGCATCCGCTCGACCCATTGCACGCGGCCGATCAGCAGCCCGAGCGGGACGCCGGCCAGCAGCGCCGCCCCGAGCCCGACGCCGATGCGTCGCAGGCTGACGAGCGCGTGTTCGACGAGATGATCGTCCGCGCACAGCGACCGCAGGCTGGCGAACGCGCGGTCCGGCGCGAACTGCCGGCCGAGCGAGCCGGGCTCGGTCAACCCGTGGATCGCAGCCCACCACACGGCGACCGTCGCAACGAGCCCGGCGACGCCGAGCCAACCCGCGGCCACGCGTGCCGGCAAGCGGGAACCGACGTCCCGGTGCGTGTCGGGTGCCGATGAGCGGCGGGTGGCGAGCGCATCAGACAACGATGATCTCCTCGCGCTGGAACGCGCCTGCTTGACCGAATGCGCTCAGCCCGCCGACTGCCTCGATGCTCTTGCGCACGAAGCGGGTGTCGACGAGATCGCGGGCCGCGAACGCCGGGTCGAGCGACGCGAGGAAGCCGCTGTCGCCGTCGACCACCGTGCGCTTCAGGCGTTGAACCAGCGCCTCGGTATAGCTCGGGAACGGATACGGCTGGAAGTCGATCCGCTTCGCGTGCCAGTCGGCATGGCGGATCGCGCCGCTCGCCCGGTAGGCGTCGGCCAGCGACGCCGACGGCACCAGCACGCGCTCGAGCGACGCGAGCGTATGCGGCGAATAGCGGTGCGCGCCGTCCTTCGACAGCAACTGCGCGGTGTCCTGCGGATGCGCGCGCGCCCACAGCTGCGCCTTCACGATCGCGTCGACGACCTTTTGCGACCACGCGGGCCGCTGCGTCAGATCGTTCTCGTGCATGAACACGACGCAGCACGCATGGTTTTTCCACACATCGCCGGTGAAGCGCAGAATCTTGCCGATCTTCATCAATTCCGCGGTCGCGTTGAACGGCTCCGCGACGATATACCCGGCGATCTGGCGCGCGGCGAGCGCGGGCAGCATGTCCGACGGCGCCATCACGACCAGGTTGACTTCGTTCGCCGCAGGCGTGCCGCGCCGCTTGAGCACGGGTGTGAGCCCCTGCTGGCGCAGCATGTCCTGCAGCACGACGTTGTGAATCGAATACCAGAACGGAATCGCGACGGTCTTGCCGCCGAGATCGCGCAGCGAATCGATGTCGGGCGCGACCGTCAGCCCGGAGCCGTTCACGTGGTTCCACGCGACCACCTTCGCCGGCGCGCGGCTGCCGTAGCGCGCCCACAGCGTCATCGGCGACAGCAGGTGCACGACGTTGACCTGGCCGGACAGGAATGCTTCGACGAGCTGCGCCCAGCTGCGCAACAGCTTCGGCGGTTCGACCGTCAGCCCTTCGGACGCGAAATAGCCGTTGTTGTGGGCGACCAGCAACGGGGCCGCGTCGGTGATCGGCAGATAGCCGATGCGAACCGGCGCATCCGGTTCTGCCGCGGCGTGCGCGTTCGTCATCGACAGCAACGGGGCGGCCCCCGTCGCGGTGAACAGGGCCGCAAGCTTCAGCCATTCGCGGCGCGACATCGGAATCTGGCACATGGATAGGCGGGTCGGGTCAGTTCAGGGAGGGGAGTTCGGACGCGTGCGGACGCTTCATGCCGGCCTGCAACGCCTTCAGGATGTCGATGCGCATCGTGCCGAGTTCGGTGACGAACGCATCGCGCGGGTGCGGGAAATCGACGTGCCATGCATCGATGAGGCGGCCTTGCGTGCCGAGCAGCACGATGCGATCGGCCACGAGCAGCGCCTCGTCGATATCGTGCGTCACGAGCACCGTCGCGCAGCGTGTCGTCGACACGACGTTGACCAGCAACTGCTGCATCGCGGCGCGCGTCACTTCGTCGAGCGCCGAGAACGGCTCGTCGAGCAGCAGCGCGTGCGGCTGACGCGCGAGTGCGCGCGCCAGCGCCGCGCGCTGCGCCATCCCGCCGGAAAGCTGGGCCGGACGCAGCGACGCGGCGGCTTCGAGCCCGACCGCCTGCAGCGCCGAGCGGACGCGTTCGCGTTGCTGTTCGCGCGTGAGGCGCTCCTGATGTTCGAAGGCGAGCCCGAATGCGACGTTCTTTTCGGTCGACAGCCACGGCAGCAGGCATGGGTCCTGAAACGCGATCGCGATCCGCGGGTGCGGGCCCTGCAACGTCGTACCGTCGACCGACACGGTGCCGGATTGCGGCCGCTCCAGCCCGGCCAGTGCGCGCAACAGGCTCGACTTGCCGGTGCCGCTCGGGCCGATCAACGCGACGATTTCGCCGCGATCGACCGACAGTGACACATCGGCCAGGACGGTATTGCGCCGCTCGCCGTCGTAGCCGAGCGTCAGATGGCGAGCGTCCAGCAGCGGCGGCGTCATGCGGCGATGCTCCGCGCCTGCGCGGCGAGTTGCGCCTTCAACTGCACGACGCTCGGCGTGACGATCGGAATGAACGCCGCTTCGCGCCAGCGTCGTTCGAAGCCGAGCCCCGCATCACGCAGATAGCCGCGGCCGCCGCTCGCCTCGAGTTCGAGGTTCACGGCGGTGGCCACGTGCGTCGCGAGCGCGATGCGCAGCTCGAACAGGCGGTTCGGATGCGCGCGCAGGCTGCCGTCGGCGAGGCCGGCCGACAGGTGCGCGCAGGCGGCGGTCAGTTCGGCCGCGCAGGCTTCGACTTCGGGGCCGAGAATGCCGCGCGTCGTTTCCGCCGCGCGCCGCGCTTCGGCCAGCGCGCGCCGCGCGAGCCCGATCGACAGCCCGCACTGCAAGCCGAGGAAGGCCGGTCGCACCGCCGGCAGGAAGGTTTGCGCGTCCGGATGGATCAGCCACGCGGCGTCGGTCGCTACGCCGTCGAGATGCAGCGCGGCGGTGTTGCTGCCGCGCAGCGCGATCAGGTCGAGATCGGCGCTGCGGGTCAGGCCCGGCGCGTCATCCGGAATCGCGACGATCGCGGACGGGCGCTCATCGCCGAACGTGACGGCGGCCGCCACCACGAACCGTGGCGCGCGCAGGTTCGTCACCCACGCCATCCGGCCGGTCATCCGCCAGTCGTCGGCGCCTTCTGCGTGCGGCGTCGCGTCGATCTGAAGCGACTCGATGCCGGACAGGTATTTCATCGCGTTCGACAGGCCGCTCGCGCCGGCGCAACGGCCGTCGAGCAGCGCCGGCAGCCAGCGCTCGCGCAGCGCGGCATTCGGGCTTTGCAGCAGATATTCGATGAAACTGCGCTGGCCCCACAGCACGAAGGCGGCGGTCAGCGAATGCTCGGCCACCGCGGCGATGCCGGCGATGGCGTCCGTGGTGGCGCCGCCCGCGCCACCGAGGCTCGCGGGCACGCCGGTCCGGAACAGGCCGGCGGCCGCGAGACGCGGCACGACCTCCGCCTTCAGCGCGGCGCTCGTGTCGAGCTGCGTGGCGTTCGCGTCGAGCCAGTCGACCAGCGACGCGTCGAGTGCGGGCGCCGTCAGGCGGCTTGTGTCCGGGGTTCCCATCGGTATGCCGCCAGTTCGGGGTTGAGTTCGTTACGCGACAGATTGTTCGCGAAGTTGCACAGCGTCGCGAGGCTCACGCCCAGCACCACTTCGAGCGCGTTCGCTTCGGTGAAGCCGGCGGCCAGGAACGCGTCGAGCGCGTCGTCGGTCACGCCGCCGCGCGTCGCGATCACGGCGCGCGTGAAAGCCGCGACGGCTTCCAGCCGCGGCTCGGCGACCGGTTCGCCGTCGCGCAGTGCGTCGACGTCGGCGCGATCGACATGGGCTTTTTTCAGCGCGGCGGCGGTGTGTCCGGCCACGCAGAATGCACAGCCGTGGACGGCGGCCGCGGTGATCTGCACGGCTTCGCGCTCGGCGAATGTGAGGCCCGCGCGGCCGTTGATCTCCGCGACGGTCAGGTAGGTTTCGAGCGCGACCGGCGCGTTCGCGAGCGAGCGCACGAGGTTCGGCAGGAAACCGTTCGCGCGCTGCGATTTTTCCAGGAACGGCTGGCTGGCCGCGGGGGCGGTTTCGACGGTAAGCAAAGGCAGGCGGCTCACAGGATTCTCCGGAGGGGCAGTGAGATCATTGTCGAGGCGCCGCCGCCGCCGGACAATGCGCGAACATCCGCGATTCCTGTGCGTTCGTCCCGCGCCGCGCGCCGCGACGGCCGGCTAGTGCAGGCGGGCTGCCGATGGCGACGCGTCGTCGCGGTCGCGGCGCCATGCGCCGGGTTGCATGCCCATCGTGCGCTTGAACGCATGCGCGAACGCCGACTCCGACTGATAGCCCACCAGTTCGCCCGCCCGTGAAATCGGCAAGCCTTGTTGCAGCAGGTCCGCCGCGAGCCGCATCCGCACCATCGTGACGAACTGCATCGGTGGATGGCCGGATGCTTCGCTGAAATGCTTGCAGAACGCGGTGCGCGACATGTTCGCGAACGCGGCCATCGATTCCGTGGTCCATGCGTCGGCCGGCGCGTCGATGATCGCGGCGACGAGCGTGCCGAAACCGGTCCGCTGCATCAGCGACGCGAGCCCGCTGGCGACGGTATCGTGCCCCGCGGCGTCCCGCACCGCGTAGAACAGCAGCAGTTCGACCAGCTTGTCGATCAGCGGGGACGGCGCGTCGACGCCATGACGCCCTTCGGCGCGAATCAGATCGAACAGCCCATGGATGCCGCGATAGGCGTCGTCGCCGCGCCGTACGATCAGGTATTCGGGAAAGAGCGACACGATCGCGCGCGACACGGTGGACTGGAATTCGATGAAACCGCAGGCGAGGCCGACGCTGCCGTCGATTGACGGGTCGAGCGGTTGCATCGACCCGCGTCGCTCGAGCGGATGGCTGCCCGCGACCGCACAGGCGTGCGGATTGACCGGGCTCGGCGACAAGCCGTGCGGCACGTCGCGCAGCAGAAAGACGGCTTCACCTTCGGCGACCGGGATGCTGTCGCGGCCGTCGGCGAAGTGCAGCCACGCCGATCCGTGAAGGAGGATGTGGAAGCTCGCTTTCGCACGGCCGGCGGTGGATGCCTGCCAGTCGCCGCAATACTGGCCGACGTGGAAAAGCTGGCTTTTCGGCTCCAGGCTGGACAGCAGCCAATGGACGACCTTGTCTGTTTGCGCGGACATTCCGATGCTGGAGGATGGGTGACGCGCCCATGCTACGGGCTGCGCCGCACCGCTCAAACCAAGGAATGGTGGAAAGCATTTTCTCGTGGCGACGAAGGGCAGTCCGCGATCGGCAACGCAGGGCGGCGATTGACGCAGGTCAATCGCATTCGCGCTGCCGGCAATACAGTGGACGCCGGCGCTCGCACAAGGCGGCGCCCGATGGCACGCGCGAGTCGCCGCGTGATGAGGCATGGGCAATGAAACATCTGACGTGGATCATCGGCGCCGCGCTCGCGCTGGGCGCTTGCGCCGGTGTAGGGCAGGGGGCGGCGTTCCGGTCGACCGAAACGCAATTGCAGGCGGCACGGGAGGCTGCCGCGCTGCAGTGTTCGACGCCGCCCGAATGCGACCGTGCATGGCAGCTCGCACGGGGCTACATCGACGCGCATTCGTCGACCCGTATCACGCGATTCAGCGCGGACAGGATCGAAACCGCGCAATCGCATTTCGCCGGAGAAGTGTATCTATGGGCGTCGCGCACGGTATCGGGCGACGGCGGCGCGGTGATCCGGCTCAAGGCGATGTGCAAGGGCATGTACGGCACCGATGGCGGCCCCGGCTGGCAATACGATGCATGCGCGTCGAAGATCCTTGAAATCGAGCGCGGTTTCGCGACGTACGAGCGCCCAACGGGCACGCCGACGCTGCCGGTCGACCCTCGATAACGGAGCGCCTCCCGCGTCGGCTCATATCGCTTCAAACCGTTGACTTCGGTCAACGCCGGTTTCCAGCGAGCGCTGATGATGAAACAACGCCGAACGCCACCGGCGCGTCCAGTCATCCAGCGAGGTCGGTATGTACACGAACATCATGGTCGCCGTCGACGGCAGTCCTTCTTCGAATCTGGCGCTTGAAGAGGGCTTGAAGGTTGCCCGGTCATGTGGCGCGCGCCTGTTCGCCGTTTTCGTCGTCGACCAATCGCTTCTGATCACGTACGCCGGACGCATGGACCCGGGTGCCCTGCTCGACGAGGTTCGGCGCGATGGCGCGGCCGTGTTGCGAAGCGCGGAGCGGGCCATCTCGCATGCGGCCGTCAACGGCGATACCGAAATCATCGAGACCGAACCCGGCGTGGATATCGCCGAGCGGCTGCAACGCTATGTCGTCGAACGGTCGATCGATCTCGCCGTGGTCGGCACGCACGGGCGGCGCGGCGTCCGCCGGCTGGTCCTCGGCAGCGTAGCCGAACGTTTCCTGCGCGGTTCGCGTTGTCCGGTCCTGCTCGTACGCGGCGACGATGCCGCGCCGGCTGCCGTCGCGGCAGCCTAGCGTCGCCGTGCCCGATAACGGGTCCGGCCGCCCGGGTCGGGCGACGGTCGGCACGCAACCTGCCCAGGGGATCGTCATGCAGATAACTTTTCCTTCCGAACCGCCGACGTATTGCGGTCAAGACCCGGCACTGGCCTTTCCGGCCGTGGTCGAAGGCCGACGCGTGCGCTGCGCGATCACCGCGGAAGCGCTGGAAGATCACTTTCGGGCGGCATCGCCGCGCGAACAGGATCTTGTCGACGCATTCGCGCACCATCGCTCCGCGATCGAACGCGCGGCGCGCTGCCTGCTCGAGGAAATGGACGGCAGGCCGATCCTGCTTCACAGCGGATTTTTCCGGTTCTGTACGTGATCGCCGTGGGTCATTGACGCGTATCAAGCGCGTGACGGTGTGAGCGGATACGCTGATTTCGAAGGGATCCTTCGTCCGTTGCGCGGCACGCGATGCCGCGCCAGTCCGATCCGCATCACGGCACCGCGCTGGCCGGACGAAAGCGCTGCTGCATGTCAACCGTACGAGGAGTGCGAACCATGACCCACCTCACGCGTTACGATCCGTTTTCGATCGAACCCGTCTCCGACCTGTTTCAGGGGCTGTTCAGGCCGCTGCGCGGCGTGGCGACGACGGACGAACCCGATCTTGCGTCGATGAAGATCGACGTGACGGAAAGCGACAATGCCTACAAGGTCAATGCGGAGTTGCCGGGCGTCGCGAAGGAGGATATCGATGTCCAGGTGACGGGCCGAACCGTCACGATCAACGCGAAGGTCGAGCGCAACAACGAGCAGAAGGATGGCGAGCGCGTGATCCGGCGCGAGCGCTACAGCGGCGCGATCGGCCGGTCGTTCTCGCTGTCTGGCGAGATCGACGACGCGAACGCGACGGCGACGTATCAGGACGGCGTGCTGTCGCTGACGCTGCCGAAGAAGGCGCCGGTCGGGCAGAAGAAGCTGACGATCAGCTGATCGGGAGGCAGACGCCGGGCGACGCGGGGCACGCGTCGCTCGAAGGGAGGATGACGGCGCGCGGAGCCATCCGCGCGCCGTTTCTTTCAACCGTCCACGTGCGCTCACGCCGCCGATACCGTCCCGCCGGCACGGTATCCGACGGTCTGCGCGAGGATCGGCAGTTCGTCCTCATTCAGCCGCAACGCGTCGGCGAGCACGCGATGATTGATCCAGCCGCGCACGACCGTGCCGAGGCCGGCTGCCGCACAGTAGAGCGAAACGTTCTGTGCGATGGCGCCCGCCGCGATGGCCGAGAACACGTCGCGTTGCGGCGGCGGCATGTCGAGGATCGCGGCGGTCCGCACTACGTAGACGAGATCGAGTGGCGCGCGGCCCACGAAGTCCTGGTACCCCGTCAGGTTGCGTGCATCGGCCGCGTGTTTCAGCACGAGCCGATGCGCGGGCGCGTCGTAGCGGTAAACGCCGTGCGGCAGCGCGACGTAGAGGTCGATTTCATTGAACGCGTGCGCGGACGGCGCCGTACGACCGCCGCTTGCCGGCCGGTTGATGCCGTCCGCGGCCCACAGCAATTCGCCGAGCGTCGCAGGCGAGAGCGGCGTGGCGGTGAATTCGCGTGAACTCATTCTCGTTGCGAGTGCCGTCATCAACGGCGTGCCGCCGTCGAGGGTCGGGCGCGGCAGATCGATGATGGCCGGCGACGCCCCTTGCGGCGGCGCCGGCAGCGCCGGAGGCGCCGGCGAATAGGCCAACAGTTGCTGTTCCGTCATGTGAATCTCCTTCGGGCATCGCTGCGCGAGCCGGACACGTCGCGCATCGGCGATCTCACGATAAGACGGCCGGGCCGCACCGGCTTGACCTTCGTCAAGCGACCCATGCACGAGCCGCGAAGCCCGGCACAGGGCATCCGTTGACCTGCATCAGCAACGCGGGGCCGCGCGTGTGCAAATCTGGCCGTGTACGGCGGACAAGCGCGCCGCGGCTCACGGGAGTGCAGACGATGAAAACCGACAAGCAGTTGAAACAGGACGTTCAGGACGAGCTGGAATCCGACCCGGCAATCGACGCGACACGAATCGGTGTCGAGGTGTCCGACCGGATCGTGACGCTTTCGGGTCACCCGCCGAGCTATGCGGAGAAACTCGCGATCGAGCGTGCGGCGAACCGCGTGGCCGGTGTCAAGGCGCTCGTCGTCGACATGACCGTGCATCTGCCGAACGACGACGTCCGCACCGACGAGGACATCGCGAATGCCGTGCGCTCGGTGCTGCACTGGACGGTCGGGCTGCATGACGACGCGGTCAAGGTGCAGGTCGAGCACGGCTGGATCACGCTGTCCGGCCGGGTCGAATGGGCATATCAGAGCCATCTGGCCGTGCGCGCGATCTCGCAGATGCGCAGCGTGACCGGCGTGACCGACCGCATCGTCGTGCAGGGGGCGGTCGGCTCGGCCGACATCGGCGGCAGCATCAAGCGCGCGATCATGCGCCACGCGGAGCGCGAGGCGAAACACATCGCGATCGAGGTGCGTGACGGCACCGTCCGGTTGTCCGGCAAGGTCGGCTCGTTCTCCGAACGCAAGGCCGTGCGCGGCGCCGCGTGGTCGGCGCGGGGCGTGCGCGCCGTCGTCGACGACCTGGTCGTCGAGTAAGGTTGTCGGACAGAAGCCGACCGCTTCTCCCGGCTCGACGCGATGCGCGTGGCGGCCGCCCATCTTCAAGCGTCTAGCCGCCCATCCTTTTCCGCGCGGGCGGCGATGACGCGGAACGCATGCCGTGCTCGCCATTCCGCTGGACGTGATGCGCAACGGCATCGGTCACGGTCGGAAAGAAGCTGGCCGCGCCGAACACGTCGAACAGCCCGTAGGCGCGCAGGCGATCCTTCACCGGCCCCTACCAGCACGGCGGAAAGCGCGATGCCCGCATAGAGATCGCGCGATAACCATGCACACCGATAGTTCGCGAGCAACGCCCCACCGGGAACATGCGTGCGATGCGTCCGGAGCGGAGCAGGTTCATCGCCGCTTCATTCAGCGGATATCCGGGCAAAAGGGGCGGCCCGATCCGTGAGGGCCAGTTCATCGGCATTGAGTCGGCGCGCGGCACGGCTTCGATCGCGCCCGGTTTCATGCAGCCTTGAGCGCCGAACGTTGCAGCGCCTGCGCGAAGCGGGCGAGCGTGGCGATCGATCCCGTCACGCTTTCGTACCGTTCCCGTCCGATCTGGCCGTCGAGGATCACGAGCATGCCGGCATCGCGGGCGAGGGTGACCAATGCCGGCGTGTCGAGCGCTGCTGCATCGGACCGACCGGACGGATTGCCCGAATCGGCAGGCTGGGTAGCGTGTGACATGACGTCTCTCCTGAGGGCTCGCGATCGGTATGCCGGGAGCCGTTATCCGTGATTTCAGTATCGTTGGCGTGCATGCGCGATTCAATCGGCGTGTCCCGAAGTTGTAGTAGGAATCGAGCGGAGGCCGTCGGCGGATTCCTACACGGCGGACGGCTTCGGCGAAGGGCTTCGTCGGGCCGCCCGCCCGGCGCGGCACCGTGCATACCAGGATCCGATCGCGTGCCAGATATCGGCGGCGGATTCGCAGTAGGTGAACAGTTCGAGGTCGCGGCGGTCGATCATCCCTTCGTCCGCGAGAAACGCCAGATCGACGGCACGCCGCCAGTACGCTTCGCCGACCAGGACAACCGGCAGCGGCGCGATCTTGCGCGTCTGCAGCAGCGTCAGGACCTCGAACAGTTCGTCGAACGTGCCGTATCCGCCGGGGAAAAACACGGCTGCCTTGGCGCGCTCGAGCAGGTGAAGCTTGCGAATCGCGAAGTAGTGGAACCGGAAGCACAGATCCGGCGTGATGTACGGATTCGGCGCCTGTTCGTGCGGCAGCTCGATATTGAAGCCGATGCTCGGGGCGCCGCGCTCGTAGGCGCCGCGATTGGCGGCCTCCATGATGCCGGGGCCACCGCCCGTGACGATTGCGAGGCGCGCCGTACGCGCGCGCCGGTCGGCATGACCGACGATACGGCCGAATTCGCGTGCGACGCGGTAGTACGCGCTGTGCTCGAGGAGACGGCTGGCGACCGCGACGGCACGACGCCGGCCCGGGTCACGCGGACGCAGCGCGAGCAGGCGGTTCGCTTCGGCGAGCCGTGCGTTCGCGACGGCGGGCGCGACGATGCGCGTGCTGCCGTAGATCACGACGGCATGGCCGATACGCTCGTGTTGCAGGCGCGCTTCGGCGTTCCAGTAGTCGAGCTGCAGCCGGATACCGCGCATGGTCGCGCGATGCAGCAACGACGTGTCCGCGTCGCCGGGCGTGCAGTCCGGATGGCTGGCGAGATGCCGCCCTCGACGAGACGGCCGCGGGATGTCGTCGAGGCTGGCGGGCGATTCGGGCCGGGCGCGTACCCGCTTGCCGCGCGCGCCGCCGCGCGCCATGCCGGCAGGAGCGCGTTTGACTATCGTGCGCACGGTCACTGACTCAACACCCATTGGACGAGCTGATGCGCGTCGTCGGCAGACAGCGGCCCGCCGCGATCGATCGCGGACGGCATCGGCGTGTCGCCCCAATGCGCGGGGCCGCCGACGCGCAACTTGCGTTCCAGTTCGGCGGCCGCGTGAGGATCGCCGCGGTAGCGCGCGGCGATGTCGTGGAACGACGGCCCGAGGAACGTCATGTCGGGCGTGTGGCAGAACATGCAGTGCTGCGCATTGACGAGCTCGGTCGGCTCGGGCACGGTCGTTTGCGCGACCGCCGTTCCGGCCATGGCAGCGAGCAGAAAGAAAGAGAAAGCGGAGCAGCGCGTGATGTTCATGTTTTCCTCGTCCGGAGCGGAATGCGCGCGGCGCGTCGCCGGTTGCGCTCAGGAGATCACTTCGCCGAGCGGGCGACGGGGCGAATGCGGCGTGTGCGGGCCGCGGCCCACCCGCAGCAGCAACTGCGGCTCGCCGTGTAGCCCGAGCATCCGGCCCAGGTCGGCACGCAGCGCGGCCGTCTCGATCGGCTGGTTCAGGTACGACGCCGTATAGCCCGCGCGCGCCGCGACGAGCAGGATCCGCTCCAGCGCCTGGCCCGCGGCCAGCCACGCTTCGCGGTCGTCGCGCACGGTCGACAGGCACACGATCAAAGGCGATGCGCCGACGAGCTGATGATGGAGCGCGGCCAGCCCGTTGCCGAGATCGAACGTTCGCACCGCCATCGTCACGACAGGCGCCGCGAAGTCCAGCAGCGTCGGCACGCCGGCCGCGAATGCCGGCATGCCGTCGACGCGCCGGCGCGGATCGATCCAGCTCGCCAGTTCGCGGCGGAAGCGCGGATCCGCGAACTGCTGCTGGTCGGCCTGCGCAACCAGTTCGGCGACCCGTGCGCGGCGTGCGGTCGAGTCGATGCACGCGACCTCGGCGCCTTCCGCGACACCGGCCGCGATCAGCTCGCGCTGAATCTCGTCGGGCACCGCGGTAGATTCGAACGGCGCGCGCGTCGTGACGCGGTCCTGGATCGCGTCGAACAGCCCGCCGAGAGACGGATCGGAATAGCCGTCGTCGCAGACGCGGACCAGCGCAAGGAGATCGGGGTCGACCTCGGACGGAAACGTGCTGATCGTGTGGGCGAGGCCGGCGTGATCGAGCGCGACGCGCAGGTTGAGCAATGCCGCGCCGCAACTGATGATCAGTTCGCGGTCGAACGGATCGACCACGGGCAACGCGCGGACCCGGTCCGCACAGACAGCGATCGTGGCGCCGTTGACGATGAACCGCCACGGCTGCGAATTGTGGCTGGACGGAGCCAGCACCGCGTACGCCAACAGCGACTTCAATTGATCGTCGACATGGGCGCTTGCGGCAAGCGGGGGAACGGATATCATTCGATCATCTCCTGGCACGCCGCGCGGGCGGCGTCATGCCACCTCATCGTGTCAGCAACCGTCCGGCAGCCGTTGACCCACATCAAGCGCCCGTCACCGGGCCATGCGCGCGCGATGCGCCGGGATTAGCCTTGGACAGCGAAGCACGAAGACGACCGAGCGGGAGGCGAGCATGCTTGCGATGATGTTTGACGGCACGACACCGTATTTGCGCGAGGCGCACATGCCGGATCCGCTGCCGGCGCCGGGCCAGCTGCTGATCGACGTGCACGCATGCGGTGTCTGTCGAACCGATCTGCACGTCGTCGACGGCGAGCTCGCGCACCCGAAGCTGCCGCTGGTGCCGGGGCACGAAATCGTGGGAACGGTGCGCGTGCTCGGCGAGGGCGTGACGGGGTTCTCCGTCGGCGACCGGATCGGCGTTCCGTGGCTCGGCTCGACATGCGGGCATTGCGCGTATTGCGTATCCGGCCGAGAAAACCTGTGCGACAGCCCGGGTTTCACGGGCTATACGATCGACGGCGGGTATGCCGAGTGCACGGTCGCCGACCACCGGTATTGCGTGCACCTGCCGCAACGCTATTCCGATCTGGAAGCCGCGCCGTTGCTGTGCGCGGGCCTGATCGGCTATCGAACCTTGCGCATGGCCGGCGACGCGCGTCGCATCGGCATCTACGGCTTCGGCGCGGCCGCTCATCTCGTCGCGCAGGTCGCGCATGCCGAGGGGCGCAAGGTGTTCGCGCTGACGAAACCGGGCGATACCGCGGCACAACAGCTCGCGCTGTCGCTCGGCGCCGCGTGGGCCGGTGGCAGCGACGAAACACCGCCGGAAACGCTCGACGCCGCGCTCATTTTCGCGCCGGCGGGCACGCTGGTGCCGGCCGCGCTGCGCGCCGTCGGCAAAGGCGGGATTGTCGTATGCGGCGGCATTCACATGAGCGATATCCCGAGCTTTCCGTACGCGTGGCTGTGGGGCGAGCGCCGGATCGCATCGGTCGCCAACCTGACGCGTGCCGATGCGGTCGAATTCATGCGGATCGCCGCCGCGATGCCGCTGCGGGTCGAGGCCGTGCGCTACGCGCTGACCGATGCGAATCGCGCACTGGACGATCTGCGCAGGGGCCGCGTGTCCGGCGCCGCCGTGCTCGGCATGCGCGATTGATCCCGCCCGGTTCGCGCGATCCACTCAGATGCGCCCGAGGCCTTCCGGATCGACGATGCGGATCTGCTTGCCTTGCGCGGCGACGAGCCCGTCACGCTGGAACTTCGACAGCATGCGGCTGACCGTTTCGAGCTTCATCCCGAGATACTCGCCGATCTCGTCGCGCGTCATCCGCAGCACGAATTCGGCGGCCGAGTAGCCGCGCGCCTTGAAGCGGGTGGACAGGTTCAGCAGGAAGGCGGCCACGCGCTGCTCGGCGGTCATCGTGCCGAGCAGCACCATCAGCGCCGATTCGCGGACGATTTCGCCGCTCATCATCTGATACACGTGATGCTGCATCGGCCGCACTTCGCGACACATCTGCTCGAGCTGGCCGAACGGAATGATGCAGACCGTACTGTCCTCGAGCGCGATCGCATCGCCGTTGTGCCGTCCGGTATGCACGCCGTCGAGCCCGAGCGCTTCGCCGACGATCTGGAAGCCGGTGATCTGCTCGTCGCCGTCGCGATGCATCATCACGGTCTTGAACGATCCGGTTCTGACCGCATAGATGCTGTGGAAAGTGTCGTCCGCGCGAAACAGCGTTTCACCGCGTTTGACGTGGCGCGTCGTGCAGATCATCGCGTCGACCCGGGCGAACTCGTCGGGCGTCATTTCCCGCGGCATGCAAACGGTGCGCAGCGTGCAGGACGAGCAGCGGGACGACGTGCGCTTCGGCTGGTCCGCCCGCGCGACGGGATGCAGCGGAATGAACGGGTGCAACGGCGCCGTCGTCGTGGTTTCGGCATGGCTCTGCATGATCTGCTCCGGTTGGGGCGGCAGCGGATCGCGTCGTCGCGGTTGCGCTGGCCGTCGTACAGGCGGACAGGCACGTCGCCGCCTGGTTGGTCGAATCGGCGCCCACCGGATCGGCGGGCCGACGATGCAGTCGCGACGGGACGGCAAGGCCGGGCAGCTCCGGAAGGCACGCCGGTGTGTTGTTCTTGATCGGAGTATGGACAGCCGGACGCTTGATTGAAATCAGCGGAAATTGAAGATGCGGTAGGTGATAGCGAAGGTTTGTAGGACGATTCCTACAACGGTGCGGCGGGTTGTCGCGGTCAGAGTTCGTCAGGATCGTCGAACAGCTTGTGGCGCATCGCGTACCGGACGAGCGCCGTATCGTTGGCCATCTGCATTTTCTCGAGGATTCGCGTCTTGTAGGTGCTCACGGTCTTGACGCTCACGCACAGCGCCCGCGCGATCTCGGAAATGGACTCGCCGGAGGTCACGCGCCGGAACACGTCGAATTCGCGATCGGACAGCCGTTGATGCGGCAACAGGTCGGTCGGCTCGTTGAGGCTTTGCGCGAATTGCTCCGCCATCGACAGGCTGACGTACACGCCGCCGCCGGCAATTTTCGTCAGCGCGGCCACCAGCTCCGCGCTTGCGCTTTCCTTGGTCATGTAGCCCGATGCGCCGGCGCGGAACGCACGCACCGCATATTGCTGCTCGGCATGCATCGTCAACACCAGGATGTGCAGCGCCGGTTTCTCGTCCTTGATCTGCTTGATGAGTTCGATGCCGTTGCGGCCGGGCATCGACAGGTCGAGCACCAGTACCTCGGCCTCGGTGCCGCGCGTCAGCGCGATCGTCGACGCACTGTCGCTGGCTTCTCCCGCCACGACGAAGTCGCGCGCGTTCTGCAGGATGTGCCGCAGGCCGTCCCGGACGAGCGTGTGGTCGTCCGCAATGAGTACCCTGATCATGGCGTGCATCCTTTGCCGGCTCGCGCGGGGCAGGCGCCCGCCGGCGTTCGTCGATCCGGCTCCGACCGGAGCGTTGCAATCGTCCGATTCCGGACGGCGGACAGGATGGCGGCCGTCGATGACCGGACGATGTCTCTTCAAAGGGTCGCATCGAAAGCATGTCCGATGCGCCGAAATTGTGCGCGTTTTGCCGGTATTCGCCAATCGGGACCGATGCGTACGTCCGTTGCCGTGCGGGCTTGACCGACGTCAACCGGACGATGTGCGTCGCGCCCAGACTGGTGGGCATGCCGATCGACACCGAACGGCAACAGGGAGGCTTTATGTATGCACGAATCTTTGCGGCCCTCGACGGCAGCCGCGGCTCGCGGCTCGCGCTCGACGAGGCGATCGCGCTCGCCCGCGCGTCGGGCGGCTTGATCGTCGCCGTGTGCGTGGTATCGGACGCGCCGCGGCTGATGGACGTCGACAGCGGCTATATCGGCCGGCGCGACCCGGCCGGGCTGGACGCGGACAAGGCCGCGGTCGCGGTGGCGGATGCCGAGACGGCGTTCCGGCTGTGCGGCGTGCGCGGCACGGTGCATGCGATCGACGCGTGCGGAGAGGACGTGTCGTCGGTGCTGGCGCGAGCGGCCGCCGAATGCGACGCGGACTTGATCGTGATGGGCACGCATGGCCGTCGCGGCATGCGCCGCGCGTTGCTCGGCAGCGTCGCCGAGTCGCTGGTGCGCACCGCCGACCGGCCGGTGCTGGTCGTGCGGGAGGGGCTGGGCGCGGGTGCGGCCGTGTTGTGACGAAAGCGGGCAGCCTCGACCGGCTGCCCGATACCCGCCCGCCGGTTCAGTGAGACAGCAGCACCGGCACCGTCATCGTCTCGAGGATCGTGCGCGTGGCTCCGCCCAGCACGCGCTCGTGGGCGCGGGTATGGCTGTACAGGCCCATGACGAGCAGGTCCGCATGCACGTCGGTCACGCGGTTCAGCAGCGTCCCGCCCACGCCGACCGACCGCTCGCGCGGCGTCGTCGAGAACGACGCGCGAACGCCGTGTCGTTCGAGATACGCGGCGACGTCGACGCCGGCAGGCGTGCTGTCCGGATCGGGTTGTCCGCGGACGACCGTCTCGACGTTGACGAAGCGAGCGCGGGCGAGCAGCGGCAGCGCGTCGGCCATCGCACGCGCGGCCTCGCGCCCGCCGTCCCAGCCGATCAGCACGTTCTCGCCGAACGTGCGCACGTCGCCCGCATACGGCACGACGATCGCCGGACGGCCGCTGCCGATCACGACATCCTCGACGAAATGGCGCGCCACGTACGTCATGCGATCGTCCGGATCTTCCTGGCCGAGCACCAGCAGATCGGCGTGGCGCGCGTGCAGGATCGCGGCATCGATCGCATTGCCCGCCGGCGCCTGCCATTCGACGCTGCGTCCGGCGCGTTCGGCGGCCGTCAGGAAGCGTTCTTCCGCCTCCTTGCGCCGCTGGTCGCAGAGGCGCTCGTAGACGGCCAGCTTGAGCGGTTCGTCGGGCCGGCGCAACGGCTCGAAGAGATCCTGGCAGACCAGGTAGAGGCCGATCAAGTGCGCGTTCCAGCGTCCCGCGAGCTGGAGCGCGAGGTCGACGCGCGTCGCACAGCGATCGCTGTCGTCGAGGTGGACGAGCAGGGTCTTGTAGCTCATGACGGCTCCTTTGCGGTGAAAGCGGCGGTGACGTCGGCGGATGCCTTCGCTGCGCAGCTCGCCGGAATCATCAGGACCGGGCATCGGGCCTGGCGCAGCACGCGTTCGGCCACGCTGCCGAGGAAGAGGCGCCGAAAGCCGCGCCGGCCGTGCGTGCCGATCACGATCAGATCGGCACCGATCTCGCCCGCGACGCCGACGATCCGGTGCGGGACGTCTTCGCCTGCCGGCGCGACGTTGGAGATCTGCGGCGTGCCGGCCACGTCGCGCGCCTTCATGCGCCGCGCGGCGTCGTCGATCACGCGCAATCCTTCTTCACGGAATGAATCGACCAGGATCGACGGATCGTATCCGTACATGTCGTAGGCCGGCGCGAGGAAATCGACGACGTAGACGGGTGTGAGCCGCGCACCCGTTTGCGCCGCGAGCGCCAGCGCGGCGTCGAGTGCACGGGACGACGTGTCGCTGCCGTCGAGTGCCACCAGAATGTTCGAGTACATGGCATGTCCCTTGAACGGATGTGGATGAAGCCATCATCGGCGCATACACGCCGATGGCGCTGATCTGGATCAAGCGTCCGGGCTGCCGCGCAGCACGCCCATCGCGGCGCGTGCCGCGATCCACGCTTCGTTGGTCGGCTCGACGACCAACGTGGCCGCGCTCGACGCGGACGACATGACGTGTGCGTCGGACGCGTCAGTGCGACATCAGTACCGGCAGCGTCATCGACGCGAGCACCGTGCGTGTCGCGCCGCCCATCAACAGCTCGCGCCAGCGCGGATGGCCGTACGCGCCCATGACGAGCAGGTCGGAGCCCGTGTCGTACGTGCGCGACAGCAGCGTTTCGCCGACGGACGAGCCAGCGCCGGTGTCGATGTCGAGCACGTTCACGTCGTGCGCATGGCGCGCCAGCATCAGCGCGGCATCGGCGGCCGGGATCCGCGTGGCCGCGGCCTCCGACTTGCCGTCGACCACGGCGACGACCGTCGTCCGCTTCGCGTGTTCGAGAAAGGGTAGCGCGTCGTGCGCGGCGCGGGTCGCTTCGCGGCTGCCGTCCCATGCGACGAAAACCCGTTCGCCGACCGACGGGAATTCTCCGGTGTACGGCCAGAACAGCACCGGGCGGCCGGCGGTCAACACGAGATTTTCCGGAAACTGGTCGTCGATATAGGTTTCGGGATCGTTCGGGTCGCTCTGGCCCGCGATCACCAGGTCGGCGAGACGGGCAGCGCGCGGTACGGCCACGTTCGCCCGCTCGTCGGTGCGAATCCAGGTTGCGGGCACTTTGGCGCGCGCCGTCTCCGCATGGAACAGACGCTCCAGCGCGGCAAGCCGCTCGTCGCGCCGTTCGCGTTGCGCGCGGAAATAGTCGGCGGAACCGGCCATCACGTAGAACGAATGTGGCTCGGGCGTGTAGATGGCGAACAGCCCGGTGAGATGCGCACCGAAGCGCCGGGCGAGACGCAATGCGAACTCGAGACGCGAATGCGCGCGGGCGCTCGTATCGAGGTGCACGACCATGCTTTTGTAGCTCATCGGAATCGCTCCATCGACGGGTGATCCGCCGGTGCAATCCAGTCTACGAAGCAGGGTTTCCACGCGGTTGACTCAGATCAACGGCAGCCGTGCGCGATACCCGCACAGTGAAGCGGTCGCGACGCCGAGGCCGGGCAGGCGGCGCGACGCGGATGCCAGCCCATGGATACGATCGAAAGGGGAAGCCGATGAGTAGCGATGCTTTGACGACACCGAACGACGCTTGGCGCGCGGGCTGCGATCTCGCGTTGCGCATGGTCGCGCTGAACCGCGACTGGCAATACGAATGGCATGCGCTGGCAGGGCGGCGCATCGAGCGCGACCGCACCGCGGTGCGGCGCCTGCAGCAGGCGCTGGCGGAAACGAACGAGTGGACGGCCTTCGCCGAGGCTGGCCGGCAGGTGACGAGCGACTACGCGATCGCGACCGTCGAGATCTGGCAGGACGCCGCCGAGCTGTGCATGCGTGCGCAATTCGAGCGCGCCAGTGCGTGGCGTACCTGGTTGCGCGAATACGGCTCGGGCGCGCTGTCGCGTTATCAGACCGACTGGTTGCCTGACCTCGAGCGACTCGCGGTGGTCAACGAAGCCAGCATGCCGTGGGCCGACTGGATGGCCGCGCTGGAGCGCGGGATCGAGGAGGCGGGCGGTGCGACGAACGGGGCGCTCGCCGCAGGCCGCCTGAACGGCATCGCAGACGCACGGGAGAGCGATCATGTGCGCTGACCGCGTCGCGTTCGTCACGGGCGGAATGGGCGGGCTCGGCGCCGCGATCGGCCGTCGCCTGCACGACGCCGGCATGACGGTGGCCGTGTCGTACACGGAGCGCAACGACCACGTCGCGACGTGGCTCGCGCACGAACGCGACGCGGGCCGCACGTTTCATGCGTTCGAAGTGGACGTGGCCGACTACGATTCGTGCCAGCACTGCGCGGCACGCGTGCTGGCCGAATTCGGGCGCGTCGACGTGCTCGTCAACAACGCCGGCATCACGCACGACGCCACCTTCGTGAAGATGACGAAGAGCATGTGGGACGCGGTGCTGCGCACCAATCTCGACAGCATGTTCAACATGACGAAGCCGTTCGTGCCGGGCATGATCGACGCCGGTTTCGGGCGGATCGTGAACATCGGCTCCGTCAACGGGTCGAGAGGCGCGTACGGGCAAGCCAACTACGCGGCCGCGAAGGCCGGCATCCACGGCTTCACGAAAACGCTGGCGCTCGAACTCGCGCGGCATGGCGTGACGGTCAACACGGTGTCGCCCGGCTATCTGGCGACCGCGATGCTCGAGTCGGTGCCGAAGGAGGTGCTCGACACGAAGATCCTGCCGCAGATCCCGGCCGGGCGGTTGGGCGACCCCGACGAAATCGCCGCGTTCGTCGCGCTCTTGTGCTCCGATGCCGGTGCGTTCGCAACCGGCGCGGAATTCGACGTCAACGGCGGAATGTACCTGCGATGAACGCGTCCGTGCTGCGCGCGCGTCGCGCGCCGGCATCGCTGCCCACGCCGGCCGACGATGGGCACGCGCCGGCGGCGACGCGATGCGCGCCTGCCCGGATGAGCGCGGCCGAACAGTGGAACCGTGCCGCGCACGCGAATGTGGCCGCGCTGACGTTCGGGCTGTCGCCGGTATCGCTGGCGCTGGCCATGCTCGACTGGAGCGCGCATCTGGCGGTAGCGCCGGGTAAAGGCTTCGAGCTCGCCGCACAGGCGTGGCTGGGCGCCGTGGCGCCGGCGGCAAGCGGACGCGACGGCGAGGCCGACGATGCGGAGTCGGGCAGCCTGGCCGTACACGCTGGCGACGCCGATCCGCGCTTCGCCGCGCCCGCGTGGGGCGGCTGGCCGTTTTGTGTGTATCGCGACGGTTTCCTGGCGATCCAGCGTTGGTGGCGCGACGCGACACGCGGCGTGCCGGGTGTCGAACGCCATCATGAGGAACTGGTCGGGTTCGCCGCACGCCAGTGGCTCGATGCCTGTTCGCCGGGCAATTTCCTGGCGACCAATCCGGTCGTGCTCGACGCGACGATGCGCAGTGGCGGCGCGAACCTCGCGGCAGGTTTCCGGCACTGGCGGGACGACGCGAACGCGTTCGTCGAGCGCGCGAGCGGCACGCAGGCACACGATGCGCGCGCCTATCTGCCCGGTCGCGACGTGGCGATCACGCCGGGTCGCGTCGTCTGGCGCAACGCGCTGTGCGAGCTGCTGCAATACGCGCCGACGACGGCCCGCGTGGCGCACGAGCCGATCCTGATCGTGCCGTCGTGGATCATGAAGTACTACATCCTCGATCTGCAGCCGCACAATTCGCTGATCCGCTTCCTGGTCGATGCGGGCTATACGGTGTTCGCCGTGTCATGGCGCAACCCGGGCGCGGAGTCGCGCGACCTCGGGCTCGACGACTATCTGCGGGACGGCTGCATCGCGGCGCTCGACGCCGCCCGGTCGATCGGCGGCGAGGCGGTCCACGCGGTCGGCTATTGTCTGGGCGGCACGCTGCTGGCGATCGCCGCGGCTGCGCTGGCGCGCGACGGCCAGCAGTACGAGGCGCTGCGCTCGATCACGTTGCTCGCGGCCCAGACCGATTTCAGCGAACCCGGCGAGCTCGGCCTGTTCATCGACGCGAGCGAGCTGTCCGCGCTCGACGCGCTGATGTGGCGGCAGGGCTACCTGGACGGCGCGCAGATGTCCGCCGCGTTCGAACTGCTGAACGCGCGCGACCTGATCTGGTCGCGGATGATGAGCGAATACCTGCTCGGCACGCGCACGAAACCCAACGACCTGATGTCGTGGAATGCGGATACCACGCGCATGCCGTATCGCATGCATTCGGAATACCTGACGCGGCTCTTTCTCGACAACGATCTCGCGGCCGGCCGGTATTGCGTCGACGGGCGGCCGGTCGCGCTGTCGGATATCGACGTGCCGACGTTCGTGGTCGGCACCGAGCGCGATCACGTGTCGCCGTGGCGGTCCGTCTACAAGCTCCATCTGCTCACGCACCATGCGCTGACGTTCGTGCTGACGTCGGGCGGGCACAACGCGGGCATCGTGTCCGAACCGGGCCATCCGGGGCGCCACTATCGGTGCGGGACGCGCGACCCCGGCGTGGCTTACCGCAGCCCGCACGACTTCGTGCGCGATACGCCGGCGGTCGACGGATCGTGGTGGACATGCTGGCGCGACTGGTTGCACGCGCGCTCGTCGGGCGACGTGCCGGCCCGTACGCCGCCCGACGGCTTCGCGGCGGCGCCCGGCGCCTATGTACTGGAAACATGAACGGAGAAACAGCGATGAAAGCACTCGTCTACCACGGGCCGGGGCGCAAGGCGCTCGAGGAACGGCCCAAGCCGGAACTGCAGTCGCCCACCGACGCGATCGTCCGCGTGACGCGCACGACGATCTGCGGCACCGATCTGCATATCCTCAAAGGCGACGTACCGACGTGCGAGCCCGGCCGCATTCTCGGCCACGAGGGCGTCGGCATCGTCGAACAGGTCGGCGCCGCGGTCGATTCGCTGACGCCGGGCGATCGCGTGCTCATTTCGTGCATCTCGTCGTGCGGCCGCTGCGAATACTGCCGCCGCGGCCTGTATTCGCATTGCACGACCGGCGGCTGGATTCTCGGCAACCGGATCGACGGTACGCAGGCCGAGTACGTGCGTATCCCGCATGCGGCGACCAGCCTGTACCGGATTCCGGCCGGCGCCGACGAGGACGCGCTCGTGATGCTGTCCGATATCCTGCCGACCGGGTTCGAATGCGGAGTGTTGAACGGCAAGGTGCAGCCCGGGTGCTCGGTCGCGATCGTCGGCGCGGGGCCGATCGGGTTGGCCGCGTTGCTGACCGCGCAGTTCTACTCGCCTGCGCAGGTCATCATGATCGACCCGGACAGCAACCGGCTCGAGATCGCGCGGCACTTCGGCGCGACGGATTGCGTCGACGGCCGCACCGGCGATCCGGTGGCGGAGGTCATGAAGCTGACCGACGGCATCGGCGTCGATTGCGCGATCGAGGCGGTCGGCATTCCGGCGACGTTCGAGATGTGCACGGCGCTCGTGGCGCCAGGCGGTGTCGTCGCGAACGTCGGCGTGCATGGCGTGAAGGCCGACCTGCACCTCGAGAAGCTGTGGGATCGCAACATCTCGATCACGACGCGGCTCGTCGACACGGTCAGCACGCCGATGCTGCTGAAGACCGTGCGCGCCGGGCGTCTCGATCCGACACGCCTGATCACGCACCGGTTTTCGCTCGACGACGTCGAGCGTGCGTACGACACGTTCGGTCGCGCGGCGCAAACCCATGCGCTGAAGGTGATCATCGAAGTCGGCTGACGGGCCGGTGGCGCGTGACGGGGACCGGTACGCAACGTCGTTCGGTTCCCGCCGCGCCCGACCGGTGTTTCGCCGGCGCCGGAGTCAGGACGAAACGGCGGCCGGCTCGCGCGCATCGCCCGATTCGACTGCATCGAGATCGACGGTCTGCGCGTAGGTCGGGACTTCGCACGGCCAATGCAATCGCTCCGAAATACGCCGCCGCAGTGCGTCCGCCGATGCAGGTTCGCCATGCGTGATGAAGGTCCGTACGGGCGCGGGCTGCATCGTACCGAGCCACCGGAGAATCTCCTCGTAGTCGGCATGCGCGGACAGCGCGGCGATCGACTCGACCTGCGCGCGCACACGCACGTATTCGCCGTGAATCTTGACCGTCGGTTCGTGCGCGGCCAGCGCCGCGCCGCGTGTACCGGCTGCCTGATAGCCGACCAGCGCGATCGTGTTGCGCGCGTCGGGCGCGTAGCGGCTCAGGTGATGGAGCACGCGCCCGCCCGTGGCCATGCCGCTGCCGGCGATGATGACCATCGGCCCGTGGTGTTCCGCAATCGCCTTCGACTGCTCGACCGTCCGGATCATCGTCGCCGCGTGGCCGAGCGCGTTCGCTTCCGAAAGCGTCAGCCGGTGTTCGAGGATGTGGTGGCGATAGATTTCGGTCACGTCGGTCGCCATCGGGCTGTCGACGAACACGGGGACGCGCGCCATGCGGCCGGACGCCTTCAGCCGCGCGATGTAGTGCAGGATCTCCTGCGCGCGGCCGACGGTGAAGCAGGGCATCACGACGACCCCGCCGCGCGCGAAGGTCGTGTCGAACAGCGTGGCGAGCGCGTTCTCGGGATCGGATTCCGGATGCAGCCGGTCGCCGTAGGTCGATTCGACGACGAGATAGTCGGCATGCGCCGGCGGTCGCGGCGGCTGCATGATCGGGTCGTGATAGCGGCCGAGGTCGCCCGAGAACGCGAGCACCTTGTGATCCCAGTGCATCACGACGCTCGCCGCGCCGAGGATGTGCCCGGCCGGCAGCAGGCGGAACGCCAGGCCGTCGCCGAGCGCCGTGCATTCGTCGAAGGCGACGGGCTTCAGCAGCCGCAGCGCCCGCTGCGCATCGTCGAGCGTATAGAGCGGCTGCGCCGGATGATGCTTCGAGTAGCCGTGCCGGTTCGCGAAGTCGGCTTCTTCCTCCTGCAGCCGCGCGCTGTCGCGCAACATGATGTCGCAGAGTTCGGCCGTGGCCGCCGTGCAGTACACCGGCCCGCGATAGCCTTCGCGCGCCAGCACCGGCAGATAGCCGGTGTGGTCGATATGCGCATGCGTGAGCACGACCGCGTCGAGCGTGTCGGGCGCGAGCGGCAGCGGGCTCCAGTTGCGCAATCGCAGGTTTTTCGTGCCCTGGAACAGGCCGCAATCGACCAGCACGCGCCGGCCGCCGTGCTCGACCAGATACTTCGAGCCGGTCACGGTTTCGGTCGCACCGAGAAAAGTCAGTTTCATCGTTCGCCTTCTTGAAAATTGACGGGTTCAGTGCGTCGATTACATCGCGAAGCGGCGCGCGGCGATTGACGGAAATCAGCGATTCCCGCCTCGAGCAGGATGTCGAATGCGACGCGTCCGGATGTCTCGCTAGCGCTCGCCCGGTGCGGGATCGAGCTGCGCGACGAATGCGACGCCGCCCGACACCAGCGTGACGATCGCGTAAGGCAGCACGTGCGCGTCGACCAGCATCGCGTGCACGACGCCCAGTAGCGATGCGAGTGCGATGAACACGCCCAGCGTGGCGAGCGCGGTCCGGTACGAATGGCGAATCATGACGGTCTCCCGGGGAGCGGCTGGCGTTCGTCCGCGTTGGCGCGCAGCGGCAGTTTGCGATTTCGCAAGGTAGGGCATCATGATCGCGTACCGGCTTCCGGCGCGGTTGATCTGTATCAACAGGCGAATCCCGGCCTCGCGTGCGATGGGGCGATGAGGCCGTGGAACGATCAAGTCATCTGACCAATGGTCTTGCGGAACCGCATCAGCGACAGCAGGAACAGCACGCCGCCGATCGCGAACAGCGCCGCGAACTGCGGCCACACCGCATCGAAGCCGGCGCCCCGGTACAGGATGCGTTGCGCGAGCTCGACGAAATGGGTCGTCGGCGCGGCCAGCATGATGTCCCGCACGGCCACCGGCATGCTTTCGCGCGGCGTCAATCCGCCCGACAGCAGTTGCAGCGGCAGCAGCACGAGCACGAGCAACATGCCGAACTGCGGCATGCTGCGCACGAGCGTCGCGAGAAAGATCCCCATCGACGTCGTCGCGAACAGGTGCAACGCCATCCCGGCCACGAACAGCGGGATGGAGCCGGGAATCGGCACGTGCAGGGCGCCGCCCACGACGCACGTCAGCGACGCGACGGCCGCCACCGTGACGACGAGCCCCATCGACCAGACCTTCGCGAGCATGATCTCCGCCGCGGTCACCGGCATCACGAGCAGATGCTCGATCGTGCCGTGTTCGCGCTCGCGAATCAGCGCGGCGCCGGTGAGGATCATCGACAGCATCGTCACGTTGTTGATCAGTTCCATCAGCGCGCCGAACCAGACCTCGTCGAGATTCGGGTTGAAGCGCATCCGCATCGCGAGATCGACGGGCGGCAATGGCGTGCCGCGGTAGCGCCGCACGAACGCGTCGATCTCGCCAGACACGATCTGCTGGATGTAGGTGCTGCCGGTGAAGGCTTGCGTCATGCGGGTCGCATCGACGTTGAGCTGGATCGTCGCGTGACGGCCGGCCAGCACGTCGCGCTGGAAGTCCGGCGGAATGTCGAGCGAGAACGTGTAGTCGCCGTTGTCGAGGCCGCGATCGGCCGCGCCGGCGTCGACGATCGGGGGCGGCGCGAACTGCGGCGGAAAGAACGCCGCCGCGATCCGCGCCGACAGCGGCGACGCGTCTTCGTCGACGAGCGCGATCGGCACCTTGTGCAGCGTTTCGGGGCGTGCGGTCGCGGCGACGTAGATCGACGCGCTGAACGTATAGATGATCAGCGCGAGCAGGATCGGGTCGCGGGCGAGGCTCCAGAGTTCCTTGATCCCGAGCCGGTAGATGGCGAGCAGGCGCGACACGATCAGCGCTCCTGTTTGCGCAGCAGGATGCCGGTCGTCACCATGATCACCGGCACGGCCGCGAGCAGCGGCCAGAACTGGGACGACAGGTCGGCCAGTCCGAGCGCCTTGTTGTACACGCCGCGGCTGATCGCAAGCATGTAGGTGGCCGGATAGATCGTACCGATCCACTTGCCGCTGCCTTCCAGCGACGACAGCGGCGTGAGCAGGCCCGAGAACTGCACGACGGGGATCAGCGTGCCGACGATCGTCATGAAGATCGCGGCGATCTGGCTGCGCGTGAACGTCGACGCAAACAACCCGATGCCGGTGGCGACGACATTGAAGATCAGCACCGCGGCCGCCAGCGTCGCGAAGCTTCCCTTGATCCGCACGCCGAACACGACGTCGGCCAGCACGACCATCAGCAGGAAATTCAGCATGGCCAGCATCACGTACGGCGCCTGCTTGCCGAGCAGGAATTCGGCGCGGGTCACGGGCGTCACGTACAGGTTGACGATCGATCCGAGCTCCCGTTCCCGGACGACGGCGAGCGCCGTCAGCATCGCGGGCAGCATCAGAAGCAGCATCGGCATGATCGCGGGGATCATCGCGGGCAGGCTCTTGACGTCCGGGTTGTACCGATAGCGGATCGCGACATCGACGGCAGGGACGAGCGACACGCCGAGCCGGCGCTTCGCCTGATCGCGCAGCCAGTTCTCGTGCATGCCGGCCACATAGCCGCGGATCGTTTCCGCACGCATCGGCATCGCGCCGTCGACCCACGCGCCGATCTCCACGTGCCGGCCGCGGGCGACGTCGCGTGCGAAACCGGGCGGGATCTCGATCGCGAGCGACAGCTGGCCGTTGCGCATGCGGCGATCGATGTCGCGGTCATCCACGAGCCGCGCGCGCGGCACGAAGTAGCGGGAGCCCGCGAGATTCTGCGCGTAGTCCTGGCTCAGCATCGATTGATCGCGATCGAGCACGGCGAACGTCAGGTTGTCCACGTCGAGACTGATGCCGATGCTGATCACGCACATCAGTACGAGCGAACCGAACAGCGCCAGCGTCGCGCGCAGCGGGTCGCGTCGCAGTTCCAGCACTTCGCGCCACAGGTAGCTGCCGGCGCGCGCCGGACTGAACCAGGCAGCGCCGTGGGCGGTATCGCTCGCGGCGGGCGATACGGCCAGCCAGCCGGCGCCCGGTGACGTGTCCGCGGGTGCGCCGTCCACGCGTTGCGCGTCGGTCAGGTAGCCGATGAACGCGTCCTCGAGCGTGGCGGCGCCGCGCAGGCGAACCAGTTCGTCCGGCGCGGCGCTCGCCAGCACGCGACCCGCGTGCATCAGCGAGATGCGGTCGCAGCGGGCGGCCTCGTTCATGAAGTGCGTCGAAATGAAAATCGTCACGCGATCGTTGCGCGCGAGCTCGATCATCAATCGCCAGAAGTCGTCGCGCGCAACCGGGTCCACGCCGGACGTCGGTTCGTCGAGGATCAGCAGTTCGGGCTTGTGCACCATCGCAACGGCAAGGGACAGCCGCTGCCGCATGCCGAGCGGCAGACGTTCGGGCAGCGCATCGAGTACCTCGGCGAGCCCGAAGCGTCCGACCATTTCGTCGATGCGTGCTGGCAGGTCCGGTTCCGGTACGCCGAACAGGCGCGCATGCAGCACGAGGTTCTGCCTGACGGTCAGTTCGCCGTACAGCGAAAACCCTTGCGACATGTAGCCGACCCGCCTGCGCGTATCGATATCGTTCGCGGCGACCGGACTGCCGAACAGCGTTGCCGTGCCTTCGGACGCGGCGAGCAGGCCCGTGAGCATCTTCATGGTCGTCGATTTGCCGCAGCCGTTGGAGCCGAGAAAGCCGAAGATTTCGCCGCGACGGATTTTCAGGCTCACGTGGTCGACCGCGACGAAATCGCCGAACCGCATCGTCAGCGCGTCGGCCTCGATCGCGTAGCCGCCGGCCGCGTCGGGCTGGAACGGCGTTATCCGGATCGGCTGGTGCCCGTGACGGCGCGCTTCCGGCAGCAACGCGATGAACGCGGCTTCCAGCGTGTCGCAGCCGGTGCGGGCGAGCAGGTCGCCGGGGCTGCCCGTCGCGAGCACGCGGCCGGCGTCCATCGCGATCAGCCAGTCGAAACGCCGGGCCTCGTCCATGTACGCGGTGGCGACGAGTACGCTCATTGCGGGGCGGGCGGTGCGAATACGTTCGATCAATTCCCAGAACTGGGCGCGCGACAGCGGATCCACGCCGGTCGTCGGTTCGTCCAGGATCAGCAGATCGGGATCGTGGATCAATGCGCAGCACAGGCCGAGTTTCTGCTTCATGCCGCCCGACAGTTTGCCGGCGGGGCGGTCGAGAAACGCATGAAGGCCGGTGCTGTGCGTGAGCGCGTCGATGCGGCGGCGTCGCTCGGCCGCATCGTGGCCGAACAGTCTGGCGAAGAACTGCAGGTTTTCCTCGACCGACAGCGTCGCGTACAGGTTCCGGCCCAGCCCTTGCGGCATGTAGGCGATACGCCGGCATACGCGTGCGCGATGGCCGCGCGACGACAGATCGCCATCGAGCGTCCATACGCGGCCCTGCTGGATCGCACGCGCGCCGGAGACGAGCGCGAGCAGGCTCGACTTGCCGACGCCGTCCGGTCCGATCAGCCCGATCATGCGGCCGGCCGGAATATCGAGCGTCACGTCGTCGAGCGCGCAGGTATCGCCGTAGCGCAACGAGACGCGCGACAGCCGGGCGACCGCGCCCGATTGCATGGAAGCCGGCGGGCCTTCGGTCCCGCCCGCGTCGGCATCGGCAGGCAACGTTGCCTTCATTGCGGCACCTTGATCGCGAGGCGTGCCGGCCACACTGCGTTCGGATCGGTCTTCAGCCACGCGACGCCGGGCAGGCCGGTCTTGACGAGCTTCAGGTGGCGCTGCAGCAGATCGCGGTCGATGCGCGCCTTGACCCGAAACATCAGTTTCTGCCGTTCGGTGGCCGTCTCGACCGTCTTCGGCGTGAATTGCGCCGTGCTCGACACGTACGACACGCGTGCCGGAATCACGTATTCCGGCGCCGCATCGAGCACGATCCGCACGTCGGCGCCGAGCGGGACTCTGCCGACGACCGTTTCGGGCAGAAAGAACGTCATGTAGACGTCGGACAGGTCGACGACATTGAGCACCTTGCCGCCTGCCGGCAGGACTTCGCCCGATTCGGCAATGCGATACTGGACCCGCCCGTCGCGCGGCGACGTCAGCTCGCTGTCCGCGAGGTCGGCCTGCACGCGTGCGACGGTCGCCTGCGCGGCCGTCACGGCCGAGCGCGCGGCGACGAGCTGGGCCCGGGTGGCGTCGATTCCGGCCTGCGCGGCTTCTACCTGGGCGCGCGCGGCGTTCACGGTCGCGCGCAGGCTGCCGGCGCGCGCGCGATCGTCGTCGAGTTCCTGCAGCGACGACGCGCCGTCCCGCGACAGCGTTTCGGACCGCGCCAGCCGGCGCGTGGCCGCGTCGAGCTCGCTTTCGCGCTGCACGACGAGCGCGGCCGCCGCGGCCTTGTCGCTGCGACGCTGGGCCACCTGCGCGTCGATGCTCGCCGCGGTGTTCACCGCCTGTTGTTCCCGGGCCTGCGCCTCGTCGAGCTGTGCCCGCAGGACGACCACGTCCATGCGGGCGAGCGGCTGACCGGCGCTCACGAAGTCGCCTTCGTCGACGAGCATGGCGGTAACGCGCCCCGGCAGCTTGGTCGCGACGTCGATCTCGGTCGCCTCGATGCGGCCGTTGCCGCTGACGAGCCCGGCGTCCGTCCGAGCGTCGCGCCAGCGGGTCCAGCCGTAGTAAACGAGGCCGACCGCGAGCACGGCCGCGCCGGCACCGATCAGAAGAGGGCGCTTGATGGTCTTCATGGTCTGGAACCCGAATCGATGGAAAGGTGGTTCGATGCCGCGGCGGCGCTGTCGGTGTCGGTCGTCCCGCCGCCGAGCGCGCCGTACAGCGCGACGCGGCTCGACAACAGCGCACGGCGCGTCATCACCCATTGCTGCTCGGCGTTCATCAGGTCGCGTTGTGCGTCGAGTACTTCCAGGAAGCGGGTGGCGCCGCTGTCGTAGCGCAGTTTCGCCAGCCGCGCGCGCTCGGCCTGGGACGCGAGCGTCGCCCGTTCGATCGCGACCTGGTCGGCGAGCCAATAGCGTGCGGCGAGTGCATCGGACACGTCGCGAAATGCGCGCTGCATGGTCTTCTCGTACTGGGCGAGCGCCTCGTCGCGCTGGGCGTGCGCGAGGGCGAGATTCGATCGATTGCGGCCGCCGTCGACGAGCGGCAGCGTGACATTGGGAATCACCGACCACACGCCCGTTCCGGACGACAGCAGGTCATGCAGTGCGCTGCTTCCCGAACCGATCGCGCTCGTCAACGCGATACGCGGAAAAAACGCCGCGCGTGCCGCGCCGATGTTCGAGCGCGTGGCCTGCAGTTCGTGCTCCGCCGCGATCACGTCCGGACGCCGGGCGAGCAGCGACGACGGCAGGCCGGGCGCGAGCGACGGCATCACCGCGCCGTCGTCGAGCGTCAGCGGCGTGTCGGCCAGCGCCGGCGTCGCGCCGACGAGCAACGCCAGCGCATCGGCCGCCGATGCACGCGCCTGCTGCAACTGGACGCCAAGCGATTCGGCCTGCTGCAGCAGGATCTCCGATTGCGTCAGGTCCAGCCGCGAGATCGCGCCGGCCGCGTGACGCAGCCGGAAAATCCGCAGCGATTCGCGCCGCGTGTCGATCGCCGCGCGCGTCAGCGCGATCCGTTCATCGAGTTCGCACAGGGTCAGATAGGCGTCCGCCACGCCGGTGATCACGCTCAGCGTCACCGCTTGCCGCGCGGCATCGCTCGCGAGATAGCGCTGCAGCGCCGACGCTTTCAGGTTGCGCACGCGGCCCCAGAAATCGATCTCCCATTGCGTCTCCGCCAGCTGGATCTCGTAGACCTGGCCGATGACCGGCGCCGGGGTCAGGAAGCCGCCCGGCGTGCGAAACCGCGCATAGGCCGCGCCGGCGCCGATCGTGGGCCACTGATCCGCGCTGCGAATGCCATAGACGGCGCGAGCCTGTTCGACGCGTGCAACGGCTGCGCGCAGATCCCGATTGTCGGCGAGCGCCTGCTCGATCAACGCGCGCAAACGTGCGTCGACGAAGTAGTGTTGCCAGGCAGGCGGCGCCTGCGCAATGACGGCGCTGCGAGCGGCAGGGTCGGGGAACGCGGCGGGGATCGGCGCGGCGGGACGTTCGTCGGGCGGCGCGAACGACAGGCATCCGGACAGCAGGCCCGCACAGGCTGCCAGCGCAACGAGACGAACGCGCCGCGCGGCGGCAGGCTGAAACAGCGGCGGAAGCGCGACGGCGCGCATGGGGTCCCTCATCGGCTATACGAACACGGGATGGCGCCGCCCGCATGGCGACGCCGCTTCGGGTTCACTTATATCCGACGAATGCCGCGTGCTCCCTTGATCTGCATCACTGCGGCCGTCATGCGTTTCGAGTGAAGCCTCGCTTGACAGGCATACGGCCGATCGTCCAGCCGATGTTCGATTTACGGGCGGTCGCCGGGCGCGAGATTCAGCAGCACGACGAACGACAGGATGCTCAGGATCAACGCGACGATCGAATACCTGAACACCCGCTCGTCGAACAGCATGCCGTGCACGATGCCGGCCAGCGACGCCAGCGCGATGAACACGCTCAGCGTCGCGAGTGCGATGCGGTACTGCTTTCGGTTCATGACGGTCTCCCGGGAAGCGGCTCGGTCATCTCGGCGCGACATGTTCGCGGCGTCTGTCGCCATGATCGAGTCGCGTTCCGGCGGCCCGTTGATCTGCATCAACGGACAAATCAGCCGGTTACTCACCGTGCCGCCGACGCCGCAAGCCTGCGGTTGGTTGATCCTCGTCAAGCCGCCGGTGCCGCCATGCGCGATCCTGAATCGGCTACGGCACACGTCCGGTCGCACGCTCCGCGACCGGCACGCGCCGGGACGGGAGACCGACATGAAGTCCGATGCAGCACTCAAGCAGGATGTCGAGCAGGCGCTGTTCTGGAATCCGGCGATCGATTCGCGCCGGATCGACGTCGACGTGCGCGACCGGATCGTGACGCTGCGCGGCACGGTCGACAGCTGGGCCCAGAAGCTCGAAGCGCAGAAAACCGCGCTGCATGTCGCGGATGCGCGCGCACTGGTGCTCGAACTGAACGTCGAGCCGCCGGAGGATGCCTGCGCCGACCACGAACTGGCGATCGCGATCACGTTCGCGCTCGGCTGGCAGGAGGCATTGCGCGATCACCAGATTCGCGTCGAAGTCGATCACGGCTGCGTGACGCTCGACGGCGAGGTCGATCATGCGTTCCAGAGCCGCGCAGCGGAAAAAATGGTGAGCCGGATGAAAGGCGTCGTCGGTGTCGCGAATCGCATTCGGGTGCGGGCCGACCAAACGGTGCCCGACGTCGGCACCCGGATTGCCGAAGCGCTGGCCCGTCGCGCGCAGCGCGAATCCGCCGGGATCGCGATCGATGCGGACGACGGCGTCGTCACGCTGACGGGCACGGTCGCGTCGCTGGCGGAAAGGCGTGCCGCGTGCGGCGCGGCGGCGTCGGTCAGGGGCGTGCGCGAGGTGGTCGACCGGTTGACCGTCGCGTGACCGTCGCGCCTGTCATTCAACTGTCGCGACAGCGAGGACATGCTGCGCGCGGACTGGACCCGTGACGCGGCCTGAGCGGTCGCGGGTCCGGCGCACAGCCTCGACGTCATGAAGAAGACATTCGACTACTCCGGGTTGACCACGGACGCTCCCGTCTGAACGAGCGATCGCCGCGTTGCGCGCGCGTCGGCCGCTGGTCTGCGTGCATCGTTCAACAGCCGATGCAGACCGGGCGCTCGCGCCGCGCCTGCGTCGCATCGGCGGTCACGACCGACGGGAGCCGCGGATCGGGCCGAAACACCGTGATTCCCTTGAGCCCGTCACGCCATGCCTGGAAGAACAGAGCGTCGACATCCGCGAGGGAACACTGCGCCGGCAGCGTCACGGTCTTGGAGATGCCGGCGTCGACGCACGGCTGCAGCGCCGCGAGCATCGCGACATGATCGACCGGCGCGATGTCCGCCGCCGTGACGAAATAATCCGGCAGCCTGACGGTGCCGCCATGCAGGTCGCGAAACAGCCGGTAAGCGTGATTCTCGACACGAAACGGCCGCACCCGTCCGTCCGCGGTGCGCACGAGGCGCCGCTGGGTCCAGCCGAGCGCCGGCTCGATCCCGTTCGAACAGTTGTCGCAGAAGGCGAGACTCACGCTGCCGGCCGGCGCGAACGACAGCAGGTGGCTGTTGCGCAGCCCGTGCCGCGCGATCGCGTGGTGCACCTTCAGCGGCAGCGGCATGCGGTGCGCGGGGCCGGACAGATAGGCGGAGGAATCGTACGCGGGAAACGCGCCGCGCTCGGCGGCAAGCGCGGCCGAGGCGGCGAACGCATGCTCGCGCATCGTCAGCACGATCCCGCGTGCGAACGCCCGCGCTTGCGCACCGTCGTAGCGCAGCCGCAGCATCGTCAGCGCGTCGCCCAGGCCGGTGACGCCGACTCCGATGCGGCGCGTGCGCCGCGCCTCGTGGGCGTGCGCGGCGAGCGGCCACGCGGTCAGGTCGAGCACGTTATCGAGCATGCGCACCTGGATGCGCACCGCGTCGGCGAGCCCCGGGAAATCGAAGCGCGGCTTGCCGTCGACCCCGAACGGGTGATGGACGAAACGCGACAGGTCGATCGGCCCGAGCACGCAACTGCCGTACGGCGGCAGCGGCTGCTCGCCGCACGGGTTCGTCGCGTCGATCCGTTCGTGTTCGCGCAGCGGATTCGCGTCGCGGATCGTGTCGAGGAACAGCAGCCCCGGCTCGGCGCTGTCGCGTGCCGCGCCGACGATCTCGTGCCAGAGCGTGCGTGCCGGAATCGTCGCGTAAAGATACCGTCCGTCCGGCCGCCGGGGCCGTGCGCCGGCCCTGGAAGGGGGCCGCGCGTGATGGACGAGCGCCCAGGGCAGGTCCTGCCGGACTGCCTCCATGAACGCATCGGTGACGCCGACCGACAGGTTGAACGTCGGCCAGCGCGCCCGTCCGCGCTTGGCGGCGACGAATGCCACGAGATCCGGATGATCGCAGCGCAACACCCCCATTTGCGCGCCCCGGCGCGGGCCGGTGAACGGCAGCGCCCGGCACATCGCGTCGAAACGGTCGATCGCGACGCATGCGCCTCGTTCGGACGACACGCGCCGTTCATATGCGCCGGCAGGCGGCACCGGCGAGAAGTCGTAGCCGATTCCGCCGCCCATCAACAGTGTGAGCCGTGCGTCGTCGAGCGCATGCGCGAGTGCTGCGTCGATGGCGGCCCATGGCGCGCCCGGCGGCATCGAGAGAGGATGGACGAAGCAGTTGATCATCGTCCCGCCGGTATCCGCGCCGGCGTTCGCGAGGATGCGGCCCGCGCCGATGGCGCCGCGCTGCAGGTTCCGGAAGAACGCGCGCGCCGCCTGCGCACGCAGCTCGGCCGGCTCGGCGAGCGACAGCGCATGCGCGACGCGATGGAAGAGGGCCTCGCGAGACGTTTCGCCGGGCCGCGCATAGCGTTCGGTGAACACGGTGGTGCAAAGCGGCTGCTCGTCCATGGCGGGGCTCGGCAACGATGAATGACTCACTGTAGGAGTCCGCCCGGACGCGTCGTTGATCGAGCGCAAGCGGGCGCCTTCGCGGCGTGGCTTGACGGCGGTCAACGCGGTGGCCGGCATCGAACGTAATGTGGAGCCACGGCCGGCATGCATCGGTTGCCGGGCGTCGCCGCGCCGGCGTCCGTCGCGAGAAGCCGGCGGGGCGCCCCAGCCATCGACCGAGAGCCACTCACCATGACCGACATCGTTACCGTCACATTGAATCCCGCCGTCGATGTTGCTACGTCGGTCGAGCACATCGTCGAGTCGCACAAGCTGCGCTGCGCGCGGCCGCGGCGCGACCCCGGCGGCGGCGGAATCAACGTCGCCCGGACCGTTCACCGGCTCGGCGGCGATTGCGTCGCGCTGTACCTCGCCGGCGGGCCGACCGGCGACGTCCTGACACGGCTGCTCGAAGCCGAGCATCTGCCGAGCGAGCGCATCCGGATCGCCGGCGAGACCCGCGAGAATGTGTGCGTGACCGAGACCGCGACCGGGCGCGAATACCGCTTCCTGATGCCGGGGCCGACGCTCACGCAGGCCGAGTGGCGCGACTGCGCGGCGCGCATCGACGCGATGCAACCGGTGCCCCGCTATCTCGTCCTGAGCGGCAGCCTGCCGCCCGGCGCTCCCGACGATCTCTATGCGACGTTGGCGCGGACGGCGAAAGCGAGGGGCAGCCGCGTGGTGGTCGACGCAGCGGGCCGGGCGCTGCAGGCGGCCCTCGAGGCCGGCGTGCATCTCGTCAAGCCCAGTATCGGCGAACTGAGCGCGCTGGCCGGCGAACCGCTCGACGACTCGTCGGCATGTCGGAAAGCGAACGAACTCGTGGCGCGCGGCCAGGCCGACATCGTCGCGTTGACGCTCGGCGCGCGCGGCGCATGGGTCGTCACGCGCGATCGCACGCTGCGCCTGCCCGGCAGGCCGGCGGCGGTATGCAGCACGGTCGGCGCCGGCGACAGTTTCGTCGGCGGCATGGTGTGGGCGCTGGCGCGCGGCGTGCCGTTCGACGACGCGTGCCGCTACGCGCTGGCGGCATCGGCCGCTTCGGTCGAGCATCCGGGGACGGCACTGTGCACGCGCGACGACGTCGAGCGGATTCATGCCGAGCTGGTTGTGCAGGCAAGCTGACGGGCGGGCGGCGCGAACACATCAGAGTCGTTCGACGTGTGCGAGGATTGCTTCGGCGTGGCGTAACGGGCACGCGAACCCGCGGCGTGGAATGGCATTGCGTCAGCCGAATCGCCGGTTGTTTCAGGTGCATGCGTGCGCTTGATGACCTGCGTCAACACCGCTCGTGCCGCAAGAGCGAAGATCGATGTTCGCGCGGGTCGATCACGAGTCGACCGACGGCCCGCGTCGCCCGGGCAGGGGAGGGAACATGAATGCCGCGATGCTTTGCACCCGCGATGTCGCCATGTGTTCCGCGCAGATGACCGTCGTCGAGGCGGCCGCGATGATGCGCGATACGCACGCCGGCGATCTGGTCGTCGTACGTGAAAGAGAAGGACGATGCGAGCCGGTCGGCATGCTGACCGACCGGGATATCGTGCTCGCCGTCGTCGGCCCCGACGCACCGGCCGGTTCATTGTTCGTCGGCGACATCATGTCGGCCCCGGTCGCCGTCGCGGACGTCGACGACGATCTCTGGCTGCTCGCGAAGCGGATGCGCCAGCATGGCGTGCGCCGATTGCCGGTGGTGGGCGACGGCGGTGAGCTGGTCGGCATCGTGTCGCTCGACGACCTGCTGCGCGCGGCCGCGGCGCTGCTCGACGAACTACGCCTCGTGGCGGCACGCCAGCCGTATTTCGAGGAGAAACAGCGTGGATGATGCGGTGCACGTCGGGGGTGGTTGCGACGTGCCCGCGGCAACGGCGTGCGCGAGCACGGCCGGGAAGAGGGCGTGACGATGGCGATTTCGGGCGAACAGGGGCTGGTTCTCGTAGCCGGTCGGGTTGCCGAATCGCCGGGTTAGCCGGTCGGTTTCGACGACGGGCGCGGGACGTGCGGCGCCGCGGCGCGGTTGCGGCCCAGCGCACGGTTGCCGAGTGGCGCGCCGGGTGCCGGCACTGCGGGACGGTTGACGCAGGTCAACCCGGCTGGCTCCCCTGCCCCGGAAGATGAACCGCCATCATCGGCGGGGAGGGGCACCGTGGAGCACCATGCGGAGGTATTGCGGGGCGGTCGCTGGACGCTGCCCGCACCGGGCTGGCGGGATCTCGCCGCGATGCTGATCGTCACCAGCGTCCTGCTGCTCGCCGGGATCTCGGCGCACCAGATGGCAGGCCCGCTCGCAGTCGCGCATCCTCCGACCATCTCGCTGTCTCCCGCGGCGTTGCCCGGCTATACGCTGCGTACCGTCTCGCGCATGTTCGCGGCATTGCTCGCGTCGATCGTCTTCACGTTCGTCTATGCGACCGCGGCGGCCCGGAGCCGGTCGGCGGAGCGGGTGCTGATCGACGCACCGATCCTTCACCCGTAGGGGCCGCGCGTGGCCCGGCTAGTCGGTTATCGACGCCGACGAACAGACTGTGCGACGAGCTGCAACGGTCGGTCGGCCGGCGCAGGCGATCGCCAGGGCGCGCATGCGGGGTGTCACTCCGCGCGATGCGGAGGATGGCCGCGCCGGAACGTCAACCGGCGTTCGTTGAGCAGCGCGCGCCAATCGAGCTTCATCAACGCGAACACGATGCCGAGCAACGCCAGTTGCGTGACGACGAAGTATCCGCCGAGGTAACTGCCTTCGAGTCCGGATTCCACGTCCAGACTGGTCGACGCAAAGCGGCCGAGGTGTGCCCAGATCGCATAGGTCGTCGCGCGCCCGACGAAGAACGCCGCGGCGATGATCCTGAGCGGCAATCCGGAAAGGCCGTATGCGATGAACAGGTAGTTCGACGGAAGTGGGCTCAGCGCATAGAAGAAAAACGCACCGACGGTGAGCGTCCGATGCTTGCGCAGCCAGTGCGTGGCGACGTCGATGTTCTCGCGATCCGCGTCGCGCATCCAGCGGGAGCGCACGAGCGACCTGGCGAAGGTCGCCAGGATGACGCGTCCGAGGGTCGCCGCGGCGGCCGCCACGACGGCAAAAACCAGCGGATTGCCGTCGGGCAGGTTGAACCCGACCCACGACATCGCCATCCACGTCGGCGGGGCGAACGCCGGCATGAGATTCAGTAGAAGAATCAGCACGAAGAGTACGGCCAGCGTCAGCACGATATCGATCCCAGGCGCTCCGGCGTCATGCTTCGATTGTGCTGACGAAAGGCGCCGGCCGCTTGACTCACGTCAAGCAACGCGCCATGCCGGCCGTTCGCGTGACGCGCTTCGCCGTGACGCAGGTCAACGGTCGAACCGCGGTGTTTCCTAGACTGATGCCACGCCGTCCGCAACCGGCCGTCCGCAACCGGCCGTCCCCGACCGCAACCGGAACCGAAGGCGGCGAACCCGCCATGCGCGGCAATTGGAAAAATGGTCATGTCTCGTATCCGCTGGTCGATCGATCTCGCGTTGCTGGTTCTGGCGGCCGTTACGCTCGCGGCAGGCGGCATGTGCGTGGCCTTCGGTATGCCTTCGCTCGCGAGGGTCGTATGGCTGCTGGGAACGGTGCCGGTCTTGCTCGCGTTGACGGTCTCGCTTGCAAGGGCCGTGGTGAAACGGCAGGCCGGCATCGACGTGCTCGCATGGCTGGCAATCGGCCTGGCCATCGCGCTCGACGAGACGCTGACGGCTGCGGTCGTCGCATTGATGCTGGCGAGCGGCCGGACGCTGGAGCGGTATGCGCAAGACCGCGCGCAACGCGAGATGACCGCGCTGCTCGGTCGCGCCCCCCGGCAGGCGACCCGGTTCGAGAACGGCGAATGGCGTTCCGTTGCGCCGGACACCATCATTCCGGGTGACAGGCTGCTCGTGCGTAGCGGCGAATGCGCGCCGGTCGACGGCACGTTGACCGGCGACGCGGAGCTCGACGAATCGATGCTGACCGGCGAGTCGTCCACCCAGCGGCGACGTTCGGGGGAAAACGCCTGCAGCGGCGCGGTCAACGCAGGCGCACCGTTCGAAATGGTCGCCCGCACCACGGCGGGCGACAGCACGTTCGCAGGCATCGTCCGCATGGTCGAGCGCGCTCAACACGAGCGCGGTCCGTCCGTGCGTCTCGCGGATCGTTACGCCGCATTCTTCGTGCTCGCCGCGCTGCTCGTCGCCGGCATCGCGTGGCTGCTGACCGGCGACGTCGCTCGCGCGCTCGCCGTGCTCGTCGTCGCCACGCCTTGCCCGTTGATTCTCGCCGTGCCGGTCGCCATCGTGTCCGGCCTGTCGCGCTGTTCGAAACGCGGCATCCTCGTCAAAGGCGGGGGCGCGCTCGAACGTCTTGCGCAGGCAACGATCCTGTTCTTCGACAAGACCGGCACGCTGACGGGCGGGCGCGCACGCATCGTGGCGATCGAATGCGGCGCCGGTATCGGAACGGACGACGTGCTGCATTTCGCGGCATCGTTGGCCCAGGCGTCGGGCCACGTCATTTCCGACGCGCTGACGGTCGCGGCGCGAGAACGCGAAATCCACCTGTCGCCGCCGTCGGCTGTCATGGAAACGGCCGGCGAGGGCGTGACCGGCCGGGTCGACAACCGGACCGTCAGGATCGGCAAGTTCGGGTACGTCGGCGCCGGCTCGGCGGATGCCCCGTGGAGCGAAGCATTCCTGAAGCGGGTCGGCAACGAGGGCGGGGCCGCCGTGTTCGTCGGCGTCGATGGCGTCATGGTCGGCGCGATCCAGATGGCCGACCAGGTGCGGCTGGAAACGCCGCGGGCGTTACGGCTGCTCAAACGCGAAGGCGTCGAGCGCCTCGTCATGCTGACCGGCGACCGGCGCGACATTGCCCGGGCCGTCGGCGAACTGCTCGGGGTCACCGACGTGCGCGCCGAACAGACGCCGGCGGACAAGCTCGCCGCGATCCAGGCCGCACGCAAGGAGGGCGTGACGATCATGGTCGGCGACGGCGTGAACGACGCGCCGGCGCTGGCGGCGGCCGATGTCGGCATCGCGATGGGCGCGCGGGGCGCGGCCGCGTCGTCCGAAGCCGCCGACGTGGTGTTGCTGGTGGATCGGCTGGATCGACTCGTGGATGCGATGCGCATCGCCCGTCGATCGCGCCGGATCGCGCTCGAGAGCGTGGTGATCGGCATGTCGTTGTCGACCGTCGCGATGGCGATTGCGGCGGCGGGATTCCTGCCGCCGATTGCCGGTGCGGTCATTCAGGAAGTCGTCGACGTCGTCGTGATCGTCAATGCGCTGCGCGTGTTGCTTGTGCGCCCGCGGCCGCCGGAAACCCGGCTGGCCGATGTCGACGTCGAGCAACTCAAGCGCGAGCACGCGGCATTGTCGCCGTTGCTGGACCGGATCAGGGCGCTCGCGGGCCGCTTGCCGCAACTATCCGGAGCCGGCATCGCCAGCGAGCTTGCCGATGTCGTCGACGCGCTGGATCAACGGCTGCTGCCGCACGAGCGCGCCGACGACCTGGATGTCTACGCGCGTCTTGCGCCGTTGCTCGGCGGCGAGGATCCGCTCGCGGCAATGAGTGGCGCACACCGGGAGATCTTCACGTTGGTCCGGTCGCTCAGGCAGATGGTCGCGGACCTGCCGCGCGACGGAGCCGACGCCATGCAGGTTCAGGCGATACAACGCGTGCTGTACGGGCTGGAGGCGATCGTACGTCTGCATTGCGCGCAGGAGGAGGAACTGTTCCACGCCGTCGGCGCGGATGCGTGACGACGGCGTCGAAACGCGTCGCGCACGCGCTGCGCGACGAAAGCCGGATCATGCAGCAGCGGTCGATGTCGGCGCGGCCCCCTGTGCCGACGATGCCGCTTGCCCGCACTATGCGTGAACCGCGACCCGATACCGCGTGGTCTGCCGATAGACGTCGCCCGGACGAACGATCACGTCGTCGCGCAGGCCGTCCATGTTGACCTGATCCGGAAAACCGCCCGCCTCGACGCACAGCGCCGCGTGTTGCACGCAGCGCGTGCCACCGCTCACGCGCAGGCCGTCGAGATAGTTGCCCGTATAGAGCTGCAGCCCGCGCTGATCGGTCGACACGATGAGTTCGCGGCCGCTTTCCGGATCGTAGATCCGTGCGACGGGCCGGACCTCGCGCGCGCCGTTGCCGACGACGTAGCAGTGATCGAAGCCGCGCGCCCGCGCCAGTTGCGCATGCGGCCAGTCGAGGCGCGCGCCGAGCGGCGCGCTTTGCCGGAAATCGAACGCGGTGCCCGTCACGTCGGCCGTGCCGGTCGGGATCAGCGCGTCGTCCACTTCGAGGAACGCGTCGGCGTCGATGTGCAGCAGATGGCCGCGCACGTCGCTGCCCGCGCGCCCGTTCAGGTTGAAGTAGCTGTGGTTCGTCAGGTTAAGCGGCGTCGGCGCGTCGGTCCACCCCGAATAGTCGATCGTCAGCGTGCCGTCGTCGTCGAGCGTGTAGCGCACCTGCACGCTCACGTTGCCGGGAAATCCCGCATCGCCTTCCGGCGTATCGAGCCGCAGCGTCAGCCCGCCGCAATCGTCGAGCACGTCCCAGCGCGCGCGATGAAAGCCGTTCGCGCCGCCATGCAGCAGGTTGCCGTTCTCGTTGCGGTCGAGCAGATAGTCGACGCCGTCGAGCGTGAAGCGCGCGCCGGCGATCCGGTTCGCCCAGCGGCCGACCGTCGCGCCGAGATAGGCGCCGGAGTCGAGATACTCGGCCGGCGTGTCGTGCGCGAGCACGATATCGGCCAAGCGCCCCGTGCGGTCGGGCGCGAGCCACGACACGACGGTCGCGCCGAGGTCGCTGACGACGACCCGCATCCCGTGCGCGTTGCGCAGCGTATAGCGCCGCACGGGCTCGCCGTCGGGCAAGGCGCCCCACGGCTCGGCGAGCACGCGCGTCACGCCGGGTGTCAGAGGGGAGGAATCGGTATCGATGTGCATGAGTGGATGTCGAGTGGGCGGCGCGCGTCAGTTCGTGGCGGCCGCGCGGTCCTGATATTCACGCGGCGTGCAGCCGAGTTCTCGCCGGAACACCGCGTACATGTATTGAAGCGACGTGAACCCGCACCGGATCGCGACTTCGGCGCTCGACGCCTGCCGGCTGGCGAGCAGCGCCTGCGCGGCCTCGAGTTTGTGACGCAGGATCTCCTGGTGCACGGTGCGCTGCAGTTCGCGCCGGAAGTGCTCCTCGAGCAGCGAGCGCGACACGCCGACATAGTCGGCGACCTGTTCGGTCTTGATGCCCTGGCACGCGTACTGGCGGATGAAATGCCGGGCGCGCATCACGTGCGGGCTCGCCAGCGGCTGGTGGCGCGTCGATTCGAGCACGTTGATGCCGACTGGCGGCACGAGAATGCGCTGCCCGGGAAAGCGCGCGCCACGCAGCATCCGGTGCAGCAGGTGCGCGGCGGTGCGGCCCATTTCCTCTGTGCCCTGGATCACCGACGACAGCGGAATGCGCGTCAGCGTGCGCGTGAGCGGATCGTTGTCGATGCCGATGATCGCGACCTGTTCCGGCACCGCGATGCCGGCGATCAGGCACGCCTGCAGCAGATGCCGCGCGCGCGCATCGGTCACGGCGATCACGCCGACCGGCTTCGGCAGCGCGTGCAGCCAGCCGATCAGTTGCTCGATCGCATGATTCCAGCCCGACGCGCTGGTCGACAGCCCGCGGTAGATCGGCGCGTCGAGCCCGTCCGCGCGCGCGAGCCGGTCGAACGCGAGCTCGCGCTGCTGCGCCCAGCGGTTTTCCTGCGCGACCGGCAGGCTGTACATCGCGAAATGTGCGAGGCCGGCCCCGATCAGGTGCGTATAGGCGAGCGACACGAGCTTCGGGTTGTCCGTCGCAATATATGGGACATCGTCCGGGTACTGCGCCGGGTTCTCGTACGACGATCCGATCGCGACGATCGGCAGCGGCGAGCCGGCGAGCGCGTCGGCGACGGCCGGGTCGTCGAAGTCCGCGATGATGCCGTCGCCGTCGAAGCGCTCGATCCCGGTGAGCCGGCAGCGGAAATCGTCTTCGAGGAACAGGTCCCACACGACGCGCGTCGTGTGCAGGTACTGGCCGATGCCGCTGATGATTTCGCGGTCGTAGACCTTGTTCGCGTTGAACAGCAGCGCGATGCGGTGCGGTGTCTGGGCGGATGGGGCGCGTGTCATCTCGGTGTCGGGGCGCGCGCGTGGCGGGCGCGGTGCCGTTGTCTCCGGGGGCGCGCTCGCGGAGGCGGCGCGCGGTGTCTGGTGTACGGCGATTGTAGGACGGAACGCGCGCCGCACGCGTACGACTGGCAAGAAACATCAAGCGCGCTGCGCAATTTCGCAATTGCCGGCCGGCAGGCGCGGGGGCACGATCCAGCCAACCGAATTCGGCCGCGTGCGTCGCCGCGACGCGCGTTGCGCTGCAACAAGAACCTGCACGGAGACACCATGTCGTATTTCGAACATATTCCCGCGATTCGCTACGAAGGCCCGCAGTCGGACAATCCGCTCGCGTATCACCATTACGACCCCGAGAAGCGCGTACTCGGCAAGACGCTCGCCGAGCATCTGCGGATCGCGGTCTGCTACTGGCACACGTTCGTGTGGCCGGGTCACGACATCTTCGGGCAGCCCGCGTTCCAGCGGCCGTGGCAGCAGCCGGGCGATGCGCTCGAACGCGCGCGGCAGAAGGCGGATGCGGCATTCGAGTTCTTCACGAAGCTCGGCACGCCGTTCTATACGTTCCACGACACCGACGTCGCACCGGAAGGCGACAGCCTGCGCGAATACACGGCCAATTTCGCGCGGATGGTCGACTATCTCGGCGAGCGCCAGCAGGCGAGCGGCGTGCGGCTGTTGTGGGGCACCGCGAACCTGTTCTCGCACCCGCGCTTCGCGGCCGGCGCCGCGACGAATCCGAACCCCGACGTGTTCGCCTGGGCCGCGACCCAGGTGTGCCATGCGCTCGACGCGACCCACCGGCTCGGCGGCCAAAACTACGTGCTGTGGGGCGGACGCGAAGGCTACGAGACGCTGCTCAATACCGACCTGAAGCGCGAGCGCGACCAGTTCGCCCGCTTCCTGTCGATGGTGGTCGAGCACAAGCACCGGATCGGCTTCAAGGGCGCGCTGCTGATCGAGCCGAAGCCGCAGGAGCCGACCAAGCACCAGTACGACTACGACGTCGCGACCGTGCACGGCTTCCTCGTGCAGTACGGACTGCAGAACGAGATCCGCGTGAACATCGAGGCGAATCACGCGACGCTCGCCGGCCATTCGTTCCATCACGAGATCGCGAACGCGTTCGCGCTCGGCGTGTTCGGCAGCGTCGACGCGAATCGCGGCGATCCGCAGAACGGCTGGGATACCGACCAGTTTCCGAACAGCGTCGAGGAGCTGACGCTCGCGTTCTACGAGATCCTGCGCCACGGCGGCTTCACGACCGGCGGGATGAACTTCGACGCGAAGGTGCGGCGCCAGAGCATCGATCCGGAAGACCTGTTCTACGGCCACGTCGGCGCGATCGACGTGCTCGCGCTCGCGCTCGAACGCGCGGCGGTGCTGGTCGAGAACGACCGGCTCGACGCGCTGCGCCGGCAGCGCTACGCGCAGTGGGACGATGCATTCGGTCGCAAGATCCTGTCGGGCGGCTATACGCTGGAATCGCTGGCGGCCGACGCGCTCGCGCGCGGTGTGGACCCGCGGCATGCGAGCGGTGCGCAGGAGCGGCTGGAGAACATCGTGAACCAGGCGATCTACGGGCTGCGCTGACGCCATGTACATCGGACTCGATCTCGGCACGTCGGGCGTGAAGGCGGTGCTGCTCGACCGCGACGGCGCGGTGCGCGCGAGCGCGAGCCGCCCGCTTGCGGTGAGCCGGCCGCAGCCGCGCTGGTCCGAGCAGGCGCCGCGTGACTGGTGGGAGGCCGCTTGCGGCGCGCTCGCCGCACTGGTGGCGGATGCGCGTTCGGCCGGCATCGATCCGCGCGACATCGACGCGCTCGGGTTGACCGGCCAGATGCACGGCGCGACGCTGCTCGATGCGCATGGCGACGTGCTGCGCCCCGCGATTTTGTGGAACGACGGCCGGGCCGACACCGAGTGCGACGAACTCGAACGGGTCGCGCCCGCGCTGCGCGCGGTGGCCGGCAACATCGCGATGCCGGGCTTCACCGCGCCCAAGCTGCTGTGGGTGCGTCGCCACGAGCCCGACGTGTTCGCGCGCATCGCCTACGTGCTGCTGCCGAAGGATTATCTGCGCTACCGGCTGACCGGCGCGTTCGCGACCGATCCGTCGGATGCCGCGGGCACGCTATGGCTCGACGTCGCGAAGCGCGATTACGACGACACGCTGCTCGCCGTCTGCGGGCTGTCGCGCACGCAGATGCCCGCCGTATTCGAGGGCAACCGCGTCACCGGCACGCTGCTGCCGGCCGTCGCACGGGCGCTGGGCCTGCGCGAGATCCCGGTGGTGGCCGGCGGCGGCGACAACGCGGCCGGCGCGGTCGGCGTCGGGATCGTGCGGCCCGGTGACGCGCTGCTGCCGCTCGGCACGTCGGGCGTGTATTTCGCGGTGTCGGACGGGTTTCGCGCGAATCCCGAATCGGCAGTGCACAGCTTCTGTCATGCGCTGCCCGATACGTGGCACCTGATGTCCGTGATGCTGAACGCGGCCGGCTGCGTCGACTTCACCGCGCAGCTGGCCGGTTACGACGGCGTCGCGGCGCTGCTCGACGATGCCGAGCAGAACGCACGCGCGAGCCGCCCGTGGTTCCTGCCGTACCTGAGCGGCGAGCGCACGCCGCACAACGACGTGAACGCGAAGGGCGTGTTCTATGGGCTCACGCCGGACACGCGGCGCGCGGATCTCGCGAACGCGACGCTCGAAGGCGTCGGATTCGCGCTGCTCGACGGCATCGACGCGCTGCATGCGGCCGGGCTCGCCCCCGACAGCATCACCGTGATCGGCGGCGGCTCGCGCAGCGCGTACTGGACGCAGATGCTCGCCGACCTGAGCGGCCGCGCGCTGACGTTGCGCGAGGGCGGCGAAGTGGGGCCGGCGCTCGGCGCCGCGCGCCTTGCGCATCTCGCGCTCGAGCCCGATGCGCGGCTCGACGACGTGTGCCCGCAGCCGCCCGTCGTCGCGGTGCGCGAGCCCGATCCCGCGCGGCACGCGTGGTATCGCGATGTGCGGCGGCCGACGTTTCGCGCGCTGTATCGTGCGCTCGAACCGGTGTTTGCGACGGGCGCTTGACATGCACGTTGCAGTGAATCGATGCGGGCGGTGCAATCCGGCGGCCGCCCGCGGTTCGTGAGTGGTTCCATAACAAGGAGTGGAGACATGAAATCCGTGACGCGTCGTACCGTATTGAGTTCGCTTGCCGGCGCCGCCGCGCTGGCGATTCTCGCGCTGGGCACGCCGCTCGCTCACGCGAGCAAGGACAAGCCCGAGATCGGCTTCTGTATCGACGACCTGCGCGTCGAGCGCTGGTCGCGCGATCGAGACTATTTCGTCGCGGCCGCGACGAAGCTCGGCGCGAAGGTGTCGGTGCAGTCGGCCGACGCGAGCGAGGCGCGGCAGATTTCGCAGATCGAGAACCTGATCTCGCGCGGCGTCGACGTGATCGTGATCGTGCCGTTCAACTCGAAGACGCTCGGCAACGTCGTCGCCGAAGCGCGCAAGGCCGGCATCAAGGTCGTGTCGTACGACCGCCTGATTCTCGACGCGGACGTCGACGCGTATATCTCGTTCGACAACGAGAAGGTCGGCGAGCTGCAGGCGCAGGGCGTGTTCGACGCGAAGCCGAAGGGCAACTATTTCCTGCTGGGCGGCGCGCCGACCGACAACAACGCGAAGATGCTACGCGAAGGACAACTGAAGGTGCTGAAGCCCGCGATCGACCGCGGGGACATCAAGGTCGTCGGCCAGCAGTGGGTGCCCGAATGGAGCGCGTCGACCGCGCTGCGGATCGTCGAGGACGCGCTGACCGCGAACAACAACAAGATCGACGCGATCGTCGCATCGAACGACGGCACGGCCGGCGGCGCGATCCAGGCGCTTGCCGCGCAGCATCTGGCCGGCAAGGTGCCGGTGTCCGGGCAGGATGCGGATCTCGCGGCGGTCAAGCGCGTGATCGCCGGCACGCAGACGATGACCGTCTACAAGCCGCTGAAGCTGATCGCGAGCGAAGCCGCGAAGCTCGCGGTCGATCTTGCGAAGGGCGCGAAGCCCGCGTTCAACGCGCAATACGACAACGGCAAGAAGAAGGTCGACACGGTGCTGCTGCAGCCGACGCTGCTGACCAAGCGCAACGTCGACGTCGTCGTGAAGGACGGCTTCTATACCCAGGCCCAATTGGCGAGCCAGTAAGCGGACGACGGACGCGACGCGCGGCCGCCGCGACGGCGGCCGCGCTTACTGCGAGGCATGAACGAATGACGGAACCCTTGCTGACGATGCGCGGCATCGTCAAGGCATTCGACGGCGTGAAGGCGCTCGACGGCATCGACCTGACCGTGCGCCCCGGCGAATGCGTCGGGCTGTGCGGCGAGAACGGCGCCGGCAAGTCGACGCTGATGAAGGTGCTGTCGGGCGTGTATCCGCACGGCACGTGGGACGGCGAAATCCGCTGGGAAGGCGCGCCGCTCGTGGCGTCCGGCGTGCGCGACACCGAGCGCGCGGGCATCGCGATCATCCATCAGGAGCTGATGCTCGTACCCGAGCTGTCGGTGGCCGAGAACATCTTCCTCGGCAACGAGATCACGCTGCCGGGCGGGCGCATGCACTTCACGGCGATGGTCCGGCGCGCGGAGGAGCTGCTGCGCGAACTGCGGATCGACACGATCAACGTCGCGCAGCCGGTGATGAACTACGGCGGCGGCCACCAGCAGCTGATCGAGATCGCGAAGGCGCTGAACAAGCAAGCGAAGCTGTTGATCCTCGACGAACCGTCGTCGTCGCTGAGCGCGTCGGAAACGCGGATCCTGCTCGACATCGTGCGCGACCTGAAGCGGCGTGGCGTGGCATGCGTCTACATCTCGCACAAGCTCGACGAAGTGGCGGCCGTGTGCGACACGGTCACCGTGATCCGCGACGGGCGCCATGTCGCGACCGAGCCGATGGCCGCGCTGACCACCGACCGGATCATCGCGATGATGGTCGGCCGCGAGATCCGCGACCTGTATCCGCGCGAACCGCACGAGATCGGCGACGTCGTGCTCGACGTGCGCCACGTGACGTGCCGCGACGTGACGAACGCGCGCCGCAAGCGCGTCGACGACGTGTCGTTCAGCGTGCGGCGCGGCGAGATCGTCGGCGTGGCGGGGCTCGTCGGCGCGGGCCGCACCGAGTTGATGCAGGCAATCTTCGGCGCGTATCCGGGCGCGTGCACGGCAACCGTGACGATGAACGGCCGGCCGCTGTCGATCCGCTCGCCGGCCGACGCGATCCGCGCCGGCATCGCGATGGTGCCGGAGGACCGCAAGCGCCACGGCATCGTGCCGCAGCTCGGCGTCGGCCACAACATCACGCTGGCGGTGCTGCAGCGCTTCGCGGCGCGCGGGCGGATCGACGCGGCCGCCGAGCTCGACGCGATTCGCACCGAGATGCAGCGGCTGTCGGTGCGCGCCGCGCATCCGTTCCTGTCGATCGCGAGCCTGTCGGGCGGCAATCAGCAGAAGGCGGTGCTCGCGAAGATGCTGCTGACCGAGCCGCAGGTGCTGATCCTCGACGAACCGACGCGCGGCGTCGACGTGGGCGCGAAGGCGGAGATCTACCGGCTGATCTTCGCGCTGGCCAAGCGCGGCGTCGCGCTGATCGTCGTGTCGTCGGAGCTGCCGGAGGTGCTCGGCCTCGCCGATCGCGTGCTGGTGATCGGCGAAGGCGAGTTGCGCGGCGATTTCGTCAACCGGGACCTCACGCAGGAACAGATTCTCGGCGCCGCGCTGAAGCCCGCGCGGCTGCCCGCCGAACCCACCGCAGCGAGTGCGATATGAATTCCGAACTTTCTTCCTCGACCCCGGCCACGCCGGATACCGATGCGCGTCGTCCCGACGGGCGCGCGCCGCGGCTGGCGTTGCGCCACGTCTTCACGCGCTACAAGGTGCTCGCGCTGCTGTTCGCGGTCGTCGCGATCTGGGCGTTCTTCTCGGTGCTGACGGACGGCGCGTTCGTCACGCCGCGCAACGTATCGAACCTGCTGCGGCAAATGTCGATCACCGGCATGCTCGCGTGCGGGATGGTGTTCGTCATCATCGCGGGCGAGATCGACCTGTCGGTCGGCTCGCTGCTCGGGCTGCTCGGCGGCGTTGCCGCGATCCTCGACGTCAACCGCCACTGGCCGGTCGCGGCGACGGTCCCGGCCGTGCTCGCGCTCGGCGTGCTGATCGGGCTCTTCAACGGCTGGTGGTCGACCTATCGGCGCGTGCCGTCGTTCATCGTCGGGCTCGGCGGGATGCTCGCGTTTCGCGGCATCCTGCTTGGCATAACCGGCGGCTCGACGATCGCACCCGTGTCGGACGGCTTCGTGTTCATCGGGCAGGGCTATCTGCCGCGCGTCGCCGGGGATGGCCTCGCGGTGCTGCTGTTCGTGGTCGCGACGCTGCTGGTGGTGCGGCAGCGCGGCACGCGGCGGCGTTACCGGCTCACGGTCGCGCCGTTGTGGCAGGACGTCGCGAAGATCGTCGGCGCGGGCGCCGTGCTGTTCGCGTTCGTCGCGACGCTCGACCGTTACGGCGGCATTCCGGTGCCCGTGCTGCTGCTGCTCGTGCTGCTCGGCGTGTTCTCGTGGATCGCGACGCAGACCGTGTTCGGCCGGCGCATCTATGCGGTGGGATCGAACCTGGAGGCGACGCGGCTGTCGGGCGTGGATACCGATCGCGTGAAGCTCGTGATCTTCGCGCTGATGGGGCTGATGTGCGCGTTTGCCGGCCTCGTCAACACGGCGCGGCTCGCGGCCGGGTCGCCGTCCGCCGGCTCGATGGGCGAACTCGACGCGATCGCCGCGTGCTTCATCGGCGGCACGTCGATGCGCGGCGGGTCGGGCACCGTCTACGGCGCGCTGATCGGCGCGCTCGTGATGGCGAGCCTCGACAACGGGATGTCGATGCTCGACGTCGACGCGTACTGGCAGATGATCGTCAAGGGCGCGGTGCTGGTGCTCGCGGTGTGGATCGACGTGGTGTCGCGGTCGAACCGGCGGTGACGCGCCGGCCGGGCCGTTCGCGATGCCGAATGCCGGTTCCGTGCTGGACCTCGATGACCCGCGCGACCGCCAGGTGATCGCGGATGCACTGCGCGCGCTGCTGCGCGAGCGTTCCGAAGCGCTCGCGTTCGCGATGCGCATGGCCGACCAGTGCGGCCGGCCGCGGCCCGATGCGGCCGATTTCGCGCTGACCGACATCATTCGGCTCGCACGCGTCGTCGAGCGGATCGAGCGGGACGGCGCGTCGCAGCGCGCCGCCGTGCCCGCGGGCGGGCGCTGAACGGCGAGGCGACCCCGCGCGCCGGCCGCGGGGCGAAAGCGCCACGCGTGCCGCGCGGTCGACGTTCAACGCGGCGAATCCATCGAATCGCACGCCGATCGGAGGACGAGGATTCCTCGAGTCGCGTGTGACGCGGCCGTTTCCTTACAACACGTAATTGACCCACCCGGTCCTGACGCGCACCATGCGCGGTTGCCGCCGCTTCCCGCCACTGTCATCGTTTGCGTTCAGGATGGCATGACGTGTGGCGGCCGGAGCCGCCGGTGCGGGCGAAGCAGGGACGCTGCGGCAGATGCCTGACCGACGGCCCTCCGCTTCGCGGTGCCGGGACGCCCGGCGACAGCGGCACGCTTTCGATGAAGTTCGAACCCAGGGCCGCGCGCGGGCGTGGCCGCAACGACCAAGGGAGACGCATGAGCGGCATGAAACGGATGAAGGACAACGCGGGCGACGCTTCGCGACCCGAGTGGATGTCGGACGATGCGCTCTCGCGGCGCACGTTTCTCCACAGTCTGGGCGCATTGGCGATGCTCGCCTGCGGCGGGACGTTCGGCGGTGCGAGCGCCGCATTCGCCGCGGTATCGCAGGGCTCGACGGCGGCCTTCGTCCATCCGGGCCTGCTGCATACGCAGGCCGATTTCGATCGCGTCGCGCAAAAGGTGATGACGCACGCGCAGCCGTGGTTCGACGGCTGGTCGGTGCTGATCGCGAACAGCCACGCAAGCCGGTCGTGGCAGCCGCGGCCGCAGGTCGAAATCGATCGCGGCGGCAGCGGGCCGCAGAACTATGGAATCCTGTACAACGACGTCGCCGCCGCCTATGCGTGCGCGTTGCGCTGGAAGGTGACCGGCGACAAGCTGTATGCGGACACGGCCGTGCGGATCATGAACGAATGGGCGGCGACGCTGAAGCGCCTGGGCGGCGATTCGAACGTCGACCTCGCGGCCGGGCTGTACGGCTACGAGTTCGCGAATGCCGGCGAAATCATGCGCGGCTATCCGGGCTGGGCGGCGGCGGATTTCGCCGCGTTCCAGCGGATGATGCGCACCGTGTTCTACCCGATCAACACCGATTTCCTGCATCGCCACAACAATACCGAGATCACGCACTACTGGGCGAACTGGGATCTGTGCAATATCGCGTCGATCCTCGCGATCGGCGTGCTGTGCGACGACCGTCCGCTGTTCGACGAGGCGATCGACTATTTCCGCGCGGGGCCGGGCAACGGCGCGATACCGCAGGCGGTGTATTACCTGCATCCGGGCCATCTCGGCCAGTGGCAGGAGAGCGGCCGCGACCAGGGGCACAACACGCTCGGCATCGCGCTGGCCGGCGCGATCTGCGAGATGGCGTGGAACCAGGGCGTCGATCTGTACGGCCATGACAACAACCGTTTTCTTGCCGGCGCCGAATACGTCGCGAAAGCGAACCTGCGCCAATCGCCCGACGGCCCGTTCTTCGACGTGCCCTACGTGACCTACTCGAACGTGAACGTCACGCAAACGCAGTTCGCGACCGGCGGCCAGGGCGGGGTCCGGCCGTGCTGGGCGCTCGTATACAACCACTACGTGAACCGCAAGGGGCTCGCGGCGCCGTGGTCGAAACGCTTCGCGCTCGCGGCGCAGCCCGAGGGCGGCGGCGGCAACTACGGGCCGAACAGCGGCGGCTACGACCAGCTCGGCTACGGCACGCTGATGTACACGCGCGATCCGGCCGCGCCAGCGTCCGCGCCGAGCGGGCTGACCGCCCATGCGAGCGCCGGGCGCGCGGTGCTGTCGTGGTGGGGCGTGGCGAACGGCACGCACTACACCGTGAAGCGCGGCGCGGCGTCGGGCGGCCCGTACACCACCGTGGCGACCGGCATCGTCGACCCGCTGACGTGGACGGACAGCCCGGCCGCGGGCACCTGGTATTACGTTGTGAGCGCAACCACATCGACCGGTGAAACGCAGCATTCCGCGGAGGTGCGCGTGGTGACCGGCCAGCAGTTGCAGATCTGGCTGCCGTTCGACGAATCGCGCGGCGTCGCCGCCGCCGATCGCAGCGGCAACGGGCACCCCGGCGCGCTGGTCGGCGGGGCGGCGTTCGCGCCGGGGCGCAACGGCAATGCGCTGTCGCTCGACGGTGCGGGCAGCCATGTCGCGCTTGCGGCGGGCGTGCTGGCCGACGTCTCGGATTTCACGGTCGCGGCATGGGTGTGCGCGCGCACCGTGCGCAAGTGGTCGCGGGTGTTCGACTTCGGCGCCGGCACCGGGCGCTACATGATGCTCACGCCGCTGGCCGACACCGGCGCGCTGCGCTTCGCGATCACGGTCAACGGGCCGCATGGCGAGCGGCGCATCGATGCGAAGGCGCCGTTGCGTGCCGCGCAGTGGACGCACGTGGCAGTCACGCTGGCGGGGACGACGGCCACGCTCTATGTCGACGGCGCAGCCGTCGGCAGCGCGACCGACGCGTTTCTCGCGCCGTGGCGGCTTGGCCCGACCGCGAACAACTGGATCGGGCGCTCGCAGTTCGCGGCCGATCCAGCCTTCGACGGCCTCGTGAGCGATTTCCGCGTGTACCACGGGGCGCTGACGGCGGCGCAAGTCGCCGCGCTTGCGCGGTAGGCCCGCCGCACGCTGTGATGGGGCGAGACGCCCGACGCCGGATTTCCGGCGTCGGGGCGCCTTCCTTTGGCTCCCGTGCGATTTTCCGGTCAGGTATCTTCAAGCCTGATCACGGTCGACGATCATGGCGATAGCCGGGGCCGGCCGAGGGCTTTCCGCGAATCGCTCGCGCTCGTATCGAGGGCGTCAACTGGCGCGGCCCTTTCGACTTTCCCGTGGCACTGCATGCAGAGGATCTTGTCGAGCATCGAGGCCGACCCTCCCTTTCCGTCAGCGAGTCCGCGCGCCTGACGACGTGTGGACTGGCACTGGCGGGCGACGGGCACGCGTCGGGCAGCAGCGGCGGGGCCCGGCGCAAGGGGTGACTGCGAACGCGTATGTCGATGGCGGCAAGGCGCCCCAGGCGCTTGCGATCGTCGGGATTCGCCACCGTGCATGGCGATCGTGACGGCTTCGCATGACATGCAATACGCTATTCTGTCGTCCTCAACCGCCAGCCCGATCCGATGAAGCGTCCGTCGTTTTCCACCCAACTCGTCATGCTCTGGGCACTCGTCGCGGCGCTGTGCGCGACGCTGGTCGCGGTCGTCTGGGTCACGGCGAGTTCCGCCGAGAGTCAGCAGGTGGCCAGCGCGAAGGCCGCCGGCGCGTCGGCATGCGAAGCAGTCGCGTCGCGTTACGGTGCGTCTTCCGCGTCGGCAGGCGCCGGGCCCGCTCCGGAGCTGATGCACGCGATCCTCGACATGGTGCTGTCCCGTGCGCCCGACATGGAGGGCGGGTTCTGGACGCCCGGCGCCGCCCCGGCGGCGAGCGGCTTTCTCGCGTATTCCTTTCCCACCTATCAGGGCAGCGGCGTCAAGCACGACGTTCCGGAAGCGGAAACGCCGCTGATTCTCCGCACGCTGCGCGCTGCGGCCGCGACGCATGCCGCGACGGCGAACGTCGTCGAAGGCGCGCAGGATGCGGTGATCGCGGCGGCCTGCCCGGTACGCGGCGGATCGGGGCTCTACGTGTGGATGCTGACGCGTGCGCGCCCGCCGCTGGGCCGGCACGGGGAATTGCTGGCCACGGGCCTCGCGGCCGTGCTCGCGGTGATTCTGGCGATCGCGGCGGCGCTGGCCGTGGCGCTGCGCCGATGGAAGCGCAATCTCGCACGGATCGAGAGCGGGCTGGGGCCCGACGGTCGCGAGCATCAGCTGCCGTACGTCGGCGAACCCGATCTCGACCGCGTCATCGATGCGTTCAACGAGCGGGCGCGGCGCGCCGACCAGCTGCAACAGCAGGCCGACGAGCTCCGGACGCGCCTCGCGCAGGCCGAGCGCTTCGGCATGCTGGGCAAGCTGGCCGCGCAGGTCGCGCACGAAATTCGCAATCCGATGGGCGCGATGCGGCTGAAGGCGGAAAACGCACTGGCGGGCGACGGCCGGCGGCAGCAGGACGCACTGCGCGTGATCCTCGCGCAGATCGAGCGCGTCGATGCGCAATTGTCGAGCCTGCTCGCGCTGACGCAGCCGGTGCGCCCGCATGCGGCACGTGTCGACGTCGACGCGTGGCTCGCGCAGGTCGTCGACGCGCATCGCGAGCTCGCGCAGCGGCAAGCGATCGACCTGACGTTCTCGCTCGCGGGGCAGGCCGAACGGCTCGCGTGGCCGTCGGATCGTCCCGCTTTCGATCCCGACCAGATGCGGCGGGCGCTCGACAATCTGCTGCTCAATGCGCTGTACCACGCGGGCGACGGCGGTGCGGTCACGCTCGCCGCCGAGCGGCGCGCGTTCGCGGGGCGTGACTGGCTGCGCATCACCGTATCGGACAGCGGCCCCGGCGTGCCGGCCGCGCAGCGCGAGCGGATTTTCGAGCCGTTCGTGACGGGCCGCGCGGACGGCACGGGTCTCGGCCTTGCCGTCGTCCGCGAAGTGGCGGCGGCGCACGGCGGGCACGCGCGCCTCGACGGGGGCGCCGCATTCGTGATTGAAATTCCATGGCAAACATCCTCATAGTCGACGACGACGCGGCCTTTCGCGACAGCCTCGCCGAAACGCTCGCCGATCTCGGTCATCGGGTCGTCGAGGCCGCAACCGGTCGCGCCGCGCTCAGCGCGCTGCGCGACGGCGGCGGCAACGGTATCGAATGCATCTTTCTGGATTTCCGCCTGCCGGATCTGGACGGGCTGGCCGTGCTCGCGCAACTGCGTGACGACCCTGCGCTGGCCGCGATTCCGGTCGTCATGCTGACGGCCCATGCGACCAGCGATAACACGATCGAAGCAATGCGGCTCGGCGCATTCGATCACCTGACGAAGCCGATCGGGCGTCGCGACATCGCGCAACTGCTCGAACGCATCGTGTCGGCGAATCAGCCGCCCGCGCTCGCGCCGTCCGACGACGGTTTCGCGGGCGAACCTTCGGCGGACCGACCGCAACTGCTGGGCGTGAGCGCCGCGATGCGCGACGTGCAAAAGCAGGTCGGCCGCGCCGCGATGAGCGACGCGACCGTGCTCGTGACCGGCGAGACGGGCACGGGCAAGGAGGTGGCGGCCCGCGTGCTGCATGCCGCATCGGCCCGGCATGCGGGGCCGTTCGTCGCCGTCAACTGCGCGGCCATCCCGGCCGACCTGCTCGAAAGCGAGTTGTTCGGGCATCGTCGCGGCGCGTTCACGGGGGCGCATGCCGATCGCGCGGGGCGGCTCGTCGAAGCCGACGGCGGGACGCTTTTTCTCGACGAGATCGGCGACATGCCCGCCGCGATGCAGGCGAAGCTGCTGCGCGCGCTGCAGGAGCGCGAGGTGATGCCGCTCGGCGCGGATCGCCCGACCGCGATCAACATTCGCGTCGTGGCCGCGACGCACCGCGACCTCGCCGCGGCCGTCGCGAACGGCACGTTCCGCGAAGATCTGTTCTATCGGCTGAACGTCATTCCGCTGCACCTGCCGCCGCTCGCGGAGCGTGTGGCCGACATCCTTCCGCTCGCCGCGCATTTCCTCGGCAGCGCGGCGGGCACGCGCGCGCTGCATCTGACGAACGACGCGCAGCGCGCGTTGCTCGATCACCGCTGGCCGGGCAACGTGCGGGAACTGCGCAACGTGATGGAGCGCGCGGCCGCGCTCGCCCCCGGGCCGGCCGTCAGCGCGGCCGATCTCGGCCTGGCCGCCGTGCCGGCGCGCGAGCCGGGCGCCGGGGCGGTGCCGGCGCACCTGCTCGACATGCCGCTGCCCGATGCGCTGGCGACGGTCGAGCGCGCGGCGATCCTGCACGCGCTCGAGCGCGCGAACGGCAATCGTGCGGAGGCCGCGAGGCAGCTCGGCGTCGGCCGCCAGTCGCTCTATGCGCGCATGGCGAATCTCGGGATCGAGCGCGACGACTAGTCGCGCCGTTTCGACTGTCGGGAACGCCGACATCCGGTGAAGCGACGTGTCGGGAAATCCGACATGTTTCGCGCGCGTCGTCGTTCGGCGCATGGCAGAGCGGTGCATCGCAGGTTGGCACGGGTATTGCGGATACCGATGCATCGCAATCCATTGCCGGAGCCCGTCATGAAGCCGTACCCGTCTGTCGTTCGATCGCGGTCGTCGCGCCGTGTCGCCGTTCGCCGGTCATATCGTGCGCTTTGCGCTGCCGCACTCGTTGCCGTCGCAACGGTCAGCGCGGCGCAGGTGCCGCCCCCACCGCGTGCGGAAGACCCGGCCGACGCCATGCCGCCGCCTGCCGCCCCTGGGCCTCGCGCGCTTTTGCCTGCCGTGCCCGGAAACGCCATCGCCCCGGATGCGCTGGTTTCAGGCACGCTGTCGCGGCTGACGATCAATCCGGAAGGCGCCGTCGACGGCTTCGTGCTGACCGACGGCACGCTCGTCCGCGTGCCGCCGCATCTCGGTTCGCAACTGACGGCGCTCGTGCGGTCGGGCCAGCGCGTCACGGTAGCCGGCGAACGACGCGTCGACGATGAAATCCATGCACGCGTGATCCGCAACGACGGCACCGGCGCGTCGCTGCCCGATCAGCCGCCCGCGCCCGTCGCGCCCGTGCCGCCCATGCTGCGCGGCGTCAACCTCGCCCGCCTGAGCGTGTCCGGCGTCGTGCGCCGCGTGACGCACGCGCCGCGCGGCGAGCCGGACGGCGTGATGCTCGACAGCGGCGCGATCGTCAAGCTGACCGTTCCGGCCGCGCAGCAATTCGGCGCGTTGCTCGTCCCCGGCGAGCGCGTGGCCGCGGTCGGTTACGGCACGCGCAACGCATACGGCGAAGCGCTGCAGGCGACGGCGTTCGGCGCGCCGGGCCATGTCGTGAATCTCTACGACGATGCCGCGCGCTGATCGCGCGACGCCTGTTCCCCCATCCATCGAAAGGAGTCCTGTCATGCACTGGATCGATCCCGCCTGCCTGCCCGAAACGCGCGGCCGCGTCACGCAGTTTCTGCTCAATCCGCACGGAGAAATCGACGGCCTGATCCTGAACGGCGACCTGCAGGTGCACGTACCGCCGCATCTGGGCCGCGAACTGGTGCGCCATGTCGCGGTCGGCGACCGCATCCGCGTGCGGGGCGTCAAGCCGCGTCGCGCGGCGATGATCGCGGCCGTGCAACTGACCGGTCGCGGCGGCATCGACATCATCGACGCCGGCCCCGAGCACGCTGTCCCGCGGCCGCCGCGGCCGGCTCGGCAACCGATGGAATTGAGCGGAGAAGTCGCGTTCGGGCTGCATGGACCGAAAGGCGAGCTGAACGGCGCGTTGTTGACGAGCGGTGTCGCGCTGCGGTTGCCGTCGCATGCCGCGGAAGCATTGCACGACTACCTGCAGGCCGGCATCCATGTGCAGGCGTGGGGGCACGGCGTCGTCACGCCGCACGGCACGACGCTCGACGTGACCGACATTGCCGAGCTCGTCGATGCGGATGCCGAATGACCGTGCGATGGTGAGACGCCCATGAGACCGGCACGCGCGCTCGAGGCGCTCAACTTCTTCCTGGCCGACGTGCAGGCCGGCATCGGCCCGTTCATCGGCGTCATCCTGCTGTCGCGAGGCTGGGGCGCCGATGCAATCGGCTCGGTCATGACGCTGGCCGGGCTCGCCGCGATGGCCGCGACGCCGTTGGCCGGCGCGCTCGTCGATGCGGTGCGCGCGAAGCGGGCGCTGATCGTCGTGGCGACCGCGGCGACGGCGCTTGCGTCGCTGGCGATGATGTTCGTCCACAGCTATCCGGCGGTGGCGGCGTCGCAGATCCTGGCGGCGGTCAGCGGCGCGGTGCTGGCGCCGGCCGCCGCGGGCGTGACGCTCGGCATCGTGCGTCGGCAGGGTTTCGACCGGCAGTTCGGGCGCAACCAGATGGCGAACCACGCCGGCAACGTCGCCGGTGCGGCGCTCGCCGGGTGGCTCGGCTGGCACGTCGGATTCGACGCGGTGTTCGCGCTCGTCGGCGTGTTCACGGTCCTGGCGATCGTGAGCACGCTGGCGATTCCCGGGCACGCGATCGATCATGCGTCCGCACGTGGTCTCGATCCTGCCGGCGCCGCGCCGAAAACGGATGCGACGCATCCCGATACGTTCACCGTGGCGTCGACGTCGCGCGTCGGCGGCCTGCGCACGCTCGCCCAAAACCGGCCGCTGGTGCTGCTCGGTGGGTCGCTCGCGCTGTTTCATCTCGGCAACGCCGCGATGCTGCCGCTCTACGGGATGGGCGTCGTCGTCACGCATCGCAGCAACGCGAGCGCGTTCACCGCACAGACGATCGTCATCGCGCAGTGCGTGATGATCGTGGCCGCGTGGCTCGCGCCCCGGCTGATTCGATCGCACGGCTACTGGCGGGTGCTGCTGTTCTCGTACCTCGTGCTGCCGGTGCGCGGGCTGGTCGCCGCGGCGTGGATGAGCGAAGCGGGCGTATGGCCGGTGCAGGTGCTCGACGGCATCGGCGCCGGACTGCAAAGCGTGGTCGTGCCCGCACTCGTGGTTCGCCTGCTGCATGGCTCCGGCCGCGTGAATGCCGGGCAGGGCGCGGTCGCGACCGCGCAGGGTATCGGCGCGGCGCTCAGCCCGGTGCTGGGCGGCGTGCTCGCGCAGCACTTCGGCTATCCGGCCGCGTTCGTCGTGCTGGGCGCCGTGTCGACGGGCTCGCTCGCGCTATGGCTCGGCCATGCGCGGTCGCTGAGCAGCGTGTGCGGCAAGCCCGCCGATCTATCGGCGACATCGTCGTGACGGCGATGTCGATTCCCATGCCTCCGTCCACTTGCCCATGAATCCTGTTTCGCTTGCCTGGCTGATTTCCGCGCTCGCCACAGCGGGCGTCATCACGCGCCCATTCGGGTGGCCCGAGGCCACGTGGGCCGTGAGCGGCGCGCTGCTGCTGGTCGTGTTGAACCTGTTGCCCGTCGCCCAGGCGCTGGATGCCGTCGCGAAAGGCGGCGACGTCTACCTCTTTCTGACGGGCATGATGCTGCTGTCCGAGGCGGCCCGTCGCGAGGGGCTGTTCGACTGGGTCGCGACGCACGTCGTCAATCTCGCGCAGGGCTCGCCGCGGCGGTTGTTCGCGCTGATCTACGGGGTCGGCGTCGTCACCACGGTGTTCCTGTCGAACGATGCGACCGCCGTCGTGCTGACGCCCGCGATCCTCGCCGCCGCGCGCCGTGCGAAGGCCGATCCGATGCCGCTGCTGTACAGCTGTGCGCTCGTCGCCAATGCCGCCAGTTTCGTGCTGCCGATTTCGAATCCGGCGAACCTGGTGCTGTACGGCGCGCACATGCCGGCGCTCGGCGTATGGGTCGCGCACTTCGCGGCGCCGTCCGTCGCGTCGATCGCGTGCACGTTCGTCATGCTGTGGATCGTGCAGCGACGTGCGCTCTCCGGGCGTTGCGCGTCCGGGCTGCCGGTGCAGCCGCTGACGGGCGGCGGACGCATCGCGTTGGCAGGCATCGCCGCAACGGCCGTCGCGCTGATGGCGGTATCGGTCGCCGATCGCCCGCTCGGGTTGCCGACCGCGCTGGCGGGCGTCGTCACGGTCGCGTGCGTGGTGATGCGGGATCGCGCGGCGGGCGTGCCGATCGTTCGCGCGATTTCGTGGAGCGTGCTGCCGCTCGTCGCGGGGTTGTTCGTCGTCGTCGAGACGCTCGACCGGACCGGCGCGGTGCGCGCGCTGGCGGGCCTGCTGCAGATGCTGATGCAAGGCGGCGAGCACGTCGCCGCGGCCGTGGCCGGCGTCGCGGTCGCGCTGGGGTCGAACGCGGTCAACAATCTGCCCGCCGGGCTCATCGCGAGCTCGACGATCCACGCCGCGCACAGCCCGCAAACAGTGGTCGATGCGATTCTGATCGGCGTGGATCTCGGTCCGAACCTGTCGATCACCGGATCGCTCGCGACGATTCTGTGGCTGGCGGCGATCCGGCGCGAAGGGCTGCAGGTCGGGTTCCGCGCGTTCCTCGCGGTCGGCGCGTGCGTGATGCCGCCGGCGTTGCTGCTCGCGCTGGGCGCGCGGTTCGTGGTCGGCGGCTGACGCGCGATGCGCGTCGCGTCAGCCGTCCCGGCCGGCCTAGAACGAATAGGCGAGCGACGCGAACAGGCTGCGCGGCGCGCCCGGCGTGACCCACAGGCTGTTGTACGAGCTGACGTAGGTGGTGCGATTGAACAGGTTGTTCAGCACGACCGACGCACGCAGGTGCTTGTTGACCTGAACGTAGCCGTTCAGCTGCACGGTCGCGTAGGCCGGCAGTTCGAAGCCGTCCTGCGTGTTGGCCGTGTTGCCGGCGCGGCGCCCGACGTAGATCACGCCGGCGCCGGCGCCTGCCTTGTCCGCGAACGGCAGGGTCGTCTCGTACATCAGCAACGCGCTGCCGCTCAGACGCGGTACGTCGACGAGGCGTGAGCCGGGCGCGAGCACGGTATCGCGCGTGACCTCGGCGTCGACGTACGCGAAGTTGGCGATGCCGCGCAGGCCGTGCCCGAGATCGCCGCTCCATTCGAATTCGACGCCGCGGCTGCGCACTTCGCCGGCCGCGCGCGAGAAGCCGGCATTCGCCGGATCGGCGGTGAGCACGTTGCGCTTGGTCACGTAGAACGCCGAGACGGTCGTGAGCGAGCGCGCACCCGCCCATTTCGCGCCGGCTTCGTAGCCGTGGCCCTTTTCGGGATCGAACGCGTTGCCGCCGACGTCGGCGCCGTTGTTCGGCCGGAACGAATACGCGGTGTTCGCATAGAGCGACCACGCGGGGCTCATTTCATACACGACGCCGATACGCGGGCTCACCGCGGTCTGCAACTGGCTCGTCGTCACGCCCTTCAGGCGGTTGTCGATCGATTGATGGAAGCGGTCCCAGCGCAGCCCGGCCAGGATCTTCCAGTGCGGCCCGAACGCGAGCGTGTCCTGCGCGTAGACGCCTTGTCCGTTATCGCGTTCGAGCAGGTTGGTCGCGGTGCGCGGCGTCGGCGCGGGCTGGCCGTAGACCGGATCGAAGATGTCGATCGCGTACGGCGCCGCGGCGCTCGGCGTGGAGCGCGCGACGAACTGGTCGTAGTTGAAGCGGTACGCATCGACGCCCATCACGAGCGTATGGCCGATGCCGCCCGTGCGGAACGTGCCGGTGGTTTCGAGGCGGCCTTGCAAATCGTTCGAGTGAAACGCGACTTGCCGGTAGCGGCGCCACAGCGTGCGGCCGTCCGGCTGCAATGCGAAGGCCTCGGACGAGCGCCCCGACAGGTCGGTGTTGCGTTGCGCGACGCCGGCATTGATCGACCAGCTTGAATCGAAGCGATGCTCGAGCGTGAACTGATGGCCCGTGTTGCGCACGTCGTAGTCGCCATCGCGCGGCTCGCCGAGAAAGCGCGACGCGGGGATCGCGCCAAGCTGGCCGTTGACCGCCAGCACGCCGCGATCGAGCGGCGCACGCTGACGCGCGCTCTCGAATTCGTAGTGCAGTGTCGTGTCCGCGCCGATGTCCCACGTGAACGACGGCGAGAACAGGTAGCGTTTGCTCGACACCGTGTCGCGAAAGCTGCCGTTGTTCTCGTTCATCGCGACGAAGCGGTACGCGAGCGATTTCGTGACGGGGCCGGTCGAATCGAGGGTCTGGCGCAGTGCGCCGTAGCTGCCGGCCGACACGCCGATGGTGTTCGCGCGTGCGAACTGCGGCTGCTTCGTCGTATAGCTGATGATCCCGCCCGGATCGCCGCGGCCATACAGCGCGGACGCCGGCCCCTTGAGCACTTCCATGCGCTCGAGGTTGACGGTGTCGCGCGGCACGCTCATCCCGCGATTCCACGAGAAGCCGTTGACCAGGTAGTCGGTGCCGGACGTGTTGCCGTCGCCGGCGAAGCCGCGCACCGCGTAGTTGTCCCACAGGCCGCCGAAGTTGTTCTGGCGCGAGACGCCTGCGACCCAGTCGTAAAGATCGTCGCCGCGGGTGGCGGCCACGGTCTGGATCAGCGTCGTATCGACGCTGCTGACCGCGAACGGAATCTCCATCACGTCCGCCTCGCTGCGCGTCGCGCTCGTCGATTCGCGCGTGCGGAACGGCGCCGTCGCGCGTTGCGCGGACACCTCGATCGTGGGCAGCGACGTCTCCTGCGCGTCGGCCGCGCCCATGCCGGTCGTGCCGACGACGATGGCCATCGGTGCGGCCGCCCAGTTCCTCCTGCTCATACATCTCCTCTTTGTGTCGTTCGCGTTCGGGCACGGTGGGCGGCCTCGCGCCGACATCTGTGTTCCAAACAGTACATTTGCGCGGCAATTTAATGCAAATGAGAGGCATTTGCAATCGTAATTTTGAGAAAGGATGCGGGAAGGGAAACGGTGCACGGCGCGGACGCGGTCGATCTGGCGTGGGCGTTTCGTGAAATTCCGAATTGTGGGAAATGTGTCGTGTCGTGTTGACGATCGAATGGCGCCTTGACCTCCGTTGTGCCGAATATTTGCGAGAAATTCAGGGTAAACGTGGAACCTGATGAATTGAAAAATACGAAGCAGGAAGTTTGACAAATCCCGTAATTCGAGATTACAGTAAAAGCACTTCAGTCAAACCCGTCGAGCAGCCGCATGAACATCCCACAGTTGGACAGCGATACCGAAGCAAGGAGCGGGGCGGGCGTCGTGCTCGCCACCGCGCGAGACGCCGGCGTCGACGTCTGTTTCGCCAATCCCGGCACGACGGAGATGCCGTTCGTCGGTGCGCTCGACGCCGTGGCCGGCGTGCGGTCGATCCTCGGGTTGTTCGAGGGCGTGTGCACGGGCGCGGCCGACGGCTACGGCCGCATGACCGGCAAGCCCGCGATGACGTTGCTGCACCTCGGGCCCGGCCACGCGAACGGCATTGCCAACCTGCACAATGCGCGCCGCGCCCGCACGCCGATCCTGAACATCGTCGGCGATCACACGCGCGAGCATCTGAAGCACGACGCACCGCTGACGTCGGACATCGAATCGCTCGCCCGTCCGGTGTCGGTGTGGTATCGCAGCGTGGCGCGCGACACGGATCTCGCGACCGATACGGCCGACGCGATTTCGGCCGCGATGGGCGCGCGGCGTGGTGTCGCGACCCTCGTGCTGCCCGTCGATCTCCAGTCGGCCCGGGTGCGCGGTGCGGCGTGGCCCGCCGTCGTGCGGCCGGCCGCGGTGACGTTCGATGCCGCTCGGGTCGAACAGGTGGCCGACCTGCTGCTCAGCGGTCATCGCGCCGTCCTGCTGATGGGCGCCCGCGCGCTGTCGGCGCGCGGGCAGCGGGCGGCGGCACGCATCGCGGCGGCCACCGGCGCGACCTGTTTCAGCGAAACCTTTCCTGCGCGGGCGGAGCGCGGCGGCGGCCTGCCGGACATCGACCGCCTGCCTTATTTCCCCGAGCCGGCGCTCGCGGCGCTGGCCGGCCGGCGTGTGGTGCTGGCCGGCGCGCTCGCGCCCGTCACCTACTTCGGCTACGAGGGCATTCCGGGCGAACTCGCGCGGCCCGAAGACATCGTGACGCTGGCAACGCCGGGCGATGCGGCGGACGACGCGCTGGAGGCGCTGGCCGATCGCATCGGCGCGGCAACGAACGACGAGGGCGTGCGCGTCGAGCGCTGGCGCGTGGAGGACGGGCCGCTCACGCCGCAGGCCGTCGGCCGCGTGCTCGCGAATGCGCTGCCCGACGACGCGATCGTGTCGATCGAAGGCGGCACGTGCGGCTACCCGTTCGTGACCGCATCGGCGCGCGCGCGTCGTCACACCATTTTGACGAACACGGGCGGCGCGATCGGCCAGGGCCTGCCGGTGGCGCTCGGCGCCGCCGTCGCGTGCCCGGACCGCCGCGTGTTCGCGCTGCAGTCCGACGGCAGCGCGCAGTACACGATCCAGTCGCTGTGGACGATGGCGCGCGAGCGTTTGCCGATCGTGATGCTGATCGCATCGAACCGGCGCTACGGGATCCTGCAGACCGAACTCGCGCGCAGCGGCCTGCCGGCCGACACGCCGCACGCGAGCCGCCTGACGCAACTGGACGACCCGCCGATCGACTGGCTCGCGCTGTCGCGCGGCTACGGCGTGCCGGCCCAACGCGCGAGCGACGCGCATGCGCTGGTGCAAGCGCTCGACGACGCACTCGCGCATACCGACGGGCCGACGCTCATCGAAATGCAGTTGTCCTGATCGCGGACCGGCTCCTTTCTTCAATCCCGACTCTCACCTTTCATCGACATGGATCTGCAACTGCACGGAAAAGCCGCGTTCATCACCGGCGGCAGCATGGGCATCGGCAAGGCGGTCGCGCTCGAACTGGCGCGCGAAGGCGTCAACGTCGCGATCGCCGCGCGACGCATCGAACACCTCGAAGCGGCTGCCGCCGAGATTCGCACGGCGCTCGCGCCGCTCGGCGACGCGGCCGGCGCGATCCTCCCCGTCACGGTGGACACGACCGACATGGCGTCGATCGAAGCGGCGATGGCCGCGAGCGTCGAGCGTTTCGGCCGGCTCGACATCCTGCTGAACGGCGCCGCGCATCCGGGCGGGCTCGTGCGGACCGAACTCGAACACGCCGACCCGCAGGGACTGCTGCAGGACATCGACATCAAGGTGGTCGGCTACCTGCGCTGCGCGAAGGCCGCCGCACCCCACATGCGGCGCAACGGCTTCGGCCGGATCGTCAACATCGGCGGCCTGACGGGCCGCGGCAGCAAGCAGCTGTCCGGCATGCGCAACGTGGCGATCGTGCACCTGACCAAGACGCTGTCCGACCAGCTCGGACCGTTTGGCATCACGGTCAACACGATTCATCCGGGCGTCGTCGAGACGCCGCATATCCACGAGCTCTACGAGAAGGAAGCGCAGAAGCAGGGGCTGACGGCCGCGGAGGTCGAGGCCAACTACGTGAAGGTCACGCCGATCCGCCGCGTGCTGCAGCCGGAAGAAATGGGGTGGATCGTCGCGTTTCTCGCGTCGCCGAAGTCCGGCTCGATCACCGGCGAATCGATCGGCTGCGACGGCGGGCTCACGCGCGGCATTTTTCTCTGACACAAGGAGCACTTCATGACCGCAACCGTACTGGTCGCCACCGCCGGGCAAGGCATCCTGCGCTCGAACGACGACGGCAAGACCTGGCATCGCCTCGGGCTCGCCGAACCGATCGAATTCGACGGCATCGTGCGCGCGCTCGCGGTGTGCCCCGCGACGCCGTCGCGCGTCTATGCCGGCGCCGATTCGGGGCTGTGCATCAGCGACGATGGCGGCGCGCACTGGTTTCGGCCCGACAACCTGCTGAACGGGCAGACGGTCTGGTCGATCGCGATCGATCCGGCCAACCCTGCGGTGCTCTATGCGGGCACCGGCGCGCCGTCGCGCGCCGCGCTTTACAAGTCGAACGACGCGGGCGCGACGTGGGCGCGAACGGCGTCCGAGCTCCCGGAGTTTTGCTCGGGCGTCAATCGGCCGCGGCTGCTGACGATCTGCGTGGACCCGGACGACAGCCGCAACGTCTGGTACGGCGTGGAGGAGGGCGGCGCGTGGCGCAGCCGCGATGCCGGCGCGAGCTGGACACGCGTGGACGGCCCCGGCACCGCGATCCGCAACAGCGACATTCACGCGATCGCCGTCCTGTCCGCCACGCAAGGCCGGCCGAAGACCACGGTGCTGCTGACGGTCAACGCGGTGTACGTGAGCGAGGACGACGGCCTGACGTGGGACGGCAAGCTGTCGCGCGACCGCTTCGACGGGCTGTACTACACGCGCACCGTCGTGCAACTGCCGGAGCCGGAAGGCGACCTGCTGATGGCGATCGGCGACGGCACGCCGGGCAGCCGCAGCCGCATCTACCGCTCGACCGATCGCGGTTACGCGTGGCACGAGACGGATCTGCACACGCCGCCGAACTCCACGTTCTGGGCGTTCGGCGTGCACGCGGCCCAACCGGCGCTCGTGTATGCGGGCACCAAGTACGGGCACCTGTTCCGCTCGCGCGACGGCGGCCGGAGCTGGACCAAGGAATGGCGCGATTTCAGCGAGATCACGGCGGTCGCGTGGACGCCGTTCGAGGCGCCGCTGGCCGCCCACGCGCAGTCGACCCACTGAGCGGAGCGAACGATGACACCGTCCGATATCCGCCAACGCGCCGAACGTGCGAACGCGAGCGGCCTGCCGTTGCCGACGCCGCGCGTGCAGCGCACCCACCTGTCGCTGTTCGTACGCGATCCCGTTCGCTCGAGCATCTGGTACGCCGAGGTGCTCGGCATGACGGAAACCGCGCGCGGCGAGCAGTGGGTGTTCATGTCGTTCGGCCAGAAGCACCACGATATCGCGCTGATTCGCGCGGCATCCGATGCGGAACTCGGCACGATCGGCCTGCAGCACTACGGCCTCGAAATCGCCGGCGGGCTGACCGAATTGCGCCGCCTGTACGGGATGCTGATTCGCCGCGACGTGCCGATCGTCAAGATCACCGATCACAAGGTCGGGATCGGCGTGTATTTCACGGACCCGGACGGCAACCGGCTCGAATTCTTCTGCGAAATGGTCACGGACGACGAAGAGGGCAAGCGCGTGCTGCATCGATACAACGCGCCGAGCGATCCCTTCCAGCTCGAACCGCTGTTCGACTTCGACTGAGCCGCCACCTTTCCATCCGCATCATCGACATTTTATATAGGAATGCAAATGAGCAAGACCGCCAATTTCGAAGGCTTTCACATCCGCAAGTGGTACACGCAGATCGAGGATTCGCTCGCGAACGAAACCGGCCAGCTCGCGGACGGCGAGCCGTTGCGCAAGATCGTGATCGCCGCGGCCGTTCACAATCCGTATGCAGGGCGATTCAGCGAAAACCTCGACGACCTCGTGCGCCCGTCGCCCGCGCTCGGCAAGGAGTTTGCGCGACGCATCGAGTCGCTTGCCGACGGGCGCGCGATCGAGAGCTACGGCAAGGCGTGCCTGGTCGGTTCGGCCGGCGAATACGAACACGGCAACGCGTTCCTCACGTCGATCTTCGCGGAGCCGATCCGCGCGGCGCTGGGCGGCGGGAAATCGTGGGTGCCGTCGAGCGGCAAGCGCGGCCCGATCAATACGGTGATCGACGTGCCGCTCGCGCACAAGGATGCACTCTACGTACGTTCGCACTACGACACGGTGACGTGCCTGTTTCCCGACGCGCCGAACGACGACGAAGTGCTGGTGATCTTCGCGTTCGCGACGCGCGGGCGGCTGCATGCACGGCTCGGCGGCCTGAAGGCGAGCGAGATCGTCGGTCGCGACGGTCTGGTCTGAGCGCATGCCGGACGAGGAGCACATGATGAACACGGCGTCCGCCAAGGATGGTTGGATCGACAACGATGGATTGCGGCTGCACTACGTGAGCTGGGGGCGCGACGATGCGCCGACCGTGGTGATGCTGCACGGCTTGCGCAGTTACGCGCATACCTGGGCGCCCGTCGCCGCTGCGCTGGTCGACCGCTACCGGGTCGTCGCGCTCGATCAGCGCGGGCGCGGGCTGAGCGACTGGGATCCGCGGCGGGATTATTACGCGGCGGCCTACGTGCGCGATCTCGACGCATTGGTGCGTGAACTCGATCTGCGACGATTCGTGCTGGTCGGGCACTCGATGGGCGGCGCCAATGCGTTCGTCTACGCGGCATCGAATCCGGACCGGCTCGCCGGCCTCGTGATCGAGGACATGGGCCCGGGCGCGTCGGCCGGTTCGCAAGGCTCCGAGCGCATCAAGCGCGAGCTGAAGGAAACGCCGGACGCGTTCGCGTCGTGGGACGACGCGCGCGCGTTCTGGCGACGCCAGCGGCCGAACATCACGGAATCCGCGCTCGATTCGCGCCTCGAGCACTCGCTGAAAGAAGGCGAGGCCGGCCGGATCGTCTGGCGGCACGACGCGAAAGGGATCGCGGCCGCACGGCTGGCTGCGACGCCGGAGCAGCTCGTCCATCTGTGGCCGCTGATCCTCAACCTGCACGTGCCCACGTTGCTGTTGCGCGGCGGCGACTCGGATTTCCTGTCCGCAGACGTGGCGGCGGAAATGGCGGCAGCCAATGCGGAAATCGAACGGATCGACATTCCCGGCGCGACGCATTACGTCCACGACGATCAGCCCGATGCGTTCAATCGTGCATTGCGGTCGTGGCTCGATCGTCTCGACGATCCTGCATGGCGCAGCGGAGGCGTGGGCGAATGAAAGCGAACAACCGGAACCGGACGTCGGTCGCGATCGTCGGCGCGGGGCCGAACGGCGTCGCGATGGCGAATCTGCTCGGCCTTTACGGCGTCGCGACGGTGATCATCGAGAAGGCGGCGGACATCGTCGATTTTCCGCGCGCGGTCGGCATCGACGACGAAGCATTGCGGATGTTTCAGACCGCGGGGCTCGCCGACGAATTGAGCCGCGACATCATCCAGAACGTACCGTTGCGCATGTTCAAGGCGAACGGCGAATGCTTTGCCGACATCCGCCCGTCGATGCGCGAATTCGGCTGGTGGCGCCGCAACATCTTCATGCAGCAACTGGCCGAACACACGCTGCGCGCCGGGCTGGCGCGCTATCCGCACGTCGCGCTGCGGACCGGCGAGGAAGTGGTCGGCGTCGAGCAGGACGACCGATGCGTCACGTTGCAGGTGCGCGACGCCGACGGCCGGCAGTATGCGCTCGACGCCGATTACGTCGTGGCGGCCGACGGCGGGCGCAGCCCGATGCGCGACTGGCTCGGCATCAAGCTGGCCGGCACGACGCACCCGATCAAATGGGTCGTGGTCGACGTGAAGAACGCCGGGCTCGACCAGCCGTGCACGGCGCTGAACTGCGACCCGCGCCGCCCGAACGTATGCATCTATCTGCCGTTCAATTTCCGGCGCTGGGAGTTTCTCGTATTCCCGCACGAGGACGCCGAGGCGATCGCCCGGCCGGAATCGATCCGCGCGCTGATCGCGCCGTACGTCGACGACGTCGATCGTATCGAGATCGTGCGCGCACGAACCTATACGCACCATTCTCGCGTGGCCGAGCGTTTCGTGGCGGGCCGCGTGGCGCTCGTCGGCGACGCCGCCCACCTGAGCCCGCCGTGGATCGGCCAGGGCCTGAATGCGGGCTTGCGCGACGTCGGCAATCTCGCGTGGAAACTGGCAGGCGTCGTGAACGGCACGCTGGATCCCGGCGTGATCCCTACCTACGAATCGGAACGCCGCGACCACGCGAAGGCGATGATCGATCTCGCCGACACGTTCGGCGCGATGCTGATGCCGACCAACCGGGCCGTCGCGTTTCTGCGCGACCGGTTCCTCGGGCTCGCGCGATATGCGCCGGGCCTGAAGGACTACGTGCTGCAGATGCGCTTCAAGCCGATGCCGAGCTATACGCGCGGCGTCGTGCTGCCGGGCGCGCCGGGCGACGCGGCGGGCAGGATGATCGCGCAGCCCGACATCGAAACCGCCGATGGCGTGCGCCGCAAGCTCGACGACGTGCTCGGCCCGCGGTTTTCGATCGTCGGCTGGCAATGCGATCCGCAGGCGTGCCTGAGCGACGACGATCGCGCGTACTGGACGGCGCTGGGCGCGACCTTCGTTCAGGTCAACCGCTCGCGTAGCGGGACCGGCCGCGCACGGCGTGTGACCAGCGCGCACGGCAGCGTGTGCGTCGAGGACGTCGACAACGTGCTGGCGACGTGGTTCGACCGGCATCGCGGCCCGCTCGTGGTCGTGCGCCCCGACCGCTACGTGGCCGCGCAGACGGATGCCGGCGGCATCGCAGGCGTCACCGCGGCGTTTCGGACGTTTGCACCGCGTCAACGGGAGACCGCGGATGTTTGTTGAGCAACGCACCTACACGCTGGTGCCGGGCGGCGTCACCGAGTATCTGCGGCTCTATGCGGAATGCGGCCGCGTGCCGCAGGAGCACGCGCTCGGCACGATGGTCGGCTGTTTCGCGACGGAAATCGGACCGCTGAACCAGCTCGTCTATCTGTGGGCCTTCGATTCGCTGGACGATCGGGCCCGGCGTCGTGCCGTGCTGATGGCCGATCCCGAGTTCAGGACGTTTCGCGGCAAGGTCCGGCATCTGCTCGTCCGGCAGGAAAACCAGATCCTCCGACAGGAGATCGGCGGCCTGCTGCGCGCACCGCCGCCGGCCGCGTGACGCGATCGTCGCCCTGGCCATCATGCATCGTGCAGTTCCTACCGAGGTATCCGTCTTGATTCCGTTTACGCCGCTGACTTCCCGCATGACGCCTGATGCGCAACGCGATTACGCGTCCCTCCATCTATATATCGACGGCCGGTTCCTTCAGGCCGACGGCCGCCGCATGCAGCCCGTGCTCGATCCGGGAACCGGCAGCGTGCTCGGCGACTTGCCGCATGCGACGCCGGACGATATCGACGCCGCCGTGCGCGCCGCGCATCGCGCGTTCGCGACGTGGCGCCGCGAGTCGCCGCTCGCGCGCTCGGACATCCTGCGCCGCGCGGCTGCGCTGGTGCGCGAGCGGGCCGACGCGATCGGCCGTCACATCACGATGGACCAGGGCAAGCCGCTTCGCGAGGCGATCGCCGAGGTCGCGTCGTCCGCCGAGCAGCTCGAATGGCATGCGGAGGAGGGGCGTCGTACCTATGGCCGCGTCGTGCCGTCGCGCTCGCCGGACGTCGCGCAGACGGTGCTGCGCGAACCGATCGGCGTGTGCGCGGCGTTCTCGCCGTGGAATTTTCCGTTCAGCCAGGCGATGCACAAGATCGCGGCCGCGCTTGCGTCGGGCTGCACGCTGGTGCTGAAAGGGCCGGAGGAATCGCCGAGCGCGATCGTCGCGCTCGCGCGCATCTTTCACGATGCCGGCTTGCCCGCGGGCTGCCTGAACATCGTCTGGGGCGTGCCGGCCGACGTGTCCGCGCAGCTGATCGAGTCGCCGCTCGTGCGCAAGATCTCGTTCACGGGTTCGGTGCCGGTCGGCAAGCAACTGGCGGCGCTCGCCGCGTCGCACATGAAGCGCATGACCATGGAGCTGGGCGGGCATGCGCCGGTGCTGGTCTGCGCGGACGCGGAAATCGAGCGCGCCGCGACGATGCTGGCCGCGTACAAGTTTCGCAATGCCGGGCAGGTTTGCGTGTCGCCGACGCGTTTCTTCGTGCAGCGCCCGGTGTTCGACCGGTTCGTCGGCGCGTATCTCGAGGCGGTCGGCAAGATTCGCGTCGGCTATGGGCTGGAAGAGGCGACCACGATGGGGCCGCTTGCGCATGCGCGACGCGTATCCGAGATCGACGCGTTCGTTGCCGACGCGAAGGCAAAAGGGGCGGAGATCGCGTGCGGCGGGACGCGCGTGGGCGGGCCAGGGCACTACTTCGCGCCGACGGTCGTACTGGGCCCGACGTGCGATACGCGGCTGATGAACGAGGAGCCGTTCGGCCCGATCGTCGGGATCGTGCCGTTCGACGCGCTCGACGAGGCGCTCGACGAGGCGAACCGCTTGCCGTTCGGCCTTGCGTCGTACGCATTCACGACGTCGGCGCGCAATGCGCACCGGATCGGCCGCGCGCTCGAAGCCGGCATGGTCAACATCAATCACTTCGGGATGGGGCCGGCGGAGATTCCGTTCGGCGGCGTGAAGGACAGCGGTTTCGGCAGCGAGGGCGGCACGGAGGCGTTCGACGGCTATCTCGTCACCAAGTTCATCACGCAGATGAACTGATCGTGCGCACGTGGGCGGCCGGGCATGGCATCGTTCGCGATGCCGTGCGCATGCTCAGGTGGCGTCGCCGATCCGGGCGGTGGCGTCGATGAGGAGCTTGCCGAGCACGTGCTCGTCGAACAGCGCGAAGTGTTCGGCGCGAAAGACCAGCGACAGGCTGCTGTTGACTTCGCCGCTGCTGGCGGTGCGAATCGGCGCGGCGATACCGACGAACCCGGCGTCGAGTTCGCCGCGCGAGATCCAGTATCCCGCGTCGACGATCTGCTGGCAGGCGCGCCAGAACTGCGTCCAGTCGGCCGCGAACTCGCCCAGCTCGGCGTTGTGCCGTTCGTGCAGGCGCTTCAGCCGCGCACGCGACATCGCGGCGACGATCACCTTCGACGAAGCGCCCTGGAACAGCGGCATGATGCGGCCGCGGCCGAAGCCCAGTTGCAGGTTCTCGGCGCCGGTTTCGTGCATCACGTTGATGATCTGCTCGTCGAACAGCGTCGACACGAGCGCATCGCCGCCGGTGACCTGGACCAGCTTCTGGATGACGGGCTTCGCGGCGGTGAGCGTCGGGTCCGACTGCCGCATGTTGTAGTCGAGGTGGATGATGCGCGGGCCCAGCGTATAGCGGCCGTTGGTGCCGACGAGCAGGCCGACGGATGCCAGTTCCTTCACGTAGCGATAGCACGTGGTGCGCGAAAAGCCCATGTGCTCGGCGATTTCCTCGGCGGTCATCGACGTCGCGGACGAAGAGAAGACGTCGAGGATGGACAGCATTTTGGTGAGGCTCGACATGACGTAATCCGGGATCAGACGGCTTGCGGCTATGGAACGTGAACGACGAATGCGGTTTCGGGTTGCCGCGCTGCGGCACGGCATGCAGCGCCGCGGGCCGCGGGCGACAGGCCGTAGTCTAACTTAAGTCGTGCGGGCGGCTACCGGAGCCGCATCCGTGCATGCGCGGCAAGCGTGCGGGCCGCGTCGACGTGGTTCGTTTCGACATCCATTGATATGGATTCCTATTTTAAACGATGAAATAACACTGGATCGACGTTGCTGCCGCGCCGGTCGGTTCACGCGCGCATCGGCCGGTGAAATTCGATGAGGAGAAGCAGATGAAAGGGTGGTTCCGGATGGTGGCATGGTGCGGCTGCGGTGCCGTCGCACCGGCGTTCGCGCAATCGAGCGTGACGTTCTACGGCTCGCTGGACACGGGCGTGACCTATACGAGCGACGTGGCGTCCGCGCCACGTGGCGGGCGTCAGCTCGCGTTGCAGGCCGGCGTGTCGCGCAACGACGTGTGGGGCCTCACAGGCAGGGAGGATCTCGGCGGCGCCAATTTCGCGGTGTTCCGGCTCGAAAGCCAGTTCCAGACCTCCGACGGCGCGCTGACCGTGCCCGGCTCCGCGTTCAGTTCGCAAGCCTACATCGGGCTCGGCGGCGACTGGGGGACCGTGACGCTCGGGCGCCAGTTCGATTTCGTCGGCGATCTCATGCCGACCTTCGCGACTGGCGCGAACACGCCGGCCGGCCTGCTCGCGTGGGGGTTGCCGGCGAACGCGTCGGCGGGCGGTGCGCTCGACAACCGCGTGTGGGGCGTCCAGGTGAACAATGCGGTTAAGTACGTGAGCCCGACATTCGGCGGTGTGGCGTTCGGCGGCCTGTGGGGGTTCGGCAACGTGCCCGGCACGGTCGCGCGCAGCAGCGTGCAAAGCGCGATGCTGTCCTACACGCAAGGCGCGTTCAGCGCCGCGCTCGCTTATTTCGGCCAGCACGACGTGACGGCCGGCGGCAATCTGCGCAATGTCTCGGGTGGTGCCGGCTACAACGTCGGGCCGTTTCGCGTCTTCGGCATGGTGTCGGACGTGCGGATCAGCGCCGCCGCGCCGCTGCGGGCCACGACCTACGACGCCGGGCTGACCTATTCGGTCACGCCGTCGTTGCAACTGGGTGGCGGCTTCCAGTACCAGCAGCGCGGCGGCGACATCGGCTCGGCCAACCAGATCACGTTGAGCGCCGACTATTCGCTGTCGAAACGGTCCGGCCTTTACGTGGTATTCGCACGCGGGCACGACAGTGCGTATGGCGCGCAGGTCGAGGCGGCGCTCGGCGGGGCGGCGACCGGCTCGACGCAGACCGCGGTTCGGCTCGGCCTGCGGCATCAGTTCTGACGACGCGCGAAAAACACGGGCTGCCGGGTACGCCGCGCGCGAGCCCGTGTTTTTCCGCCACGTTCAGAACCGATGCATCATCCCGACGCGCAACGCCAGCTGGTTGCGGCCCGACGATTGTCCGGCCGTGCCGAGCACGTGCGCGTAGTCGAAGTCGGTGCCGGTATGGCCGGTTGCATGCTGGTACGCGCCCTGGATGTACGTCGAGGTCCGCTTGCTCAGATCGTAGTCGAGCATCATCGATGCCTGGTGCCAATTCGGCGACGCATCGCCCGCCGCCGTCGCGACATGCGCATGCGTGTACGTATAGGCGGCGCCGAGCCAGAGGTCCGGCCGGAAGAAATACTGGCCGCTGACCTCGAAGTTGTCGAATTTCCACGCGTTCTGCGAGCCTGCCGCCGGCTGGTTCGCGAAGTACAGATTCGACTCGGGGTTGGTCACGTCGACGTGCGAATACGCGGCGGACAACGTCAGCTTGTCGCTGAACTTGTACGATGCGCCCGCGTCGATGTTCTGCTGCGAGCGGCCGCTGAAGACCGTATCGTCGCTCGACAATGCACCGCCCGCGGTTGCGCCGCCGTTGTTGGCCTTCAGATATGCGACGGCGGCGGAGAACGCGCCCGCCTGGTACTGCACGGCGGCGCTGTAGACGCGGTTCCGCGCGAAGCCGCCCGCCTGGTTGGCGAGCCCGTAGAGCACTTCGCCCTTGAAGCCGGCGTAGGAGGGCGACACGTACTTGACGCTGTTCTGGATGCGGTAGTCCCAATCGGCGTTGTCGTTGTCGTACGGGTGCGCGCCGAAGTCGCCGAGCCAGTTGCCGGTGGCCGTGAACGGGCTCCACATGTCGAGCGTGGGGTCGTACTGGCGGCCGAACGTGAGCGTGCCGAACCGGTCGGAATCGAGCCCGACGTAGGCTTGCCTGCCGAACATCCGCGACGTCACGCCGAGCGCGCCGGTGCTCGCATTGAAGCCGTTCTCGAGCTGGAACAGCGCTCTCAGCCCGCCGCCGAGATCCTCGGTGCCTTTCAGCCCCCAGTTGCTGCCGACGGTATCGCCGCTGACCATCTGGTAAGCCTTGCTGCCGCCCGCGTTGCTCGTGAAATTGACGCCTTCGTCGATCAGGCCGTACAGCGTCACGGTGCTTTGCGCATGGGCCGTCAGGCCGAATCCCATGGCGCTCGCGGCCGATACGGCCGCCATCATCTTCTTCATCGTCGATCTCCAGGTGTGGACGGCCCACGCGGCGCGGCACGGTTTCCGACGGCGTGCGTCGGCACCGGACGCGTGCAGCGTGTCCGCTTGTAGTTAGTAAAACGAAATATGAAATTTGAAGAAAGGAGGCCCGCCGCGATCGCGGCGGACCGAATACGGAACCTCGCCGGGCGCGCGGTTCCGCGTGGCGGCGGCGTTACAGCATCCGCCGCAGCACGTCGTTTTCCGGGTTGCGGTCGAAGAACCGATGTTTCAGCGCGCCAAGCACATGCAGCACGATGAGCGCGAGCAACGTATAGGCGAGCGTTTTGTGCAACCACTGAAACGCCTCGAACCAATGGTCGTTCTTCGGCAACAGCTCGGGTACGCGGAAAAAGAAGAACGGCACGCCGTCGCTCTGCGTATACGTGCTGGACATCGAATAGCCCATCAGCGGCACCACGATCGCCAGCGCGTACAGCAGGTAATGGCCGATCCTGGCGAGCTTGCGATCGAGCGTCGGCAGGGTGGACGGCAGCGGCGGCAACGGCTTCATCGAGCGAATTGCCAGTTGCGTGACGACCACCAGCAGCGTGAGCACGCCGAACTCCTTGTGGGTCGGATAGTACCAGTCGAACCTGGCCGGCAGGTTGTCGTCGAGCCGGACCATCGTCCATCCGGTCCAGAGCTGCGCACCGATCAGGATCGCCCTGACCCAGTGCAGGAGCCGAAGCGCGAGCGGGTATTTCTCCACCGTGTATGCAATGGTCTGGTTTTCCATTTGACTTGTCTTCCTTTGAAACGACACTGCGACAGGCGGGGCGCCGACCGTCTATTTCGACGTACCGCACCGATCTTCGTCGAACCGAGGCCGGATGGCGACGCGCACGAGCCTTCGGCGAAAAGTCCGTGCGCCGGGCGGGTTCGCGCGCTCAGGCGATCGCCAGCGAATCCGCGCAGCATTCCTGCAGCGCTTCGCGCAGGGTCACCGCGATGAAGTCGGCTTCGTCCTGCCGCAGTGTCAACGGCGGCGACATCACCACCTTGTTCGCGATCGCCCGCACCAGCACGCCGCGCCGGCGTGCGGCATCGGCCACGCGGGCGGCGAACCCCTGGCCCGGATCGAGCGGCGTGCGGCTGGCCTTGTCGGTCACCAGATCGAGCGCCAGCATCAGCCCCTTGCCGCGGACGTCGCCGACGGTCTCGAAGTCGGCCTTCAGCGGCAGCAACTGCTCGAGCAGGCGCTGGCCGACCCGCGCCGCATTGCCCGGCAGATCCTCGGCCTCGACGATGTCGAGCACGGCGAGCGACGCGGCGCACGCGAGCGGATGCCCGCTGTACGTATAGCCGTGCATGACCACGTGCGAGAAGCCCGCGCCATGCTCGATCGCGTCGGCGATGCGCCCGTTGTACAGCGTCGCGCCAAGCGGCACGTAGCCGGCGGAAATGCCCTTGGCGACGCACAGGATGTCGGCGGCGACGCCCCAGCCGCGGCTGCCGAGCAGGCTGCCGGTGCGGCCGAAGCCGGTGACCACCTCGTCGGCGATCAGCAGGATGCCGTTGCGGTCGCATACGGCCCGCACGCGCGGCCAGTAATCGGCTGGCGGGACGATCAGGCCGCCCGCGCCCTGCACCGGCTCGGCGACGAACGCGGCAATGGTCTGCGGGCCGTGGAACGCGATCGTTTCCTCGAGCTGCCGAATGCAGTGCTCGACGAGCTGGTGCGGATCTTCGCAATTCCACGGATTGCGATAAAGCCACGGCGTGTCGAGCAGCACGCAGCCGGGCAGCAGCGGACCGTGATTGTAATGGTAGACGCCGTTGCCGCCGATCGACGTGCCGCCCATGTGCACGCCGTGATAGCCGTTGCGCAGCGACAGGAATTTCGTGCGCGACGGCTCGCCCGCGGCGACCCAGTACTGGCGCGCCATCTTGAGCGCGGTCTCGATCGCGTCGGAGCCGCCGCTGCCGAACATCACCCGCTGCATGTCTTCCGGCGCGAACATCGCGCACAGGCGGTCGGCCAGGTCGTAGACGCGCGGATGGGCGACGCCGTCGAAAGTCTGGTAGTACGACAGCTCGTCCATCTGGCGCGCGATCGCGCTTTTCACCTCCGGCCGGTTATGGCCGACGTTGACGTTCCACAGTCCGCCGACGCCGTCGAGCATGCGGTGGCCGTCGACGTCGTACACGTAGTTGCCGTCGCCGCGCGCGATGATCACGGTGGGGGTCGTATGTCCGGCGGCCGCCGAGCTCATCGGGTGCCAGAATCGCTTTTGACGCTTTTGATAGTCCATGGTGTCTCTCGTCTCTCTTACGAAGTGCTTGAACAGATGGCGGCGCGGTGTGCGCCGCGGGATCACAGGGCTGCGGTGACGATCTTTTCCTCGAGGTACGAATCGAGCGCGGCCTTCGACAGGTCGCGCCCGATCCCGCTTTGCTTGGTGCCGCCCCACGGCAGGCGTGCGTCGATCGGGCTCCATGCATTGATCGCGACCGCGCCGACGTCGAGCCGCTCGGCGACGCGGTGCGCGGTGCCGACGTCCTGCGTCCACACCGAAGCGGACAGGCCGAACGGCGTGTCGTTGGCGATGCGAACGGCGTCGTCCTCTGTCTCGAACGGCATGACCATGCCGACCGGGCCGAACACTTCGTCGCGGGCGATCCGCATGCCGGGATGGACGCCACCCAGAATCGTCGGGCGCATGAAGCAGCCGCGCGGCGGCACCTGTTCGTCGCCGGCGAGCATGACGGCCCCTTCGGCGAGCGCGCCGTCGACGAGCGCACGCACGCGCGCGAGGTGACGCGGGTTGATCAGCGCGCCCATCTGCACGCCGGGCTCCGACGGCGGACCGATGCGCATCGCCCGGGCCGCGTCGGCAAGCCGTTCTTCGAGTGCCTGCGCGATCGAGCGGTGCGCGAGCACGCGCGAGCCGGCCGCGCACGTCTGCCCCTGGTTCGCGAACATGCCGGCCACCAGCGACGGAATCGCACGGTCTAGATCGGCATCCGCGAACACGATCTGCGCGGCCTTGCCGCCGAGTTCGAGCGTGACGCGCTTGAAGGTCTTCGCTGCCACGCCCGCGATCGCGCGGCCGACTTCGGTGCTGCCGGTGAAACTGATCTTGTTCACGAGCGGGTGCGCGACCAGCGCGGCGCCGACTTCCGCGCCGACGCCGTGGACGATGTTGACGACTCCGGCGGGAAGGCCGGCTTCGCAGACGAGCTCGCCGAGCCGGGCGACGGCCAGCGGCGCGTCCTCCGACGGCTTGATGACCACCGGGCAGCCGGCCGCGAGCGCCGGCGCGAGCTTCCACACCGCGATCATCAACGGCGCGTTCCACGGGATGATCTGACCGGCGACGCCCACCGGCGCACGCCGCGTGTAGCTGAGCGTCGGGCGGCCCATGAAGCCGTCGGTCGGAATCGTGCGGCCCTCGAGCTTGTCGGCCCAGCCGGCGAAGTAGCGCAGCGTGTCGATGCACATCGGCAGGTCCATCATCCGCATCTCGGCAAGCGGGCGCCCCTGTTCGACGGCCAGGCATTCCGCCAGCGCGTCACGGTCGCGCTCGACCAGGTCCGCCAGCCGAAGCAGCCAGCGAGCCCGGGCCGAGCCGCCCGCGCGTGCCCACGCGTCGCCGTGCAGCGCGGCGTGCGCGGCACGCACCGCGCGATCGACGTCTTCGGCGGTCGACGCGGGCACGGCGGCAACGTAATCGCCGGTCGCCGGCGCCAGCTTTTCGAAGGTACGGCCGGGCGCTGCGTCGCAATGCCTGCCGTCGATCAGATTCTGAATTTTCATCGTGGTGTTCCGTGTTTCCCAGGGGCGAATCGTCGGGCCGAACGGGTGAGGGCGATGGCAACTGCCCGTGGTCCGGCTTCGACGTCGCATTCACTGTATGTCGATGAAAACGCGCGCCTTGTCCGCTATCGGCAATCGTTGAGGCGCGATCGGGATAGGGAATACCCGTGCCGGCGCGACGCATGGCGCGTCGCGTCGGCAGCGGGAAATGCGCGGGGAGTGAACAACGAGACGACGGTGCGGCGCGGCACCGTCCGGGCAGCGACTACTGCGCGGCGCGCCCGAGTTCGCGATACAGGTCGGGGTCGCTGCGCTTCAAGCGCAGCGCGGCGCGGATGCCGAGCGCGCCGACGGCGACGAGGAAATACGGAAACATCGCGACGAAGGTCGAATCCGATCCGCTCAGCACGGACAGGTTGCGCACGACGAGCACGAGGCACGCGCCGAGCGCGATCACGCTGACGAGCGGCGCGATCAGCCGGTGCACGACGCCGGCGTCCCGATGATCGCGCGCGAAGAACACGATCACCGACGCCGCCACCAGGATCTGCACCGCGATGATGCCGATCGTGGCCAGTGCGCTCATCCACGAGAACACGACCGCGAACGGATCCAGGCGGAACGCGGCCGATCCGGCGATAGCCGCGAGCGCGATCAGCGTCTGCACCTTGCCGGCGACGTCCGGGCAACGATGCACGGGGCACGTATGGCCGAGCTTGCGCCACAGCACGCGTTCGCGACCCATCGCGTAGAAATAGCGCGTGATCGTGTTGTGGAACGACAGGATGGCCGCGAACAGGCTCGTGACGAGCAGCACGTTCATCGCGTCCGTCGCGATGCCGCCGAGCAGCCGGCCGCTGACGGCAAACCAGAGATTGGCCGGATCGCGCGCGGCCTGCGCGGCGATCGCGTGCTCGCCCCAGGCCTCGACGATCGCCCACGACGACAGCGCGTAGAACGCCATGATGAGGATCACGGCCAGGTAGGTGGCGCGCGGAATCGTGCGCTTCGGGTCGCGCGCCTCCTCGGAGAAGATCGCCGTCGCCTCGAAGCCCATGTACGAGCCGAGCACGAATACGAGCGCGGTGCCGAGCCCGGGCGCGAACACCGTCGCGGGGCTGAACGGTTTCGCGCTGAAGCCGCCGGCGCTCGCGCCGTGCACGACGATCGCGAGATCGAGCAGCATCACGATCGCGATTTCGCCGATCATCAGCATGCCGAGCAGCCGGCCGCTGAACTCGATGCGTCGCGCGCCGCAGAAGTGGACCGCGACGACGCACGCGAGCGCGAATGCCCACCACGGCACGTCGACGCCGTAGTGCCGCTGGATGCTGTCGTTCAGGAAGAAGCCGAACATGCAGTAGATCGCGATCTGCACCGCGTTGTACGCGACGATCGCGACGAACGCGCCGCCCACACCGGCGGGGCGTCCGAGCCCGTTCGCGATGTATGCATAGAACGCGCCCGCATTGGAGATGTGTCGGCTCATCGCGGCATAGCCGATGCTGAAGATCAGGTACATGACGCCCGCCAGCACGAATACGCCGGGCACGCCGGGGCCGTTGCCGAGCGAGAACGCGGCGGGCGTCGCGCCGACCATCGCGGTGAGCGGCGCGGCCGCGGCAACGACGAAGAAGACGATGTGGGAGAGTCCGACGGCGTTCTTGCTGAGCCCCGCTTCGGACCGGGGTGACGATTCGTTCATCAGAATTTGCTCCGGGAAACTCCGCCATTGATGGCGGGAAGGAAAGGCGTGCGGTTGACAGGCAGCGTCTTCCACGGGTCGGGATCACCGGCATGATCCTTGTCTGCCGCTACCGGGTGAAGTCGCTCAACGGACTGCTCAACAAGCAGAGCCGTGCGGTGAACTACGTCCGGAACTGCTGCAATGACACGCAGAAGCACGCGCGCAAGTGGAGCAAGAAGTAGCCGCCGGGATTCGATCTGAACACGGGTGTGCGCCTGGACGGCCGCTCGATGCGGTGCAGCGCGCATGCGCGCAGGGCCGACGACAAAAATTTACGGTGCCGAAAAAACGGGCGTTGTCCGTAATCGGCAATCCGCATGCGCGGGAGCGGCAGGGGATTACCCGGATGCGACGCCGCCATGCGGTTGTCGCGCACTCAGCTCAGGCGCGGCGTGTGCGACGGCAGCTCGTGGAAATGCTGCTGGTAGTACGCGGAGAAGCGCCCGAAGTGGCAAAAGCCGAATTGCGCCGCCGCGTCGCCGATCCGCATCGTGTCGGGCGTCGTCATCAGGAAGCGGCGCACGGCGTTCAGCCGGATCGAGCGGAGGTAGGCGGTCGGCGTGGTGCCGACCACGTTCTGGAAGCTGTATTGCAGCGTGCGGCGGCTGATCCGCAGGTGGTGACAGAGATCGATCACCGTCGGCACGTCGTCGGATTCCAGTGCGATTTCCTGGCTGCGGCGCACGATGTAGCTTTGCGTCGATGCCGACGGCAGTGCACCCGCATCCGGATCGTCGGACTGCACGAGATCGAGCAGGATGCCGACGACACTGTGCGCGAGCACGCGTTCGTCGAACGCATCGCGCGCGGTGAGCGAACCGCTGTCGAGCGCCTGGCCCAGCACGCGTTCGAGGCCGTCCAGTGCGCTGCGGTAGCGCGCGGGCGAGATCGGCAGCACCGGCTGCTTCAGGATGCGGGCGGGCAGGTTCGCGAGTTCGTCCAGCTCGCGATCGGCGGTGAGCGTGCGGTCGATCGTGAACGCGAGCACCTCGGTGTCGCACGGCAGATGGGCGACGAACTCCTCGCCGCCGCGCAGCGTCAGCAGGCTCGGGCGCTCGACGGTGCGCCCCTGGACCACCGGCGCGACCGCACTGGCGATCGGCAGCGCGAAGCAAAGCCGGTCGCGCGGCGCGAGGCCGTGCTGCATCACGCGCTGGTTGATGCGTTCGCGAAAGACGTGAAAGCGCTGGGCGGCGACCTGGCGCAGCGTGGTCGTCGCGGTGCCCGGACTGATCTGGTCGTAGTGCTGCGACCAGTTCACGATCGCCTGGGAATGGAGGAACACATCCGAGAAGCACAGTGTTTCAGCGCGCAGGTTCATGGCGTGGCGAATGCATTCCGTTTCAAATTCGATGCCGGCCGAAGCCGGCTCATGCTGCGGGCGCGGGCAACGCGACCGCACCATGCGCGCGCCACCCGGACGGCTTTCCGAAGGCGCGTGCGACACGGTCAGTCCTGCCGACGATCATATCCAGAAAAAAACACTGCGTGACGCGATCGAAAAGCCCGCGGGTGCTTGTCGAGCGAGCACCGTGCGGAAGGCGACGGAGCGTAACCGAACCGAAAGAAATTCGGGGGCAGCTATGTCGACAAACGACTGTTGTTGGCAATCGTATTTTTATGAATCTCATTATAAGGGATTAAGTTTATTTTTGAGGTGGGGTTTACACATGGCGTCGCGCGTGACCTGGTAACGCGGGCTGCATGGTCAAGGCGATCGAGCAAGATCGAGGTTTGATTACAAAACTGACGAATGAAGGCCGGCAGCATGGCGCAGGCGACACACAAAGGCTTCTCTCATGTTAACTACCAATAAATCCCGAAATACGGGATTTGTATAATTGCCTCGCAACGCCTCGCTTGTTCGTGACGCATGTCCACATACCGGGAGCGGTCCATGTCCGAGTCACCCCCTGCCTTGTTGTATCGTCGGATCGCGCTGCGCGTGATTCCGTTTCTGTTCGTCTGCTACGTGATCAACTTCATCGATCGCGTCAACATCGGCTTCGCCAAGCTGCAGTTCCTGCAGGACCTCGGCTTGAGCGAAGCCGTATTCGGCTCCGCGACGGCCATCTTCTTCATCAGTTACGCCGCATTCGAGGTGCCGAGCAACCTGGTGCTGGCGCGCATCGGCGCGAGCCGCACGCTGATGCGGATCATGGTGCTGTGGGGCCTGTGCACGGTGGCGCAGATGTTCGTGACCGGCAGCGTGTCGCTGTACGTGGTGCGCTTTCTGCTCGGCGCCGCCGAGGCCGGCTTCTTTCCGGGCCTGATCCTGTACCTGTCTTACTGGTTTCCGGATGCGGTGCGCGCCCGTGTCAACAGCGTGCTGCTGCTCGCCGTTCCGGTCGCGGGGATGATCGGCGGGCCGCTGTCCGGCTGGATCATGGCGCACCTGCAGGACACGATGGGGTTGCGCGGATGGCAGTGGCTGTTCCTGATCGAGGGATTGCCGGCGATCGCGCTCGGGCTGGTTGCGCCGCTGATGCTGAGCGACCGGCCGGAACGGGCGGCATGGCTGTCGCCTGCGGACCGGCAGGCGCTCTTGCGCGATCTGGACGCGGAGCGGGCGTCGGCCGTGGTCGGCCATGACCGGGCGGGCGTGCTCGACATCGTTCGCAACGCGCGTGTGCTGGGGCTTGCGGCGATCTATTTCTGCGTCTACGTCGGGATGGGAACGGTGACGTTCTGGTCGCCGACGGTGCTGAAGGCGGCCGGGGTGGCGAGCGTCAGCGGAATCGGTTGGTTGTCCGGACTGATTTCCGTCTTCACGATGATCGGTAACGTGGCGATCGCATGGAGTTCCGACCGATCCGGCGAGCGCCGCTGGCATACGGTGGCCTGCATGCTCGTCACCGCGTGCAGTCTGCTGCTCCTGCGCTTCTCGGTCGGCCATGTAGGGATCACCGTGGCCTTGCTTGCGATTGCGCAGCTGTGCGCGTTCACCGTGCCGATCGTGTTCTGGACGATTCCGGCTGCCCAGCTGACCGGCCGGGCGGCGGCCGCGGGCATCGCGGTGATCAGCATGCTGGGTTCGCTTGGCGGCGCGTTCAGTTCGTGGCTGGTCGGCGTCCTGTTCGCACGTACCGGCGCGCCGTATGCCGGGTTCGCGGTGGTCGCGGGGCTGCTGGTGGTCGGCTCGGTGCTGGTGACCAGCCTGGTGCCGCGCACGCTGCCGTCGCGCCGCACGGCGAGCGAGCGGGCGGCGTTGCAGGGCGTCGAATAGCGCGTGGGCGGGGCTGCGCGCTCGCCGGCGCGTGCCCGCGCCCGCGCACGCTCAATCCGGATCGGCTTTCAGCCCACCCTCGATCCACCGCGCTTCGGACGCGCGAAGGTGCGCGCGAATGGCCGTCTGGGCCGCGATCGGATCGCCGGCCTGCAACGCGAGGAGCACGTCCTCGTGCTCGCGCACGGCGGCGGTCCACGTCTGCGGATTCTCCGCGTGGCCGCGCATCGCGGTCGCGATCGGGTCGTGGCGGCTGTCGAACAGCTCGCCGACGAAGCGGGTGAGCACCGAATTGCCGGCGGCTTCCGCGATCAGCATGTGGAACTGCCGGTCGGCTTCGACCGGCGATTTGCCGGCCTCCGCGAGCCGCTTCATGCGCTGCACCGTGCGGCGCAGGCGCTCGAGCATCGCGGCCGTCATCCGTGCGGCGGCCAGCGCGGCGACGCTGCCTTCGACGGCCGCGCGAGCCTGCATCAATTCCGACGGACTGTCGCCGAGCGTGGCCATCGGGCCGACAGCGTCGGCCGCCGTGTCGCGGACGTACACGCCGGAGCCCATCCGGATCTCGATCTGGCCGCCGATTTCCAGCGCGATCAACGCCTCGCGAAGCGATGGGCGCGATACGCCGAGCGTCAGCGCCAGCTCGCGCTCCGGCGGTAGCCGCTCGCCGATCGCGAATTCGCCCTGACGAATCAACGCGACGATCTGGGCCGCGACCGATTGGTAAAGCCGCTTGGGTTCTGTCGATTTCATCCGATTGATAGGGATCAATGCGCTTTCGGCGCAAGCGCGTGTCGCGGAGTCTATCACGCCTCCGGCTTTGCCCCGTGTGGCGGCGGGTTCATCCGGATGTCGGGGTTTTCACTATTGGTAAGATCGGATGAGAATAGCTAAATTGGCTTGACCAAAATGGGTTTGATTGCTGTAATTCATCCAAATTGGACTGACCGGATAGTGCCGCGGTCGATCCATCCCAAGGAGACGCAATGGCAATGCCTCGCAATCTGCCCGGTCAGGCCGCGCACGACGAAGCGGACCGGGAGATCCTGCGCCTGGACGGAATTCGCAAGCGCTTCCCGGGCGTCCTCGCGCTCGACGGGATTCGCCTCGACCTGCGCCGCGGCGAGGTGCATGCGGTGTGCGGCGAGAACGGCGCGGGCAAGTCGACGCTGATGAAGATCATCAGCGGCCAGTACCTGCCCGACGACGGCGTCGTTCACTATCGCGGCGCACCGGTGCGGTTTCGTTCGGCATCCGAAGCGCAGGCGGCGGGCATCGCGATCATTCACCAGGAACTCAATCTCGTCCCGCACCTGAGCGTGGCGGAGAACCTGTTCCTCGCACGCGAGCCGCGGCGCGGGCCGTTCGTCGATGCGAAGCGCATGAATGCGGATGCGGCGCGCTGCATCGCGCGCATCGGTCTGAACGTGGCCCCGACGACGAAGGTCGGCGTGCTGTCCATCGCGCAGCAGCAAATGATCGAGATCGCGAAGGCGCTGTCACTCGACGCGCGCGTGCTGATCATGGACGAGCCCACGTCGTCGCTGACGGAAGCGGAAACGGCGCAGCTCTTTCGCATCATCGCGGAACTGCGCGCCGACGGCGTGGCGATTCTGTATATCTCGCACCGGCTCGACGAAATGGCGCAGATCGTCGATCGCGTGACCGTGCTGCGCGACGGGCGCCACATCTCGACGGACGATTTCGCCGACGTGAGCATCGACGACATCGTCGCGCGCATGGTCGGACGTACGCTCGACGACGCCTATCCGTCGCGGCAGTCGGTGCCGACCGACGACGTGCTGCTCGACGTGCGGGACCTGCGCCGCGATGGCGTGTTCGGGCCGGTGTCGTTCGCGCTGCGCCGCGGCGAGATCCTCGGTTTCGCGGGATTGATGGGCGCCGGGCGCACCGAGATCGCCCGCGCGATCTTCGGCGCGGATCGTCCCGACGGCGGCACGATCGCGCTGCACGGCCGGCCCGTGACGATCCGCTCGCCGCGCGAGGCGATCCGGCACGGCATCGCGTATCTGTCGGAGGACCGCAAGGAGGAGGGGCTCGCGCTGTCGATGCCCGTCGCGGCGAACCTCACGCTCGCGAACGTGCGCGGCATTACATCGCGCTTCGGGTTCCTGCGCTTCGACGACGAGCTCGACGTCGCGCGCCGCTACGTGCAGGACCTCGCGATTCGCACGCCGTCCGTGCACCAGCGCGTGCGCAACCTGTCCGGCGGCAATCAGCAGAAGGTCGTCATCGGTAAATGGCTGTACCGCGGCTCGAAGATCCTGTTCTTCGACGAGCCGACGCGCGGCATCGACGTCGGCGCGAAGTTCGCGATCTACGGGCTGATGGACCGGCTCGCCGCCGACGGCGTCGGCGTGGTGCTGATCAGTTCGGAATTGCCCGAACTGATCGGCATGACCGACCGGATCGCCGTGTTTCACGAAGGTCGATTGACCGCGGTTCTCGACACTCAACACACCAGTCAGGAGGAGATCATGCACTACGCGTCGGGGCGTTCCCATGCTTGAAATGACATCCGATCGAAGCCGGGCCGACGAGCGGGCGGCGCGACAGCGGCGACGCGACCTGATCCAGAAGTTCGCGGCGCTGGGCAGCCTCGTCGTGCTCGTGTTCGCGTTCTCGATATCGAGCGCGGCGTTCTTCTCGGTCGACAACCTGATGACGGTCGGCCTGCAGGTCACATCGATCGCCTATCTGGGCGTGGCCGCCACCTGCGTGATCATCACGGGCGGCATCGACCTGTCGGTCGGCTCGGTGCTCGCGCTGGCCGGCGTGTGCGCGGCGCTGCTGGTCAAGGCCGGCGTGCCGGTGCCCGCGGCGATGGCGGCCGGCATCCTGGTCGGCGCGCTGTGCGGGCTCGTCAACGGCGTCTGCGTGACGCAGATGGGCCTGCCGCCGTTCATCGCGACGCTCGGCATGATGCTCGTCGCGCGCGGCATCGCGCTGCAGATCACCGGCGCCCGGCCGGTATCGGATCTCGGCGACGCGTTCGGCGCGCTCGGCAACGGCGCGCTGCTGAGGATCTCGCGCATCGGCGCGGACGGGTTCCCCGATACGACCTTTCCCGGCATCCCGTATCCGGTCGTGATCATGGTCGTGCTGTTCGTCGTGGTGTCCGTGCTGCTGTCGAGAACGTCGCTCGGCCGTCATATCTACGCGGTCGGGTCGAACGCGGAAGCGGCTCGGCTGTCGGGCGTGAACGTGCAGGGCGTGAAGCTGTTCACCTACGTGCTGTCCGGCGCGCTCGCGGGCGTGACCGGCTGCGTGCTGATGTCGCGGCTCGTCACCGGGCAGCCGAACGAAGGCGTGATGTACGAGCTCGACGCGATCGCCAGCTCGGTCATCGGCGGCACGTCGCTGATGGGCGGCGTCGGCACGATCTCCGGCACGGCGATCGGCGCGTTCGTGATCGGCGTGCTGCGCAACGGCCTGAACATGAACGGCGTATCGAGCTTCATCCAGCAGATCATCATCGGCGTCGTGATCCTCGGCACGGTGTGGATCGACCAGTTGCGCAATCGCCGGCCCTGACCGGCAGCAGTCCCTACCCACGAGAAGCGGAGCGAGACATGAACAAATCCATCCTGCCGGCGGTATCGGCGTGCGTGTTCGCGGTATGCAGCAGCGGCGCGTATGCGGCCGGCGGCGAGATCGCGGTGATCGTCAAGACGGTCAATTCGAATTACTGGCAGAACGTGCAGAAGGGCGCGAAGTCGGCGCTCGACGGCGCCAAGGGCTACACGATGACGTTCCAGGGCCCGGCGGCCGAGTCCGACATCAGCGGACAGGTCAACATGGTCGACAACGCGGTCACGCGTCACGTGGCGGGCATCGTGCTCGCGCCGTCCGATCCCGATGCGCTCGTGCCCGCGATCAAGAAGGCGTGGGAAGCGCACATTCCCGTCGTGCTGATCGACTCGGCGATCGCGGACGCGGGCAAGCCGTACTACCAGGCGTTCCTGTCGACCGACAACGAGAAGGCGGGCGCGCTGTGCGCGAAGGCGCTGATCGACCGCGTCGGGCAGTCCGGCAAGATCGCGATCATGTCGTACGTGCCGGGCGCGGGGTCCGAGGTCAGCCGCGTCGGCGGGTTCCGGAAATACATCGAGAGCCATTCGAAGCTGCAGATCGTCGGCCCGTACTACTCGCAATCGCAAATGGCGACCGCGCTGAACCAGACGACCGACGTGCTGTCGGCGAACCCTGACCTGAAGGGCATCTTCGGCGCGAACGAGCCGACCGCGGTCGGGATGGGCCGTGCGCTGAAGCAGTCGGGCAAGGCGGGCAAGGTGGTGGCGATCGGGTTCGACGGCAACGAGGACCTGCAGGGCTTCGTGCGCGACGGCACCGTGCAGGCGATCGCCGTGCAGGGCTCGTGGCAGATGGGGAATCAGGGCGTGCGCACGGCGCTCGACGTGATCGAGCGCAAGCCCGCGCCGAAGCTGATCGATACCGGCGTCGTGATGGTCGACAAGCAGAACCTCGATTCGCAAGCGGCGAAGAACGTCCTGTACTGATTCCTTTTCCCCGCATCCAGTCACGCCTCATGAACGCAAACGATACGCGCACCTTGCCGCGCAGCGGGCTGACGGTGTCCGCGCTCGGCCTCGGTTGCTCGCAACTCGGCGGTCTTTATCGGCCGATGTCGGGTGCCGACGCCGCCGCGCTCGTCGACGCCGCGTGGACGGCCGGCCTGCGCTATTTCGACACCGCGCCGTATTACGGCTACACGCTGTCCGAGCGGCGCGTGGGGGCCGGGCTCGCCGCGCGCGAGCGCCGCGCCTTCACGCTCAGCACGAAGGTCGGGCGGCTGATGCGCGCCGACCCGAGCGTACAGCCGGGCGACGACGGCTGGGCCGAGCCGCTGCCGTTCCGGCCGGTCTACGACTACAGCTACGACGGCATCATGCGTTCGCACGACGACAGCCGGCAACGGCTCGGGCTTGCGCGCGTCGACATGCTGTACGTGCACGACATCGGCGCGATGACGCATGGCGATCGTCACGCGCACTACTGGGAACAGTTGACCCGCGGCGGCGGGTTTCGCGCGCTCGACGCGTTGCGCTCGGATGGCGAGATCGGCGCGTTCGGTCTCGGCGTGAACGAATGGGAAGTCGCGGCCGACGCGCTGAACGAAGCGGCGCTCGATGCGGTGCTGCTCGCCGGCCGCTATACGCTGCTCGAACAGACGGCGCTCGCACCGCTGCTCGACGCGTGCGCCCGTGACGGGACGGCGATCGTGATCGGCGGCGTGTTCAATTCCGGCCTGCTCGCCGGCAACGGCAAGTTCGACTATGCGGACGCGAGCGCCGACGTGATCGACAAGGCGACGCGGCTCGGCGCGCTGTGCAACCGCTTCGACGTGCCGCTTCCCGCCGCTGCGTTGCAGTTTCCGTTCGGCCATCCGGCCGTCGTGTCGTGCGTGGTGGGCGCGCGCAGCGTGGCCCAGTTGAAGCAGAACATCGATTGGTTCGAGCGCCCCGCGCCGGCCGAGCTGTGGGATGCGCTGCGCGACGAAGGTCTGATCGACGCGCACGCGCCGGTGCCGGGAGCACGCGCATGACTACACGGATCGACGCTCATCAGCATTACTGGCGAATCGGTGCGCGAGCCGGCTGCTGGCCGCCGGCCGAACTCGATGCGATTCACCGGGACTTCGGCCCGGCCGATCTCGCGCCGCTGCTCGATGCGGCGCGCATCGATACCACCGTCCTCGTGCAGTCGCTGCCGAGCGAAGCCGATACGCGCTTTCTGCTCGATCTCGCGGATGAAACGCCGACCGTCGGCGCGGTGGTCGGCTGGGTCGACCTGAAGGCCGACGACGCACCGGCCCGAATCGCGGCGTTTGCATCCGCGCCGAAGGCGCGCGGTTTGCGACCGATGCTGCAGGATCTGCCCGACGACGCGTGGATCGACGATCCGCGGCTGGATCGCGCGGTCGCCGCGATGCGCAAGCATGCGCTGGGTTTCGATGCGCTGGTGATGCCCCGCCATCTCGATGCGCTGCATGCGTTCGCGCGACGCCATCCGGATCTGCCGATCGTGATCGACCACGGCGCGAAGCCGTTCATCGAGCGCGGCGAATTGCAGCCGTGGCTGTCCGCGATGAGCCGGCTCGCGCGCCTGCCGAACCTTCACTGCAAGCTGTCCGGCCTCTGGACCGAAGCGGGGCCGACGGCCGGCCCGGATGCGGTGCGCGCGCGCACGCGGCCGTATGTCCACGCGCTGGCCGAGTTGTTCGGGCCGACGCGCTTGATGTGGGGTAGCGACTGGCCGGTGCTGCGGCTGGCGTCGGCGTGCGGCGGCTATGGCGAATGGCTGGCCGCGTGCGAGGACGATTGTGCGCGGTGGCTCGGCGCCGCGGCGCTGGACGGCCTCTTCGGCGGCAACGCGCGCCGCTTCTACCGGATCGACACCGCACGCCACGACGAATGAACCAGAACGAAAGGAAACCGACATGCTCAGCGTGATTTGCGAATCCCCCGGCGTGCTGCGCGTGCAGCATCGCGAACCGCCCGTGCGCGGCAGCGGCGAAGTGCTGTTGCGCGTGCAACGGGTCGGCATCTGCGGCACCGACCTGCACATCTTCACCGGCAACCAGCCGTACCTCGACTATCCGCGCGTGATGGGTCACGAGCTTTCCGCGGTCGTCGTGGAGGCCGAGCCGGAGTCGGGGCTCGGCGCCGGGGACGCGGTATACGTGATGCCGTATCTGTCGTGCGGACACTGCGTCGCATGCCGTCACGGCAACACGAACTGCTGCGTGAACATCAAGGTGCTCGGCGTGCATCGCGACGGGGCGCTCGCCGAATACCTGAGCGTACCCGCGCAGTTCGTTCACAAGGCCGACGGCATTTCGCTCGACCAGGCGGCGATGCTGGAATTTCTCGCGATCGGCGCGCATGCGGTGCGGCGCGCGGACGTCCGCGCTGGACAGCGCGTGCTGGTCGTCGGCGCCGGGCCGATCGGCATGGCCGCGATGATCTTCGCGAAGCTGCGCGGCGCCGATGTCACGTGCCTCGACACGCGGGCCGACCGGCTGGCGTTTTGCCGCCAGCATCTGGCGGTCGATGCGGCGGTGGAGGTGGGGGAAGACGACGCGGCGCGTCTCGCGGCGTTGACGAACGGCGAGTATTTCGATGCGGTGTTCGACGCGACCGGCAACCTCGATGCGATGAATCGCGGTTTCGAATTCGTCGCGCACGGCGGCAAATACACATTGATCTCGATCGTGCGCGGGCACGTCGCGTTTTCGGATCCCGAATTCCACAAGCGCGAAACCACGCTGCTCGCGAGCCGTAATGCGACGGCCGAGGATTTCGCGACGGTGCTCGACGCGATGCGTGCAGGGCACATTCCGGATCGCGCGCTGAACACGCACCGGATGCGGCTCGAAGAGGTGCCGGACGCGCTGCCGCGTTTGCTGGATGCGGGGCAGACCGTCGTGAAGGCGCTCGTCGAATGCTGATCCAGCGAATCAGGCACGCGGGGCACCCACGATGACGCTGCCGATCCTGCAGTTCGGCACGAGCCGCTTCCTGCTCGCGCACGTCGATCTGTTCGTCTCCCAGGCGCTGGATGACGGCAACGCGATGGGCGGCATCGGCATCGTGCAGACGACCGGCAACCCGGCCAGCCGCGCCCGCATCGACGCGTTGCGCGCCACCGGCCGCTATCCGGTACGGATTCGCGGGCGCGACCGCGGCGGCGTGGTCGACGAAGTCGTCGAGTGTCACGCCGTGCATCGCGCATGGGACGCCGAGCGCGACTGGGCGGAGATACGCGGCGCCGCGATCGAGACGGTGCGCGTCATCGTGTCGAATACCGGCGACGCAGGCTATCGCGCCGATCCGCGCGACACCGTGGACCTGCTGGCCCAGCCCGGGCACGCGCCGCACGGTTTTCCGGCGAAGCTGCTCGCGCTGCTGCATGCGCGCTGGCAGGTGCGGCCTGATGACGGCGTTTCCGTCCTGCCTTGCGAACTGGTGACGAACAACGGCGATACGCTGCGCGACATCGTGCTGGGCCTCGCACATCAGTGGCGGCTGCCCGACGCGTTCGCCGGCTATCTGCGCAACCGCTGCATCTGGGTCAACTCGCTCGTCGACCGCATCGTGTCCGAGCCGCTCGATCCGGTCGGCGCGATCGCGGAGCCCTACGCGCTATGGGCGATCGAGCGGCGGGCGGGCATGGCGCTGCCGTGCCGGCACGCGCAGATCGTCGTCACCGACGATTTGCGCAGCCACGAGCGCCTGAAGCTGTTCTTCCTCAATCTCGGACACAGCTGGCTCGCGGAGCAGTGGCTCGCGGCCGGGCGCGATGCGTCGGAAACGGTGCTGGACGCGATGAACGATGGGCGGCTGCGCGACGGTCTCGAGGCCGTGTGGCGCGACGAAGTCGCGCCGGTATTCGTTGCGCTGGGCTTGCGGGAAACGGCGGAACGCTACGTCGACAGCGTGCGCGAGCGCTTTCTCAATCCGTTTCTCGCGCATCGCATTGCCGATATCGCGGTCAACCATCGCGAGAAGGTGGCGCGGCGGATCGAGCCGTTGCTCGCGCTCGCGGATTCGCTGGCGCTGCCGGCCGAACAACCGCGGTTGCGGCAACTCGTCGCCCGCTATGAGCCGGTGGTCGGCACTTCGGCGGCCGGCATCGCAACCACAGGGAGAAGACCATCGTGAAGCAACCGGCAATCGTGATCCTTCACGGCAACGACAACGTCGCCGTCGCGCTCGACGCGCTGGCGCCGGATGTGCCGATCGACGTGCGCGGTGCACCGTTGCGACTGGCGGATGCGGTGCCGGCCGGGCACAAGGTCGCCACAGCGCCGATCGCGCGCGGCGGCTCGATCATCAAATGCGGGCAACCGATCGGCGTCGCGCTGCGCGACATCGCCGCGGGCGAGCACGTGCACGTGCACAACGTCGGGATGCCCGATCGGCATGCGCACGGCGACGGGCCTGTCGGCGGCGCGCACGACGTCGCGACGGATCGCCGCGATACCTTCGACGGATTCGTGCGGACCGACGGCAGCGTGGGGACCCGCAATTACGTCGGCGTGATTGCGAGCGTCAACTGTTCGGCGAGCGTCTGTCATGCGATCGCCGATGCATACCGGCACGGCGCGCTCGATGCGTTCGGTCACGTGGACGGCGTCGTCGCGATTACCCATCAGAGCGGCTGCGGGATGTCCGCGACCGGGGACGGCATCGAACTGCTGCGGCGCACGCTCGTCGGCTATGCACGGAACCCGAATTTCGCCGGCGTGCTGCTCGTCGGCCTCGGCTGCGAGGTCAACCAGGTCGGCGCGCTCGCGGAACGGCTCGACGCGGCGGCGCCCGACACCGTGCGCACGCTGGTGATCCAGGACGAGGGCGGCGTGCGCGACACGATTGCCAAAGGCGTGTCGATCGTGCGCGAATTGGTGAACGCGGCCGACGGCGCGCGTCGGAGCACCGTGCCGGCAGCGCGGCTGACGGTCGGCCTGCAATGCGGCGGCTCCGACGGCTACTCGGGCATCACCGCGAACCCGGCGCTCGGCGCGGCCGTCGACTTGCTGGTCCGCAACGGCGGCACCGCGATTCTGTCCGAGACGCCGGAGATCTACGGCGCCGAGCATCTGCTGATTGCGCGGGCGGCGTCGCGCGACGTGGCCGAGCGCCTGCTCGGCCGGTTGCAGTGGTGGGCGCGCTACGTCGCCGACCACGGCGGCGAAATGAACAACAACCCGTCGCCCGGCAACCTCGCCGGCGGCATCACGACGATTCTCGAGAAATCGCTCGGCGCGGTGTCGAAGGGCGGCCGCTCGCCGCTGCGCGCGGTCTACGACTATGCGGAGCCGGTGCGGCAAGCCGGACTCGTGTTCATGGACACGCCCGGTTACGACCCGGTGTCGGCCACCGGGCAGATCGCCGGCGGCGCGAATCTCGTGTGCTTCACGACGGGCCGCGGTTCGGTGTTCGGCTCGAAGCCGGTGCCGACGATCAAGATCGCGACGACGAGCGGCCTGTTCGAGCGGATGCAATCGGACATGGATTTCGACAGCGGCGGGATCGTCGCCGGTTCGCTTTCGGTCGGCGAAGCGGGCGAGCGGCTGTTCCGGCTGATGCTCGACGTCGCGTCAGGACGCAGATCCCGCAGCGAGGACAACGGCATCGGCGAACGCGAGTTCGTGCCGTGGCTGCGCGGCGCGGTCATGTGACGCTCGACGCGGCATGCGGCCGCGTGCGCAATTGGACAGCGAAGGAGAAGCCGCGATGGAAACCCGCATGAGCGAGCCGACGATCGGCGAAACCGGTCACGATGGCGTGCTGTCGGAACTGGAGAAGGGCTTGCTGGGCGAGGCGCTGAGGTTGCTCGCCGAGACGCGCGCGCGTGCGCTGGAACTCTGTGTCGAGGTCAGCCGGCGGCAGGGCGGCGCCGCGCCGGACGTCCACGATTTCAACCTGCCGACGATCATCGAGCTGCAACGGCGCTTCGGTACACGGCCTCGCCCGGACGGCGCCGGCAGGGCAGCCTCCGGCCGCTTCGCGTAGCGCAAGCCGAAGCCGAAGCCGAAGCCGAAGCCGAAGCCGCCCGTGGGCGGCGCCGTCGCAGGATCGATCTTCGCTGCCGGTTACGCTGCCGACAGCGTGATCGACACGCCCGTCGCGGTGTAGACCGGCGTGGCCTTGAACCCGTCGACCGTCACCGTCGCGAACTTCGCGGCAGCCGCCGCGCCGTCGATCAGCGCGATCGTGTCGCCGGCCTTCGGCGCGTAGCCGTTCACGAATTTCACGTGCAGCGTGCCGCCCGCGACGGTGAGCGGCCCGCCCACGCGCAGCCGTCCGCCCCCGTTGCCGTCGATGTCGAGTTCGAGCGTCGTGTTGTCGAGCTGCGTGTAACGGGTGGCGATCGTCACCGGCGCGGCGGCCGCGATCCGCACGCTGCCGCCCGAGCCGACGTACACGTCGCCTTTGCCGAACGCCGTCGGCGACGCGGCCGCCAGCGTGCCGCTGCTCACCTGGGTGCCGCCCGTGTAGGCGTTGTTGCCCGCCAGCGTCAGCGTGCCACTGCCTTGCAGCGTCAGCTTGCCGGCGCCCGCGACGTCGTTGCGCCACAGGTCGGCGGCATTGAGCCCGCCCTGCGACGCATCCATCGACACGATCACGTTGCCGTTGAACGCGCCGTAGCCGTCGGCCGCCGCGAACAGGTTCAGGCGGCCCCAGCCTTCCGCGTCGTCCATGACCGGATAGCCGGACGGCAGTTCGGTCGTCTTCAGCACGACGCGCCGCTGGTCGGCGCTCAGGTACGGAAAGCGCGTCTGCAGCAGAATCTCCGCGCCCTTCGGCACGACCGGCGGCGCGTTCGTCGATTCGATCGCGCCGAAGCCGAACGTCATGCGGCGCAGGAACGCGGCCTTGTTCGTCGTGTAGTCGGCGAACCGGTCAGTGGCCGCCGTGCCCGAGTGCGCGAATGTGGAGAACGTCGTCGCGCTCGTTCCCGTCAGTTGCTGCAGCGTCTGATGGGCTTGCGTGTAGGCAGCCTGCGCATCGCCGGCGTACGCGGTCAGGTTCGCCGCGCTGACGGCCAGCGCGAGCATGCGGCCGCCGATCACGTCGAGCGGCGAGTGCATGCCGGCGAGAATCCGGTTCTCGCCCAGTTCGAGGCCGCGGCTGACCATTTCCTGGAAGCGTTCCGGCACGAGCCACGCCATCGTCGTCGCATCGCGCACAGCCTCGGCCGTGTGGCCGCTGATGAAGCCGCCGTCGGTCGCGGGCGTCGTGCTTTCGGCCGGCACGAGCGTCGGCGCGACGACCACGCTCGTGCTCCAGCGGTACGGGCGTGCGTATTTGAAGAAGCGCTTCGACGGTTCGGTCGACGCGTTGTTGCCCATTTCGTTGAGCAGGTCGACGACCTTCCCGAAGCCGGCGTTGCCGCTGCTGCTGCCGACGCCGACGTTGTTGCCGGTGTCGTTGTACAGCACGGTGGTTGCATCGGCGGGCACGCTGGTGATGCTGGTCGTCTGCTGGGCCGCGGTGCGCCACGCGGCGGTGAGCGGGCCCATGCCGTCGGTCACGCTGTATCCCTTGCCGCGCCGGTCGTCGTAGTACGCGGCATCGGCCTGCTGCGGCGTACGGGCAGTCGTCGCGTTGATCACGTACTGCACGTTGGCCGACAGCACCGCATCGTTCAGGATCGTGCCGCACGCAACGCCGCTGTTCGGCAGTCCGGAGCAGGTCGACGGCGAGATGGCCGGGAACGGGCCGTTCGCGGGCGCGGTCACGCCCGCGTCGACCAGCATCGTCGACGGTTGCCACAGATCGAGGAAACGGCTCAGCACGCGCACCGCGGCGTTGGTCGACAGCGTCGCATAGCGCGCATCGCCGCGCTGGTTGGTCGCGACGTTGTCGACGAAAGCGGGCGCGCTCGGGATCGGCGCGCTGTCGACGAAGCCTGGGTCGGCGGGCGGCGCCGGAACGGCCGCGGCGATCGTGGCGGTCGACGCGACGTCGTCGCCGCCGCCGCACGCGGCCAATACGATCGCACTCGACAATGCCGCGACGTGCAGCGGGAAACGGCTTCGTGACGCAAACATGCAAGACTCCATCCTGAGGTAGAAGATGGAGGATTGTGGTGAGCGATCGTGACGTGGTCGTTACGGAATTGTTTCGCGTCGTATGAGGATGGTGGAAATTCCCACTATTTGGTTAATTTCCGGTACTGAACATGACGGACGCCGGAATTCATGTGTCGTCCGTCATCGTCAGGAGGGCGGCCTACGCGCCCACCGTGCGCGTATCCAGCCGGAACAGCGAGACGGCATCGGCAAGCCGGTTTCCCTGTTCCTCGAGCGACTTCGACGCGGCGGCCGCCTGCTCGACGAGCGCCGCATTCTGCTGGGTGACCTCGTCCATTTGCGTGATGGCGAGATTGACCTGCTCGATGCCGCGGCTCTGCTCGCTCGACGCCGCGGCGATCTCGCCCATGATGTCGGTCACGCGCGAGATCGCATGCGTGACCTGGCTCATCGTGTCGCCCGCGTTGTTCGCGATATGCGAACCGTCCTGGATTTTCCGGACCGATTGCGAGATCAGCTCGCGAATTTCCTTCGCGGCGCTCGACGAACGCTGCGCCAGGCTTCTGACTTCGCTCGCCACCACCGCGAAGCCGCGACCCTGTTCGCCGGCGCGGGCGGCCTCCACGGCCGCGTTGAGCGCGAGAATGTTGGTCTGGAACGCGATCCCTTCGATGATCCCGGTGATCTCGGCGATCTTGGCGGAGCTCGCGCTGATGTCCGTCATCGTGTCGACCATCAGGCCGACGGCCGTGCTGCCGCGCTGCGCGACCTCCGATGCGTTGTTGGCCAGGCCGCTTGCCTGTTGCGCATTGTCGGCGTTCAGGCGCACGGTGGATGTCAGTTGCTCCATGCTCGACGCGGTTTCCTGCAACGACGCGGCCTGCTGTTCGGTGCGGGACGACAGATCCTGGTTGCCGGACGCGATTTCGCCGGCCCCTGTCGCGACGTTGCCCGATGCGGTACGGACTTCCGAGATCAGGCGGATCAGGTTCGCCTGCATGTCGCGCATCGAAGCCAGCACGCTGCCGGCCGGCGCGGCGCCGGTCGTGGATTCGGCGCCGAGATCGCCGGCGGCGATATGCCCGGCGATGTCGCTGAGCACGGCGGGCTCGGTGCCCAGCGCGCGCAGCAGGCCGCGGGTGATGAAGAGGCCCGAGATCGCGGCCGCGGCGGCGGCCGCGATGCAGATGGCGATCAGCATCAGTCGGCGCGACGTATAACGGTCGTCCGATTCCTTCACCAGTTGGTCGGCCCGCGAGCGCGAGTACTTCGCATACGTGTCGGTGGCCGCGACAAGCTGCGCCAGCAGCGGTCGACACTGTTCGTTGATCATCGTGATCGCCTGATCGCGCCGGTTGTTCGCCGCCGCGTCGACGATGGCGCGCGCCACGGGGCCGTACTGCGTCTCGACCGCCCCGATTTGCCGAACCAGTTCGCGAGACTTGTCGGACGCGCCGCTTCCCTCGCGGACCGCATTCGTCAGTTCGCTCATCAGCATGCCGACTTCGCGGTCGGCTTGCAGCGCCGCTTCCTTCTCGATGTCCGCATCGCGCGGGCTGGCCGCGAGGACCTGGTTGCGGGCGGCGATCGCGCGCCGGTCGACGGCGAAGCGAATCTTGTCCGCCAGGTTCGCGCGGGCGTTGGTGCCGTTGACGTAATTCTCGAAGGCATCGTTTGCGTTGCCGAGCGAGATGATGCCGAGGAGCGAGACGAGCACGACCAGGCACGTAAGAATCCCGAAAGCCATGATCAGCTTCGTGCGAACCGTTAATCGTCGATCATTCATAGGAGGAATCTCGTTGTGAATATAAAATAGATTTCCTGATTAACGGAATGGTGAACGAACAGTTTAGGACCGGCTCTCCGGGGCAATCGTTTGCGGGTTGCCTGACGTCAAAAAAAATCCGGCAGCGCTCCGCATTCGTCACGCCGAACGGACCAACGGCTCCGTTTTCGCATGCCGCGACCGGTTCCGCGTTCGCGCTTCGCGCGACAGCGCGCCTTGCGGCCCCCCGCGTGCCCGTGCCGGTCGCCGTCCTTCCGGCATCGCTCAACTTCCGGCCGACGCTGCCGTTAAACGGATCAGGGTCGCTCTTTTCAGCGATCCATTTCAATCACGCGGTAACGGAGACCGAAGTCATCATGCTGTCATCAATTCGCGCACGGATACTGGCGACGTGTGTCGCCATCGTAGTGACGGCGCTGGCCGTAACCGGGGGGCTCGTCTATTACGTCGTCAAGACCCACAACGACGAGGCCATCGACCAGAATCACAAATCGATCCTTGCCGGCCACGCGCTGGCGATCGACGAATGGGTGGCCAGCCGGTCGCGCGAAACCCAGGCGCTCGCGGATACGATCGCGATCGGCGAGGGCGACCCGGTCCCGGCGTTGAAGCTGCTCGGCAAGTCGGGCGGCTTCGAGGTGCTGACGCTCGGCCTGCCGGACAAGACCGCATTCTCGAACGTACCGCTTGCCCCCGGCTACGATCCGACCGCGCGGCCCTGGTACAAGCAGGCCGTCGGCGCGGGCCATCTGGTCGTGACGGCGCTCTACCGCGATGCGACGAGCGGCAAGCCGGCCGTCGCGTTCGCGGTGCCCGTGGTGCGCGACGGCGCAGTGAAGGGCGTACTGGCAGCCAGCCTGTTCATGGAGAACGTGAGCTCGATCGTGACTTCCGTTCACCCGACACCGGCGAGCTTCGCGTTTCTGGTGGACAAGGGCGGCCGCGTGATCGCGTCGGCCAAGACCGACCTGATCATGAAGCCGGCCACCGGTCTGTCGCCCGAACTCGATGCCGATCGCCTCGGCGCGCTGCAGGCGGCGTCCGCGCCGGTCGCGGTCGACATCGACGGCGCCGCCAAGCTGATGCGCGCACGACCGATCGCCGGCACTGACTGGTCGCTGGTGCTCGCGCTCGACAAGGGCGACGTGACGGCCGGCATGCGCGCGGTCGGGACGACGACGCTGCTGGCGATCGTGATCGTCGCCGGCATCGCGGCCGCGCTCGTCGGCGCGATGACGAACGCGGCCTTCAAGCGCATCCTGATGGTGCGCGACGCGCTCACGGACGTCTCGAGCGGCAGCGGCGACCTGACGAAGCGCCTGCCCGCCGACGGTGCGGACGAAGCCGCGCAGATCGCGCGAGCGTTCAACGCGTTCGCCGAGAAGATCAGTGCGATCCTGCTGCAGATCCGCGCGTTCAGCACGTCCGTCAACCTCGCGAGCGCCGAGATCGCCCAGGGCAACCAGGATCTGTCGGCCCGCACCGAACACGCTGCGTCGAGCCTGCAGGAAACGGCCGCCGCGCTCGAGGAGATCGCCGGCACGGCCCGCAATTCGGCCGATGCGGCGAGCCAGGTGAACCGTCTGGCGGAATCGGCGTCGGATGTCGCGCTGCGGGGCGGCACGGTCGTGCGCGACGTCGTGTCGACGATGAACGACATCACGCAGGCGTCGGCAGAGATCGCCAACATCGTCGGCGTGATCGACGGCATCGCATTCCAGACCAACATTCTCGCGTTGAACGCCGCCGTCGAGGCGGCCCGCGCGAACGAGCACGGCCGCGGCTTCGCGGTCGTTGCCGGCGAGGTGCGCGCGCTCGCGCAGCGCAGCGCGCAGGCCGCGCGCGAAATCAAGCAGCTGATCCACTCGTCGGTCGAGAAGATCGAGGGCGGCTCCGGGCTCGTCCAGACGGCTGGCGCGACGATGGACGAAATCGTCGACGGCGTGCGCAACATCACGAGCGTGATCGCGGAAATCAGCGTCGCCGCGAAAGAGCAGAGCACGGGGCTCGAACAGGTGAATCAGGCGGTGTCGCAGCTCGACGATACGACGCAGCAGAACGCGGCGCTCGTCGAGCAATCGGCGGCAGCCGCGACGTCGCTGCGCGAGCAGGCGGCCCGGCTCGCGCAGACGGTGGGCGAGTTCAAGCTGGCGGAGCGTGCGGTGGCGGCGTGATGGTCGGGTTAACCGGGCCGGCGAGCGGCGGCTTCGTCCGCCGCACCGCGGGAGCAGGATGGCGCCGCGCGGCCGATCCGCGGAGGCGCCGCTCACGCCGTGGCCGACTGCGGTCGATCACGGGCGGGCAGGCCGGTATCGCTGCCGTTCCGTTCAGGCAAGCAGCCCGCGTGCCGCCAGATTCGCATACAGCGCGCGCACGCCGAAGGTCCACGGCGCGATCTCCGTGCAAAGCCGCACGGTATTGACGAGTGCGCCGAGCGCGGGCGTGGAGATCGTCACGCGGTCGCCGAGGTGATGTGTGAATCCGCCGCCGGGCGCGTCGCGATCCTGGATCGGCGAGAACATCGTGCCGAGGAACAGCATGAAGCCGTCCGGATACTGGTGATGCGCGCCGCAGGTCTGCGCGACGAGGTCGGCGGGGTCGCGGCTGATCTCCCGCATGTGGCTGATGCCGTCGAGCACGAAGCCGTCGTCCGCGCCGTCGACGCGCAGCGACACGCTGCATTGCCGCACGCTATCGAGCGTGAAGCCGTCGTCGAACAGCCGCACGAACGGGCCGATTGCGCACGAGCCGTTGTTGTCCTTGCATTTGCCGAGCAGCAGCGCCGAGCGGCCTTCGATGTCGCGCAGGTTCACGTCGTTGCCGAGCGTCGCGCCCACCGGCCTGCCGTCGCTGGCGACCGCCAGCACGATCTCCGGCTCCGGGTTGTTCCATACCGACACGGGCAGCAGCCCCACGTCCGCGCCGAAGCCGACCGCGGACATCGGCTGCGCCTTGGAGAACACCTCGGCATCCGGGCCGATGCCGACTTCCATGTATTGCGACCACGCGCCGCGGCGCTCGAGTTCCGCCTTCAGGCGCAGCGCGGCTTCCGAGCCCGGCACGATCTTCGACAGATCGGTGCCGATGGTCGCGGCGATGGTGTTGCGTACTTCCCGCGCTTTGGCCGGATCGCCACCCGCCTGTTCCTCGATCACGCGTTCGATCAGGCTGACCGCAAAGGTCACGCCGCACGCCTTGATCGCCTGCACGTCGCACGGCGCGAGCAGGTGCGTCGCACCCGGCCTGCCGTCGAGCGCCGCCTGCAACAAGGGCTCGACGCGGCCGAGCGATTCGCCGGCAGCGGTGCGCGCGACGGCGAGTGCATCGGCGCGGTCGAACAGGTCGGCGGTGGTCGGCACGGTGCGCGTGATGTCGAACACTTCGCCGCCGCGTACGGCGACGACGCTCGGGCCCGCGTGGGCGCCGTCGTGCCGCCAGACACGGCCGATCAGCAGCGCGTGGTCGAGGTCGTGCGGCAGGCAGTCGAAAACGGAAGGAGTACGCATGATCAGCTCGGCAAGAGTCGGGGGCGGTAGGGTCAGTGCGAATGGCGCGGATTGCCGCGCTGCTCGATCACCTTCAGGTACAGCGTGGCCGGTTCGAGGCAGCCGCCGGTGGACAGCTGGCCGACGAAGCGGCGATAGAGTTCCTGCCACGGCGTTTGCGCCTGCGGCACGGTGAAGCTGGCGGTTTCGCGGCGGCGCGCGAGTTCGTCCTCGTCGACGAGCACGTCGACGCTGCGGCGATTCAGGTCCACGCGCACGCGATCGTTCGTGCGCAGCAGCGCGAGGCCGCCGCCGACCGCCGCCTCCGGCGACACGTTGAGAATCGACGGGCTGGCCGACGTACCGCTCTGGCGTCCGTCGCCCAGGCACGGCAGCGACGTCACGCCGCGCTTCACCAGCTCGGCGGGCGGCGCCATGTTCACGACTTCCGAACTGCCCGGGTAGCCGACCGTGCCGCAGCCGCGGATGACGAGAATGCAGCGCTCGTCGATGTTCAGCGCGGGATCGTTGATGCGCGCGTGGTAATCCTCGGGGCCGTCGAACACGATCGCGCGCGCCTCGAACGTATTCTCCGCGCCCGGCTCGGAAAGATAGGTGCGGCGGAACGCGTCGCCCACCACCGACATCTTCATGATCGCGCTGTCGAAGAAGTTACCCGACAGCACCATGAAGCCGGCGCCGTGCTTGAGCGGCGCGTCGGGCGTACGGATCACGTCGCGGTCGGCGTCCTGCGCGGTGTCGGCGATCTCGCCGATCGCGCGGCCCGATACGGTCAGGCAGTCGCGCCGCAGCAGACCGGCCGCATCGAGCTGGCGCAGCACCGCGGGGACGCCGCCGGCGCGGTGGAAGCTTTCGCCGAGGTATTCGCCGGCCGGCATGCAGTTCACGAGCAGCGGCACGGCTTCGCCCAGGCGCTGCCAGTCGTCCAGGCTCAGTTCGACGCCCATGTGGCGTGCAATCGCGATCAGGTGCGGCGGGCAATTCGTCGATGCGCCCAGCGCGGAGGCCACGACGATCGCATTCTCGAATGCCGCGCGCGTCATGATTGTCGACGGGCGAAGGTCTTCGCGAACGAGCTCGACCGCGCGCTTGCCGGTCGCGTAAGCCATCTGGCCGCGCTCGCGATAGGCGGCGGGAATGCTCGCGCAGCCGGGCAGCGACATGCCCAGCGCCTCGGCGAGGCTGTTCATCGACAGCGCGGTGCCCATGGTGTTGCAATGGCCGATCGACGGCGACGAAGCCGTGGTCAGCTGCATGAAGCCTTCGTAATCGATCTCGCCGGCCGCGAGCAGGTTGCGCGCATGCCAGATCACCGTGCCCGAGCCGACCCGCTTGCCGTCGTGCCAGCCGTCGAGCATCGGGCCGCCCGACAGCACGATCGCGGGCATGTCGACGGTGGCCGCGGCCATCAGGCACGCGGGCGTGGTCTTGTCGCAGCCGGTCGTCAGCACAACGCCGTCCAGCGGAAAACCGTGCAGCACTTCCACCAGCCCGAGGTAGGCGAGGTTACGGTCGAGCGCGGCGGTGGGCCGGCGGCTCTGTTCGGCCAGCGGATGCACGGGGAACTCCATCGGAATGCCGCCCGCGTCGCGGATGCCTGCCTTGGTGCGTTCGGCCAGTTCGATGTGGTGGCGGTTGCACGGCGCGAGGTCGCTTCCTGTCTGCGCGATCCCGATGACAGGGCGGCCCGACTGCAGTTCCTCGCGCGTCAACCCGTAGTTCATGAAGCGCTCGACATAGAGCGCGGTCATGTCTGCGTGCGCGGGGTCGTCGAACCATTCCTGGCTGCGCAGGCGGCGAGGGGTGTGTGACATGGCAGGCTGTCTCCTGAGGGGCCTTTTTCATTTTGCGTGCCGGATGATACCGGTAACATCGCTTGGATGTTAGCACGGGTTTTTTGCGTCGCGGAAGGGATTTCGTGCGCGCGTGGCGAAGGCGTGGAGTACGGGCCGGTACGAAGCCGCGCGCGACGCACCCCGGGGTGCGCGCGGCCGTCGGCTTGTCAGGCGCTTTCCCGCGCGATGATCGTGTAGTCGATGCGAATGCTTTTCGACTCGGTTCGCTCGCCGCCGTTGCGCGCTTGCAGCGCCGCCAGCAACGCTTCGCCGGTGCGCAGCCCGATGCCGTACGCGTCGACCGACACGGTCGTGATGGTCGGGTGGCAGCATGTCGCCACCTCGAAGTTTCCGAAGCCGGCCACGGCGATGTCGGCAGGCACGGCGAGCCCGCGCCGGTGACACTCCATGATCGCGCCGAATGCCGACATGTCGCTCACGCACATCACCGCGTCGGTATCGGGCCATTGCTCCAGCAGCGCCGCCATCGCGGGGCCGCCGTGGCTCATCGTGATCGGCGATTCGCCCAGCCGCACGACGCGCGGTTCGCCCAGGCCCAGCGCCTTGATCTCCGCCTGGTAGCCCTTGAGCCGGTCCAGGCCGCGGCGATCCAGTTCGCTCGCGCCGACCAGAAAGCCGATGCGCCGGTACCCGCGCTCGGCCAGGTGGCGCACCATCGCACGGGCGGCGCGCACGTTCGAGAAGCCGACGGCGGTGTCGATCGGGCGCGTGGGCAGGTCCCACATCTCGACCACCGGAATCGCCGAGCGCTCCAATACCTTGCGCGTCGCATCGGTGTGCTGCGATCCCGTCAGCGCGATGCAGCGCGGCTGGTGTCGCAGCATCGACCGGACGAGCCGTTCCTCCCGTTCCAGGTCGTAGTCGGTATCGCCGAGCAGCAGTTGCAGACCATGCGGCTCGAGCGCATCGGTCAGGCCGCGCACGGTGTCCGAGAAGTTGGAGCTCGACAGCGACGGCACCAGCACCGCGACGAATTCCGAGCGCCCCGACGACAGCGCACCGGCGGCGGCATCCGCCACGTAACCGAGCTGCTCGATGGCCTCGCAGACCCGTGCGCGCGTCTCGGCGGCCACGCTGTGGCCGGCGAGCACGCGCGACACCGTCATCTTCGATACGCCGGCGAGGCGCGCTACGTCTGACATGCGGGGCGGCCCGGCGGGCCGGACGGCGGTGGGACTGGGCATCGGAATCGCGATCGGGAGAAGGCCGGAAAGGCTACATCATACCGGTGCGGCATACCGCGCAGGCACGGTCGCGGCGCGCCCGTCGCCGTGATGGCCGCACTAGGGAAACCACGCGTCCGGCGGGACTTGTATGCGTGTATCGCCGCATGCTACCTTCGAATTTGTTACCGGTATCAGCGTGCCGATCGCTCCCGTCGCCTCGTCGGCTTTTTTTTGCCACGGAATGTTATCGGTAACATCGATGCGTCAAGCGCACTCGCCGGTACGAAGAAGATCGACACAATCAGGAGACAGACCGATGCCATCCCTTACGCAGGCCGCTGCCGCACCGGCCGCGGCCGACTCGTCCGAAGACGCCCTTTACCGCAAGGTCATGCGGCGCATCCTGCCGTTGCTGCTGCTCTGTTACGTCGTGGCCTACCTGGACCGCGTCAACGTGGGCTTCGCGAAGCTGCAGATGCTCGACGACCTGAGTCTGAGCGACGGCGTCTATGCGCTCGGCGCCAGCATTTTCTTCTGGGGCTATTTCCTGTTCGAAATGCCCAGCAACCTGCTGCTGCACCGCTACGGCGCGCGTTTCTGGATCGCGCGGATCATGATCACGTGGGGCATCGTGTCGTCGTCGATGGCGTTCATCGTGCCGCTCGCGCAGTTCTTCCACGTACAGACCACCACGATGTTCTACACGCTGCGCTTCCTGTTGGGGCTGTGCGAAGCGGGGTTTTTCCCGGGCGTCATCCTGTACATGAACTACTGGTTCCCGGCGCGGCGCCAGAGCGTGGCGATGTCGGGCTTCCTGGTCGCGATCCCGCTGAGCCTGACGCTCGGCAGCGTGGTGTCCGGCTGGCTGATGGAGCAGACGCACGGCCTGTCGGGCATGAGCGGCTGGCAATGGATGCTGCTGCTCGAAGGGCTGCCGTCGATCGTGGTGGCGTTCATCGTGCTGGCCTGCCTCGGCGACGGCCCGCAATCGGCGAAGTGGCTGTCCGCCGACGAAAAGGCGGTGCTGTCGCGCAACCTCGAATCCGAGGCCGTGCACAAGTCGCACAGCATCGGCGCCGCGCTGCGCAGCCCGCGCGTCTGGTTGCTCACCTTCATCCTGCTGACGTTCAATACCGGCTTCTACGGGCTCGCCTTCTGGCTGCCGTCGATCATCCGCGCGTCGGGCGTGCACAGCCCGCTGCACATCGGTGTGCTGACGGCCATTCCGTACCTGACGGCGATCTTTGCGATGGTGTGGAACGCGTCGCACTCGCGCAAGACCGGCGAACGCCGCCTGCACGCGGCGATTCCCGCGCTGATCGGCGGCGTCTTCCTGATCCTGAGCGCGGCGTTTGCACAGAACGTGGCGCTGTCGATCGTATTCCTGACCATCGCCACGTGCGGCATCCTCGCGCTGATGCCGATCTACTGGACCTTTCCGGGGCAGATCCTGTCTGGCACGGCCGCGGCCGCCGGCATCGCGCTGATCAACTCGGTGGGGAACCTGTCCGGCTTCACGGGCTCGATGATCACCGGCGTCGCCAAGCAAATGACCGGCAACATCAACAACGGCACCTATGCACTGGGTGCTTGTCTGCTGGTCAGCTGCGTGCTGATCGCGTCGATTCCGCGCGATATCCTGCGGCCGCCGGGTGGGCGGTAGGGCGTTCGCGCGACGTTACGTCCGGCCGGGGCTGCGACATCGCGCTGCCCCGGCGGCGGATGCATCACGTCATTTGGATTGATCTCGCGTGAGTTCGCTCGACCATCACGGACGGAATTCCGGATACGTCCCGCCCGCGACGACCTATGCGTGGCTCCGCTTTCTCGTGAGCAGCCCTCAGGCGTCTTCCAGCGCGAAGCGCACCTTGTCCCCGAGCGTGCGCAATCGCTCGACCGGTTCGTTCGCGAACACGAAGCGGATATACGCGTCGCCGTGGGCAACGCCCCATCCGGTCATCGCCGTCGCACATACGCCGTGGCGCAGCAACCGCTCCGACATCCGCGATCCGGTCAGGCCGAAATCGGAGACGCGCAGCAGCATCGACCAGCCGCCCGCCGGCATGCCGAACGGGAGCCCCGACAGTTCGGCGGCGACCGTATCCCGCCGCCTCTCGAGTTCGCTCACGTAGCCACGCAGATCGGCTGCGGAATGTTCGAGCGCAACCGCCGCAGCCTCCTGGGCGATGCCGACCGGCACCACGACGTTCGCGAGCGACACGGCCACGAGATCCGGAATCAGCCATTCCGGCGCGACGATCCAGCCGACCCGCCAGCCAATCATGCGCAATTCTTTCGACGCCGCGCCGACCGTGACCGTACGCTCGGCCATGCCGGGCAGGCCGGCGGGATGGATGACCGTGCGTCCGTCAAAGAGCAGCCGTTCCATCGCGCTGTCGAGGATCAGCATCAGATCGTTCTGCACACAGAGGCTCGCGATCAGTTGCCAGTCGGACGCATCGAAGAAGCCGCCCGAAGGCATCGAAGGGGACATCAGCAGCATGGCTCGCGTTTTCGGGCCGATTGCTGCCCGCAGCGCGGCGTGGTCCAGCTTCCATTCGCCGCCCGGCGTGAACGCGAACGGGACTTGCCTGGGCACACCGCCGGCGAGGCGGATGCGGTTCAGCAGACCCGCGTACGTCGGATCGGTGACGATGACTTCGTCGCCGATCTCGACGGTGGCGAGCAGCGTGTTCAGAATGCCGGAGAGTCCGCCCGCCGACACCACCACCTGGTCGGCAGTGAAGCGCTGCCCCGACAGCGTCGACACGTGGGCGGCAGCGCTCGCGCGTAGCCGATCCTGGCCGACGAATGGCAAATAGGAATTGGCCGAGTCTCGCAGGATGGCCTCTCGGGTGAAGGCGAGCGCCTCTGCAGTAGGTGGGATGTCGGTGTCGAGATTTTCGAGTCGCAAAAGGTCGACGTCGGCGTGATCGGCGATCGAACCCATGCGATCGACGCCAATCCCGGCAATGTGCTGCAGACGGACAGGGCGGTGGTGGCGCATCGAGCCTCCGGTTTGTTACAATTTAATAGATAATATATGCATGGTGGTCGGCATGAACTTTGAAGTCAAGGACGATCGCTCGCTGGCCGATCGGATCGCCGTCGCATTGGCGGACCGCATCATCTCGGGCGTCATCGCACCGGGGGAGTGGCTGCGTCAGGACCACATCGCAGCAGAGTTCGGCGCGAGCCATGTGCCTGTACGCGAGGCGTTCAGACGGCTGGAAGCGCAAGGGTTGGCCGTGGTGGAACCGCGACGGGGCGTGCGGGCGGCGCCGCTCGAGCCGGCGGACGTGCTTGAAATGGCGAAGATGCGTGCGGCTTTCGAGGCGCTGGCGCTCCGTGAGGCGATTCCCGCGCTCGACGCAAGGGCGCTGGAGGAGCTCGATGCGATCCTCGATCAGGAAGCGGCGGCGCATGGGATAGCCGTGCTCGGTACGCTGAACCTGAGGTTTCATCGCGCATTGACCGCGCGGTGCGGGATGCCGCGCCTCGTCGCCGCGATTGGGGACATGCATCGGGCCAGTTCACGGCATCTGTATGCGACGTGGCAGCAACTTGATTGGCAGGGGCGCTCGAATGACGAGCATCGGAACATCGTTCGGGCGATACGCGAGGGTGATGTGGACGCAGCGTGTGCGGCCTTGTCAGCGCATATTCTGGCCGCGGGAGATGCGCTGGCTCAGGCGTTGGATAGGCGGTAGGGAGGCAGGTCGGGCCGGGGCGCATCAAGCGGTTCAAAAGGCCGGCTTTCGGAATGGCTGGCGTTTTCTCCTCGGTGGCTATAGTCGACCGCGTCCGGCGGCATTGGGCCAGTAGTTGTTGCCCCACTTCTCACCGCCATCGAACGGATCTACGTCACGCGGGAGTACGGGCCACGCGGCGCAAGGTTAGCCTGCCATTGCCCGAAACATTACCTTATTTGACTGTTTGTTCCAGTATCGATAGAATGGTTCACGGCTATAAACAAAGAGTCCGATCATGGCTAGAAATAAAGAGTTCGATATTGACCACGTCCTAGATGCCGCAATCGACGTCTTTCGCTCGCATGGCTATGCAGGCACCTCAGCCGGCATGTTGGTCGAAGCAATGCGGATCGGTCGACAAAGTTTGTACGACACATTTGGCGACAAGTGGGGACTCTATTGCGCTGCAGTAAAGCGATATGGCGATATCGAACGTCAGGCACATCTTGACGCGCTGAACGAAGGTCACAAGGCCATCGATGGCTTGCGCGCGATGATGAATCGCGTCGTGCGTGAGGCCCGTCAGTCCTGTTTGGGTGTGGTTTCAATCTGCGAGTTCGGAGACTCGGACCCGGAACTGACCAAATTGCGCGAAGGGGTCGGCAAATTTTTGCTTGAGTCGCTGACACAAAAGGTGCGGGAAGCTCAGGCACAAGGGGACGTTTCGCGGGACGTAGACGCCAAACAAGCTGCAAGCTTCCTGTTTGCAAGTATCGCGGCTATTCGGTTGTCGGCGCGTGGAGGCGCCACCGATCCGGAATTGGCATCACTGGGCCAGTTGGCGATGCGGGTCTTGATGTAAAAATTTTTTGCCTTTTAATGGAACGATCATTCTAGTATTGGAGGGTGTCATGAGAGCGGTGGTGATGAATGGCGTCGGCGACGTAGACATGCTCGAGTATGTCGAGCGAAATGATCCGATTCCCGGTCCGGGTGAAGTGCTGGTCGGCATCGCTGTGGCCGGCGTGAATTTCATGGATATTGGAATTCGCCAGGGAATGGCCTGGACCAACGTGCCCAATCCTAAAATAATTGGCGTGGAAGGCGCGGGACGTGTGCTGGCACTAGGCGAAGGCGTGTCCGATCTTGAGGTCGGTCAGCGTGTGGCCTGGGCATATGCACCAGGCAGCTATGCGGAAAAGGTCGTGCTGCCGGCGGCAGCGTTAGCACGGGTGCCGGACGACATTGACGACCGTGTCGCGGCGTCGCTCATGATGAATGGCTTCACTGCCAGTCATTTTGCCACCGACTTCTATCCGATCCAGCAAGGCGATATTGCACTGGTGCATGCCGCCGCCGGTGGCGTAGGTTCGTTGCTGGCTCAAATCATCAAGTTGCGTGGTGGTACAGTCATTGGCCGTGTTTCGTCGGAATCCAAGGTTGCGGTAGCTAAAGCAGCTGGTGCGGATCATGTAATTGTGGATCGCGCGGGCAATTTCGTTGATGCCGTGATGGACATTACTGGAGGCGACGGCGTGCATGTGGTGTACGACGGCTCGGGACCGACGACATTCCAGGCGTCGCTTGATGTGTTGCGCTATTCAGGTACCTTGTGCTGGTACGGACCGGTTCTAGGAGCTGACACGGCGATAGAGCTGTTCCGGCTACCTAAGAGCATCAAGATCGGTTATGCCTCTTTCGCGGACCATATTCGAACCCCGGAGTTGCTGCGTTCGCATGCAGCGCAGCTGTTCAGTTGGGTGCGTGAAGGGATGCTCAATGTACACAATGGCGGCGTATATGCATTGGCAGATGCGGCGCAAGCTCAAGCCGATATGTGGAGCCGTAAGACCTCTGGCAAATTGCTGCTTATTCCATGATGTGACCGGCATGAGACCCCCGAGCAGCGCGCATACTGTCCGGGGTGTCTGCGAAACGTCAATTCGTTGACTCGCAACGGCATCTGACATTCGACGCTAGGGTGGTGCGAAGGGCGACAACGCGCCTATGAGCTGCCTCACAGTCGCCAACATCCCGACGGCAGAAGAGCCGATGACTTGCCGTCGAGCAACGATACTGAATGATCGTTCCGCTTTGCGGATTCAACCCGTCATTGCAACACTCCTTGCTGCTATGCAGCCTCAAGTGTGTTGCATCGACGGGTTGAATCCGCATCCGAGAGCGGTCGTTCAGTCGCCCTCTCAAGTTTCACGCTCAGTTGCCGTAGAACCGGTGTGATCGCCCTATGTTCGGGTACGGGGGCATCCAACGTATCCGGGAAAAGCTGCAATGTTAGAAGCGAAGATTGGGGCATCGAGGTCGCAATCGCTTGGCATTTCAGGATGAAGTCGAGGCTTGGTCGGCTCTCGCGAGAATCTCAGCATCCTGACCAAAACGCAATCGGCTGAGACAGTAATTCGATCCGCTTGCGGCGCAGCTCAATTCAGGCGTTATAGCTCTTCTCCATTAGTAAAATCGCTACTATGAAATACATAACTCGAAATTTCTTGCTCGTTGCAGTTCTTCTCTCGGTGTCCAATCTCGCTTCGGCTCTCGATGGCCGTATGGTTGGTAACTGGCAGGGTCAGCGGGACAAGGATGGAAAATGTTCCTATATGGCGTGGACTATGAAAAGATCATCGAACGGAAAGTTCGAAATTGCATTCTATAAAAATCCTGAAAAGACTCAGCTTTTGAATGAGGCGCGGGGGCAGTGGGAAACAAATGGCGACAAGATTTCCCTCTTCACTGAGGGCATTCCTGCACCCGATGTCTACACCTACACTTTTATAGACAACGATACCGTTCATGTTTCGGCTGTTGAGCGAGACCCTTCGGCCGATTGCATGTCCGACTATGAATTCACGGATCATCGGGTTAAACCGTAAAGATCGCCGATACCGCTCGGGTTGAGCGGTATACGTCCAGCAAGAGACGCTGGCCGGTCGTGTGCCGAACGCCCGTTTCGGGTCGATCTGCGCCGGTCATGCGTCACAGAGCGGCGGCCGGCCGCGTTCGGCCACTTTCAGACATCCGGCATCACCGTCTAGATTCTCATCAATCGGGCTTCGGTCAGCTTCTCGAATAATTGCCGTGATCGCTCCGATCAAGATGCCACCAAGGTGCCATCGTCGGCGACCCATATCACTGCGGGGATACTGTAGAAGTAATCGAGCAGTAACAGATCGTGCTCATGGCATGCAGCCTCTGGCCACCTGTCTCGGAGGTAGGAGATGATCTCGTCAGGCGAAGCGTGCCACTGCGCTTGGTGATCGTCGATCGTAAATCGAGGATTCGGATGTTCGGGCGAGACATAGCAATCCGCTCCCGGGGCAATGAACTTGATCCTTCCCGTCTGAAGCAGATGCTCGACGACTCGAAAGAATGCATCTCTATGGCTATGGAAGGCCATACCCGGTGAATTGCCGCTGATCGCGCTGAAAAGACCCGTAATCCAAAGGCCAAACGAATCTTCCACGATTTTGTCGATTTGATCGGAGTCATCCATGACAAAACGGGCTCGAAAGAAAGCTCGATAGGGGAAGGTAAGTCATAGGCCAAGTGTAATGTTGAATGGTTGCTTCCGGCAAACCGGACCGTCTCTTCAGGGTCGATGTACGCCGGTCGCGCGTCATGGGGCCGCGGCCGGCCGCGTTCGGCCATTTTGAGACGTTTGCCTCGGCTACTTACGACGTTGACAATCGTTGAATGGCAGTTGACGCCAAAGTCGTCGGGCGGCAATATGTCTGTATGAACTCCGACGCGCTCAAATCCATGATGTGCACCATGACCGCCAATGGCGAGTCGTGGGAATCGTGACGTTCATAGATCGCACACAAATTTCCTCTACGGCCCCGCCAGTCATGACGGGGCCGTGTCTTTTCAGCCGCTCCGAGTTGCATTGGCGCAGATAGGAGTGGTTGCATGCATTACAGAGTACCTGTTTCCGTCCCTCGGGACGTTGCTGCGTGTCGACTCGGTGGTTCGAGCCGAGGAGCGTGACATGCTGACGATACGAAAAGCGAACTGCTACGACGTCTTCGACGCGTGGGAAATCCGTAAAACATCAGTGCATGCTGCATGCGCTGGGTACTATCCCGAAGCAACTCTTTCGGGATGGGTCGATGGCACGCCCACCGACAAATGGGCAAGCATTGTCGAGCGTGACTTTTACGTTGCCGTTGATAAAGGACTGATCGTTGGTACCGGCATGCTTACAGTCGCAAATGGGCAAGTTGACGCTATCTTCGTCCGGCCTTCTCACATGGGAGGAGGAATTGGCCGCAAGATGCTGAAATTTCTCGAAGCGTTGGCCGACGATCATGGCCTTGTCGAAATGCACCTCGACGCGACGCTAAACGCAGCGCCGTTCTATCGTCATTGTGGTTGGACGGGCGATTCAGTTTCGACGTATCGTACTTCGCGTGGATTGGAATTAGCCTGCGTACCAATGACAAAACGCGTACCACTCAGTGCATAGATTGCCCCCGGGCCGGCTACTGCCACCCGTATTTGGCGACAGTCGGCCCTGATTCATACCCGCCATACCGTAATCTCTGAGCGTTACATCGAACGACCGAAATTGGGAGAGTTGATAGTCTTCTTCGAGGCGGCTACAGCACACCGCTTCGGGTTGAATCCGCAGCCAACACCGGACATTTGGTCGGCGGGACTGACGACAATCTATTGAAACCAAATGGAACATCGACATAGGGGCGCATGTGCCCATCAATGGAAGCGAAACGGAACGCACGTTTCCAACACTGACCACTTGCCGGTTGTCACTGCGGGAGCTTTTGCCCAGCGATGTACCGTCGCTGTTCGCGGTGCATGGCGACGCTGAGGGTATGCGCTGGTTCGGTACCGATCCTATGACCGATATAGGAGAGGCTGACAAGTTGATTCGGGCATTTGCCGACTGGCGGCGCAGTGGCTCTGGCGTCCGTTGGGCCGTCGAGAGACTTTCGGACGGCCTGTTCCTTGGTACGTGCGGCTTTTTCCGATGGAATCGAAATTGGCGAAGCTGCGCCGTCGGCTATGAGCTCGCTACGTTTGCCCGTGGCAAGGGATACATGAACGAAGCGCTTTCGGCCGCGATCGATTACGGTTTCGACATGATGCAGATAAACCGCATCGAAGCCCAGGTTCACCCTCAGAACGCATCCTCTATACAAGTGCTGGAAACGCTGGGCTTTGTCCGTGAAGGGTATCAGCGTCAAGCGGGGTACTGGCGTGGTGCCTATCACGATCTCCTGCAGTTTTCGTTGTTACGTTCTGATTGCCTACGTCGTGGCTAACGAGCGGGTCAACGCCTTCGACTGCGAAATAATTGCTGTTGTCAGCACTACGATCGCCCGCAAGAGTTCATGCTTTGCACAACGCGCGGCCTTGACCGTAAGCATGGCGACGGCGCTTGTAGCGTGACATCTTCATTCCGACCGACGGCTCACGACACCCTGCGCCGCATCCCCCGCACCTGCAGCCAAATGGCGGATATCAGGAAGTAAAGCGCACCTACTCCCGCATAGCCGGCGATCTTCACGATCGCCGGCGGCATCGGCGCATGGCTTTGGACAATGAAGAACAACCCGGCCAGCGCCGATTGCGCGCCGCTCAGCACCATCACCCACTGCGCACCGGCGTGCTTCCATCGCCGCACGGCGGTGCCGAGTTGCAGCGCGCCGGAGAGAATCGCCCAGACGCCGAACACCGCGAGCACCGCGGCCATGCCCGCGTTCAGCGCCGGAAATACCGCCAGTGTCGTGACGGCGCTGATCGCGACGTTGACCGCTTGCGTGCGGTTTGCCGCCATCCCGCCGCTGCGGGACAGGTCGACGAAATTGGCGAGCGCATCCCAGGCCGGATAAACGACCAGCAGGACCGCCGCGCCGGCCTCGCTCTGCCGGCCGACGGAAAACGCCAGCGCGACCCAGATCAGCGAGAACACCGCCCGGGAAAAGTAGTATCGTTTCAGCCAGTGTTCGTCGGCAGGGGCGTGGAATTCGGGGTAGCGATCAGTCATTTGCACTCCTTTTTACATTGAATCGTCGTCCCGGCCGGCATGCAGAATTTCCGCCACGCGGATTCGGATGCGGCGCCGACCGGATCTCCAGTGCGCCGAGTATCGCAATCGTCCGCGCTTGCCGCCATCGGTCAGATGTCCGATGGCGAAGCCCGCTGCCGGTTGCCTGCACCGATGCCGGCGGACATCGCGCCCGCCCGGCTCCGGCGCGCCGCAGCTGCGCATGCTCATGCACGCCGCGACGCCGTCGCGTATGATCGTTTTCCCATCCTCGCGAATGTCCCCGCCCACCCGATGCCCGACGCCGAAGCCCATCACACCCCGCTGCGCATAGTCGACGCCGTCCGCGCGCTGGCCTTCATCGGCGATCTCAGCATGGGCCAGCCGACCGACCATTCGCCGCGCACCGGGTGGCTGGCGGCGCAGCTCGCGCACGCGGCACGATTCGATGCATCGGTCTGCGACACGGCCCGCGAGGTGGCGCTGTTGCGCTGGTCGGGCTGCACGGCGAACGCGGCGGGCTTCGCGCAGATATTCGGCGACGACGTCGCGATTCGCGCGGCGATGCTCGCGAACCGGGCCGGCATGGCTGAAGCGATCGGCGGCGCGGGTGTCGCACTGATCCCGCTCGCGCAGATTCATTGCGAAGTCTCCGGCGAGGTGGCGCGAATACTCGATCTGTCCCGCGCGACGGAAACCGCGCTGCGGCACATTTTCGAAACCTGGGACGGCAACGGGCTGCCTGCGCGGCTCGTGCGCGAACAGGTGCCGCCCGCCGTGTCGATCGTCGCACTGGCGGGCGATCTCGACGTATTCAGCCGCACGTACGGCATCGAACGGGCCCTCGAATTGATCCGCCAACGCGCGGAGTCGCGCTATCCGGCCGTGCTCGTCGAGACGGCTGCGCGCGACGCACCGCGCTGGCTGGCGGCGCTCGAACACATGGCGCCCGTCGACGTGGATGCCGCATTGGCCACGCCGGACATGCAGGGCGCGACGTCCGCCGAATTGATTGCGGACGTCATCGATCTGAAATTGCCGTGGATGACGGGTTTTTCGCGTTCGGTCGCCGCGACGGCGGCCGCGTGTTACGGCCGTCTGTCGCCGGACGAGGCCGCGCGCGAACGCGTGTACCGCGCCGGCCTGATTCATGGCATCGGCAGGGCTGCGGTGCCGAACGACGTGTGGAATCTGCCGACGCGGCTGCCTGCGAGCGCGTGGGAAAAGGTGCGACTCGTGCCGTACTGGACCGAGCGCGCGGGCAGGCAGACCGGCGCGCTCGGCGAAGCCGCGGTGCTTGCGTCGTATGCCTACGAGCGGCTGGACGGCTCGGGGTATTTTCGCGGCGCGCGCGATGCGGCGCTGACGCTGGAAGCGCGCGTGCTGGCGGCGTCGCTGGCGTGGGTCGCGTTGCGCTCGGCGCGTCCGTGGCGCGCGGCGCTGAGCGATGCGGCCGCCGCCAGCCAGTTGCAGGAAGAAGCGGCGTGCGGCCGGCTATGCGGCGAAGTGGTGGCCGCGCTCGTGACGGGCGGCGCGCCCGTGCTCCGGCGCATCGCCACGGGCGCGCCGGCCGCTGGCCCGCGCCTGTCCGCACGGGAAATCGACGTCCTGCGGGCGATTTCCCGCGGCGCGAGCAACAAGCAGGTCGCGCAGGCGCTCGCGATGAGTCCGAGCACGGTGCGCACCCATGTCGAGAAGGCGTTCCGCAAGCTCGAATGTTCGACGCGTGCCGCGGCGACTCTCAAGGCGTCGGCGTTGGGGCTGCTCTGACGCGTTCCGCGACGCGGATTCGCTTTCGTGTGTATGCGAACCGCCGGTCGGGCCGGCGCGACCTTTGACACTCCGCCCGCGTATCGAAGATGGCGGTTGCACCATTCAAGTCGGCCAGTCGTTCATCCGTTTCCGGCGTTCCGGGGCTCTTGCATCGGTGTCGGCCCAACCGTATCCCAACGCCGCGATTGCGAAGTAGACGGCACCGAGGGCTTCACAGGAAAGCAGCGCGCCGGCCAGCGCCGTTCGCGCCCCACCCGAGATCGTTCGCATCGGCGTGCCGGCGTGCTTCCCGCGATGCACTGCGGCGCCGATCCGAAACAGGCCCGACACGATCGCGAGCACGCCGAACGCACGCGGCAGGCCGTTCGCCAATGCAACGATGAAGATCTGACGTACCGACATTGCAGTCATCCCCCGGCCGAGTATTCGCGTGACGGTTGCCTATCCTGATACCCGATCGTTCGCGGCGCTATCGGACAAGTGACCGATGGCGCCGGCCGCAACCGATGCATGGCGGTGCGATCGCCGCTACGACACGGGCGAGAACACATCCGCGATGTGCCGATCGGGTTCGATATCGGTGAACGCATCGATATCGGCCATCACATCTGCCGTCTCCGGGGCAGCGAACGCAGCATCCAGCGCGGCGCTGTCCTTGAAGCGGCACATCGCGACGACGATCAGTTCGCTATCCTCACGTGCCGGGAAGAACGCGTCGATGTAGTCGAGCCCGTACGGCTTCCAGGATTTCTCCACCAGCGGAATGTGTTGCTCGACGTAGTAACGGGAATCGAATCGCGTGCCCGCGGCTCGGCGATAGGAAACGACGAAATACATGCAGAACCTCCGGGTCGGACTGCTACGGCGATGAATGTCGCTACGGGCGAATACGGCGGATTACGACCGTTCGCGTTCGGCGCCGAATACCGGCCGGGCGGCAGCCCGCCTCGACGGGTGCGCGGCGGGCGCGCGTGCGAGCGAGATACCCAGCGCGGCGCCGACGGCGAGGAATACCGAGATCGACAGCAGTGCGACGATGAACGCGTGCGCGATGGCCGCCGGCTCCTGGCGCGTGCCGAGCGTCGTATAGAAAATGCCGCCGATGATCGCCACGCTGAGCGACGTGCTGACCTGCAGCGTCGAGCTGGCGATGCCGGCGATCATGCCGGACAGCGCCGGTGCGACGCGCCCTGTCACCATGCGCATCAGCGTCGGCAGCGCGAGCCCTTGTCCGAAACCGATAACGAAGAGAACGACGGCGAGCGGCACGGCAGCGAGCGGCATCCCGATCGGCGTTACATTGATCAACCACGCGAGGCCGACGAGCCCGACGATCTCCAGCCCCATGCCGAACGGATTGACGTAAGCGCCGATGACACGCGAGCAGAAAGGCGTCGACAACGGGCCGAGCAGGAACCCGACGCCGAACGGCAAGAACACGAGGCCCGCGCTCAGCGCGTCGACGTGCAACGCATTCTGCAGATACACCGAGAACAGCAGGAAGAACGCGCCGATCGAGTACAGCAGCAGCGCGATCAGCAACGCGCGGCCCAGCCCCGGTGCGCGCAGCGCGGCCGGATCGAGCAGCGGTGCGCCGCCGCGGCGGCCGAGCCGGCGCTCGTAGCGCCAGAAGAACCCCGCGAGGGCCGGCGCCGCGAGCAGCGACACCCATGCCCATACGGGCCAGCCTGCTTCGCGCCCCTCGATCAGCGGCACGATCAGCGCGCCCAGCGTCAGCATCGACAGCGCGGTGCCGCCGAAGTCGAGTTTGCGCGCATGCTGCGCACGCGTTTCTTTCAACAGCGGAATCCCGAACAGGACGACCAGAATCGCCAGCGGCAGGTTGACGAGGAAGATCGTGCGCCAACCCAGATTCAACAGATTCAGCGAGATCAGGATCCCGCCCAGCGCCTGCCCGACCACGGCGGCGAGGCCGAATACCGCGCCGTACAAGCTGAGCGCGAGCGGCTTTTCCGATTCCGGAAAGATTGCCTGGATCGAAGCGAGCGCCTGCGGCGCCATGATCGCGGCCGTTACGCCCTGCAACGCGCGGCCGACGATGAGCGTCCACGGCGAACTCGCGAGGCCGCACAGCGTCGAGGCGATCGCAAAGCCGATCAAGCCGAGAAAAAACACGCGACCGCGGCCGAACAGGTCGCCCAATCGCCCGCCGGTGATCAGCGTCACCGCGTACAGGCCCGCATACGATGAAATGACGAGCTGCTCGGCCGACGACGACGCGCCCAGTTCCGCGCGGATCGACGGCAGCGCGACGTTGACGATGAAGAAATCCAGCGGCGGCAGGAACGCGCCGACGAGCAGGACCGAAAACATGGCCCAGCGGCGCGGGTCGGGTGATACGGGGTCATTCCTTGACATGGACGGCTCTCCATACGGAACCATTTGGTTCCAAATTGGGTAAAAAAATATCAGTCGAGGATGCGCATCGTGCGGTCGACCAGCGCGACCACGTCGGGTTCGGACATACCGGTTTTCCCCAGCACGCGCATGCCTTCGATCTGGCAGACGAGCAAACGCGCCAGCACCTGTTCGTCCTGCTCGGGGATCTCGCCGCTCGCCTGGCCACGGACGATCGCGCCGGCATAGAGTTGCTGCAGCCGCCGGTACAGGCGGCCGGTGCGTTCCGCGACATCCGCGTCGCGCGCGGCCAGTTCGGTGGTCATCGCGACCGCGAGACAGCCCCGTCGGCCCGCCTCGCCGACGGACAGGCGCGCATAGCGCAACAGCGACTCGCGAATCGCATCCTTCACGGCGCCGGGTTGCGACAGGATGTCCGCGGTTGCCTTGAGCCCGTCGGCCATATACAGGTCGAGCGCCGCCAGCAGCAGCGCCTTCTTGTCGCCGAACGCCTTGTACAGACTCCCGCGCGACAGGCCGGTGCCGGCCATCAGGTCGGGCAGGGACGCGCCTTCGTATCCGCGATCCCAGAAAACGTCCATCGCGTCGCGCGCGGCATCGTCAAGTTCGAATTCGCGGGGACGGCCCACGCCAGCCGGATTTGCCATTGATCGGTTTCGCAAACGATGCGGTGCCTGAAGTTGGATTCATTATATGGACCGATCGGTTCCGATGTCAACGCGTGTGTGCCGACTAGGTGCGGCGATGGCCGTCCTCGCGGACGGCCGGGATTCATCCGATCAGTCCAGCCCGCCCTGGCACAGATACTTGATCGACAGATAATCGTCGAGCCCGTAACGCGAGCCTTCGCGACCATAGCCCGATTCCTTCACGCCGCCGAACGGCGCGGCCTCGCTCGCGAGCGCGCCTTCGTTGATCCCGACGATGCCCGTTTCGAGCCGTGCCGACACGCGCGCGATGCGCCGCACGTCCTGCGTGTAGAAATACGCGGCGAGCCCGAACGGCGTGTCGTTCGCGGCATCGACCGCTTCGTCCTCGGACTCGAAGCGAAACAGCGCGGCGACCGGGCCGAAGGTTTCCTCGCAGGTCAGCTGCATGTCGGCGGTGGCATCGGCGAGCACCGTCGGCGCGTAATAGTTCGCGCCGAGTTCGGTCAGGCGCTTGCCGCCCGTCAGCACGCGGGCGCCGCGTTCGACCGCATCGCCGACGTGCCGCGCGATCTTGTCGACCGCGCGCGCGTTGATCATCGGGCCGATCTGCGCGGCCGGGTCGGTCGCCGGCGCGACCTTCAGCGCGGCGACGCGCGCGGCGAGCTTCTCGGCGAACGCGTCGTAGACGCCGGCCTGCACGTACACGCGATTCGGCGACACGCACGTCTGCCCGCCGTTGCGGAACTTGGCCGCCATCAGCCCGTCGACCGCGGCATCGAGCTCGGCGTCGTCGAACACGATGAACGGCGCATTGCCGCCGAGCTCCAGCGACAGCTTCTTCAACGTCGCCGCCGATTCGCGCGCGAGCAGCTTGCCGACGGGCGTCGAGCCGGTGAACGTGATCTTGCGCACGCGGCCGTCGGCGAGCCAGTCGGCCGCGGCTTCGACGCCGCGTTCGCGCGACGCGGTAATCAGGTTCAGCACGCCGGCCGGCACGCCGGCTTCCTGCGCGAGAAACGCGAGCGCGAGCGCGGTCAGCGGCGTGTCCTCCGCCGGCTTCGCGACGACCGTGCAGCCGGCCGCGAGGGCAGGCGCGATCTTGCGCGCGATCATCGCGAGCGGGAAGTTCCACGGCGTGATCGCGGCGACGATGCCGATCGGCTCCTTCACCGCGCTGAGCCGCTTGCCGCGCTGCTGCTGCGGGATCAGGTCGCCGTACGTGCGCGTCGCTTCCTCGGCGAACCACAGCACGTACGACGCACCGTACGCGACTTCGCCGCGCGCTTCGGCAAGCGGCTTGCCCTGTTCGCGCGACATCAGCTTCGCGAGATCGTCGGTGTGCGCGACGATCGCCGCATGCCATGCACGCAGGATCGCGGCGCGTTCGCGCGCGGGCGTCGCGCGCCACGCGGGCAGCGCGCGGGCCGCCGCATCGGTCGCCGCGTGTGCGTCGGCGGCGCTGCTGTCGGGTGCGTGGGCAACGGTCTCGAGCGTGGCCGGATCGGTGACGGCGAAGCGGCGGCCGTCGAGCGCATCGCGCCACGCGCCGTCGATCAGGTTGGCGGTGCGAACGAGTTCGGTTCGGGACAGCGTAAGCGGCATGACAGGTCCTTGAGTGAAGCGGTTCGGCGACAACGACAACGACGGCGGAGCGGGCGTGCGACGACCCCGCGCGGACAGCGGGCTGCCGCGTGACAGGGTGCCGCGCCGGTGCGTCAGTGACGTTCGCCGAACAGCGATTCGAGCGGGTAGTGCCGTTTGACGAACGGCGACTTGATGATCACGTAACTGAAATACTTCTCGATGCCGATGTTCTGCTCGAGCAGCCCTTCGACGATCGTCTGGTAATGGCTCACGCTGCGCGTGATGAACTTCAGCAGATAGTCGTAGCCGCCGCTTGCAAGGTGGCATTCGACGATCTCGTCGACGTTGCGGATCGCCGCGACGAAGCGGTCGAAATCCTCGCGCCGGTGGTCGGCCAGCGTGACCTCGGTAAACACGACCTGCACGTCGCCGAGTTTCTCGAGCTGGATGTGCGCGCCGTAGCCGCCGATGTAGCCGGCCTTCTCGAGCCGCTTCACGCGGATCAGGCATGGACTGGGCGACAGCCCGACCGCATCGGCCAGCTCGACGTTGGTCATGCGGCCGCGCTTTTGCAACTGGGAGAGGATGCGCAGGTCGATGCGATCCAGCTTGCTGTCCGTCATGTTCACGTGAGAAGGCAAAAATGGAATGTCCGGTTACTTTAGAGTCGAACGATGGCGGCCACAAGCCCGGCTTTCCCTTGGCCGGTCAGGCGGGCTGCGCGTGCGCGGCGTCGAGCGCGCGCTGCACGCCCGCGTCGGCCAGCACGTCGTCGAGCGTCTTGCGCACGCGTTCGAACAGCAGGTCGAACTCGCCCGCGGTGAAGCTCAGCGCCGGCGCGAAGCCGAGCACGCCGTCGCCGAACGCGCGGAACACCACGCCGTTCGCGTACGCGGCGGCCGCGATCTTGTCGGGCACGTTCAGCGCCGGGTCGAAGCGCGTCTTGTGCGCCTTGTCGGCCACCAGTTCGAGCGCGCCGAGCAGGCCGACCGAGCGGGCGTCGCCGACGAGCGGATGCGCGCGCAGCGCGTCGAGCCCCGCGGCGAAGCGCGGCGCCAGCGCCTGGCCGTTCGCGAGCAGTCCGCCTTCGTGATAGAGCTTCAGCACCTCGAGGCCGATCGCCGCGCTCACCGGATGCGCGGAATACGTATGGCCGTGGCCGACCACCGGCGAATCGGCGCGGTCGCCCGCGATCCCTTCGTAGATTTCGTCGGACATCAGCACCGCGCCCATCGGCGCATAGCCGGCGGTCAGGCCCTTCGCGACGGTCATCAGGTCCGGATCGACCTGTTCGGCCTCGCATGCGAACAGCGGGCCCGTGCGGCCGAAGCCGGTGATCACCTCGTCGGCGACGAACAGGATGCCGAGGCGCCGGCACGCGTCGCGCATCGCCTTCAGCCAGCCGGCCGGCGGCACGATCACGCCGCCGGAACCCTGCACGGGCTCGCAGAAGAATGCGGCGACGTTGTCCGCGCCGAGTTCGGCGACCTTCGCTTCGAGTGCGGCGACCGACGCGGCGATCAGCGCCTGCGGATCGTCGCCGAGCGGATGGCGGTACGGGTAGGGCGACGGAATATGGTGCTGGTCCGCGCGCGGCAGGTCGAAATGACGGTGGAACGCCGGCAGCGCGGTGAGGCCGGCGCCGACCGACGACGAACCGTGATAGCCGCGTTCCAGCGCGATCATCTGCTTCTTCGACGGGCGGCCGGTCGCGTTGAAATAATGCGTGATGAAACGGATCGCGGAATCGACCGCGTCCGAACCGCCGAGCGTGAAGTACACGCGGTTCAGCGACGGCGGCGCGAGCGCGGCGAGCCGTTCGGCGAGTTCGATCGCCGGCTGCGAGCCGAAATGGAAATAACCGGTCGCGTAGGGCAGCTTCGCCATCTGGTCGGCGGCGGCCTTCACGATGCTGTCGCGGCCGTAGCCGACGTTCACGCACCACAGGCCCGAGAACGCGTCGAGCAGCGTGTGGCCCGCGGCGTCGCGCAGGAATACGCCGTCCGCGGATTCCAGCACGGTGACGCCGCGCGCCTCGTGCGCACGGTAATTGACGACGGGGTGGATCAGATGTTGACGATCGGCTTCGATCAGCGCGGCTTGGTTCATGGGAAGGCGGGACTCTCGTCAGGTGTCAGCGGTGAGTTCATGCTAACGGGCGAGAAATCCGCATGCGTCTTCAATTTGCGGCCCGAAACGTATGCGCGCGGCGTTTGTGCGGGGCGCTTCGGCATTTTCTGCTGCGCGCCCGGCGGGCCGGGCGCGCGTCAGGTCAGTAGCCGCGCGTGCGATCGACGACGCCGATCATCGGCTGGCCCGCGCGATGGCGCGCGAGGTTCGCGAGCACCGCGTCGACCGCGGTGTCCGGCCGCGTCGCGCTGGCGATATGCGGCGTGATGCGAATGCGCGGGTGCATCCAGAACAGGTGGCCGGCCGGCAGCGGTTCGGGATCCGTCACGTCGAGGATCGCGCTGTCGAGGCGGCCGCTCGCGAGCGCCGCGAGCAGCGCGGCTTCATCGAGCTGCGGGCCGCGCCCGACCTGCACGAGCGATGCGCCGGCCGGCAGCGCGTCGAACACACGTGCGCCGAGCAGCCCGCGCGTGCTGTCGGTGAGCGGCAGCAGGCAGATCAGGATGTCGGTGCGGGCGAGGAACGCGTCGAGCCCCGCATCGCCCGCGTAGCAGTCGACGCCGTCGAGCGTGCGCGGCGTGCGGCTCCAGCCGGCGCACGGGAAACCGAAGCGCCGCAGCGTGTCGAGCACGGCCTGGCCGAGCGTGCCGAGCCCGAGCACGCCGACGCGCCGCGACGCGGCCGCGCGCACGGGATGCTCGCGCCACACCTGGTCGCGCTGCTGCGCCGCATAGTCGAACAGGTCGCGATGGATCGTCAGCACGGCCTGCGTCACGTATTCGACCATCCCTTCGACGATGCCCGGCTCGATCATCCGCACGACGGGGATATGCGAGGGCACGCGCGACAGGTCGAACTGGTCGATGCCGGCGCCGACCGAGAACACGACCTCGAGATTCGGCAGCAGCGCGACCGGATCGTCCGGCGGCTGCCATGCGGCGAGATAGCGGACGGCTTCGGCGTCGCCGAGGTCCGGCCAGATCCGGAACGGCAGATCGGGCGCCTGTTGCGCGAAGCGCGCTGCCCACTGCGCGCCGCGCACCGGGTCGGCCTTGTAGAGAAAGCTCATCGTGCGCTCCGCTCAGCCGAGCGCCTGGTTCACGATCGCGAACGCGCGCAGCGCCGGGTCGCGGGCAGGCGTCGCGCCGCGCGCCATCGCGACGACGGTGTCGACGCGCGGCAACCCGAGACCCTGCAGCCAGTCGGACAGCCCGCTGTCGCCCGGCACGTCGAGCCGCACGAACATGCCTTCGTGCAGCGCGAGCCAGTGGCTGATCAACGCCTGCGCGCGCAGCGCATCCGGCGCGACCACCGGGCCGATCACGTGGCCGCGGCCGAACCGGCGGAACAGCGCGAAGCCGAGCAGTTCGCCGTCGCGGTCGAGCGCGATCCCGTTCGCGACGTCGAGCAGCGCCTCGACCACCGCACCGCGTTCGTAGCCGGCCGCGCGCGACGCGAGCGCGGCGAGACGCGGCCCGTCGTTGGTGCCGAGCGGGCGCAGGCGCTCGCCGGGCGGCAGCGAGATCAGCGGAGGCTGGAACGCGGCGCCCTGGTGCTGATCGATCGTATCGATCACATCGAAGCCGAATTTCGCGTACAGCGGCTCGCCCGCCGGCGTCGCATGCAGAAAAATGGTCCGCGCGCCGAGGCTGTCGACCACGCGGGTCATCAGCTCGCGCCCGATGCCGCAGCCCTGGCGCTCGGGCGACACGATCACCATGCCGAGCGACGCGTGCGATTCGCCGAAGCGCCAGCCGAGCGCGGTACCGACGACGCCGGTTTCGTCTTCGGCGACGAAGCCGCCGCCGAGCTGGAACGCGAAGCGCCAGTCGTCGAGCCGGTGCGGCCACTTGACCGCCTCCGACAGTCGATGGGCGGCGGGCAGGTCGGTTTCGGCGAACGGACGATAGATGAGCGTGCGGGAAGGATTGAGGTCGGACACGCCGGACTCCGGATGGGTGGGAATGATCCGTTCACTCTGCCAGCGCGGTGGCGGCACGGATAGGACGATTCGCCTGTTTTCCGGCGGCGGCGGGCGCGCCCGCGAGATCGATGCAAACCGGCTCGATCGGCGCGAACGAACGCGCGGATCGTGCCGGCGCGGCCGGTCAATCCGGCCACGCGTGCTGTGGAATGCCACTACGATCGATGCACGGCGGCACTGCCGCCTGCCGAAGGGCCGCACCGGCCGGCGAGCCCGCCGCGGTAACGTGGCGCGCATCGGCTGGCCCCGCCGCGCCGCGCCCGATCGCGCCGCAGATCGTGCTGCATGTGGCGGGCAACACGCGGCGATTCTGCGTTTTGAGCGGCGCCGAATGATGCGCGAACGACTTTTTGCCCTGATTCAATTTCGTTAAACCCAGCCCATCCCCGGCCCTGCCGGGGCTTCACACCGACAGGACCTGACCATGATCCAGTTTGAACCGAAGTACATCACCTTCGACTGCTACGGCACGCTGACCCATTTCCGGATGGCCGAGACGGCGCGCGAAATCTATGCGGACCGGCTGTCGCCGGCCACGATGGAGGCCTTCGTGCGCGCGTTCGCCGCCTATCGGCTCGACGAGGTGCTCGGCGCGTGGAAGCCGTACCGCGACGTCGTCGTCAACGCGGTCCGCCGCACGTGCGCGCGGCTCGGCGTGAAGTTCGACGAAGCCGAGGCCGAGCTTTTCTATCATGCGGTGCCGACGTGGGGCCCGCACCCGGACGTGCCGGCCGGGCTGTCGCGGCTGGCGTCGAAGTACAAGCTGGTGATCCTGTCGAACGCGATGGACGACCAGATCATGAGCAACGTCGACAAGCTCGGCGCGCCGTTCCATGCGGTGTTCACCGCGCAGCAGGCGCAATCGTACAAGCCGCGGATGCAGGGCTTCGAATACATGTTCGACAAGCTCGGCTGCAAGCCGGAGGACGTGCTGCACGTGTCGTCGAGCCTGCGCTACGACCTGATGACGGCCGAGGATCTCGGGATCAAGCACAAGGCGTTCGTGAACCGCGGCCACGAGCCGGGCACGCCGTTCTACAACTATTACGAAGTGTCGGACATCGGTCAGCTCGCGACGCAACTCGGGCTGTAAGCCGGCTGCGCTGGCCGATCCATCGAGCGCCGGGACGCGGCCGTGATGCCGTCGCGTCCCCGGTACGCGTTCGTTCAGCGCACGAAACGAGGGTAATTACCGATATCGAGTGATTCAAGGTGGGGCCGCCCGGGCCGATATATGTACCGAACGGTTAATATTTCGAGGCCCCCGCATGAAGTTGTCCACCAAACTGCTGATGCTCGTCGCCGCGGCGCTGCTCGGCGTCGTCCTGCTCGCCGCGTTGTCGCTGCACACGCTGCGCGACGCGCTGATCGACAGCCGCCGCGAAGAGATCGTCATTCTGCTGACCAAGGCCGAGCATCTGGTCGATTCGTATCGCGCGATGCAGACGAGCGGCACGCTCACGCAGGAGCAGGCGCAGCAGCAGGCCAAGGCCGCGCTGGCGGCGCTCAACGCGAATTCGAAGAGCTACTTCTGGGTCACGACGTCCGACGGCGTCAACCTCGTGCACCCGAACGCGAAGTTCATCGGCACGCGCGCGAAAGGCAACCGCACGACCAGCGGCATGACCGACAGCGAGGCGTACCGCGCGGGGATGGCGCAGGCGCATTTCGCGCTCGTCGACGTGCTGATCAAGCGCAGCCCCGACGCGGACCTGGAGCCGAAGCTGCAGGGCGTGGTCGCGATTCCGGACTGGAACTGGTGGATCGGCACCGGATTTTTCTACGACGACATCAACGCGGCGTTTGCGCGGCTCGCGATGGTGCTCGGCGCCGTCGCGCTCGTCATCGCCGCGGCGCTCGCGGCCATCGCATGGGGCGTGCTGCGCAGCGTCAGGCGCACGCTCGGCGGCGAACCCGCGCATGCGACGCAGATCGCCGCCCGTATCGCCGCCGGCGAACTGGACGTGCAGTTCGATACCGCGCACGCCGCGCCCGGCAGCCTGCTCGTCGCGCTGGGCGACATGAAGGCGCGGCTGACCGACACCATCGCCGAGATCCAGACCACGACCCACTCGATCGCCACCGGCACCGGCGAGATCGCGCAAGGCAACCTGGATCTGTCGCAGCGCACGGAGCAGCAGGCCGCGTCGCTGCAGGAAACGGCGGCGAGCATGGAGCAGATCACATCCACGGTCAAACAGAACGCCGACAACGCGCGCCAGGCGAATGCGCTCGTGGCCCAGGCCAAGGATGCGACCGAACTCGGCGGCGCCGCCGTGCAGGCAGTCGTCGAAACGATGCGGCAGATTTCGGACGGGTCGGTGCGGATCGCCGACATTACCGTCGTGATCGAAAGCATCGCATTCCAGACCAACATTCTCGCGCTCAACGCCGCGGTGGAAGCCGCGCGGGCCGGCGAGGAGGGGCGCGGGTTCGCCGTCGTCGCATCGGAAGTCCGCTCGCTCGCGCAACGCAGCGCCGCGGCCGCGAAGGACATCAAGGGATTGATCGACGCGTCGGTCGAGCGGGCCGGCAGCGGCAGCCGGCTGGTCGAGACGGCCGGCGAGCGCATGACGGAGATCGTCCGGTCGATCGACCGGGTGGCCGACATCATGGGCGAGATTTCGGCGGCATCGGCCGAGCAAAGCACCGGCATCGAGCAGATCGGGCTGGCGGTCGCGCAAATGGACGAAGTCACCCAGCAGAACGCCGCGCTCGTCGAGCAGGCGGCTGCGGCCGCCTCGTCGCTGGACGAGCAGGCGGCGCGCCTGCGGGCCGCCGTATCGGTATTCCGGCTCGCTGCGTGACGGCTTCGCGCCACCCGCCCGCGGCTGGCGCATCATCCTGCCTCCCGCGCGCCACGCCGGCGCCCGCCCGGCGTGACGCGCCGACATGCCGGTGACCCACGCGTCGCCACACGACGGTGCGGCGCCTGACGGCTGCATGGGCCCGGTTGCCGGCCAGTCCCGTCATCTTCCCGTTTTCCCGCGAAGCCGTTCCGATCGAGCGGCATTCCTCTGAACTTTCCTGCGCGACGCACCGTCGCGATCCCCACCGTCGACGCCCGTGCATGCGGCGATCTGCCGCAATGCACCGCTCGTTTCAGCCGTCGTCGGCATGCGGACACGCATTCGACACAAACGTGCGGTTTGCGTGAGCCAAACGCGCGCCGGATGCCGAACGGGCAATTTTGTCGGCGCAATCTGCGGCGGCTGCGGCCTTACGATTTCCTGCATCGACACGGGTTCGGCAGCCGCCGCGACACGCCGCCGGGCCAACGGCGACACGTGCGCGCACGCAGCAATTCATGCTGCGCGGGCGGCTCAAAACGGTCGATTCGTATCGTGCGGGCCGCCCGAATCGCGACAAACCGCATTTTGGCGATGCTTAAATGAATTGCATGTGTACGACGTCGAGCCCGCCACCAGCAAGCGGGCGCGGCGCGATTGAACAACCACGCTGGACCCTTGGACCCACTTCCCACAGTCAGGAGCAGTTCGGATGAGCGACGATATCGACAAAGACGGCAAGGGCGGCTTCACGCGCCGCGACATGATGAAGGTCATGGCGGCGGGCGGCATGATGGCCGCCGGCGCCGGCGGACTGCTGATGACCCCCGACTCGGCGTTCGCCGCACCCGCGCCGAAGCGCGGCGGCAAGATCCGGGTCGCGAACGAATCCGGCTCGACGGCCGATACGCTCGACCCGGCCAAGGGCTCGACGGGCGCGGACTACACGCGCTTCTTCATGTTCTACAGCGGCCTCACGCAGCTCGATGCGAGCCTGACGCCGCAGATGAACCTCGCCGAGTCGCTGCAGACGACCGATGCGAAGACCTGGATCATCAAGCTGCGCAAGGGCGTCACGTTCCACGACGGCAAGCCGGTCGGCCCGGCCGACGTGGTGTTTTCGCTGATGCGCCACAAGAACCCGGCCACCGCGTCGAAGGTCAAGACGCTTGCCGAACAGTTCGCGGATGCGAAGGCGACCGGCCCCGACGAAGTCACGCTGACGCTCGCGAGCGCGAACGCGGATCTGCCGGTGATCCTCGCGACGCCGCAGCTCGTGATCGTCAAGGACGGCACGACCGACTTCTCGACCGGTATCGGCTGCGGCCCGTACAAGCTGAAGTCGTTCAAGCCGGGCGTGGCGACCATCGGCGTGCGCAACGACAGCTACTTCAAGCCGGGCCGGCCGTATCTCGACGAGATCGAGCTGATCGGCATCAGCGACAGCGCCGCGCGCCTGAACGCGCTGCTGTCGGGCGACGTGCACCTGATCAACGCGATCGATCCGCGCTCGACGCAGCGGGTCGCGTCGACGCCGGGCTACGCGCTGAAGGAAACCAAGTCGGGCCTCTATACCGACCTGATCATGCGCAGCGACAACCCGATCGTCTCGAATCCCGATTTCGTCGAAGGGATGAAGTACCTGTTCGATCGCGAGCAGATCCGCTCGGCGGTGTTCCGCGGCTACTCGGTGATCGGCAACGACCAGCCGATTCCGCCGGGGCATCGCTACTTCAACGCATCGCTGCCGCAGCGCGCGCACGATCCGGACAAGGCGAAATTCCTGCTCCAGAAGGCGGGGGCGCTCGGCGCGACGCTGCCGCCGATCTATGCGACGTCCGACGCGAACGGATCGATCGAAATGGCCGTGCTGCTGCAGCAGGCGGGCCAGAAGATCGGGCTGAACCTGCAGGTCAACCGTGCGTCGCCCGACGGCTACTGGTCGAATCACTGGATGAAGCACCCGCTCACCTTCGGCAACATCAACCCGCGCTCGAGCGCCGACGTGCTGTTCACGCAGTTCTTCAAGTCGGATGCGCCGTGGAACGAGTCGGGCTGGAAGAACGCGAAGTTCGACCAGTTGCTGCTCGCCGCGCGTTCGGAAACCGACGACGCGAAGCGCAAGCAGATGTACGGCGACATGCAGGTGATCGTGTCGCAGCAGGGCCGGGTCGGCATTCCGGCGTTCATCAGCTTCCTCGACGGGTACGACAAGCGGCTCGCGGGCCTCGGTTCGATCCCGACCGGCGGGATGATGGGCTTCATGTTCGCCGAGAACGTGTGGTGGAACGCATGACGTCGTGGCTGGCCGCCGTCGCGCGGCCGGTGCGGGCCTCCGCGCCGGCCACGCGCGGTTTTTTCGGGAGGGTCGCTCCATGAACCGAATTCTCATCGGGCTGATCGGCCGGCGCATCGCGGTCACCGCGCTGACGCTGCTGATCGTGTCCGCGATCATCTTCACGATCACGAACCTGCTGCCGGGCGACGCCGCGCAGGCCGCGCTCGGCCAGTCGGCGACGCCGGAGACGGTCGCCGCGCTGCGCCAGCAGTTCGGTCTCGACATGCCGGCGCACGAGCGGTACGTGCACTGGCTCGCAGGGCTGTTGCACGGCGATTTCGGCCGGTCGTTTTCCGGCGACATGCCGGTGTCGGAGCTGATCGGCGGGCGCCTGCCGAAGTCGCTCGCGCTGGCGGCGATCACGACCGCGGTGTCGGTGCCGATCGCGCTGCTGCTCGGGATCCTCGCGGCGGTCAAGCGCGAGTCGGTGATCGACCGCGTGATCAGCCTCGGCACGCTGTCGCTCGTCGCGACGCCGGAATTCCTGATCGCGACGGTCGCCGTGCTCGTGTTCGCGGTGAAGCTGCATTGGCTGTCCGCGCTGTCGTACAGCGGCCCGATCGAAAGCCTGCACGATTTCCTGCGTGCGTATGCGATGCCGGTGCTGACGCTGTGCGCGGTCGTGATCGCGCAGATGGCGCGCATGACGCGCGCCGCGGTGATCGAGCAATTGAGCGCGTCGTACGTCGAGATGGCCGTGCTCAAGGGCGCGAGCCCCGCGCGCGTCGTGCTGCGCCATGCGTTGCCGAACGCGATCGGTCCGATCGCCAATGCGATCGCGTTGAGCCTGTCGTATCTGCTCGGCGGCGTGATCGTCGTCGAGACGATCTTCAACTATCCGGGCCTCGCGAGCCTGATGGTCGACGCCGTCAGCAATCGCGATTTCCCGCTGGTCCAGGCCTGCACGCTGATCTTCTGCGTCGCTTACCTGACGCTCGTGCTGTTCGCCGACCTGTGCTCGATCGTGTCGAACCCGCGACTGCGCACCTGAGTGTTTCGTTTTCCTTCCGAGATGCCGCCCATGCAACCGATCGAACCCGTACAACGCAGCAGCGCGCTGCCGCCATCCGGCGACCCGCCCGTCGGGCGGGGCAGCATGCCGCCCGCCGCGCCCGCCCCCGACCAGCCGCGCAAGCGCCGCGCCGCGCGCATCGCCTTGACGACCGGCGGCCGCGTCGGTCTGTCGATGGCCGGCCTGATGTTGTTCATTGCCGTGTTCGCACCGCTGATCGCGCCGCATGACGTCGGCGCGATCGTCACGCCCGACGTGTTCGCGTCGTTCAGCGCGAAGCTGCCGTTCGGCTCCGACTTCCTCGGCCGCGACATGCTGAGCCGGATCCTGTACGGCACGCGGCTGACCGTGCTGCTCGCGCTGGCCGCGGTGCTGCTCGCCGCGGTGACCGGCACGACGCTCGGGCTGCTCGCGACCGTGTCGGGTCGCGCGGTCGACGAGACGATGAGCCGGCTGCTCGACGCGCTCACGTCGATTCCGTCGAAGATGTTCGCGCTGATGTTCGTCGCCGCATTCGGCTCGTCGCTGCCGCTGCTGGTCCTCACCGCCGCGGTCAGCTACATGCCCGGCTCGTACCGGATCGCGCGCGCGCTGGCCGTCAACATCAGCACGCTCGAATTCGTGCAGGTGGCCAGGGCGCGCGGCGAAAGCGCGTTGTACATCGCGTGCGTCGAGATGCTGCCGAACATGATCCACCCGATGCTGGCGGACACCGGGCTGCGCTTCACGTTCGTCGTGCTGCTGCTGAGCGGCCTGAGCTTTCTCGGGCTCGGCGTGCAGCCGCCGTATGCGGACCTCGGCTCGCTCGTGCGCGAGAACATCGCGAGCCTCGGCGACGGCTCGGCCGTCGCGATCATGCCCGCGGTCGCGATCGCGATCCTGACGGTGGGCGTCAACCTGATGATCGACGGTCTGCCGCATCGCGGCCGCCGCAAGGGCGCGGACGGCGCCGCCGGAGGACACTGATGCGACACGAATCGAATCCGCTCGTCGAGGTGCGCGGGCTGCGCGTGGTCGGCGGCCGGCCGGGCGGCGAGGAAACGACGATCGTCCACGGGGTCGACTTCGACATCGGGCGCGGCGAGGTGCTCGCGCTGATCGGCGAATCGGGCTCCGGCAAGACGACGATCGCGTTGTCGCTGATGGGCCATGCGCGTACCGGATGCCGGATCGCCGGCGGCTCGGTGAAGCTCGACGGCACCGACGTGTGCACGCTTTCGGCTTCGGCGCTGACCGCGCTGCGCGGCCGCAAGGTCGCGTATATCGCGCAGAGCGCGGCCGCCGCGTTCAACCCGTCGCGCACGATTCTCGACCAGGTGATCGAGAGCGCGCTGATCCACAAGACGATGACGAAGCGCGACGCGCAGGCGAAGGCGATCGAGCTGTTTCGCGCGCTCGCGCTGCCGGAGCCGGAGACGATCGGCAAGCGCTATCCGCACCAGGTATCGGGCGGCCAGCTGCAGCGGCTGATGGCCGCGATGGCGCTGATCACCGATCCGGAGCTGGTGATCCTCGACGAGCCGACCACCGCGCTCGACGTGACCACGCAGATCGACGTGCTGCAGGCGTTCAAGAGCGTGATCCGGCGCTACGGGATGAGTGCGGTGTACGTGTCGCACGACCTGGCCGTGGTCGCGCAGATGGCCGACCGGATCGTCGTGCTGAGCGACGGCGTGATCCGCGAGGCGGGCGGCACCGAACAGATCCTGCATGCGCCGACGCATCCGTACACGCAGAGCCTGATCGCGGCGGTCACGCCGAACGATGCCGAGCGCGACGCGCCGGCGCAACGACCGGCCGCGCCGGCGCCGCTGCTCGACGTGCGCGGCGCGATCGCCGGCTACGGCGGCCGCGCCGCGAACGGCTGGCCCGCGAAGGTGATCCTGCACGAAGTCGACCTGCGCATCGGGCGCGGGCAGACGGTCGGCGTGATCGGCGAATCGGGCTCCGGCAAGACGACGCTCGCGAAGGTGATCGCGGGCCTCGTGCCGGCGACGGGCGGCGCGATCCTGCTCGACGGCGAGCCGCTCGCGCGCGATATCGGCAAACGGACGAAGGAGCAGCATCGCCGCGTGCAGATCGTGTTCCAGAACGCCGATACCGCGCTCAACCCGGTGCATACCGTCGAGCGCACGCTCGCACGGCCGCTCGCGTTCTATCACGGCATCAGGGGCGCGCGTGCACGCCAGCGCGTCGCGGAGCTGCTCGAGCTCGTTCGGCTGCCGCCGGCGGTGGCCTCGCGGCGTACCGGCGAGCTGTCGGGCGGGCAGAAGCAGCGCGTGAACCTCGCGCGCGCGCTCGCGGCGGAGCCCGACCTGATCCTGTGCGACGAGGTCACGTCGGCGCTCGACACCGTGGTCGGCGCCGCGATCATCGAGCTGCTGCGCGACCTGCAGGCGAAGCTCGGCGTGTCGTACGTGTTCATCACGCACGACATCGCGAAGGTGCGCGCGATCAGCGACGACATCGTCGTGCTGTATGCGGGCCGCCGCGTGGAGACGGGCAGCCGCGATGCGCTGTGCGCGCCGCCTTATCACCCGTATTCGCACTTGCTGGTGTCGTCCGCGCCGGAATTGCGCGCGGGCTGGCTCGACGATGCGGCCGAGCGTTGCCACCGGCCGCTGGTGCCGATCGGCGAGCGCGAGAACGAGGCCGAGCTGTGTCCGTTCCTGTCGCGCTGCGCGATGCGCGTGGACGGCGTGTGCAACCGGACGGCCCCGTCGCTGCGCACGCTCGGGAACGGCGCGCAGGTGCTGTGCCATCGCAGCGAGGAGGATCTCGCGCGCTTCCAGGCGGAGCCGATTCCCGCCGGCGTCGCGCCGGTGCAGCCGTAGTGCGTGGCGCGCGAACCGTTCATCGCGCGGTGCGGTGAACGGCCCGCCGCATAGTGTGCCGCGGCGGTCGTGCAAAACGGCAATTTGCACGCGTGCCGCGCGCGAATACGCGGCAACTGCGGTTTTTGACGGTGATTAAATGATTCTCATTGAACGGTCGCCGATCGTCGTTGCCGGCATGCAAAAGAAGGATCCGATGAAACTGGAATCGTACTGGCTGGATACCCGCCCCGCGTTTCGCGACGGCAGCGTTGGGGCCGTCGAAGGGCGAGCCGACGTCGTCGTGATCGGCGGCGGTTTCACCGGCTTGTCGGCGGCGCTCGCGCTCGCGCAGCGCGGCGTTTCGGTGGTCGTGCTCGAAGCCGCGCAGGTCGCAGGCGAAGCGTCCGGCCGCAACGGCGGCCAGTGCAATACGGGCGTCGCGCAGGACTACGCGTCGCTGGCCGCCCGCATCGGCGCCGCGCAGGCGAAGCAGTTTTATCTTGCGTATGAAAGCGCGGTGAAGAGCGTCGAGACGATCGTGACCGAACAGGCGATCGACTGCGATTTCCGGCGCGCGGGCAAGCTGAAGCTCGCCGCGAAGCCGCAGCATTTCGCGGGGCTCGAAAAGACCTTCAACGCGTTGCGGCGCGACGTCGATCCGGACATCGAACTGATCGAGCCGTCGCGGATTCGCGATGAAATCGCATCCGACGGTTTCTACGGCGGGCTCCTGCAGCGCAACGGCGCGCAGATGCACATGGGCAAGTTCGGCGTCGGCCTCGCGCAAGCGGCCGTGCGGGCCGGCGCACGCGTGTACGAGCACGCGGCCGTCACGCAGCTCGACCGGCTCGACGGCGAGCGCCACCGCATCACCTGCGCCCGCGGCACGATCGTCGCCGACCGCGTGCTGGTCGCGACCGGTGCATCGCAGCACGGGCCATTCGCGTGGTTCCGGCGACGCATCGCGCCGGTCGGTAGCTTCATCGTCGTGACCGAGCCGCTGCCGGATGCGCAGTTGAACCGGCTGTTTCCGCACCGCCGTGCCTACGTGACGTCGCGCCAGATCGGCAACTACTTCCGCGTGACGCCCGACAACCGGCTGCTGTTCGGCGGCCGCGCGCGCTTCGCGATGTCGAGCCCGCGCTCCGATGCGAAGAGCGGCGACGTCCTGCGCGCCGGCATGGCCGGCTACTTCCCGGAACTGGCCAGCGTGCGGCTCGACTACTGCTGGGGCGGGCTGGTGGACATCACCGCCGACCGGCTGCCGCGCGCGGGCCAGCACGACGGGCTCTATTACTCGATGGGCTACAGCGGCCACGGCGTGCAGATGTCGGTGCACATGGGCCGCGTGATGGCCGACGTGCTGTATGGCGCCACCGCGTCGAACCCGTGGCGCGAACTCGACTGGCCGGCGATACCCGGCCATTTCGGGCACGCGTGGTTCCTGCCGCTCGTCGGCGCGTATTACCGGATGCAGGATTTCCTGCATTGAAGCGAGCGCCGGGAGAATTCGACATGACAGTGCAATTCGTTGGCTCGCCGCGTGTCGCGCGGCCCGTGTCGCCGGCGATCGGCGACGTGCTGCGCACGATCGACGCGTCGTTCGCGCAGCCGCTGAACCTCGATACGCTCGCGGCGGTGGCCGGGTTGAGCGTGTCGCGTTTCACCGCGCGCTTTCGCAGCGAAACCGGGCTGTCGCCGCACCGGTATTTGTGTCTCGTGCGGATACGGCGGGCGCAGGACCTGTTGCGCGCCGGTCTCGCGCCGTCGGTCGTCGCGACCGACGTCGGCTTCTTCGATCAGAGCCATCTGTGCCGGCATTTCCGGCGCGTGCTCGGGATCACGCCGCGCGATTACGTGGTCGCCCGCACGGGCGGCGCACCGGTGCGAACACCATCGACACGCATGCACGCCGAACGCCGCGATGCGTCGTGTCACGCGGCGTAAGCACACGCATGGACGACATGCCCCGCTGAGGATGTCCGGCACGAGAGCCGGCGAACGACGATTTCCGTTATCGCGTGACAGCTTTCGAACGAATCCGTCACGCACTGCACAGGAGCAGAAATGACCGCAGTTTTCGTGTTGCACCGGGCCGACGGCGCACCGTCTTCCACCGCGTTCCGCAAACAGGCGTTCGGCGCGAGCGATCCGTTCGCGTCGCATCGCGAGGTCGCGTGGGAAGGCCCCGACGCGATGGCCGCGGGGCGCATCGACTTCGTGGGCGAACTCGACGTGCCGAGCTTTCCGCACATCGAAACGCTCGTCGTCGTCCAGGGCGAGCTGACGCTCGAAGCGGCCGGGGCCGCGCCGCTGGTGGTCGGCCCGGGACAGGGCGCCGTCATCGGCGGCGGCACGGCGCTGCGCATCGCCGCGCAATCGCCGGTGCGGCTGATGTTCTGCGCGGCAGCGTGCGCGCAACCGACGAAACGCGGCCTCTTTGCGCTGCACGCCGACGCGGACTTCAAACCGTCCGCCACGCTGCCGGCCGAGGTACTGCTCGGCCCCGCGCCGCAATGCCGCAGCGACAACGTGTTCACCGACGACGGCGCCGGGTACTGCGCGGGCACGTGGGATTCGACGCCGTATCACCGGATCGTCCGGCCGCATCGCGCGAACGAGTTCATGTTCCTGCTGGACGGCGGCGTCCGGTTCGCGGCGCCCGACGGCAGCGTGGAATCGCTCGGTACCGGCGATGCGCTGTTCGTGCCGCGCGGCGCGTCGATCGGATGGGAAAGCAGCGAACGCGTGGCGAAGTTCTACGTGATGCAGAACGTCAAACCCTCCACCGAACGAGACTGAGCATGTCCCCTCCGCTGCGCCATATCGAAACCTTGTCCACGCCGCCGGCCGCGGCCGACGTCGTCGTGATCGGCGGCGGCATCATCGGCGTCTTCACCGCCTACTATCTGGCCCGCCGCGGCGTATCGGTCGCGCTCGTCGAGAAAGGGCGAATCGGCGCCGAACAGTCGAGCCGCAACTGGGGCTGGTGCCGGCAGCAGAACCGCGACGCGCGCGAGTTGCCGATGGCGAGCAAGAGCATCGATCTGTGGGAACGATTCGCCGCCGAATCCGGAGAAGACACGGGCTTTCATCGCTGCGGGCTGCTGTATCTCAGCAATGACGAGGCCGAACTGTCGCGCTGGGCCAGCTGGGGCGAATTCGCGAAGACCGCCGGTGTCACCACGTACATGCTCGACAGCAAGCAGGCCGCCGAACGCGGACGGGCGACCGGGCGGCAGTGGAAAGGCGGCGTCTTCTCGCCGACCGACGGCACGGCCGATCCAGGCAAGGCCGCGCCGGCCGTGGCCGCCGCGCTGATCAAGCTGGGCGGCAGTGTCCATCAGCACTGCGCGGCGCGCGGCATCGAGCTCGAAGGCGGCCGTGTCGCCGGCGTCGTCACCGAGGCCGGCGTCATCAAGACCCGAACGGTCGTGATGGCCGGCGGCGCATGGGCGTCGTCGTTTTGCCGCCAGCTCGGCATCCGGTTTCCGCAAGCGTCGATCCGTCAGTCGATCCTGAGCGTGTCGCCCGTCGACACGCCGCTGCCGGGTGCGATGTACACGTCCGGCGTGTCCATCACGCGCCGCGGCGACGGACGCTACGCATTGGCGATCAGCGGCCGCGCACGCGTGGACCTGACGCCGCAGTTCCTGCGCTTCGCGCCGCAATTCGTGCCGATGTTCGCGAAACGCTGGCGCAACCTGCTGCCGGGCGGCCTCGAAGGCGTGCGCAGCGGCCATGAAACGTTGAAGCGCTGGCGCCTCGATGCGCCGACGCCGATGGAAGCGATGCGCATTCTCGATCCGAAGCCCGACATGCCGACGGTCGCCGAAACGTACCGCCGCGCGTCCGAACTGTTGCCCGAACTGCGCGAAGCGAAGATCACGCACGCGTGGGCCGGGTACGTCGACAGCACGCCGGACGGCGTGCCGGGCATCGGCGAAGTGCCGGGCGTGCCGGGGCTGATCCTCGCGGCGGGTTTTTCGGGACACGGCTTCGGGATCGGCCCGGGCGCCGGGCACCTGATCGCCGATCTCGCGACCGGTGCGCAACCGTTCGTGGACCCGGCGCCGTACCGGCCCGCCCGGTTCAGCGAGTCCGCATGGGGCAAGGTCGCGGATTTCTAGTGCAGGGCCGTCGCGCTGATGCGGGGCAGCCTGGACGAGGTGCTTCGATCCCGATCGCGGGCAAGCGGCCCATCGGCCCGATCGGCGCGGCGAACGTTCAGCAGCCTCGCAGCGCGGTGCGGTGCGATGGACAGCTTTGGAGTGCCTGATGCGTTTCAGTTCCTACTGGCTCGACACGTCGGAGCCATTCGCGAGCAGCGCGCCGGCGTTGCATGACGGAAGTTGCGACGTGGCGGTGGTGGGCGGCGGGATCACGGGTTCGGCCGCGGCGCTGGCGCTGGCCAAGAAAGGCGCGCGCGTGATCGTCTGCGAGGCGGGCACCGTCGGGCAGGCGGCATCCGGACGCAACGGCGGCATGTGCAACAACGGCTTCGCGCAGGATTACGCGTCGCTGTCGCAGCGCATCGGCACGGAACTGGCCAACCGGCTCTATCTCGCGTTCGACGCGGGCGTCGACACGGTCGAGCGGCTGGTCCGGGAGGAGTCGATCGATTGCGATTTCGTGCGCCGCGGCAAGCTGAAGCTCGCGGCGAAGCCCGAGCATTACGACAAGCTCGTGCGCAGTCAGGCCCTGCTCGCGGCGAGCGTGGACCCCGATACGCGCGTGGTCACGAAGGCGGAACTGCGCGACGAGATCGGCTCGAACCGATATCACGGCGGGCTGCTGTTCGGCAAAAGCGCCGGGATGCATGTCGGCCGTTATGTGCGCGGCCTCGCGCGCGCCGCGCAAGCCCGTGGCGCGCATATTCTCGAGCATGCGCCGGTGCTCGGCCTGACACGGCAAGCGGGCGGCACGTACGCGGTGCAAACACCGCTCGGCGAGATTCGCGCGCGCCAGGTCCTGCTCGCGAGCGGCATTTCACAGGTCGGGCCGTTCGGCTGGGTTCGCCGCAGGATCGTGCCGGTCGGCGCGTTCATCATCGTCACCGAGCCGTTGCCGAACGATCTGCTCGACCGCTTGCTGCCGACGCGGCGGATGGTCACCGACACGAAGAACTTCGTGAATTTCTTTCGCGTCACGCCCGACAACCGAATGCTGTTCGGCGGGCGCGCGCGTTTTGCCGCGTCGAATCCGCGTTCGGACGAAAAGAGCGGGGCCATCCTGCGGCAGCAAATGGCCGCCGTGTTTCCCGAGCTGGCCGACGTACGCATCGACTACTGCTGGGGCGGGATGGTCGACATGACGGCCAACCGGCTGCCGCGCGCGGGCGAACGCGACGGCGTCTACTACTCGATGGGCTATAGCGGCCACGGCACGCACATGGCCACGCTGATGGGCACGTTGATGGCCGAGATCATGGACGGACGCGCCGACCTCAACCCATGGAAAGATTTCGACTGGCCCGCGATTCCGGGCCACTTCGGCAAACCCTGGTTTTTGCCGTTCGTCGGCGCCTGGTATCGACTCAAGGACACTCTCCAATGAATTCCCCTGTTGTTCACCTGATGCAAGCCGGCCGGCTGGATCGCTTTTTCATCGACGGCGACTGGGTGCTGCCCGAAGGCGGCGAGCGGTTTGCCGTCATCAGCCCGTCCACCGAAGACACGCTGTGCGAGATCCCGCTCGGCAACGCGCGCGACGCCGACCGCGCGGTGCTGGCCGCGCGCCGCGCGTTCGAACGCTGGTCCTCGACTTCACCGCAGGAACGCGCGGCGTTGCTCGACCGTGTGCATGCGCTGATGCTGGAGCGCGCCGAGCTGTTCGCCACCGCGCTCGCGCTGGAGATGGGCGCGCCGATCGGCTATGCGCGCGGCGCGCACGTGCCGCTCGCGGCCGAACATATTCGTGTCGCGCGCGACAACCTCGCGCGCTACCCGTTCATCGAGCGGCGCGGGACGACCGCGGTCGCGCGCGAGCCGATCGGCGTGTGTGCGCTGATCACGCCGTGGAACTGGCCGATCTACCAGATCACCGCGAAGGTCGGGCCGGCGCTCGCGGCAGGCTGCACGGTCGTACTGAAGCCGAGCGAGCTGTCGCCGCTCAGCGCGCTGCTGTTCGCGGAAGTGCTCGCCGATGCGGGCGTGCCTGCCGGCGTCTTCAACCTCGTGAGCGGCAGCGGCGAAACGGTGGGCGCCGCGCTTTCGTCGCATCCGGAGGTCGACATGGTGTCGATCACCGGCTCGACGCGCGCCGGCGTGCTCGTCGCGCAGGCGGCCGCGACGACCGTCAAGCGCGTCGCGCAGGAACTGGGCGGCAAGTCCCCGAATATCGTGTTGCCGGATGCGGACCTGTCGCGCGCGATCCCGCCCGGCGTGGCCGCCGCGTTTCGCAACATGGGGCAATCGTGCAGCGCGCCGACCCGCATGATCGTGCCGCGCGCCGTGCTCGGCGCGGTCGAGGCACTGGCCGTCGCGGCGATGCAAACGCTCGTGGTCGGCGATCCGTTCGACGAGGCCACGACGCACGGGCCGCTGGCCAATCGCGCGCAGTTCGGGCGGGTTGCGCAGATGATCGACGTGGGCATCGACGAACGCGCGAAGCTGATCGCCGGCGGCCCCGGCCGGCCCGCGGGGCTCGACCGCGGCTTTTATGCGCGGCCGACGATTTTCTCCGACGTGCGTACCGACATGGCGATCGCGCAGCAAGAGATTTTCGGCCCGGTGCTCGCGATCCTCCCTTATGACACCGTCGACGAAGCGGTCGCGATCGCGAACGATACGGTCTATGGGCTCGGCGCACACGTACAGGGCGCCGACAAGGAACGCGCCCGTGCGGTGGCCGCCCGCATCCGTGCGGGGCAGGTGCATCTGAACTACCCGGCATGGGACCCTCAGGCGCCGTTCGGTGGGTACAAGCAGTCGGGCAACGGCCGCGAGTACGGGATCGAAGGGATGGAGGAATACATGGAGATCAAGTCGATCGTCGGCTATTACGACTGACGCAGCCGCTGCGCGCGATTCGCGCCGGCAGTACAGTTGGAAGCCCGCTACATTCCGAAGGTGCCGAAATTGGATAACCCCGTCATCCCCGACACATCGCTGCAAGCGCATCACGCGCACTGGGCGAAGCTGCGCCGCGACCTGCATGCGCATCCCGAGTTGCGATTCGAAGAACACCGGACGGCCGACGTCGTCGCCCGCGAGCTCGAGGCGCTCGGCTATGCGGTGTCGCGCGGGCTCGGCGGCACGGGCGTCGTCGCGAGCCTGCCCGGCGCGGATCCGCGCCGCGGCATCGTGCTGCGCGCCGATCTGGACGCATTGCCGATCCACGAAGCAAACGACTTCCCGCACGCGTCGTGCACGCACGGGATCATGCACGCGTGCGGCCATGACGGCCATACCGTGATGCTGCTCGGCGCCGCGCGCGTGCTGAAGACGCTGCCGCAGTTGCCCGGCACCGTCCATTTCGTGTTTCAGCCGGGCGAAGAGGGCGGCGCGGGCGCGCGCAAGATGATCGACGACGGGCTGTTCGAGCAATACCCGACGGAAGCGGTATTCGGCATGCACAACTGGCCCGGGTTGCCGGCCGGGCATTTCGGGTTGCGCACGGGCGCGATCATGGCCGCGGGCTCGCGCTTCAGGATCACGGTGACGGGCAAGGGCGCGCACGCGGCGCAGCCGCATCTGGGCATCGATCCGGTGCCGCTCGCGTGCTCGATGGTGCTGCAGTGCCAGACCATCGCCGCGCGGCACAAGGACCCCGTCGACCCGGCGGTCATTTCCGTCTGCATGTTCCATGCGGGCACGACGGACAACGTGATTCCCGACACCGCGGAGCTGCGCGGCACGATCCGCACGCTGTCGTCGGCATTGCAGCAGAAGCTGCAGCGCGACGTGCGGCTCGCGTGCGAAGGGCTCGCGGCGGCCTACGGCGCGCAGGTCGACGTGGCGTTTTTCCAGTACTACCCGGCGACGGTCAACACGCCGGCCGAGACGGCGCTGTGCGAAGCGGTGATTCGCGACACGTTCGGCGACGCGCGCGTCGACCGCGACGTGCCGCCGAACATGACGTCCGAAGACTTCGGCTTCATGCTGGAGGAGCGGCCGGGCGCGTACGTGCTGATCGGCAATGCACAGGACGGCGCGGCCTCACCGGCGCTGCATCATCCGAAATACGACTTCAACGACGACATCATTCCGGCCGGTGTCCGCTACTGGGTCGCGCTGGCGCAGCGTTACTTCACGCGATCGCCGTGATGCGTCGGGGCGGCGTGGAAACCGGCGACGTCTGGTTGATCGACCGTCAGGTCCGGGGCTGGCGTGCTTCCGGATCGCGGTGCACCCATGCCAGCCGGCGAGAACCGTGCAATTGATCGACGCTTCGATGTGATCGCCGCATATTTTTCTGACGTGCCGTGTCGCACGATCACACCCTTTGAAAGGACTGCGTAATGAACCAGGAACCTGAAGTGAAGGAGCGCGACGCGACGTCGGCGCTTCGCTACCGCAGATTCACCGCGGCGGACGTCCCCGCCGCCCATGCCCTTTCCATCGCGCTTCGCTGGCCGTTCAGGGCGGAAGACTGGCAGTTTTCCGCGGAAACGTCGACGGCATTCGCGGCCGAGGAAAACGGCGTCGTCATCGGCACGGCGATGTGCTGGAAGTACGGTGCGGACCGCGCGGCGATCGGGCATGTGATCGTCTCCGACGCGCATCAGGGCCGCGGAATCGGCCGCAAACTGATGGAGACGCTCCTCGACGAACTGGGGCCGCGCATCACGTTCCTGCATGCGACGCCGGCCGGTCGGCCGCTCTACGAGAAGCTCGGGTTCACCGTGTGCGGTTCGCTGGGCCAATATCAGGGGAACGTGGATCGGCCCGCCGCCGTTGTCGTGCCTGACGGCGAGCGGCTGCGCACTGGCTCGCCGGCCGACTGGCCGCGCCTCGTCGAACTCGACACGCATGCGTCCGGTCTTGAGCGCGAAGCGCTGTTGTCCGCGTTGCAGACGCGGGGAGAATGCGTGGTGCTCGAACGCGACGGCGAGATCGTCGGGTTTTCGGTGCTGCGGCGCTTCGGTCGCGGTTACGTGGTCGGCCCGGTGGTCGCGCCGCGTTCGAGCGACGATGCGCGCGCGAAGGCGCTGATCGGCTATTGGCTGACGAAACGCGACGGCGACTTCGTGCGTATCGATGTGCCTGACGGGAGCAGTTTGCCGGGCTGGTTGAGCGAACAGGGACTGAAGCAGGTGGATGCCTGTTCGAAGATGGTTCGCAACGCGCCCGCCACCGGGCAAGACGGTGCGGCCGACCCGACATTCGGACTGTACGGGCTGGTCAGCCAGGCGATGTTGTAGCCGTGGGCCGCGCCGCGACGGACGAACTCAGCGCGCCCGGCCTCCGCTGCTCGTCGATCGTGCGGGTCAGCGGCGACTGGACGTCGCCGGTGGCGGTCGCGCCGAACCGGCCGCGCCCGCCGCCGGTTCCCCGCACCACCGCGCGGCGCGTGAAAGCACCGCATTTCACTCAACGCGCGAGCGCGGCCGCGAAGTCGCGATACGTCCGCAACGGGCGGCCGAGGATCGCGGTCAGCCGCTCGACGTCGCCGGCTTCCGGCACCATCCCGTCGCTGACGTAGCGCTCGGCCATCAGCCGCATTTCGTACGCCATCCATTTCGGCATGAACGTCGCCAGGTTGTCTTCGAACGGCGTGGGATCGTCGCCGCCATACGCAACCGGCCGGCCGAGCGTGTCCGACCAGATCGACGCCAGTTGCGGGCCGGTCAGCGTGTCGGGCCCGACCAGGTTGATGGTGTCGACCGGCAGCTTGTCCGGTGCGTCGTTGCGACGGATCAACTCGATCGCCGCGACTTCCGCGATATCGCGCACGTCGACCATCGCGACGCCCTTGCCGCCGATCGGCATCGGGTACACGCCGTGCCCGACGATCACGTCCTTCACCATCGATTCGTTATCCATGAAATACGCGGGTCGCAGGATCGTCGCGCCGAAGCCCATCTGCTCGATCATCCGCTCCGCGCCGGATTTCACCGCGAAGTGCGGCACGTTCACGAAGCGGTCGGCGTGCAGGACCGACAGATAGACGACGCGCTCGATGCCCGCTTCGCGGGCCAGGTTCAGCGCGATCAGCGCCTGCGTGAATTCGTCGCCCGCCACGCCATTGAGCAGGAACAGCGTGCGCACGCCGGAGAAGGCCGCCCGCAGCGCATCGACGTCAAGCATGTCGCCCGGTGCGACGATCACTGCCGCCGGAAAATCGGCCTTGGCCGGATCGCGCACCAGCACGCGCACGTCGGCGCCGCGATCGACGAGTTGACGGACGACCTGGCGGCCCACACGGCCGGTGGCGCCGGTAACGAGAATGGTCATGATGTTCACTCCTGAGGTAACGATGGGATTGACTGCCCACGTAAGTTAGGTGATCCATACATGATCCGGAAGATGTGATAAATAGACATGTCGTCTCACTGGTGGAACACATGGACCTGCTCGCTCTCGCCGATTTCAATCTCGTCGCCCGCCATGGCAGCTTCGGGGAGGCCGCGCGGGTCGCGGATCGCCCGAAGGCGACACTGTCGCGCCGCGTGGCGGAACTGGAGAACAGTCTGTCGCTGCGTCTGTTCGAGCGCGGCTCGCGCGGCGTGAAGCTCACGCAGGAAGGGCGCGCGCTCTACGAGCGGACGGGCGCGCTCCTCGCGGAGCTGGCCGACAGCGCGTCGGCGATCGCAGCCGGGAGCGAGCGGCCGCGCGGCCGGCTGCGGATCAGCGCGCCGATGCTGTTTTCCCAGTTCGCGATGGGGAAGCTGGTGGCGACGTTCGCGCTGAGATACCCGGACGTCCGGCTGGAGGTGACGACCGAAGACCGGCCCGTCGACATGATCGAGGAAGGATACGACCTCGTGATCCGCGTGAACCCGGCCCCCGACGAGAGCCTGATCGGGCGCGTGTTTCTGCGCGACCGGCTGGTGGTCGTCGCGAAGCCCGAGCTGGCGCGGCCCGGCGGCGACGCGCCCACACCGGCACCGGCCGTGGTGCGCGACGGGAACGACACGCGCACTGCCTGGGAGGTCGCCGGACCGGCGGGGACCGCGCGCATCCCGATCGAACCGGTCGCAAGGCTGTCGTCGCTGAGCATGGTGCGTGATACGGTCCGCCTCGGCCTGGGCGCCGCGTGCCTGCCGGCGTCGCTGGTGAGCCGCGACCTGGCCGCCGGCACGCTCGTCAGTTGGGGCGACGTGCCGGGTTCCGATATCGCGCTGTGGGCGCTGTATCCGTCCAGGCGATTATTGAGCACGCGCGTGTCCGCGTTTCTCGATCACCTGAAGGACGCGTTTCCGTCAGGTGAGCCGGAAGAACTGGCGGCGTACATCGAACCGGGGCAGTGAAACGACCATGATGGTCGCGGCAGCGCGCGTACCGCCGCCCGTTCCGACTCGAACCGCCGCGTTCACGCCGGCTCGGGCTGCGCGCAACACACGCGGTTCCGGCCTTCGCGCTTCGCGCGGTAGAGCGCCATGTCCGCCTGATGCGACAGCGCGTGCACGGAGGCGTGCCGCGCGCGCCGGCCGGTCGCACAGCCGATGCTGACGGTGAAAGCCGGCACGGTTTCCTCAAACCCGTCGAGCCGGTTACGCTCCACCTCGCGGCGAATCGCGTCGGCGACCCGCGCGGCGCCGTTTTCATCCGTATCCGGCAACACCGCGACGAATTCCTCGCCGCCGTAGCGCGCGGCGAGGTCGCCGCGCCGCCGCGTATGCGCGCGGATGCATTCGGCGAGAAAGCGCAGCGCGGTGTCGCCCTGCGCGTGCCCGTGCCGGTCGTTGTACTGCTTGAAATGGTCGGCGTCGATGAACAGCACCGACAGGGTGCCGCCGCTGCCGCGCTGCAGCCGCTCCCATTCGTTGGCCAGCGCGGTATCGAGCGCGCGACGATTGCACAATCCGGTCAACGGATCGGTACGCGTGAGATCGGTCAGCAGCGTCTGTTTGCGGAAATTGTCGCGCAGGGCGAAGGCCAGCAGCCAGACCACCGCACAGAACAATGCGCAGATCACGGATGCCGACACGCCGACCGTCCACGACAGGCGCCGGATGCCGGCCAGCACGTCGTTTTCGGCCGGCGCGACGACCGCGATCAGCGGGGTGCCCGGTATCCGCTGGTAGGTATACAACCGCACGATGCCGTCGATGCTCGAACGCGCGGGATAGAAGCCCGATTCGCTGTTCACCATCCGCTTGAAGGACGTCGAGCGACGCAGAAGGTTCATCTGACCTTCGTTCAGCGACGGGTTTCTCGCGAGGATCGTGCCGTCCGCGCGGACAATCGCGCTGACCCCGTTGGGTCCGACGTCGAGGCGGGACAGCAGCTGCTCGAAGTAGGTGAGATCGACGGCGACGACCGCGATCCCGTCGAACGCATGATCCGGCCGTTCGATGCGTCGCGACAGCGCGATGGATTCCTTGCCGCCGCGCGAGCGTGCGCGATAGGGCTGGGAGACGTAGAGCCCGACGTTGTCCGCATCGCGATGGACCTTGAAGTAGTCGCGATCGGCGAAGTCCCAGCGGTGGGTCGTGCTGCAGCACCCGTCGATCAGCCGGCCGCGACTGTCGGTCACGCCCATGCCGGTCACGTACTGCGCGGCCGTGCGCTCGAACAGCAGGTCGTGCCGCAATCCGGCGTCCATGCGCTGCACGGCCGGCTTGCCGAGGTCGGCCGCCAGCGCGATCAGCGCGTTGTTCGACGTTTCGACCGTCCTCGCGATCTGGCTCGCGAGCACGGCCGCGACGTTGCGCGACGTCTCATGCGCATGCTCGACGACTTCGCTGCGCGCGACCCACAGCGTCACCGCGCTGATCCCGAGCGCCGCGAGCGACATCAGCGTACCCAACGCGCCGACGACGAACGGGTGGCGTCCGGCCCAGTCGGCGATTTTCTCGATCGAAGTGAATGCGGGCATGCTCGCGCTCGTGTTGAGACGCCGGCTGCACTTGCGCCGGCGCGGGTCCAATCCCCGTTAACGGCACGGCCGACAAAAAATCGAGGCCGGGATGGCCGCCCATCGACGACCACGGCCCGACGCGACGACGCAAACGTGTGCGGCCATGCGGCGATACGGCTCGAGCGCCGTCCGGCCCCGCGCCGATCACGTCGATTGATAACCGGACTGCATCAATCCTTCCAAAAATCGCACTTATCGTTTGATCGATAACGCGCCAACATGCCGGAAAACGACAATCGACCCGCCCCTCCCGCGTATTCCAGGATTTTCAGGAGACACCCAGATGCACCCCTCGTCCAGCCTTCCGGCCGAACGCTCGAAGGCCGCCGCGATCTTTCGCGTCACGGCCGGCAATTTTCTCGAGCAGTTCGACTTCTTCCTGTTCGGCTTCTACGCCACGCAGATCGCCAACGTCTTCTTCCCCGCGCAAAGCGAGTTCGCATCGTTGATGATGACCTTCGCCGTGTTCGGCGCCGGCTTCCTGATGCGCCCGCTGGGCGCGATCGTGCTGGGCGCGTACATCGACGAGGTCGGCCGCCGCAAGGGCCTGATCGTCACGCTGTCGATCATGGCGAGCGGCACCATCCTGATCGCGTTCGTGCCCGGCTACGCGACGATCGGGTTGCTCGCGCCCGTACTCGTGCTGATCGGCCGGCTGCTGCAGGGTTTCTCCGCGGGCGCGGAACTGGGCGGCGTGTCGGTCTATCTCGCCGAGCTCGCGACGCCCGGCCGCAAGGGCTTCTTCACGAGCTGGCAATCGGCCAGCCAGCAGGTGGCGATCGTCATCGCGGCGGCCCTCGGCTTTGCGCTCAATCAGTGGCTGAGCGCATCGCAGATCGGCGCCTGGGGATGGCGCGTGCCGTTCTTCGTCGGCTGCATGATCGTGCCGTTCATCTTCCTGCTGCGCCGCAACCTGGAGGAAACCCAGGAGTTCAAGGCCCGCAAGCATCGTCCGGGCATGAAGGAAGTGTTCGGCACGCTGGTCCAGAACTGGGGCGTCGTGATCGCCGGCATGATGCTGGTCGCGATGACCACCACGAGCTTCTATCTGATCACCGTCTACGCGCCGACCTTCGGCAAGACCGTGCTGCACCTGAGCACCGCCGACAGCCTGCTCGTGACGCTGTGCGTCGGCGTGTCGAACTTCGTGTGGCTGCCGATCGGCGGGGCGCTGTCCGACCGGATCGGCCGTCGGCCGCTGCTGGTCGGCATGACGATGCTCACCGTGGTGACCGCCTATCCGGCGCTGTCGTTCCTCGCTCACGCGCCGTCGTTCGCCAACATGCTGCTCGTCCTGCTCTGGCTGTCGTTCATGTACGGTATCTACAACGGTGCGATGGTCGTCGCGCTCACCGAAGTGATGCCGGTGCAGGTGCGCGTCGCGGGCTTCTCGCTCGCATACAGCCTCGCGACGGCCGTGTTCGGCGGCTTCACGCCGGCCATCTCGACCGCGCTCATTCACGCGACGGGCGACAAGGCCGCGCCCGGCTACTGGATGAGCTTCGCCGCCGTGTGCGCGCTGCTCGCGACGTTCGCGCTCTATCGTCACCGCACTCCCAAGTTGACGCCCGCGCATTGATGTCCGGCCGATCCGGAACGTTCATTCACACCCACGCATCCGCATGACCACGACCATGAGAAACCTGTTCCTGAAATGCTGCGCGACCGCGCTCGTCGCCACCGCGGCGGTCGCGGCCAACGTCCACGCCGCCGAACTGCACGTGATGAGCTCGGGCGGCTTCACCGCCGCGTACAAGGTGCTCGGCCCGAGGTTCGCGGCCACGACGGGCAATACGCTCGCGACCGCGCTCGGCCCGTCGATGGGCAAGTCGCCCGAAGCGATTCCGAACCGACTCGCGCGCGGCGAGCCCGCCGACGCCGTGATCATGGTCGGCTACGCGCTGGACGATCTGATCAGGCAGGGCAAGGTCATTCCCGAATCGCGCGTCGATCTGGCCGACTCGCGCATCGGCATGGTCGTGCGCGACGGTGCGGCCAAGCCCGACATCGGCACCGCCGAAGGGCTCAAGCAGGTGCTGCTGCACGCGAAATCGATCGCTTATTCGGACAGCGCGAGCGGCGTGTATATCGAACGCGAACTGTTCAAGAAGCTCGGGATCGAGGAACAGGTGAAGTCGAAGGCGAAGATGATCCCTCGGATTCCGGTGGCGTCGGTCGTCGCGAACGGCGACTACGAAATCGGCTTCCAGCAGGTCAGCGAGCTGCTGCCCGTCAAGGGCGCGACCTTCGTCGGCAAGATCCCCGAATCGCTGCAGTCCGTTACGCGCTTCGCCGCCGGTATCCCGGTCGGCGCGCAGCATCCGCAGGAAGCGAAGGCGCTGCTCGACTATCTGGCGTCGCCCGACGTGCAGGCCGACGTGAAATCGACCGGCCTGGATTCCGTTTCCGCGCATTGAGCCCGATCGACGGGAAGGCGTGCATCAGACCGTCTTCCCGTCACTCCCGCCGCCTGCCGCGGCACTGTCTTCATCGGCCGCGTCCGCCAGGGCCGGCCCGGCCGCCGCGAGCCGCTGCACCAGACGCGTCCGATCGCACGCACCTTCCCACGACGACACGAAAATCACCGCGCACGCATTGCTGATCACGCTGGTCAGCGCGCGGGCCTCCGACATGAAGCGGTCGATGCCGACCAGCAGCGCGACGCCGGCGACGGGCAGGTCGGGCATCACGGCGAGCGTCGCGACCAGCGCGACGAGCCCGCTGCCGGACACGCCGGCCGCGCCCTTGGACGTGACCAGCATGATCGCGAGCATCGTCGCGACCTGCGGCGCGGAAAGCGGGACGTCGCATGCCTGCGCGATGAACAACGCCGCGAGCGTCAGATAGATCGCGGTGCCGTCCAGATTGAACGAATAGCCGGCCGGCAGCACGAGCCCCACGACGCCTTTGTCGCAGCCGAGCGCTTCCAGCTTGACGATCAGGCGCGGCAGGACCGGCTCCGTGGACGAGGTCGCGAGCACGATCAGCAGCTCCTCGCGCAGGTAGCGCAGGAGCCGCCACAGCGCGAAGCCGTGCGCTCGCGCGAGCGGGGCGAGCACCAGTGCGACGAATAGCGCGCAGGCCACGTAGAAGGATGCCATCAGCTTCGCGAGCGAGCCGACCGAACCGATGCCGAAGCGGCCCACCGTGAACGCCATCGCGCCGAATGCGCCGAGCGGCGCAAGCCGCATGATCATCGCGAGCACGCGAAAGACGACCTGGGCGATGCCGTCGATCAGCGCAAGCACGGGCCGGGCGGCGCGCGGATGCGCATTCAGCGAGAAGCCGAACAACAGCGACAGCAGCAGCACCGGCAACACTTCGCCGGTCGCGAACGCGCCGAGCATCGTGTCCGGAATCACGCCGAGCGCGAACGCCACCAGGCTGCGCGGCTCCGCGTGCTTTGCATACGGCGCGAGGATGCTCGCATCCAGATGACGGACGTCGATATGCATGCCGGCGCCCGGTTGCAGCAGGTAGGCGACGACGAGCCCGAACGCGAGCGCGGCGGCCGTCAACAGATAGAAGAGCGCCAGTGCGCGTACGATCGTGCGGCCGATGGCCCGCCCGTTCGACAACGACGTGATGCCCGACACGATCGTGCAAAAGACGATCGGCGCGATGGTCATCTTCACGAGCGCGACGAACGCGTCGCTGAGCGGCTTGAGCATCGCGCCCGCCGCCGGCCACACGTGACCGATGCCGATGCCGAGCAGCATCGCGAGCAGGACCTGGACGTAAAGCGATTTGAACAGCCGGGTCCACCTCACGATGCCGCCTTCCTTTGTTTCCGTTCCGTCGTCGTCATGCCGATGTGCCGCTGCCGGCGTCGCCGCGCTTCGCGTCGACGATCATCCGGTGAAACGCCTCGGCGGCCGGCGTCAGCGAGCGGCCGCGCCGCTTGACGATGCCCACGCGCCGCTTCACGGCCGGCTCGACGAGCGGCACGCTCGTGAGGACAGGATGGTCATGCCCCGGCATCGCCATCGACGGCACCGCGGCGACGCCGAGCCCCGCCTCGATCAGCCCGAGCAGCGTCGTGACGTGGCGCGCCTCGCAGACGCTCGGCTTGCGCGGCGCGACGGCCGCCAAGGCCTGGTCGAGCAGCAGGCGGTTACCGGACGTCTTGTCCACCGAGACGTAATCGTGCTCGTAAAGCTCGTTCCAGGTCACGCGCTTCTTGCGCGCGAGCGGGTGGTCGCGGCGACAGGCGGCGACGAACCGTTCCTGGAGCAGCACCTTGAACTCGATTTCCGCCTCCTGGCTGCCGATGAAGCTCACGCCGAAATCCGCCTCGCCGCTGATGACGGCGCCCAGCACTTCGTTGGCGCTGGCGTCGAGCAGCTTCACCCGGATGCGCGGAAAGCGCTGATGATAGCGGGCGATGATGGGGGGCAGGAAATAGTAGGCGACCGACGGCACGCACGCGATCGTCACATGCCCCAGGCGGCTCGACGACACGTCGCGGATGCCGAGCAGCGCGGCGTCGAGATCGTCGAGCAGTTGTTCGGCGCTCTGCGCGAACACGCGGCCGACGGTGGTAAGCGCGACGCGGCGCGTGGTGCGCTCGAAGAGCCGCACGCCGAGCGCGTCCTCGAGCTTGTCGATCCGGCGGCTCAACGCAGGCTGGGAGAGGCTGACCGCTTCGGCGGCCTTGCGGAAACTGCCCGTTTCCACGACCGCGCGAAACGCCTGCAAGTCCGTCAAATCGAAATTGATGCCCACCGGTCACGCTCCGCCACTCAGATGCGCAGCATTTTGCATGATTCCGCCGGCGTCATGCGTGTTGCGTCGTCCATGCGGCAGTGTTGGCGTGGCACGGTGGGCGGCCCGGCCGGCCGGAATCCCGCGGCCCGCACCGCTAATCGGGCCTCCCGACACGGCTTCCTGATGTACCGTATCGCTTTTGGGCGGGCAATGCTCAAGCGCCGGCGTCGGCCACCTGGGCCCACGCCGGAAGCATGCTCAACGTCCGGCGCGACTAGCGCCGTGCGTGTTGTCCGTGATCCGGATCGCTGCTCGACATGGCTCGATATCGTCTGACATACCGATCCGACACCACCGACCGTCGCTGAATCCATGCAAGCGCGAGTTCGAGCGCCTGGTCACTTGCTTCGCGGGTATCGGCGAAGTCGCCGTCAACGCCGAGCGTCCGGGTTTCACCGTCGCGATCCGTGAGGATCGCCGCCGCCGAGTAGCGGCCCGTCTCCGTGTCGGTGACCACGGCCCGGACCGTATATCCGCCATGTTCGATCGTCCTGTTGGTATGCATCAGATGCCTCCTGCAGGGAAATGCGGCATGTGTGACGACGCGGCGGCGCCGGCGCCGCCGCGGAAGCGGGGCGCCGGCACTTCACGCCGCGAGCGCAAGCCAAGCGGCGCGGACCGCGCCGGGTCGATGAAACGCTCCCGGCGCATCCACTCACCCGGTCGTCACCGGGATCCGCCGCGGCTTCGCTTCTTCGCGTCGCGGGATGCTCAGTTTCAGCACGCCGTCGCGCAGTTGCGCGTCGATACGCGACACGTCGAAATCCGGGCTCAGCGTGAATGCGCGCGAGAAGTGCGGATGCTGCACTTCACCGTGCTGGAGACGCAATCCCGGTGGCGTCGGAACGACGGCCTCCGCTTCGATGGCAAGGCTGCCGTCGTGCACGCGGACGTCGAGCTTCTCGCGCGGCACGCCCGGCAGGTCCGCGTACAACGTGATGCCGTGCGCGTCCTCGACGATGTCGACGGCTGGCGCAATCCGCGTGCGCGGCGTGTCGCGCTGAGCCGCTTCCCGATTCGTCACGGCCGTTCGCGTTTCGGCCGGACGGGTGGTCAGTTCAGTCGTGTTCGTGTCACTCATGATGTCCTCCGTCATGCGTTCGTGACGTCGTGCTGTTTACTGGACGGTGATCGCCCGCGGCTTCGAGGCTTCCGACTTGCCGACGCTGATCGTCAGGCAGCCGTTCGTATAGCGCGCCTCGATCTTGTCGGGGTCCGCGTGCTGCGGCAGTTCGACCACGCGGCGGAACGCGCCCATGAACCGCTCGTTCGCGTAAACGCGTCGCTCGTCGTCGGTTGCGGCGTCGTCCGCGGGAGTACGCTCGCCGCTGATCGTCAGCAGCCGGCGATCGACGGAGATGTCGATCTTCTCGGGGGCGAGACCCGGCGCGAACGCGACGATCTCGATCGTGTCGTCGGTGCTGCCGATATTGACCGGTGGAAACGCACCGGGGCGCGGCGCGCGCAGACTGGCCGGAAAGCCCGTGAACACGCTGGCCATCTGCCGTTGCAGGCGGTCGAATTCCGCCAGCAGATCGGTGGGAAAGAAGATATCGCTCATGACTGGCTCCTGTTGTGTCCCTTGCGAAGGGACGAACCGGACCACGCGCTCCAGTTCGTCCATCCGCGACAGGGTCGCTGACAAACAAATCGAAACACGCAGCGTGTCAACCGCGACTGCCTCGAGCGATACCTAAAATAGGATACGGCGCGTGGATTTCAAGGGGGAGGGCATCGGCATTCTGTCGATACGTGCGGGCGCCATGTGGGCGACTTATCGTCGGCGCGCCCGGCATGGTCGACGTCGAGATGGCAGGGTCCGACATGTCCGACGTTGCGCGGATCGGAGCACGGCGATAGAGGGCGGAATTTGCAACGGCACGCTGGAAAAGACGCGGCGGCGTACCTCCGCCGCCGCGTCGCGTCCACCACTGTTCAGCGCGACGGCCCGGACGGCGGCTTCACTTCGGACAGGTCGTCCTCGCGAACTTCGGCCTGACGCACCGTGGTGCCGTCGTCGCCGGTTTCCGAAATATCGGTTTCGAAGGTCTGCTGCCCGTCGTCGCGTTTCTCCGCGGGCTTCTCGTTGCCTGTCTGCTTGTCTGCCTGTGGCTGTTGACGTGTCATCTTGCTCTCCTGGTCGCAACCTGGGATGTTGCGCACGTTGCAGGTGAGCAAGGCGCGGGCCGCGCCAGGCTTTCAAATGGAAAGGTTCACGCGATGCCATCAGCAACCACGGCCTGGCGATTGACCTCGACCCTCGGCACGGCGCGACCTCGACGTGCCGAGTGCCACCGCCTCTATACATACCAATCCAGCGTCTTCACGATCCCCGTTTCGAAGCTCTCCGCCGGCCGCCATTGCAGTTCCCGGGCGAGCTTCCCCGCATCGATCGCATAGCGCCGGTCGTGACCCGCGCGATCGGTGACGAACCGGACGAGGCGCGCATGCGGCGCGTGTTCGGGCCGTCGCGCGTCGAGCAGCGTACAGATCAGCGCGACGATGTCGACGTTGCGCCATTCGTTGCAGCCGCCGACGGTGTAGGTCTCGCCGACCGTCCCGCGCCGGATGACCGCATCGATCGCGCGGCAATGGTCGTCGACGTACAGCCAGTCGCGCACGTTCGCGCCGTCGCCGTACACGGGGATGTCGGTGCCTTCGATGCAATGACGGATCACGGTCGGAATGAACTTCTCGCCGTGCTGGCGCGGCCCGTAATTGTTCGAGCAGTTCGTCGTGGTGACGGGCAATCCGTACGTATGGAAATAGGCCCGGACCAGATGGTCCGAGCTTGCCTTGGTGGCCGAGTACGGAGAGTTCGGCGCATACGGCGTCGTTTCCGAAAAAGGCGGGTCGTCGGGACCCAGCGAGCCATACACCTCGTCGGTGCCGATATGGTGAAAGCGGCGGCGCGCGAGGGCGTCGGCCCGGCCGAGTTTTTGGTCGTTCAGCCACAGCTGGCGGCACGCGTCGAGCAGCGTCCAGGTGCCGAGCACGTTCGTGCGCACGAATTCGCCGGGGCCGTCGATCGAGCGGTCGACGTGGCTTTCGGCCGCGAAGTGGACGACGGTGTCGATCGCATGATCGCGCAGCAGCGACTCGACGAGCGTTCGGTCGCAGATGTCGCCGAGGACGAAGCGATGACGATCGGCGCCCGGCAGGTCGTCGCCGAGATTGTCGAGGCTGCCCGCATAGGTCAGCAGATCCAGCGTGGTGACGCTGACCTGCGGGTCGCTTTCGAGCAGATGCCGGACAAAATTGGCGCCGATGAAACCGGCGCCGCCCGTCACGAGAACATGTTTGGGTCGATAGCTCATTGGGTTCGCTTCCAGGTGGCAAACACGTCGGTGAGACCCGCGATCCACGAAGGCGATTCGACCCCGAAGTGTTCTCGCAGGAGGCTGCAGTCGAGCGCGGAATTCGCCGGTCTCGGCGCAGGCAACGGATAGGCGTCGGTCCGGATCGGCCGGACCAGCGGCACGCGGTCGATGAGGCCGGCGCGCCGCGCCTCGGTGAAGATTGCTTCGGCGAAGCCGTGCCATGTCGTCACGGGCGTGCCGCACAGGTGATAGGTGCCCCAGCGCAGCACTTCACCGGTCCGATATCGCGCCGCGATCGTCAGCAGCGCGTCGGCGATCGCACCGGCATGTGTCGGGCCGCCGTACTGATCGGCGACGACGCCGACGACCTCGCGCTCGCGCGCCAGGCGCAGCATGGTGCGCACGAAATTGCCGCCGTGCGCGCCGAACACCCATGCGACGCGCAGAATCAGGTGACGGTCGGGCAGTCGCTCGCGCACCGCTTCCTCGCCCGCGAGTTTGCTCCGGCCGTACACGCCGAGCGGCGCGACGGCGGCGGTTTCCGCGTACGGGCCGGGCATGCGGCCGTCGAACACGTAGTCGGTCGACAGATGAATCAACGGAATCCCGAGCGTGGCGCACGCGTCGGCCAGCACGGCCGGCCCGTCGCGGTTCGCCCGCCACGCGGCATCGGGCTCGGCCTCCGCGCGGTCGACGGCGGTCCATCCGGCGGCATTGATCACGAGCGAGGCCCGGTGTTCGTCGAGCGCGCGGCGCACCGAGCCTGCATCGGCTATGTCGAGCGCGGCGCGCGACAGCCCGACGAGCGGCTGCTCGCCCGCGCGCAACACGAGTTCGCGGCCGACCTGGCCGAGCGCGCCGGTCACGACGATCGTCATCGCGCACTCCCGTATACGGGCAGCAGCGCCGGCGCGCCGGCTGCCAGTTCGGCGAGCGGCGGCTGCCGACGATCCTTGTCCGACAACTGATACGGTGCGCCGGAATCCGGCCAGTCGATGCCGATCTCCGGATCGTCCCAGCGCACGCCCGCATCCGAATCGGGATCGTAGTACTGCGTGCACTTGTACGCGAAGTCGGCCTCGTCGGACAACACGCAAAAGCCGTGCGCGAAGCCGGGCGGAATCCACAGCATCCGGTGCGACACGTCGTCGAGCTGCGCACCGAACCAGCAGCCGAAGAACGGCGAGCCGCGCCGGATGTCGACGGCGACGTCGTAGACCGCGCCGCGCACCGCGTGCACCAGCTTGCCTTGCGGATTCACCCGCTGGTAGTGCAGCCCGCGCAGCACGCCGCGACGCGAGCGCGACTGGTTGTCCTGGACGAAGGTGGCGTCGACGCCGGCGTCGCGCAGCCAGCTTGCCCGGAAGCTTTCGACGAAAAAGCCGCGCGCATCGCCGAACACGCCGGGCTCGATCAGCAGCACGCCGGGCAACGGCGTTTCGATCACGCGGGTCATGCCGCGACCTCCTTGCTCAGCAGATCGAGCAGATAGCGGCCGTAACCGCTTTTCGCGAGCTTGTGGGCGAGCGTTTCGAGCTGCTCCGCATCGATCCAGCCGAGCCGGTACGCGATTTCCTCGGGACACGCGATCTGCAGGCCCTGCCGTGCCTGCATCACCTGGATGAAATTGGCCGCGTCGAGCAGCGATTCGTGCGTGCCGGTGTCGAGCCATGCGTAGCCGCGCCCGAGTATCTCGACGTTCAGCGCGCCGCGCGCGAGATACGCGAGATTCAGGTCGGTAATTTCCAGTTCGCCGCGCGCGGACGGTCGCACGGCCTTCGCGAGTTCGACGACGTCGTTGTCGTAGAAATAGAGGCCGGTGACCGCGTAGTTCGACTTCGGCTCGCGCGGCTTCTCCTCGAGGTCGATCGCGCGGCCATCCGTGTCGAACGACACGACGCCGTAGCGCTCCGGATCGCGCACGTAATAGCCGAACACCGTCGCGCCGGTCGTCCGTGCGGCGGCCTGTTGCAGCAGCGACGACAGCGCGGGCCCGTGATAGATGTTGTCGCCGAGCACGAGCGTCGCCGCGTCGCGACCGATGAACGGCGCGCCGATCACGAACGCCTGCGCAAGACCGTCGGGGCTCGGCTGCGCCGCATACGAAAAGCTCATGCCCCACTGGCTGCCGTCGCCGAGCAGTTGCCGGAACGCGTCGAGATCGCGCGGCGTCGAGATGATCAGCACGTCGCGGATGCCGGACAGCATGATCGTGCTGAGCGGATAATAGATCATCGGTTTGTCGTACACCGGCATCAATTGCTTCGATACCGAATGCGTGAGCGGGTGGAGCCGGGTGCCCGAGCCGCCCGCCAGAATCAGTCCTTTACGGCCAATCGCTGTTTGCATGAGGTCCCTCGCTGCAAGAGGAAAAGTGCGTGCGTGATACGCGGAATACACCGAATGCTTCGATTGCACCCGATTGCCTTCGATACCGTGCGCGCCCGGCTACGGCTGCTCGGCACCGTCAACGTGAATCGCACGGAATACGATCGCGAAGCCAAGCGCGTACAGCGCGGTGATCACCGCGAAGCCGACGGCCGTCGCGCGATCCGGATCGTCGATCACGTGCAGGATCACCGACGCGATCGCGATGCCGACGAGCGAACCGATCTGCCGGCTCGCGTTCAGCGACGCGGCGGCAAGGTTCGCGTCCGCCGCATCGGCCGACTGCATCACGACGAGATTCATCGCCGGAATGGCCTGGCCGGCGCCGAAGTTGGCCAAGCCGATCGCGACGGCCAGCACCGGATACGGCATCGCCGCGACGCCGACGAGCGCCACGCTGCCGAGCGCGGCCAGCGCGAGCCCGGAGAGCAGCGTGTGGCGCGCGCCGAACCGGGCACTGACCTTCGCGGACGCGAGATTGCCGATGCCGAACATCGCCATCAGCGGAAACAATTCGAACCCGGCGACGAGCGCGCTCGCGCCGCGGACGTTCTGCAAATAGAGGCTCAACAGAAAGATCTCGGCGAGAATGCCGAAGTTGATCGCGAGGCCCAGCGTGCTGCCCGCGACGAAACGCCGGTTCGCGAGCAGTGCCGGCGACAGGATGCGCGAATTCGCGTAGCGCTCGCGTAACGCGAATGCCGCGGTGGCGGCGAACGTCGTGGCCACGCCAGCGAGGATCGACGGCGAGTGCCAGCCGGCGCTCGGCCCTTCGATCAGCGTGAAGCTCAGCGCGGCGAGCGCGAGCGCGCCGAACAGATGGCCGAGCGCATTCAGCGGGCCGGGATGACGCGGCGCCCGTGCGATATGCCGGTACGTGAGCCACAGGCCGGCCGCGCCGACCGGCAGGTTCACCCAGAAGATGCCGCGCCAGCCGATCGCGTCGACCAGCACGCCGCCGACGCAGGGCCCGAGCGCCATCGCGGCCGACACCAGCGCGCCCCAGATGCCGATCATCCGCGTGCGCATCGGTCCCGGCGGGAACGCGAGCGTGAGCAGGCTCAGCGAACTCGGCATGAACAGCGCCGCGCCGACACCCTGGGCGAGGCGCGCCGCGACCAGCGCGCCGCTGGACTGCGCGGCCGCGCACAGCACCGACGCGCCGACGAACAGCGCGAGCCCGGCGACGTAGACGGCCTTCGACCCGTAGCGATTCGCTACCGCGCCGCCGAGCAGCAACAGCGCGGCGAAGCTGAGCGTGTACGCATCGACGACCCACACCAGCGCCGTCAGCGACATCGACAGGCTGCTTTCCATCGCCTTCAGCGCGACGTTGACGATCGTTACGTCGAGCATGGCCATCACGAAGCCGCACGCGAGCGCGACCATCACGAGCACGGGACGCGCCGCGGCGGATGTGTATGCGCCGGCGGCCGGCGTGGCGCTCCCGCCGCTCATGCGGCCCTCCCGCCGAGGTACAGGCGCCGCATCTCGTCGCTGTCGAGCAGCTCGGCCGCGGGGCCTTCGAGCGCGACGCGCCCCATCGTCAGCACGATGCCGCGATCCGCGATGCGTAGCGCCTCGATCGCATTCTGCTCGACCATCAGCACGCCGATATGCTCGGTGTCGCGCATCCGGACGATCGCGTCGAACACCTCGTCGACCATCTTCGGCGACAGGCCGGCCGACGGCTCGTCGAGCAGCAGCAACACCGGACGCGGCATCAGCGCACGCGCGAGCGACACGATCTGCCGCTCGCCGCCGGACAATGCGCCCGCCAGCGACCGGTAGCGCCGCCGCAGGACCGGGTACTGCTCGCACAGCTCGTCGATGCGCGCCTCGCGCGGAAACGCGGACATCGACTGGCCGCCGAGCATCAGGTTTTCGCGCACCGTCAGCGACGCGAACACGTTGTCGGTCTGCGGCACGAAGCCGATCCCGTACTCGCGGATCTTTCGGTGGACCGGCACGCGCGCCACGTCCGTGCCCTGGATCGTCACACTGCCCGCACGAGGCAGCACGAAGCCCGCGATCGACTTCAGCAGCGTCGATTTTCCGCAGCCGTTCGGGCCAAGGATCGTCACGATGTCGATGGCGCCGACCGTGAGCGACACGCCATGCAGGATGTCGACTTCGGGCGTATAGCCGGCGACGAGTTCGCGCACGTCGATCATGACGCCTCCAGCGGACGAGGGGCGGCATGGGCGCGTCCCAGATACGCGTCGAGTACGCGACGGTTGCGCTCCAGTTCGGCCGGCCGGCAGTTCGCGATCGTCACGCCGCGGTCGAGCACGACGCAGCGGTCGCACAGCTCGCGGATGAAATGCATGTCGTGCTCGATGACGACCAGCGTGACGCCCTGTTGGCGAATCCGTCGCAGTTCGTCGATCAACTCGCCGCGCAGGTTCGGGTGCACGCCGGCGGTCGGCTCGTCGAGCAGCAGCAGTTTGGGCTCGGTCATCATCGCGCACGCGATGCCCAGCAGCTTCTTCTGGCCGCCGGAGATCGACGCGGCGCAAAGGTGCGCGACGCCGGACAGTTTCAGTTCGTCCAGCAGCGCGGCGGCGCGGGCACGCGTATCGGCCTCGAGCGCGCGCGTCGCACGGCCGCGCCAGAGGGCGGCGGCGATTCCGTGGCGGACGGACGAAGCCGCCATCGCGAGTTCGAGCACCGACATGCGCGCGGGCATCGACGGCAACTGGAACGTGCGGCGCACGCCCAGCCGCGCGATCCTGTGCGGCGACAGCGCGTCGATCCGCTGACCGTCGAAGCGGATGGCGCCCGCCGCGAGCGGCGCGAACCCGGTGATCGCGTTGAGCGCGGTGCTCTTGCCGGAACCGTTCGGGCCGAGCAGTCCGACGATCTCGCCGCCGTCGACCGACAGCGTGACCCCGGACAAGACGACGTTCTCGCCGTAGCGGATCGTCACGCCGTCGAGATCGAGCAGCGCGCTCATGGCCGCACCTCCAGGCGCTCGGGTACGAGCCCGTGCGGACGCCAGAGCACACACCCGAGCAGCATCAGGCCGACCAGGCCCAGTCGCACCGCGCCGGTCAGGTCGCTGCCGACATCGAGCCAGTCCTTGAGAAACGGCGCCAGCGCGTAGACGGCCTGCACGATCAGCGTGCCCGCCAGCACGCCTGCGTGGCTGCCGAGGCCGCCGACCATCACGACGGTCCACAGCGCGAAGGTCTCGGACGCGATCATCGCGTCCGGCCCGACATAGCCGATGTACCACGCGGCGAGTGCCCCGGCGAGCGCGGCCGGCAGCGCGCCGGCAATGCACGCCCGCGTTTTCAGCGCGAGCGGATCGTAGCCGAAGCAGACCGCGAGCGCGGGTTCTTCGCGCATCACCTTCAGCGCCCGGCCGAAGCGGCTTGCGGTCAGGCGCCGGTACGTCGCATAGGTGAGCGCGAGGCAGCCGGCCGTGACCGCGAGGAACGCGAGTTCGGCCCACGGCGCCCGCAGCCCGGGGAATAGCGGCGCGATGCCGCCGATGCCTTGCGCGCCACCGGTCAACCAGCTTTCGTTGAGCGCGATCGTGCGCAGGATCTCGGCGATCGCGAGCGTCGCGATCCCCCAGTAGTCGGCGGAGAGCTGCCGCCCGAGCCGCGCGACGACGATCGCCAGCGCACCCGCGGCGGCCAGCGCGAGCGTCAGCGCCGAAGGCAGCGGCCAGCCGAGCTGCGACGCGATGCCGGCCGCGTACGCGCCGAGCCCGCTGAACGCAATGAAGCCGAAATTGACGAGTCCCGCATAGCCGGCCTGCAGGTTCAACCCGAGCGCCATCGTCGCGTACAGGCAGCCGACGGTCAGCAGATGGATGACGAAGCTAGACACGCCGTACCTCCCGATCGAAGATGCCGTAGGGCCGGAAGATCAGTGCGACGAGCAGGATCGCGAACGACACCGCGCCGACGTACTCGACCGGAAAGAATTGCATCGGCCGATCGACGAGCCCGCCGAAATCGACGTTCAGTGCGACGGTTTCGGCCACCGCGATCAACAGCGCGCCGGCCGCGGCACCGAGCGGGTTGCCGAGACCGCCCAGGATCGCCGCGGAAAACACCGGGATCAGCAGTCCGTAGCCGAGATTCACATGCACGCTCTCGGTGGCGCCGAGCATCGTGCCGCCGAGCGCCGCCAGCACGCCGCTCGCGAACGTGATCACGTTGGTCACGCGCGTCGCGTCGATGCCGGTCGCGAGCGCCAGCGCGCGATTCGAGGCGAGCGCACGCATCGCCCGCCCGAGCCCGGTGCGGTACAGCAGCGCCGCGAATATCGCGAGCGCGCCGGCGCCGCATGCGATCGAGCCCAGTTGCGGCACGGACAGCGCGACGCCGGCGATCACCATCGGCGGATGCACGTCCTGCGCATACTGTTGCGGTCGCGAGCCGGCGATGCCGAGCACCAGCGCGACCGCGAGCATCGAGATCGCGAGCGAGCCGATCATCGCCACCGCGCTGCCGGAGCGCAGCAGTCTCGCAAAAACGAACAGGTTCAGCAGCGTCGCGGCGGTGCCGACCAGCGCGCAGGACACGGCCGTCGCGAGTGCGAACGGCAGCCCCGCGCGTTCCAGCCAGAGCGTCGCGAATGCGCCCAGCATCGCGTACTGGACATGCGCGATGTTGGGAAAGCGGATCAGCGAATAGAGCGTCGACAGGCCGACCGACACCAGCAGCAGATCGGCGGTGCGGATCAATACGTCGACAATGAATGACAGCATGGCGAGGTCCTCTGGTTCATCCGGGCGGGCGCTTACTGCTGCGCGACGACCGATTGGCGGTAGACCACCTTCTCGTACGGCTGGACTTCCCGCTGGCCGTCCGCATCGAACGCGATCGCGCCGGTCACGCCGGTATACGACTTGCCCAATGCCGCGAGCGCCGTGCGAATCTTCGCCGGGTCGATGGATTGCGCGCGACCGATCGCCGCGGCGGACAACAGCGTTGCGTCGTACGCATAGCTGCCGAACGCCGAGCGCGGCGCCTCGTTGTACGCGGCTTGATAGGCGCTCGCATACGCTTTCGCGCCCGCACCGAGCGCGGCGACTTCGAGGCCGATCTGGCCTTGCGCGATCTGCGCGGGCGTGTCGCTCGTGCACATCGTCAGATAGATGCCGTACCACGGGTGCTGGTTCAGACGCATCTCGAATGCCTGCCGGTTCAGCGTCGCGGCCTCCTGGCCATAGGCGCTGTAGACATACGCGTCGGGCTGCGCGCGTGATGCCTGCTCCAGTTCGCGGCGATAGGTCGATTGTCCTTCCGTGTAGAGCACCGTCGACACCACGGTGCCGCCGAGCGCCTCGAAACGCTTCTTGAATTCGCCGGCGATGCCCTGGCCATAGCCGTTGTTCGGCGCGATCAGTGCGATGCGCCGCAGCTTGCGGGCGTACACGTCCTGAGCCGCGAAGCGCGCGGACAGGTCGTCCAGCCCGATCACGCTGAACGAGCCCGCGCCGATCTTGCGCACCTGCTGGCTCGACGAGCCGATGTTGATGTGCACGTCGCCCTGACGCACCAGGAACTGTCCGACTGGAATCGTCACCGACGACGAGAACTCGCCGAGCACGACCGGCACGTGCTCGACGGTCGCGAGCTTGCGCGCGGCGTCGAGTGCGGTATTGGCCGAGCCGCCCGAATCCTCGATGCGCACGGCGAGCTTCTGGCCCAGCACGCCGCCTTTCGCATTGATCTGCGCGACGGCAAGCTCGATGCCGCGGCGCTGGTCTTCGCCGATCGACGCGCTCGCGCCGGTCAGCGGCAGCACCGCACCCACGCTGACGTCGGCCTGCGCGGCGCCCGACGCAAGCGCACCGAGTGCGATCCAGACACCGACACTCCACTGACTTGCCTTCATCTTCGTTCTCCCGTCGCATGGTCGGCCGCACGGATGGCGGCATGGTTTGATATACAGAAGTGTCGACAGAATCACAGATCAAAAATCGTTTGCAAATAAATTTTCGAGTCGCTGTGCGGAATCGTGAAAGTCTCTGGAACGATAGAAAAATATCCCTGTTTTCATGCATTTATGCACTCTTTCAAAGAGCGTGGATAGTCGTGGTGCACAAGCGCGCCAATCTGGCGCAATGGAGAATATTTCTGAAAAAAGTGTATACAGAGGTGAATTGCAGTGCTTAAATCAGCCCAACTCGACACGACCTCGGAGGACAGTCAGATGGTGGAGATCAAGCGATACGGCGTGAGTGAACGGATGAGCCAACTGGTGGTCGCGGGCGGGCTGGCCTTCGTCGCCGGGCAGGTGGCGGACGATACGTCGCTCGACGTGGCGGGGCAGACCCGTCAGATTCTCGACAAGATCGACCGGCTGCTCGAAGAGGCGGGGCTCGACAAGCGCCGGATCGTGTCCGCGAGCATCTGGCTGGCCGACTATCGCAGCTTCGCCGAGATGAACAGTGTATGGGACGCGTGGGTGCCGCAGGGCGAGCCGCCGGCACGCGCGTGCGTCGAATCGAAGCTCGCGTTTCCGCAGTACACGGTCGAGATCGCGGCGATCGCCGCGAGCTAGTACAGGAGAAGCGGAGTATGAAGACGATCGTGCTCGGCGGCGGCATCGTCGGCGTGACCACTGCGTATTTTCTCGCGAAGGCGGGCGACGAGGTGACGGTGATCGAACGTCGCGACGGCGTCGCGCTCGAAACGAGCTTCGCGAATGCGGGGTTGATCGCGCCCGGCCATTCGTATACCTGGGCATCGCCGCGTGCGCCGAAGATTCTCTTCAAGTCGTTGTTTGCCGACGGCCAGGCGCTGCGGCTCAAATGGACGCCCGACTGGCGGATGTGGGCCTGGTGTGCGCTGTTCCTGCAGAACTGCACGGCCGAGCGCTCGCGACGCAACACGTCGATCAAGGTGCGGCTGTGTCGTTACGCGCAGCAGCGGCTTCAGCAGGCGACGAATGATGAACTGCTCGAGTACGACCGGACGAGCGGAGGATTGTTGTACCTGTATCGCGACCCTGCATCGTTCGAGCGCGGCGTCGCGAACATGCGGATCCTGACCGACAACGGCCTGCCGCTCGACATCCTCGATGCGCGGGCCACCGTCGAACGCGAGCCGGCGCTGCGCCACGCGGCGGGCGCGATCGCGGGCGCGATCCATTGCCCGAGCGACGAGAGCGGCGACGCGCATCTGTTCACGCGCGCGCTCGCCGAGCGCTGCCGCGCGCTCGGCGTCGAATTCCGCTTCGGCACGTCGATCGACGGCGTGCGCGCGAGCGCCGATGCGATCGACTACGTCGAGACGTCGCAGGGCCGCGTGACCGGCGATCGATACGTGCTCGCGCTCGGCGCGTACTCGCCGTTCGTCGCGCGCACGCTCGGCTACCGGCTGCCGATCTATCCGGTCAAGGGGTACTCGGTCACGCTGCCGATCGACGACACGCACGAGCCGCCCGCGCTCGGCGGCGTCGAGGAGAATCAGCTCGTCGCATGGGCGCGCTTCGGCGACCGGCTGCGGCTGACCGCGACCGCCGAGTTCAGCGGCTACGACACCACGCATTCGCCGCGCGATTTCGCGCACATGCTCGCGACCGCGCAGGCACTGTTCCCGAACGGCGCCGACTACACGAAGCCGTCGTACTGGGCCGGGCTGCGGCCGATGACGCCGGAGGGCACGCCGATCATCGGCGCATCCCGCCACCGCAACCTGTTTTTCAACACCGGCCACGGCCATATGGGCTGGACCATGTCGTGCGGCACCGCGAAGATCGTCGCGGATCTGATCCACGGCAAGCGGCCCGACATCGACATCACGGGGATGACCCTGCAATGAGCGAACTTCTCTCCACCTCCCCGGATTCGGGCGTCGGAGCCGGCCCGGCGCGCGACGCGTACGCCCGCTTCGATTTCTCGCTCGACGCCGGCATCGCGCGGCGCGCGGCGATCGGCCTCGTCGTGCTGGCGACCGACCATACGATCGAATACGAGTGGCGGCGTCTGCTCGCGATCGATGGCGTCGCGTTCTACGAAAGCCGGATCGCGAATTCGGCCGAGATCACCGCCGAGACGCTCGCGCGGATGGACGGCGGGATCTGCGCGGCGGTCGAATTGATCCGGCCGGGCGAGCGCCTCGACGTCGTCGCGTTCGGCTGCACGTCGGCGTCGATGGTGCTCGGCGAGGAGCGCGTGTTCGAGCGCATCCGCGAGGCGCGGCCCGGCGTCGCGTGCACCACGCCGATTACCGCCGCGCGCATCGCGCTGACGGCGCTCGGCGCGCGCGGGGTCGCGCTGCTGACGCCGTACGAGCGCACGATCAACGAAGCGATGGCCGCGTACCTGCGCGCACGCGGCGTCGATATCGTGCGGGTCGGATCGTTCGAGCACCGCGACGACAACGAGGTCGCCCGCATCGAGCGCGCGTCGATCGAGCACGCGGTGCTGACGCTCGCCGCCGATCCGGCCGTCGATGCCGTATTCGTGTCGTGCACGAGCCTGCGCATCGTCGATGCGCTGGCCGATATCGAAGCGCGTGCGGGCAAACCCGTGCTGTCGAGCAATCACGCGCTCGCCTGGCACGCGCTGAGGCTCGCGGGCATCGACGATCCCGTGCCGGGCTTCGGCAGCCTGCTGATGCGCTGACGCAGGGCGCGTGCATGTAAAAAGACGCGCGCGGGCAAATTGCCGATGGATAATGACGCGCGGTGACAACAGATGGAACCAGGAGACGAGATGTCGACTTCCGTTATGGCTGGCCGGGAGACCGCGGCGCCGACGCGCACGGGCCTCACGGTCAACGAGATTTACGAGCAGTTGAAACAGATGGCCGTGCTGTACGAGATCCGGCCGGGTGAACGGTTCAACGAGCTGGAGCTTGCCGAGCGCTTCAACGTGAGTCGCACGCCGATTCGCGAGGCGCTGAACCGGCTCGTTGCCGAAAACCTGCTGGTGTTCGTGCCGAACCGCGGTTTCTTCATTCGGGAACTGGAGGGGAAGGATGTGTTCGATCTGTTCGAATTGCGTCGCTCGATCGAGACGACCGCGGTGATGCTCGCATGCGAGCGCGCGTCGGACAACGACATCAAGGCGCTGCGTCGCTTCTGGAAGCAGGTGATGAAGAATGCCGCGCGGATGTCGTCGTCGGAGCTGGTCGTCAAGGACGAGCAGTTTCACCTGGAACTCGCCGCGTTGTCGGGCAATGCCGAGATCGGCCGGGTGCTGCAAGGGATCAACGCGCGGATTCACTACGTGCGCTGGGTCGATGTCGATCAGCGACGCAACGAGGCGTTTACCGAGCATCTCGAGATTCTCGACGCGCTTGCCGAACGCGATGCGGAGCGGTGCGCGACACTGACCGACACGCATATCCGCTGGCGGATGGAGGAAATCACGCGCGTCGTCCAGGCGAGCGTCGTCAAGCTGTACGCAAAATAAAGCAAGATCGGCCGCGGCGCCTGCGACGATCGCGTGCAGCACGCGAACGGGCAGGGCAGGCCGGTCGACGAGACAAGCAGTCGTGCAAAGGAGGACGGGCCGCCCGGATCGACCGGCGCGGCGCATCGCTACTTGATCGTCACGAGGTGCCGTCATGACACACGGTACGTTGGTCACGCTGTACAAGCCGTCAGCAGCGCAGATCGAGCATTTGCTGACCTTGCCTGCGAAAAGCCCCGCCGTCGTCGCGGTCGACAATTCGCCCGTCGCCGACCGCGCACTGTACGCGCGGCTCGCCGAAGGCGGCGTCGACGTCATCGCGAATCACAATCGCGGCGGCATCGCCGGTGCGTTCAACGCCGGCGTCGAATTCCTGATCGGCCGCGGCTGCGACGTCTTCTTCATCTTCGATCAGGATTCGCACGTTCCGGACGACTATTTCAACCGCATGCTCGCCGGCTGTGCGCGGGTGGGCGACAGCCGCTTCCTGGTCGGCCCGCGGATCTTCAACCGCAATTTTCAGCGCGACCTGCCGTTGTTCACGGTGCGCCGCTGGTCCGCGCAGATCACGCCGATCCACGGCGGCGCGCAGGGCCTGCTGTCGTGCTCGGTCATTATCTCGTCGGGCACCGCGATCTCGCTCGACGCGTATCGCGCGCTCGGCCGCTTCCGCGAGGACTTCTTCATCGACCACGTCGACGCCGAATACTGCATGCGCGCGCAGGCGCACGGCGTGCCGGTGCGCGTCAACGCCGACGTGTCGCTGCCCCACGAACTCGGCAGCCCGTCCGCGCAGCAGCACTGGCCGCGCGTCGAGATATTCGACCAGAGCGCGCTGCGCCACTACTATGCGGCGCGCAACTGCATTCTCGTCGCGCGCGACTATTGGCGGCGCTATCCGGCGATGCTGCTGATCAATCTCATCACGCTCAAGCACGTCGCATTCGTGCTGCTGCATGCGCGCAACAAGCGTCTGAAGCTCAAGGCAATCTATTGCGGCGTGACGGACGGGCTGCGAGGGCGGTACGGGCGCGTGTGACGCGTGATTTATCGTGGTATTGGCGCACGACCGACGCGCCATACAATTCGGATCACTTACTATAAGAGAGGGTTGCAGATGAGCCTGACTAAGCCGATTCACCGCCGCTATACGGGCGCGTTCTCCGTCGCGCCGACGATCTTCACCGAGTCGGGCGAGATCGACATGCCGGGCCAGAAGCGCTGTGTCGACTTCATCATCGACGCGGGCGCGGACGGCCTGTGCATCCTCGCGAACTACTCGGAACAGTTTTCGTTGACCGACGACGAGCGCGAGCGGCTCATCGCGGCGATCCTCGAGCACGTGGCGGGGCGCGTGCCGGTGATCGTGACGACCACGCATTTCAATCCGACGATCTGCGCGGCGCGCAGCCGAGCCGCGCAAGCGGCCGGTGCGGCGATGGTGATGGTGATGCCGCCGTACCACGGCGCGACGATTCGTTGCGGCGAGGCCGCGATCGAGCAGTTCTATGCCGAACTCTCCGATGCGATCGAGATCCCGATCATGTACCAGGACGCGCCGATGAGCGGCACGCAGGTATCGGCCGCGTTTCTGGCGCGCATCGCGCACACGATTCCGAATCTGCGCTATTTCAAGATCGAGGTGCCGCAGTCGGCGGCGAAGCTGCGCGAACTGATCGCGCTTGGCGGCGACGCGATCGAAGGGCCGTTCGACGGCGAGGAGGCGATCACGCTGCTCGCCGATCTCGATGCCGGCGCAACCGGCAGCATCCTCGGCGGCGGTTATCCGGACGGGCTGCGGCCGATTCTCGCCGCATATCTCGCCGGGGAGCGCGACGAGGCGGTCGCCCAGTACGAGCAATGGCTGCCGTTGATCAATTACGAGAACCGTCAGGCCGGCCTGCTGGCGGCGAAGGCGCTGATGAAGGAGGGCGGCGTGATCGCATCGGACGCGCCGCGGCGTCCGCTCGCGCCGCTGCATCCGGCGACGCGCGCGGGTCTGATCGAAATTGCGCGACGGCTCGACGCGCTGGTGCTGCGCTGGGCACGCTGACGCAACCGCCTCGCAGCACGACGTTGCGATTTCCGCCGCAGCCGGCACGCACGACGCGTACGGGCGGCCTTCTCACTCGATCACCCAACCAAGGAACCCGAAGAATGAGCATGCCGACGATACGCGCGGTCCGCGCGCTGACGGTGCGTGGTGGCGGCGCCGACTACCACGATCAGGATGCCGGTCACTGGATCGACGACCACATTGCGACGCCGATGTCGCGCTACCCCGAATACCGGCAGAGCCGCCAGTCGTTCGGCATCAACGTGCTCGGCACGCTCGTGATCGAAGTCGAGGCCAGCGATGGAACGGTCGGCTTCGCGGTGACGACCGGCGGCGAGATCGGCGCGTTCATCGTCGAGCGGCATCTCGCGCGCTTCATCGAAGGGCAGCGCGTGACCGACATCGAGAAGATGTGGGATCAGATGTTCTACGCGACGCTGTACTACGGGCGCAAAGGTGTCGTGCTCAATGCGATTTCGGGCGTCGACCTCGCGCTGTGGGATCTGCTCGCGAAGGTCCGGCAGGAGCCCGTGCACCAGTTGCTCGGCGGCAAGGTGCGCGACGAGCTTGAGTTCTACGCGACCGGCGCGCGGCCCGATCTCGCGAAGGAGATGGGTTTCATCGGCGGCAAGCTGCCGTTGCATCACGGCCCGGCCGAGGGCGAGGTCGGCCTGCGCCGCAATCTCGATGCGCTCGCCGAGATGCGTTCGCGCGTCGGCGCCGATTTCTGGCTGATGCTCGACTGCTGGATGAGTCTCGACGTGCCGTATGCGACGCGGCTCGCGCACGAAGCGCATGCGCTCGGCCTGAAATGGATCGAGGAATGCCTGCCGCCCGACGACTATTGGGGCTATGCGAAGCTGCGCCGCGACGTGCCGCGCGGCATGCTCGTCACGACCGGCGAGCACGAGGCGACCCGCTGGGGCTTTCGCATGCTGCTGGAGATGGAGTGCTGCGACATCATTCAGCCGGACGTCGGCTGGTGCGGCGGGCTCACCGAGCTGATGCGGATCTCGGCGCTCGCCGATGCGCGTGGCGTGCTGGTGATTCCGCATGGCTCGTCGGTCTACAGCTATCACTTCGTCGCGACGCGGCACAACAGCCCGTTCGCCGAATTCCTGATGATGGCGCCGCAGGCCGATCGTGTCGTGCCGATGTTCGATCCGCTGCTGCTCGACGAGCCGGTGCCGGTCGGCGGGCGGATGAAGGTGCCCGATACCCCTGGTTTCGGCGTGCGCCTGAATCCGGACGTGCGCATGCAGCGCCCGTATGAACACTGAGTGTACGGAGGGGCCCAATGACGAAGTTGCTCGAAGACAGGATCGTCGTCGTGACGGGCGGATCGCGCGGGATCGGCCGCGCGATCGCGCTGGCGTGTGCGCGGCATGGCGCCGACGTCGTCGTCAACTACTGGACGAACCCGCTGCTGCCCGCGCAGGCCGATCACGAGATCGACGCGCTCGTCGACGCGATCCGCGCGACGGGGCGCGACGCGCTCGCCGTGCCGGGCGACGTCGCGCAGCCCGACACGGCCAGCGCACTCGTCGCGACTGCGGTCGAGCGATTCGGGCGGATCGACGTGCTGGCGAGCAATGCCGGAATCTGCCCGTTCCACGGCTTCCTGGACTTGCCGCCCGAGCTGCTGCAAAGAACGATGGAAGTGAACCTGCACGGCGCGTTCTACGTGACCCAGGCCGTCGCCCGGCAAATGGCCGCACAAGGGCACGGCGGCGCGATCGTCGCGACCAGTTCGATCAGCGCGCTGGTCGGTGGCGGCATGCAGACGCACTACACGCCGACCAAGGCCGGTGTCCATGCGCTGATGCAGTCGTGCGCGGTCGCGCTCGCGCCGCATCGGATCCGCTGCAATTCGGTGCTGCCCGGCACGATCCGCACCGAAATCAACGACGACGATCTCGCCGCGCCCGGCAAGACCGAGTACTTCGAGCGCCGGATTCCGCTCGGCCGCCTCGGCGAGCCGGACGACGTCGCCGACTGCGTCGTGTTTCTCGCGTCCGACATGGCGCGCTACGTGAATGGCGCCGCGCTGCTCGTCGACGGCGGCATGTACGTGAACCTGCAATGAAACCGCGAGGCATGACCATGGAAACGATCGCCTTCAGGATGCGCCTTCACCCCGGCAAGCGGGATGAGTACCGACGCCGGCACGATGCGATCTGGCCGGAACTCGCCGACGCGCTGCGTGCAGCGGGCATATCGGACTACTGGATTTTTCTCGACGACGACACCCATCACCTGTTCGCCGTGCTCAAACGGCCGGCCGATCACCGGATCGCGCAACTCGCCGAAACGGACGTGATGCGCCGCTGGTGGGCGTACATGGCCGACCTGATGGCGACCGGGCCGGACGGACGTCCGGTCGAGAAATCGCTGGAGCCGATGTTTCATCTGGAATGACGCCGGCCCGTTCAACGGATGGGCAGCGCTCGACGTGTGCCGACCCATTGCAGCGGATCATCGTGTCGCATGAACTCACGGAGCCTACATGCAGATTGTCGATCCCCATGTCCATTTCTGGGACGCCGACGCGTTGAGCTACAGCTGGCTCGATCGCGCTCAGCCGGCGTTTTCGGGCGCGGTGGCGGACTTGCCGCGCCGCTACCTGCCCGCGGACCTGCGCGCGGACGCCGGCGCGGATATCGACGTGCTGAAGGTCGTGCATGTCGAGGCGATCCACGATGCGTGGACGACGCCGAGCGAAGTCGACTGGCTGCAGGCGCTTGCCGATGCGCCGGCGAGCGACGGGATGCCGGACGGCATCGTCGCGGGCGTCGACCTGTTCGCGCCGGACGCACGCATCCGGCTCGCGGGCGCGGCGGCGCACCCGAACGTGCGCGGCATCCGGCAGGTGTTGAACCGGCATCCGGACCCCTGGTACAACTATGTCGACGTGGACTATCTGGCCGCGCCGCGCTGGCGAGAGAACTTCGGGATGCTGAGCGAGTTCGGTTTGTCGTTCGACCTGCAGCTGTACCCCGCCCAGATCGGCGCGGCGCTCACCGTCATCGACGCGCACCCCGACACGCCCGTAATCGTCAATCACACGGGCATGTTCGTCGACCGGACCAGCGTGCACGGCTGGCGCGAATGGCGCGACGGACTGCGCGGGCTCGCGCGGCGGGCGAACGTGACGATGAAGCTGTCCGGGCTCGCGATGTTCGACCATCGCTGGACGGTCGAGAGTTTCCGCCCGTACGTGCTGGAGGCGATCGACGCGTTCGGCGCGGCGCGCTGCATGTTCGCGTCGAATTTTCCGGTCGATCGGCTCCATGCCGGCTATCAAGCGCTCTGGCACGCTTATGCGGCGATTGTCGCGGGCGCCCGCGACGACGAGCGCGAGGCGCTGTTCGTCCGCAATGCGATGCGAACTTACCGGTTGTGAGGCACGCGCCCGCCATCGGGTGGCGAGCGTTGTCACCGAAGCACGTGCCGGGCGCGCGTCCCGGCAACATCAGCCGAACGCGCACGCTGCAGCCGCGCTGGCTGATGCCTCATCGGGGCTTGTTCGCCCTAGTCGCGCAACGCAGTCGCGACGACGCTCGCCAATGGCGTCGTGGGCCGACCGATCAGTCGCGCGAGGGCGCCGCCGTCGTCGAACAGCGCACCGCGCGAGGCGGCCACGTCGGCATCGGCCAGGACACTGGCAAACTCGGGCGGCAACCCGGCGCTCGTCAGCACGTCTGCATAAGCGTCCTGCGCAAGATCGTTGTAGACGACGGTCTTGCCGGACTGCCGCGAAACCTCGGCAGCCAGTTGCGCCAGCGTGTACGCATCGTTTGCCGCCAGTTCATGGGTTTTTCCTGCGTGGCCGTCCGTCGTCAATACCACGGCCGCAGCCGCCGCATAGTCCTTCCGCGCGGCGGCAGAGAAGCGCCCGTCCTTCGCGGCCCCGACGAACGCGCCATGCTCGAGCGCAGCGGGAAGGGCCATCAGATGGTTCTCGGTGTACCAGCCATTGCGAAGGATGACGGCGGGGAGGCCCGAGGCCGCGATGGCTTCTTCCGTCTGCCGATGCTCGATCGCGAGTCGGACGGGCGACGTGTCGGCGCGCAGCATGCTCGTATAGGCGAGCAACGAGACTTCAGCCCGCCGGGCCGCGTCGATCACCGCGCGGTGCAATGGCAGGCGGCCGGCGACTTCCGTCGATGAGATCAGCAGGAGTTTGTCGACACCGACGAACGCGGTGGCGAGCGTTTCAGGCCGCTTGTAATCGGCCTCGCGCACCACCACGCCGCGCGCTTCAAGGTCGCGTGCCTTCGCCGGATTCCTGACCGCCGCGACGATCCGGTTGGCCGGCACGGCTTCAAGCAATGCGTCGATCACAAGGCGCCCGAGCTGTCCGGATGCTCCCGTTATTGCATACATGTTCATGCTCTCCGTGTATCGATAGGTGAGGCTCCAAGTGTAGGGATGAAGGTTTCCGTTGGAAACCATCTATCCATCAGTTACCATCATTTTCAAGTAACCAAATGGAAACCATCTCCGGGACGACGATGGGTTTGAGAATGAGAAAGAAGGTGGAGCCGCTTCCCGGCTGCCCGATGTCGAAATGCATGGCGTTGATCGGCGGTCTGTGGACGCCCGAACTGATCTGGTGCCTGAGCAATGGCCCGCGTCGGTTTTCGGAGTTGCGGCGCGACAACCCGACCATCACCGCCAAGGTGCTGACCGGCAGGCTGCGTGATCTCGAGGAGCGGGGCGTGATCCGGCGAAGCGTGTTGCCGACGTCGCCGCCGTCCGTGGAATACGAGTTGACGTCGCTGGGCCAGGAACTGCTGCCGGCGATTACGTCGATCGTGGAGGTCGGGTCGCGCCTGCTGCTGCGCGACCGGCCGCGCTAGCCATTCGCCACCGTGCGGGCTACCGCGCCGCCGTCGAACGCTGCCGCTTCGTATTCGGCAACGGCTCATGCTGCATCGGCCCTTTGACGAGTTCGCTCATCGCGTCGCAGATCCAGCGACTGGCCGGCTCGCGATGAAAGCGCGGATGCCAGTGCAGATAAAGTTCGTATGTGGGCGCGGGGAAGGGCAGCGGCAGCAGCTTGGCGTTCACGAGCTCCGCGAAGCGCCGCCCGACGGCCTGGAGCACCGTGGCGATCATGTCCGCCCCCGCGACGATGAACGGCGCGCCGATAAAGCGCGGCGTACGAAAGCGTACGTTGACACGAATCCCGAGAAACGGATCGCCGGGTGCGACACCACGCCGGCGCAACGCTTTACGCGTCTTTCAGCCAGGGCATTTCCACGGGTGACACGACCAGTTGCCGGAATTCGCGTTTCAGATCGAAGATGAACCCGACGAGGATCATGGAGTCGGCGTAAGGAATCGGAAAGACCTGCGGATTTTCCGGGGTACGCAGCGGCCGCTCCGGCGTGTCCGCCGTCGCCGCGGCGTTTTCGCGAACGCTTTCCAGGTCGTCTGCCATGGCCGGGCCGCCGGCTTTCAGCACACGGCTACGCAGCTCGCTGAAAGGTTCGATGCGCGCGGCGTCTTCGTGGTATTCGGGCACTTCATAAACGAACCAGGACATTGTCGTCTCCCATGAGAAGGGGCGCTATTCTAACGCTACACGAGGGCCTACCGAAAATCGGCCATGTTGTGCGATGGGCCCGGTCGCTGCGGGAAATACGCCGGGTGTTGCAACTGTCAGCAGCATAAACGCGGCGCCTTGGCCGTCAGTTTATGCGTCGCCCAGAAAGGTTCGGACAGGTTCGCTCCGTCTCTCCGATTCACGCCTGTCTATCAATTCTGAAGTCCGCAGCCGCCTCCCTGATGTGTTTCCAAAGCAGATCCGCGATCGGCCCGTGCGGTAAATCGCGCCGGCGCGCTGCCGTGATTTCGACCCGCCCTCCTTGCAGATGCCGTCCGCCAATCGACGGAAGGCGTCCGTCCCGCAACTCCTGTTCGATCGGATAATCGTGGGGATGGCCCCAGGCCGCGCCCTGCATGATGATCTCCTTCTTCATCAAATGATCGCCCACCGCGCAGGTCCGCGCTCCCTCGATGAGGTAGTAGTTCGGCCGATCGATGTGACGCGCCGTGTCTCGTATCACGCATTGGACGTAGCCACGCATCTGCTCAGGCGTGATCTCGTCCGAGATGGGCAAATGAAGAAATCCCGGCGCTACAACAGGGACGAGTTTCACCACGCACAAGTCGATGTACTCGAGCCGAGGATCGGCTTTGTCGGCGTGAATCGCGCCGATACCCACATGCGCGAGGGCACATGGCCCGAAGCGGCCGAGATCAGCGGAATCGAGTGCGCCGGAATCGTGAAGGCTGATCCGGACGGGCGCCTGATTCCGGGACGCGGGCAGGGGATCCGGTGTCAGGCGTTTCGTTCGAGCAATCGAAGCAGCGATTCCTCCGTCATGTCAAGCGCCCGGCGTAGCCGGAGCCGCAGAGTTCGGAGAGACCTCGCGCGCTTTTTCGAGTGCGCTCGCAATCGAGGCGCGGCGCACCTCCTCGCTGCGTCCGAGTCCTTCCGCGACGATGAACTCGATATCTTGGACACCCATGAACGTGAACACCGAGCGAAGCAAGGTCTCGGCATGTTCGAACGCCTGATACGGGGAGCCCTCGCTGTAAACATTGCCGCGCGCCAGCGCGACGATCACGCGCTTGCCCTGGGCAAGACCGATCGGTCCGTTCTCACCGCGCGTGAAGGTCTTGCCGCGCACGACGATATGATCGATCCAGGCCTTGAGCTGGGTGGGAACCGAAAAATTGTAGAAGCCGGCCCCGATCACGACGACGTCGGTTTCGAGGAACTGCTGCACGTCCTTGCCGGCGTCGAGCGTCATGAACGCGTCGAAGGAGAGATGCGGGAGCGTCTCGCTGGCAAGATCGCGATAGGTGACATTCACGGCGTCGTTGGTTGCGACGATCCGCTCGACGATGGCGGCAGAGAGCACGCGGCTCGCCGAGTTTGCGCCCATGATGCTGGAATCGAGATGAAGCAGTTTCACTGGATGCCTCCGGTATGGATTTGTGACCGGCACTATGCTATGTAACTAGAGGCAATCCGCCAAGAACGCATATTTTTAGGACCAGGTCAGATGGATATGCCTGCCTCACCGGGCGTCAGCACCCAATGCCATCAGGTCGGCAAGGTGCTCGCAATCGTCGGCGACAAATGGACAGTGATGATCGTCAGAGTGCTGGTCGAGCAGCCACGCCGCTTCAACGAGATCAAACGGACAGTCGGCGGCATCTCACAGCAGATGCTTACGCGTACCCTGAGGGCACTCGAGCGTGACGGCATGGTCAGCCGCACGGTCTACCCGACGGTGCCCCCGCAAGTCGAATATGCGCTGACGCCGCTCGGACAATCCCTGGCGGTGCCGGTTCGCGCACTCGGTGCGTGGGCGGGCGAGCATCTCGAAGAGATCGAGAACAACCGGGCACGCTATGATCAGGGCAAACAGGCTCGCAGCGAACGAGGTGGCTCAGAGCCGGCCTGACGTTCTGCGGGAGACGACGGCTCGCATCGTTCGAAGCGCTGATGGTGCCTGGGTTCGTCAACTGTTTGGCGCCGGCGCGCATAACGAACGAATTTCAATATTAATCGGGCCCCGTTGTCATACCCGGATTCAGATGTCGTAGCGCCAGCTAAATTCAGATGTCGCATATTTCATCGGCCTTTCCATCATTGAACGTTGAAGCGCCGAGTCTGAAGCAGCAGGGCGCTGACGTTCACCCGCGGGCCTTCGCAGACCGCCGCTCAGTTTCTGCTTTTGACGCAACTTCCAGAATCGCCGTTTCCATGTCAGCCACCGTGAACCGGCGGGGTTTCTTCGTGCCGGGTTGCAGTGCTGCACAGGGTGACCCGGTGTATCGGGCCGCCGATCAGCTCGGCAAGTTGCTGCGCACGCTTTTCTTGTGCGACTACTTCAGTAACGCAGCGTTCCGCCGGGAGCTGCATACGCTGCTGAATCGCGGCGAGTCGGTCCACCAGCTTCAGCGTGCGATTTACACTGGTCGTGTGGCCCCCGAGCGCGGCCGACGCCGAGATGAAATGGTCGCGATCTCGGGGTCGTTGACGTTGCTGACGAACCTCGTGATCGCGTGGAACACGCAGCGCATGCAGGCAACGGTCAACGACTGGCGTGACTTTGATTTCCACGCAATTTTCCGGTTAGGGCGAACCCGGTTGTATGCGGCCTCGCGGACTACCAATAAATATTGGTTTTCATTCAAATGGTTGCTATCTGGTTGCCGAGCCGGCGCTTTCCGGGCCGATCGTCGAAAACGCGGAACAAGAAATTAAAGTCGGGATAGTCAGGACTATGTTCCCATTCATTTTGGATATTCCCTGAACACGTGGATCGGATTGTCGACATGCGTGATTCAAGGCTATTAAGACGGGCGTTGCCCTTCTTTGCGCAAAGATCCTGTCAGATGACGAAGTTCGTCCAGCAGTTTGACGGCGGGCGTGGGTAGCGTGCCTCGCCTGCGCCGAAACGCCGTCAGAGTGCGTTGCGCATCCAGGCCTTCGATATCCAGGGCGTCGATGACGCCGGCTTTGCTTTCAGTGTCGTACATGGGTTCGGCCATCCAGGAGACAAAGCCACATCGTGCTACGAGGCTTTTGAGCACGGTGACCGAACGGGTCTCGACCGCGATGGCGGGCATCGGCAGACCGCGGGCCTTGAAGGTTTCCTGCATGTGGGCATAAGGTCCGGTTCCCTTGGGCGTGAGTGCCCACCGTTGTGTCAATGTGTCATCGAGTCGAAGACCGCGCTTCGCGCGCAGCGGATGATCGGGTGCCGCGACCACGAAACTCCTGTCGGTCCATGAACAATCGGAGAGCGCAGCGACATCCTCGGTTTCCACTCCCGATGTGCATAGCGCCAGGTCGATTTCATAAGCGAGCAAGCCCTCGACGAGACGATCCCACACGCCTTCGATCACCTCGACGCGCAGATTGGGCCATTTCTCGAGCACACATGCGATGGCCATCGGTAAGACGAGGCTCGCTATGCTGCCCACCGCGCCAACCTTGATCACCCCCTTCGCCAGGCCCCGCATCGCGTCCAATTCCTCGCGCGCCTGTTCAGCCTCCCTTTGCAGCGACATCGCATGCGGCATCAATGCTTCGCCGAGCGCGGTCAGTTGCATCCCTTTGGTGTGGCGCTCGAAAAGCGGCGCCCCGACGGATTCCTCGAGCCGCTTGATCGATCTGCTCAGCGCCGGCTGCGTCATGTTCAGTATGGTCGCGGCTCGTCCCAGGCTACCCGCGGAGACGATCGTGGTGAACATCATCAACTGCTGCAGATTGAAACTCATCGTGACGAACCAGGATTGAAAGGGGTGAAGGGAGCGAAGGCGATCCCGGCTCGCCAGCGCTGGCTAGGTGTCTTCCCTGAACGGAATCGCCGTGCCCGCTCAATGCGGCTGCCACCGAGCCCGTGATGACGCCGGAAAACCTTGGCCAGCAAGGCTTCGGGGCGAAATGGGGGCATCCGGCAAGCTGATCGAGCATGCCAAAATGTAATGACTTTTAGCATATTTTGCAATTTTCAAACAAGGCATTGAATCCCATACTGCGGCTCATCCAGTCACCGCCAGCCTGAGTGGCGAACCGCAGAGGATTCGAGATGCAACGAAACACAAGTGGGCAGCCGACCGTTCGCGATGCCGTCGTGGACTTGATGCGGCGCCTCGAATTGACGTCGGTGTTTGCCAATCCCGGCTCGACCGAGCTACCGATGTTCCGCGATTTCCCGGAGGACTTCCGGTACGTGCTCGGGTTGCAGGAGGCGGTCGTGGTCGGTATGGCGGACGGGTATGCTCAAGCGACCGGCAATGCCGCCCTTGTTAATCTGCATTCGGCGGCCGGTGTCGGCAACGCGATGGGCAACATCTTCACGGCCTTCAAGAACCGGACGCCGCTGATCATCACGGCCGGCCAGCAGGCCCGTTCGATCCTGCCGTTCGATCCGTTTTTGTCGGCCTCGCAAGCAACTGAGCTGCCACGGCCCTATGTGAAGTGGAGCATTGAACCGGCGCGTGCCGCGGATGTTCCGCTGGCGCTCGCCCGTGCTTACCACGTGGCGATGCAGGAGCCGCGCGGCCCGGTGTTCGTTTCCATTCCGGTCGACGATTGGGACCAGCAGGCCGACTTCGTCGAGGTGACGCGGGTCAGTACCCGGTTCCGTCCCGATCCAGTACGGATCGCGGAGATCGGCGATGCGCTGGACAATTGCAAACGGCCGGCCATCGTCGTCGGCGCGGAACTCGATCGTGCCGATGCCTGGAGCGAGGCAATCCAGCTGGCCGAGCGTCATAACGCGCGGGTTTATGTCGCGCCGATGTCGTCACGCTGCAGCTTCCCTGAAGATCATCGTCTTTTCGCCGGGTTCCTGCCCGCGATGCGGGAAAAAATCGTTCGGATTCTGGACGGACATGACCTGGTCTTCGCCGTCGGGGCGCCGGCTTTCGCGTATCACGTCGAAGGCAGTGGGCCGCATGTGCCCGACGGCGCGGCGTTGTACCAGCTCATCGACGATCCGGCTACCGCTGCGTGGACACCGGTCGGCACGTCGGTGGTGGCGAACATTCGCCTGGGGCTCGCGGACCTGCTCGCCCGTCCGGCACCGCAAGGCCGGCCTCTGCCGGCGCCGCGCGAGGTCATCGAGCGAGCCGAGCCCGCAGCAGTGATGTCGGTTGCCTATGCGTTACAGACGCTGTCCGAGGTCCGCAACGCAGCGGATATCGTGGTCGAGGAGGCGCCCAGTTCACGCCCCGTCATGCAACGTTATCTGCCGTTCACGCGCAGTCAGACGTTCTACACGATGGCAAGCGGCGGTCTCGGCTACGGCATGCCCGCCGCGGTGGGCGTGGCCCTGGCCAAACCCGGCAGCCGCGTGATCGGCCTCATCGGCGACGGCTCGACGATGTATTCGCCGCAGGCGATCTATAGCGCGGTCCAGCTCGATCTTCCGATCACATTCGTGATCCTGAATAACTCGCGCTACGCCGCCTTGCAGGAATTCGCGCCCGTGTTCGGCTTCGCCGCGTCGGATCCGGTACAGGGCACCGACCTCCCGGGGCTGGATTTCGTTTCCCTGGCCAACAGTATGGGATGCGAAGGCGTTCGAGTGAGCGACGCGCTGTTGCTGAAGCCCGCGCTGGAGGACGCGTTGTCTTCCGGAAAAACACGCGTCGTCGAAATTGTCGTGGCCTGACCGCGAGTTGGTGATTCGGCAGGCCGGTTTCCAAGAATATTCCAGGAGACGGTAATGAACCAGGTATTGATGTTGATTAACGGCGAGCGTGCGATGGCTCGCGATGGCGCGACATTCGAGCGCCGCAACCCGCTCGATGACACTGTTGCCTCGACGGCGCCGGCCGCGACTGTCGCCGATGCACAAGCGGCGGTGCAAGCGGCGGCCGCCGCGTTTCCCGCATGGTCGGCGATGGGCCCCGGCGAACGACGCGCGCTACTGAATCGGGCCGCGGATGCGCTCGAAGAAAAAGGCGACGCTTTCGCGCTAGCCATGGCAACCGAAACGGGCGCATCCCGCCTGTGGGCGGATTTCAACGTCAAGCTTGCGGCCGACGGGCTGCGTGAAGCGGCTGCGATGATCACGCAGATTTCGGGCGAGGTGATTCCGTCGGACGTGCCGGGCAGTCTCGCGCTCGGCGTGAGGCAGGCCGCTGGCGTCGTGCTCGGGATCGCACCGTGGAACGCGCCCGTCATCCTCGGCGTGCGTGCCATCGCGTTGCCGCTCGCGTGCGGCAATACCGTCGTGCTCAAAGGCTCCGAAACCTGCCCCGCGACCCACGGCCTCATCATCGAGGCGCTGCAGGACGCCGGACTGCCGCGCGGCGTCGTGAACTTCGTCACGAACGCGCCGGCGAATGCGGGCGACATCGTCGAAGCGATCATTGCCGAGCCGGCGGTCAGACGGGTGAACTTCACAGGTTCGACGCGCGTCGGCCGCATCGTCGCGACCCAATGCGCGAAATATCTGAAGCCTTCGGTACTCGAACTCGGCGGAAAGGCGCCGTTTCTGGTGCTTCACGATGCCGATATCGAAGCTGCCGTTCAAGGCGCGGCATTCGGGGCGTTCGCCAATTCCGGCCAGATCTGCATGTCGACCGAACGCATCGTCGTCGACACGAAGATCGCCGATGAATTCGTCGCGCGACTGGCGGAAAAGGCGCGAAGCCTGCCGCTTGGCGATCCGAGAAAAGGGCCGGCCGTGCTGGGCTCCGTCGTGGACATGGCGACCGTCAGGCGGTGCAACGACCTGATCGACGACGCGCTGGCGAAAGGCGCGACGCTGGTATGCGGAGGGAAAGCCGAGACCACGCTGATGCCGGCCACATTGCTCGATCACGTGACGGCGGACATGCATATCTACCGGGAGGAGTCGTTCGGGCCCGTCAAGGCGATCGTTCGCGTCAATGGCGACGAAGAGGCCATCGCATGTGCAAACGACAACGAATATGGTCTGTCCGCGGCAGTCTTCAGCCGTGACGTCGCGCGGGCGTTGACGGTAGCGAAGCGTATCGAGTCCGGGCTTTGCCACGTCAATGGCCCGACGGTTCACGACGAGGCGCAAATGCCGTTTGGCGGGATGAAGTCCAGTGGTTTTGGGCATTTCGGCGGCAAGGCGGGAGTCGCGGAATTTACCGATTTGCGCTGGATCACCGTGCAAACGACGTCTCGTCACTATCCGTTCTGATTGCTGCCGCGGTCAGCGCGCGTGTTTCTCGCCATGGATGCGGTCGGCTTCCGGATGGTGGGCACGAACACAATAACAACCCGATACCGTTGAGACGCCTTCGCTCCTGGAACGACGAGCGATCGGCTTAAGGAGACTGCAATGCCTGTCATCAATTTCGAGTCGTCGCTCGATCGCACCTGGTTCGAGTCCGACCGTCACGTCGGAAAACGCATTACGCAGGACCGCGATTCGGACTTCGCCCGCCGGGCCGGGGGAGCGAAATGAACGATCGCAATCCGCGTCTGCCGACCGTAGACATCGGCCGCACACTTGATGATGGACCGTTCTCGGCGTTCCAGCGAATGGTCGTCCTGCTCGCCGCGCTCGCGATCGTGATGGATGGATTCGATGGGCAACTCATCGGATTTGCCATTCCCAGCCTGATCAAGGAATGGGGCATCACGCGCAATGCATTTGCGCCCGCCGTTGCCGCCGGTCTCGTCGGCATGGGTATCGGCAGCGCGTTCGCCGGGCTTTTCGCGGACCGGTTCGGTCGGCGCTGGGCAATCATCGGGAGCGTGCTGGTATTCGGCCTGGCGACGAGTTCGATCGCGCTATCTCCGGACGTCATGACCATTGCGATCCTGCGTTTCTTCGCAGGACTGGGTATCGGCGGCGCACTGCCGAGCGCGACGACCATGACGGCGGAATTTACGCCTGCTCGCCGACGAACGCTCGCCGTGACCGCAACCATCGTTTGCGTACCGTTGGGGGGCATGCTTGCCGGGTTGTTCGCGAGCGTCGTGCTGCCTCATTATGGCTGGCGCGGCCTCTTTCTGATTGGCGGCACGCTTCCCGTCGCGCTGGCGTTCCTGCTGTATTTCGTCATGCCGGAATCGCCACGTTATCTGGCCCGCCGTCACGAACGTTGGAACGAACTGCGTCACCTGCTGACCCGCATGTCCCGCTCGATTCAGCCGGACGCCGTGTTCGCCGATCAGAAGGAGCAGAAGGCAGGGCAGCGTCCAGGCTTTCGTGCGCTGTTCGCCGACCATCAGGGCCGAGACACGCTGGCAATCTGGGTCGCTTTCTTCATGAACCTGGTCGCGGTCTACAGCGCATTCAGCTGGCTGCCGACGATGCTTGCAGGCGAGGGTCTCAGCCCTTCGGTGGCGGGTTCGGGGCTTACCGCCTACAACCTCGGCGGCGTACTCGGGGCAATGGGCTGCGCAGTCGCGATCGGTCGGTTCGGGTCGCGCTGGCCTTTGCTCGTGTGCTGCCTGATGGCATCCGCGAGCGCGCTTTTTCTGCGCGGTCTCGACGTCTCCGCCCACACGACGCTGCTCGTGTTCGGCATCGGTTTGCACGGTCTGTTCGTCAACGCGGTTCAGTCGACGATGTATGCCCTTTGCGCGTATGTCTATCCCACTGAGATTCGCGCGACCGGGACCGCATCCGCGCTCGCGTTTGGGCGGCTCGGCGCGATTCTCAGCGCGTTCGCGGGGGCCTTCGTGATCACGCAGGGTGGAGCGTCTGCGTACCTGGGCATGCTGGGGGGAGCGATGGCGATGGTCTTTATCTGCCTGATGATCGTGCGTCGCCATATTCCGCCCATCAAGGGCGTCTGAGATTAGTGTCGAGGGCGACATATGTTACGAGCTCCGCGCAGAGCACGTAACGACGTCGCTCATGTTCAACCGAATGACGGAAAGCGTCTGACAGTACCTTCAGTTGGAGATAGCATGCGCACTCAAGTAGGCATTATTGGCGCCGGTCCTGCCGGCCTCCTTCTCTCTCATCTTTTGCATCTGAAAGGTATCGAGTCCGTCGTGCTCGAAACCCGCGGACGCGAGCAGATCGAATCGACGATCAGGGCGGGTGTACTCGAGCAGGGGACGATGGACCTGCTTGAAGCGTCCGGTGTCGGTGAACGAATGAAGGCGGAAGGTGCGTTGCATCACGGCTTTGAACTCGCGTTCGACGGAAAGCGGCGGCGCATCGACCTCAAGGCGTTGACCGGGCGGGCCATCACCGTCTATGCGCAGCACGAAGTCATCAAGGATCTGGTGGCGGCTCGCGTTGCTGCGGGCGGCTCTATCCTGTTTGGTGTCGCGGATGTCTCGATTCACGACATCGACACGTCAGCCCCGTCGATACGGTTCATGCATCAAGGGCAATCGCATACGCTGAACTGTGATTTCGTGATCGGATGCGACGGTTCGCAAGGGGTGTCCCGTTCGGCGATTCCCGAGAGCGTTCGGCGCGATTTCGAGCGCGTCTATCCCTTCGGCTGGTTCGGCATTCTGGTTGAAGGTGCACCGTCCGCCGACGAACTGATCTATGCACGTCATGATCGTGGCTTTGCATTGGTCAGCACCCGTTCGCCGACGGTTCAGCGTATGTATTTCCAGTGCGACCCGAAAGATTCCGTCGATATGTGGTCCGACGATCGGATCTGGGCCGAAATGCACGCACGCGTCGACTCCGCCGATGCTCAGCGCGTTGTCGACGGGAAGATTTTTCAGAAGAATATCGTCGGCATGAGAAGCTTTGTCTCAACGACGATGCAGCATGGCAGGCTATTTCTTGCCGGTGATGCCGCTCATATCGTTCCGCCCACCGGAGCAAAAGGTCTCAACCTGGCAGTCTCCGACGTACGAATCCTGAGCGGTGGACTGGACGCGTATTACCGGACTGGCGATGAAGCGCAACTCGCTGCGTACAGTCAGTCCGCGCTGAAGCGGATCTGGCGCGCGGAGCATTTCTCCTGCTGGATGACCCGCATGATGCATCGCCTCGACGATGCCTCGCCGTTTGAACAGCAGTTGCAGGTTGCCGAACTCGAACATGTGACTACGTCCGAGACTGCGGCGAGGTCCATGGCGGAAAACTATGTCGGCAGCGTTGTCGTTTAGCTTTCGGTGCCGTTGCTCGGTCGTCTTCCGGCTCGGACGATCGACGGAGACGCGCGAAACCGGCGTGCAGTGCGTCTCGTGCTTTTTGCATTACGACTTACTCTGACAGTACTCCAATCATGACAACAGGATTTCCCGGAATTTTCTCCGTCAGCGACTATCGTGACGAAGCCAGACGGCGGCTGCCGCGCATGGTGTTCGACTATCTGGAAGGCGCGGCGGACGATGAATCGGGATTGACGCATAACCGTTCGGCGTTCGACAGGTTGCAGTTGTTGCCGCGCCGGCTGTCGGATGTCAGCACGCGAGAGCAGTCGGTGCCGCTTTTAGGGCGGCGGATTCCATTACCGCTGGTGATCGCGCCGACGGGCCTCAATAGCGCGTTCTGGCCGAAGGGCGACCTCGCACTTGCGCGCGCAGCGGGCAAGGCCGGTATTCCGTTTGCGCTATCGACGGCTTCCAACATGTCCATCGAAGAGGTGGCAAAAGGGGCCGACGGAGACCTTTGGTTTCAGCTGTACGTCGTTCATCGCAACCTCGCGAAGAGTCTGGTCAATCGTGCCCGTTCGGCTCGCTATTCGACCTTGATCCTCACTGCCGATGTCGCGGTGAACGGCTTTCGCCGACGCGATCTTCGCAATGGCTTTGCCATGCCGTTCAAGGCAAGTGCACGTGCGGCAGTCGACGGACTGTCGCACCCGCGCTGGCTTTGGTCCTATCTGATGAACGGCATGCCGGAGTTGAAGAATTTCGCCACGGACGATGCATCGGACACCGCCTCCCAGGCGGCGATTCTTCGCCGGCAGATGGATGCGAGCTTCAGTTGGGACGACCTGCGCCGTTTGCGGGACGAATGGCCGGGCAAACTCCTCGTCAAAGGCATCGTGACGGCCGACGATGCCGCGCGGTGCGTCGCGCTCGGCGTGGACGGCGTCATCGTTTCGAACCACGGCGGCAGGCAACTCGCCGACCTGCCCGCGACGGCCGACGTGTTGCCGGATATCGTCGAGCGCACCTCGGGCACGACGGTCATTCTTGACAGCGGCATCCGGACGGGGACCGACGTCGTCAAGGCGGTCGCGCTGGGGGCCCACGCCGTGATGCTGGGGCGCGCCACCTTGTACGGGCTGGCTGCCAGAGGGGAAACCGGCGTGAGCGATGTCATCGACATGATCAAACGGGAAACTGACCGGACGCTCGCGCTCATCGGTTGTCGCTCGATGGGCGAGCTCGATCGCAGCTATATTTCGAAGCGGCCATCATAGGTAACTGCGCATTGACGGCGGATTCTGGATGCGCAATTGTTCGGGGTAACACTCCCGCGTATTTGCCGCCGGAACCTTGTGCCATGAATCAAGTGACGACCACGGATCATTACCATCGCGACGACCGGCTTTTGGCATGGGCGGATCAGGTTCGGGCCAGTTGCGTCCCCATGGTTTTCAGCACCAAATCCGATCAGGGATTTCGTGGCGAGATTTCCAGCGTGAACACCGGCGGAGTGTGTGTGTCGCGGATCTCGGCGGTCGATCACGTCGCGGCTCATGACTGGGACGACGTGCGGCGCACGGCGGACGACTACCTGCTCGTGTCGATCCAGATCGAGGGGCGAGGTGCACTCGAGCAGGATGCCCGCACTGCGTTCGTCGACCCTACAGACATGGTGCTGTTCGACTCATCGCGCCATTTCGTCTGGCATTTTTCCGGACAACACTACACGATCCGCTTTCCCCGCCAGGCGCTGGAGAAACTGGTGCCGTGCGGCCGGCAGCACACCGCGGTGCGTATTCCTGCGGCTACCGGGATACGCCGTATCGCCGCGGACCATATCGCGTCGCTGCACCGAGTGCTTTCGTCAGACAAAGGCGCGATGACCGCTTGCGAGAGGCTTGGCGATGTGTCCGCCAACCTGGTCGCGCTGGCGTTGGCGGATTATTTCAACACGGTTCCGCTGCCCAGATCCAACGTGAAAGAGATGCATCTGCTTCGGGCACGTGCGTTGATCAAGGACCGGATTCACGAACCGGAACTGGGACCCGAACGGATCGCCGATGAACTGGGGGTGTCCAGCCGTTACCTCTACCGGCTGTTCGCCGAGGTCGGGGAGTCGATCGGCGAGACCATCTGTACGGCCCGACTCAACGGGTGCGGCGAGTGGCTTCGGCAACGTGCGTACGCAAACCGCTCGATTACCGATATTGCGATGGCATGGGGTTTCAATAATGCATCGCATTTCAGTCGCACGTTTCGGCGTCACTTCGGCATGTCCGCGCGCGACTACCGTGCGAAGCACCGCAGCGCTATTTGAATCGCCCTGAGCGGGCTGCGCGGCGATCCCACCGGCTGGCAGCATAAGTAAAAATCCTGTTCTGTCAGAGTCAAGCGTCCGCCATATTGGCCCCGGACACTTCCTCTACAACGTTGCGGGCGTCCCGTCCCGCGAGTCGTGGAGGAGTATCTTGGCTCTCAACCATCCCCAATATAAGGCGGCTGTCGTGCAAGCCGCCCCGGCGTTCCTTGATCTTCAAGCCGGAATCGAAAAGTCCATACGCCTGATTGAAGAGGCGGCGCAGGCCGGCGCCGCCCTGATCGCATTCCCCGAAGTGTGGCTGCCGGGCTACCCGTTCTACATCTGGCTGGGTACACCGGCCTGGTATATGAGCAAAGGCTATGTTCAGCGATATTTCGACAACTCGCTGAGCTACGACAGTCCGGAAGCCGATGCACTGAGGGACGCGGCGAGAAAAAACCGCATCACGGTGGTGATGGGACTCTCGGAGCGCAAGGGCCATTCGTTGTATATCTCCCAATGGATCATCGGCCCCGACGGAGAAACCCTCCTGCAACGACAGAAACTCAAGCCTACCCACCTCGAGCGGACGGTCTTCGGTGACGGGGAGGGCAGCGGCCTGACCGTAATCGACAGTCCGTTGGGAAAGCTCGGCGGGCTTTGTTGTGCCGAACACGTGCAGCCTTTGACCAAGGCCGCCATGTATGCGCAAGGCGAACAGGTCCACGTTGCGGCCTGGCCAAGCTTCTCGCTCTATGAATTTGCCAGCGCATTGAGCCACCAGGTGAACAACGCGGTTTCGCGGACGTATGCCGTCGAAGGAGGTTGCTTCGTCCTCGCGCCTTCGACAGTCGTGACCCAGGAAATGGTCGAGAGCCTTTGCGACACCGAGGACAAACGTCAGCTGTTGCGGGCAGGCGGTGGCCATAGCGTCGGATACGGGCCCGACGGGGCGGAACTGTTCGACAAGATCGACGAAACCGCGGAAGGCCTGCTCTACGCCGATATCGATCTCGGCATGCAATCGCTTTCGAAGTGCGTTTTCGATCCGGTGGGGCATTACTCGCGGCCTGACGTTCTGCGGTTGCTGATCGACCGGCGAGCGCGCCCCCCTGTCGCCGAGATTTTCGACAGAGCGCCTGGGGAGGAGGTTGCCGATGATCAGACTGCATCGGACAACAGCTGCCCGTCCGAGCCAGCGAGAAGTGGCGGAGATCGGTAGTGGGACCGCCGGACTCGCCATGTCATTCGATGGCGAGCCGGTTGGAGACTTCGTGTCGCTGCCGTGTGGGCTTGATGCCGATTAAGGTGGGATGGCTATTCTTCGAAGCGGTGACCATCAAGTCAAGACGATATAGTTAGGATGTCGATATGAACTACAAAGAAAATAGAAGCTACGAATGGAAGATGGTCGTCTTGCTTGCGGTGCTGTTCGGCATCGTCGGTCTCGACCGTCTGGTCATCGTGTACCTGTTCCCGGTTCTTCTGCCGGAGCTCAAGCTGAACAACACGCAGGCCGGCGCCATCGCGTCGGTTCTCGCGCTGACCTGGGCGATTTCGACTTGGGTGCTCGGGAGTTTGTCCGACCGCCATGGGCGTCGCAAGATCCTTCTTGGGTCGTCAATCTTCTTTTCGGTGATGACCTCCTTTACCGGCGTCGCCAAGTCGTTCCACAGCATGCTGCTCGTGCGAGGCCTCCTTGGCGTGGGCGAGGGTGGCGTGTTCAGCGCCAGCGTTGCGACCATCGACGAAATATCGACGCCGAGCCGGCGCGGCCTGAATCTGGGCATTCATCAGTCGTTTTTCCCGCTTCTGGGTATCGGCCTCGGGCCGATCATCGCTACCCAGCTCGTGATGCACATGCACTGGGAGTGGGTGTTTTTCGTGCTCGGCATCCCGGGGCTTTTGCTGACGTTCCTGATCGGCAAGACCATGCGCAAGACGGGGGCCGGTCGCGACAAGCAGGTCCGATCCGCATCGGGCGGCCCGTTGACCGTGCTGAGATACAAGAACATCTGGTTGACCACGGTCATCGGATCGCTGTTCCAGACGGGCCTGTTCGTGTTCTCGACGTTCGTCGCGCTCTATCTGACCAAAGTGGTGGGCCTCAGCCTCGGTACGGTCGGCCTGATCATCTCCGGATGGGGTTTCGGCGGGTTCATCGGGATGATCGCCGTTCCGGCGATATCGGATCGGCTCGGGCGCCGTATCGTGCTCGTCGTCTCCGCGACCTGCTATGGCCTCCTGATGTTGGCGTTCGTGCTTTGTCACGCTTCCCCGATCGTGATGTTCGCCAACCTCTTTGCTGCCGGGATTTGTGGCTTCGGGATCGCGCCGCTCTTTCTTGCCGTGATTCCTTGCGAATCCGTACCGTCGACGCTGACCGGCTCCGCCGTGGGCGTTCCAACCGCTGTCAGTGAACTCATTGGCGGGGTCCTGATGCCGGTGGTGGCAGGCGGGCTCGCCGACACGTTCGGCCTGGGTTATCCGATGCTGATCGTCGGGTGTGTGTCGTTGGTGAGCGCGTTCGTCGGGATGTTTCTCGACGAAACGGTGCCCGCGGCGACGTCGAAGCATGCCGTCTCGAACATCGACGCGGCCTGAACGTCCGGTGATGAGGCGACGCTGGCAGGGTTGACGGCGTCGTCGTCATTTCTGACGATGCGCGACAAAAAAGCCGGCGCGCAATCTACGAAGACCGACATGCACGAGAGACGTAGATGCCAACCCTGCCGCAGCTTTCAGTCGTCGACGCAAAAGGCGCGATCGATCGACGCGAGATTTCCTGCCTGGAATACGTTCAGGCGCTGGTCGATCAACAGGCCAAAACCGAGTCGCTGAACGGGTTCGTGTATTTCAACGCCGAGGCGCTGTTGCAAGCAGCGCGGGCGCACGATGAAGCGCTCGCAGCCCGAACTGGCCGGATGCCACTTGCCGGCATTCCGTTGGCTATCAAGGACAACATCGACTGTGCGGGCATGCCGACAGCCGCTGGAACGGCAGCGCTCCGCCACGCCGTACCGCGAGCGAACGCGCCGGTCGTGGCACGCGTGATCGAGGCCGGTGCGCTGGCAGCCGGCAAAGCCAACATGCACGAACTCGCTTTCGGCTGCACCAACGACAACGGATGTTTTGGCCCGGCCCGGAATCCGTATGACCCGTCCAGAATTCCCGGCGGAAGCAGCGGTGGGTCTGCCGTTCTGGTGGCGAGCGGTGCGGTGCCGGCGGCGCTCGGCACCGACACGGGCGGATCGGTACGGATACCGGCGGCGCTGTGCGGACTGGTCGGCTTTCGTCCTACGCATGGACGCTATCCGTCCGGGGGCGTCGTACCGATATCGCCCACGCGTGACACGGTCGGCCCGATTGCCCGCACCGTCTCCGACGTGATACTGCTGGACGAGATCCTGTCGGGAAGTGATTCAGCGCTTCCCGTGATCGACGGCGAACGTGACTTTCGCCTGGCAGTCCCGTACTCGACGATGTGGGAGGGGCTGTCGCCCGATGCCCGGCCGGTACTCGAACGTGCGCTGCAGCAGCTCGAGGAAGCCGACTTCGAACTGGTCGACGTGGATCTGCGACGTTATCCGTTTTTCCGTGCGAAGAAGAACGCCACCATCCCTTTCTTCGAATTTGCCGGCGCCGTGGCGCGCTATCTGGAAGCAGGCGGCGTAGCCGTGACGTTCCCGGAGATCGTCGCCCGTATCGAGAGCCCGGATGTGGCCCGAATCGTCGGCCACATCCTGGGGGGCGGTGCGATTTCCGCGACCGAATACGCCGAAGCGCTTCTCGCGCGAGAGCAGTCGCGCACGTCGTACGTGGCGTGTCTTCGCGAAGTGGACGCAGACGCACTGCTGTTTCCCACAGTCCTGATTCCGGCCTGCAGCATCGGCGCTGAAACGGTGGTGGTCGGGTCCGAAGCGCTCGATGTCTTTGCCGCATACACACGAAATACCGAACCGGGCAGCAACGCAGGGGTACCCGGCATCACCGTGCCGGCAGGTCTGACCCAGGATGGGCTCCCGGTTGGATTGGCGCTGGACGGTGCTCCGCATTCGGATCAGCGAATTCTGCAGATCGGCAAGGAAATGGAGCGTGTCCTGTGTGCCGCGACGTTCCCGCGTCTCGACGCACCCGTTTGAACCATCCGGCAACGGCTTAACGAGAAAGGCAAGCAAATGAATCGTCGAAATGTCCTGAAGAGTATTGCGCTCGGTGCTGCAAGTGCCGCGGTGGGCGTTGGCGGGCTCGTGCCGGCATCGGTACGCGCGGCAAATCAGCCGCTGAAGTTGGCGCTGATGGCGCCGATGAGCGGGCCGGCCGCATTCTTCGGCCAAGCCTGCAAAAACAGCGCAGCGATGGCAATCGCGGAGATCAACGCGCGCGGGGGCGTGTTGGGGCGCCCGCTCGAGTTGCTGGTGGGCGACGCCGGCGCAGCACCTTCCGAGTCGGCGCAGACGGCGCTCCGCCTCTGGAAGCGCGACAAGGCGGAGGTCTTCGTCGGATCGCACGACAGTGCCGTGCGCACGGCGCTGGAAAGTCTGTTCCGAGGCCTGGTGCCTTACTTCTATACGCCGATGTACGAGGGGGGCGATTGCGCGAAGGGGACGTTCTTCGTCGGCGAGACGCCCGCGCAGCAACTGACGCCGGTCATTCCGTGGCTGACCGCCCAACACCAGATCAAGCGCTGGTTCCTGATCGGCAACGACTACATCTGGCCGCGCAAGTCGAACGAAGTGGCGAAGAAGGCGATTCAGGGTGCCGGCGCGACCGTGGTCGGCGAAGAGTACGTGCCGTTCGACGTCGACAACTTCGACGCGGTACTCGGCAAGATCCGGGACAGCAAGGCAGATGCGGTGTTCATCACGCTGGTGGGCGGCTCGGCCGTCACGTTCAACAGAAGTTTTGCGAGCTTCGGTCTCAGCGACAAGACGATCCGTTTCGGCACGATGATCGAGGAAAACACGTTGATCGGCATCGGTGCGTCCAACGCCAGGAACCTCTACTCGGCTTCCGGCTTTTTCTCGACGCCGACCGCCACGTCCGCGCAGTTTCTGGAGCGCTATCACAAGCAGTTCGGCGCTTCGGCGGTATTGAGCAGCATTGGCGAGTCGACATACGAAGGCATCCTGATGTATGACGCGATGGCCAGGAAGGCGAATGCCGTGTCGATCGGCGAGCTGACGAAGGCGTCCGATGGGGCCAGTTACAAAGGCCCGCGCGGCGTGGTGACGATGAAGTCCCGCAATGTGACGGCCGACATCTTCCTCGCGAAGGCATCGGGCGCCCGCTACGACATCGTCAAGACGTTCTCGCAACTCGGCTCGGCCGAGACCTGTGCGAGCGGAGCGGGCGCGGGTTAACGTCATGCTGCTTTCCTATCTTCTCAATCTCGGGTACGCGTGTGCGGCCCTCGCGCTCACGACGATAGGCCTGGCCATCGTGTTCGGCCTGCTGGGCGTGCTGAACATGGCGCATGGCGAGTTCATCATGCTCGGCGCGTACTCGGTTGTCGTCGTGCAGCGTCTCGGGTTACCTGCCTTGCTTGCCATACCTTTGGCGATCGTCGTATGCGCCGCCGTCGGATGGATCGTCGAACGCCTGCTGGTGCGTCCTTTGTACCAGCGGCCATTCGATACCTTGCTCGCCACCTGGGGCGTTTCGATCCTGCTGCGCGAAGGCGTGGTCGCATTGTTCGGAAAGGGTTACCAGGACGTGGCCGGTGTGGATGGCGCATCGATCGATGTCTTGGGCACGCCGTATCCGGCATTCCGGCTCGCGATGATGTTCGCGGTGGGCCTCGCATTCGCCGGGCTCGCGGCATGGTACAGCCGCAGCCAGACGGGCGCGCGGATCCGAGGCATGGTCGCGAATCCCCTTCTTGCGAAGGCGGCCGGCATCAACACGACGCGACTGGCCAGCGGCACTTTCATCACGGGTGTGGTGCTAGCCGGACTGGCGGGGGTGCTGCTCGCACCGATCGTGCGGGTCGAGCCGTACATGGGCCTCGACTATCTGCTCAATTCGTTTTTCGTGCTCGTCGTCGGTGGCCTGGGCAGCTTGCTCGGTCTCGCGGTAGGCACGTTCGTCATCGGCGGAACGCAGGTCGCGGTGTCGAGTTTCATCGATCAGACGTCGGGTTATACGGCTGTTCTGATCCTGTCCATCTATTTCTTGTGGAGTCGCCCAAATGGCCTCGTCTCGCGCCGTTGAAACGGCCCTCCAGGTTGCCACGGCGGCGATTCTTCTGAGCTTGCCGCTGTGGGCCGGCGACTACAGCGCAAACCAGATCGGGCTGCTGTTGCTGTATGGAATGGCGACGCAAAGCGTTGCCTTGTGCTGGGGGAATTCGGGTTTCTTGCCGCTCGGCCAAAGCCTGTTCTTCGGGCTGGGCGCGTATGTCAGCGCGTTTGTATTGCGCTCCGCGGGCGCGGCCGGCGGCGAATGGCAGATCATTCTGCTTCCGCTTGCCATAGCGGCGCCGGCGGCGCTGGCCTATGCGATCGGATTCATCGTCTTTTCGCGCCGGATCGACAGCGGGCCGTTTTTTTCGTTGATTACTCTCGCGTTGTGCATGTTGGGGTTTCTGCTGGCCAATCAATGGAGCAGCGTGACCGGCGGTTTCAACGGGCTCACCGATATCCCCGATCTGCCGATGACCGACCGGTATGGAAATCTGTATTACGTGATCGCAGCGGCTGCGGTCGGGGTCACGGCACTGATCACTTGGCTGAACCGCAGACCGATCGGGACGCTCTGGGCAGCGATTTCGGAGAATGAAGATCGCCTCCAGTTTTTTGGATTTGCGACGCACAAGCTGAAGGCGGCCGCTTTCGGCCTCTCGGGCGCGATCGCGGGTTTGGGCGGCGCCCTGTATGCGCCGCACGAGGGTCTGGTCGGTCCGCAGGCGGTCGGCGTGGCATTGTCGGCGCAGTTCGTCATCTGGGCGGCCGTCGGCGGAAAGCGCAGTCCATTGGGCGCGCAACTCGGCGCCGTCGTGATCGGGCTGCTCGCCGCGACGTGGCGTGACCTGTTCACCTATTGGGAAGTGCTGGTCGCGCTGATTTTCATCGGTGTGGTGCGGCTATTTCCCGATGGCCTGGCCGGCGCGGCGGCCGCGCTTGCGCGCATGGCCGGTCTGCGCGTCGCGAGCCCCATTCCGGAGAAACGGATCGATGCGCACGACATCGCGACGATCGACCTGCGACCGGCTCAATCCACGCTGCTCAGTTTCAGGAAGGTGGAAGTCAGCCAGGGCGGCGTCAACATCCTCAACGGGCTTGATCTCGAGGTGGGAGCAGGGGGCGTCAATTGTTTCATTGGTCCCAACGGCGCCGGGAAGACGTCGACGTTCAACGCAATGACGGGCCGCTTGCCGGTTCGTTCCGGTGAAATCCACTTTCGCGGGGCCGAGATTTCGTCCTCGCCGGCGTGGCAGGTCGCCCGACTGGGCGTCGGCCGCAAGTTCCAGATTCCGTCGGTTTTTGCGCAGTTGTCCGTCAACGAGAATCTTCAGATCGCGCTGTGGGCGAACCGGATCCGTCCTCGAGAGATGGTGGCCGCGGCGCCGCTGCATTGGAATTCGCTTCAACGCGTTCGCACACTCGAAAAATTCGGATTTCTCGAATCGAATATGGCCGTTCGTGCGGGGGATCTTTCTCAAGGGATGCGCCAGATGCTGGAGTTCGCGATGGTGGCGATCACCGAGCCGCGTCTTATGCTGCTCGACGAACCGTGCGCCGGTCTCTCGGCGCACGAAACCCGTCACATGATGGACGCGATCACGTCGACCGTAAGCGAACTGGACGCGTCGGCCATCGTGATCGAGCACGACATGAGCGCACTCGAAAAGATCGCCGACAACGTGGTGGTCCTGCATCAAGGCAGAAGCCTCGCGGTCGGATCTTTGGCACAGGTCAAGATGTCGGAAGACGTCAAGGCCGTCTACTCGGGAGGAAGAAAGTGAGCGAGCGCCGGGGAGAAGCCATGCTGAGGTTTTCGTCGATCGTCGCGGGCTACGGCGACACGATGGTGCTCAAGGGGATCAGCGGCGAGGTGGCCGCAGGTAGCGTACTGGGCGTATTCGGCCGCAACGGCGTGGGCAAGTCGACGCTCATGCGCGCTTTGGCCGGCGTCATCCAGCCCGCGTCCGGTACGGTCACCGTCAACGGCAGCGAAGTGGGCAAAGTGCCGTCGCATCAACGGCGACGTTTGGGAATGAGCTATGCGCCGCAGGAGCGGGTCGTCTTCGACAATTTGAGCGTCGCGGACAACCTGACACTCGGATTCAAGACCCGAAGCCTGGACGCATACGACGATCTCCTCCGGATTTTCCCGCGGCTGAAGGAACGCTTGTTCCAACCGGCCGGGAAGTTGAGCGGTGGTGAAAAAAAGTTACTTTCCTTCGCCAGGGTCATCGCAGAGCGTTCGCCTCTCACGCTGATCGACGAGCCGTCGGAAGGTGTTCAGCAGGAGAATCTGGAGCGGATGGCGTCGGTCATCCGGTCTCGAATCGCGGACGGAGCGGCGTTCGTGGTCGTCGAACAGAATCTGACGTTTCTCACGTCGATCGCCGACCATTTCATCGGTCTGGATCATGGAGAGGTCGTGCTGTCGGGCGACTCGATCGATATGTCTCGCGACCGGCTCGAAGCGGTGTTGGCAGTCTAGTCTCCCGTATCGGGCGATTCGTCTCATCGTGCGTACGTGGCCGTCGACCGCGCCGTTCAATCGTCACGACGGCGCGGTCGTGACGGCCGCGGCGACGCAGGCAGCAAGCTCCGCGCGGTTGGAGAATCCCTTCTTGTCCATGATCCGCCGCAAATGGGTGCGCACGGTCGACAGGCTGATGCAGAGAAGACGGCCGATATCCTGATCGGTACAACCCTTTGCGACCAGCTGCGCGATCTCGCTCTCACGGTCCGTGAGTCCCGTTGCGCTGCCTGCCCGACGTTTGATCGCGCGGCAAAGGAACGGTTCGATCGCATCGAGCACGAGTTTGTCGCGCATCTCGAACTCAGGCCGATTCCTCGTTCGCCAGATTCTCAGATCGCTGAGCTGGCGTTCGCCGTCGAAGACAAACACGTTGATCCCGTGATGCAAACCGTCCTGCGCGAGAAACTCGTTGTAGAACTCGCTTTTCTCCAGTGCAGGCCGGTCCATCACTTCCTCCACCAACGTGGCCCTGCGCAGCTTGCAGAGTTGCGCCGTCATCGGGTCATTGTGCTGGTACCAGCTCGTATAACGACGCACGTGATCCGAATCGACGTTGACCGCAATCGGGTCGACATAGGTTCCTTTTTCGGCATCCCAGTTGTAGGAGACGCAGAAATCGGATCGCAGCAGCCGGGTCAAGTCTGACAAAACGACGCGCCTGACATCCACGATCGGTCCGAGCTCTTCGAGCCGTCCGATGATGTCGCCGAAAAGTCGGAGTTCGTCGAGCGTGAGATCGTGAACTTGTGGCTTCAAGGGTGCCTCATCGGTGGGAAGAATCAGGAGACAGCATGCGTGACAGCCTTGAAAGACTGGTTCGCATTACACACCAAGCATAGCAGCGCAAAAAATCCTGATCAGCAACGAACTTCGCTGCCTCTGTCCGTCCGTTGTATTCATGCCGCAGTCAGGTGCACTGCCTATTGCGGATCGGATGGGACGCTCGCGCGGGGCCTGAATTTCGTGAGCGCAGGCTCAGTCCGGAATGTCCCTGTCGACATTTCTAACGATGGGGCTCAAAAAACGCGGCTCATAGAGTAGACGCACAGTGGGAAGCGGACGTGCTGAGCCTGTTCGTTGTAGAGGCGAGCTGGAGAATTACCCGGAGACGCCTGCCCATTGACCAAACGATTCCGACGCATTTCCGGCGGGACGTTTTCCTCAGTCATTTCGTCAACGAAAACTACGCCATAAAATTAGGAAAGCGATATGAATACGGTCATCAAGCGAAGCATGGTGGTGTGCGCCGCGGTTGGGTGTGGCGTGGCACATGCGCAGTCGTCAGTGACGCTGTACGGGCTGGTGGATGCCGGCATCACGTACACGAACAATGCGAAATCGAGCACGGGACATGGTGCGCTCGTGCAGTTTACGTCTGGGTCCTCGCAGGGAGATCGTTGGGGGCTGACGGGTAAAGAGGATCTGGGTGGCGGGCTTAAGGCGATCTTCACGCTCGAAAGCGGTTTTCAACTTTCCAACGGCGCGTTGGCGCAGAGCGGGCTGTTGTTCAATCGCGCAGCCTTCGTCGGCCTTGACGGGCGCTTCGGCACGCTGACGCTCGGGCGGCAATACGACTTCATCGGTGATATTTTCCCGGCATACTCGATTGCGGGCAACACGGCGGCGGGTATTTTGGGCTGGGGAATCCCGGCGTATGCGGCTGGCGGGTATACGCTCGATAACCGACTGTGGGGCGACAACATCAATAACTCGGTGAAGTATCTGTCGCCCACGATTTCGGGTTTCAGTGTCGGCGCCATGTATGGTTTCGGCAATGTCGCCGGCTCGTTGGGCACCAACAGTTCGATGAATTTTCTGCTGAACTACAGCCAAGGCGGGCTTGCCGCATCGCTGTCGTATTTCAAGCAGCATAACGCGACGACTTCCGCGAATTTGACCGAGTACGCCGGTGGCGCAACTTACAGCCTGGGGAAAGCCCAGATATTCGGCGTAGTGACCGATGTCCAGCTGAGCAGCGGGACCCAGGCTCGGGCGCTGACCTATGACGGCGGCATGACATACTTTGTCAGGCCCGATATTTCGCTCGGAGCAGGGTTCCAGTTTCAACAGCGTAACAACGGGGTTGGCAGCGCGAATCAGATAACCATCGGTGCGGACTACTTCATTTCCAAGCGAACGGACGTTTATTTCGTTGGCGCGCTCGCGCACGATCATGCACACGGCGCTCAAATCGAGGCTGCGCTCGGATCGCCGTCCAGCACGAGTTTTCAGACCGCAGCGCGGATCGGCATTCGGCACAAGTTCTGACGGTTGCGGGCCGAGAACGATGGCGAACAGCGTGGGGCGCCGACTGGGATGTCGTGTGGCGGCTGATCGAACTCGGTGCCCGCACCGATACGCCCAAGGCAGCGGTCGGGCTGGTCGGGATATTCAAGATTCCCCGCGCCACCGTGCCGGACAGCCCGATATACCCCTTCAAAGTGAAGGTATGGTTGGTCTCGATGGCGCGCCAGGACGTGGCACTCATACAGCTTCTCGCAGGCCAGCGTCGGCCCGAAATCGGCGTAGCGATCACGGATGATCGACAGTGCCCGATCGGCCAGATCAGCGTCCAGCCGCCGATTACCGGGACGCCACGCTTGCGCGAAGCCAGTCCGGGCGGGCCAGCAGCCCGATACCGGGCGACCAGCCGTTCAATCTGCCGTCGACTGATCCCGAGCCGCTCCGCGGCCCGCCAAGGCATCAGACGCTGCTCGATCACAGCTTCCACGACCTTCAGACGATCCAGCTCCCGCATGCTCATGGTGATCAGTCTAGGTTGGCCCACGATGCGCTCCGGCAGTTCGAACCGCCGCCAGCATGCGCCGAAACCCTCGAGCTACGACATTTCAACTTTGCCCAGATGCGACATTACAACTTTGCTCTTACAACAATGTCATACCCGGATTCAGATGTCGTAGCGCCAGCTAAATTCAGATGTCGCATGTTTCATCGGCCTTTCCATCATTGAACGTTGAAGCGCCGAGTCTGAAGCAGCAGGGCGCTGACGTTCACCCGCGGGCCTTCGCAGACCGCCGCTCAGTTTCTGCTTTTGACGCAACTTCCAGAATCGCCGTTTCCATGTCAGCCACCGTGAACCGGCGGGGTTTCTTCGTGCCGGGTTGCGCTTCATTTGCCCGCACCGGCAGCCCGCGATGCGTTCGCGACGGCGCGGTGCCGATCCGCCGGCTGTCGCGCTGCGCCTGAAACGCTTGCGCCACCTGCAACGCGTGACTCAGCCGCTTGTGGTCCACGATTGCGCCTTGGTCGACCTCAGCCAGCCGGTCATAGGACTGAGCTGCCAGTATCTGACCGGCTGCTCGGATTTCAATCCGACCATCCGGGTACTCCCACACCTCGACGTCGCGATGTATCCACGCTCGATTCCCTGGCGTATCGTCCAGCAGGTACAGCACCCGGTCGTACTGCACCGTCAACGCCTTCGTCACCCGGCGTGTCTCACGCCAGGTCAGCAGCCGGTCCAGATCCTCGTCGGATCGCAGCGGCCGATGCGCATCAAAGCCGCTGCGCGGCGGCTTCGCGAAGCGCGCGTTATACGTGGCGATGAAGGAGGGCGCATAAGCGTTGGCATCCGCTACCGTGTTGATGCCGCGCAGTCGCATCTCCTTGACCAGCCGATCCTGCAGCGTCAGGTGGGCCCGCTCGACGCGCCCCTTGGCCGAGCTGCTGTTCGCACAGAACGTGTCGATGTTCAGTTCGTACATCGCCCGGCCGAAGTGCGTCACGCTCTGGCCGGTCTTGCTGGCGCTCGTATTGCGGAACACGCTGTACTTGTCGCTGTAGAACGCCACCGGCTTGCCGTAGCGCTCCAGATACATTCGCGTGGCCTCGAAGTAGCTGAACGTCGATTCGGTCTGCGTGAAGTGCAGCACCATCAGCCGGCTCGTCGCGTCGTCCACGTACACCAGCAGCGTGCAGGCCGGCGCTCGTTCCTCGAACCACCGATGATCGCAGCCGTCGATCTGGATCAGTTCACCCAGACACGCCCGGCGCGCTCGCGGCTGGTAGACCTTCGGCGGACGCTGCCGGCGCGGAATCCACAAACCTGCGTCTGTCATCAGCTTCCTGACCGTCTCCTTGGCCAGCCGAATGCCGTGACACTCCCAGAGCTTCTCGCAGGCCAGCGTCGGCCCAAAATCGGCGTAGCGCTCTCGAATAATGGTCAAGGCGCGTAACGCGAGCCCGTCGTCGAGCTTGCGGTTGCCTGGCCGGCCACGACGGCCCGAAGCGACGCCGCCAGGTCCGTGCTCGCGATACCGGATGACCAGCCGTTCTACCTGGCGCACGCTCAGGCCCAGCCGTTCGGCTGCACGCCCGGGCTTCAAACCCATATCCACCACGGCCTGGATCACCTTGAGTCGATCAAGCTCTCGCATCGTCAGTGTCACCATGTCACCAATCCGGCTGGCTGCATGGTCGGCTCCCGCGCTTGCTCAACGAGCCGTCCAGCATGCCAGCAGTCAAAAACACGACATCTGTAAATAGCCAGAACACGACATTAGGATATGGCTGCCACACGATTTGACGTTGATAACACGCATTATGTCAATTTACATCGACATAAGTACCGTCCGCACGCAGTCTGCGGCCCTACGGTCCGCCAAGGCTCGAACATCGCCGTGAGCGATCAGCAAGATCCCCCGAATCACCTCCCGTAGTTGTCATGCGATCCTCGCTCGCCGACGCCCATCGACATTTAATGACTCCACGTCACAACCAGAAGATATCAAAAGCATAAAAAATTGATTTTACGGCACGCGGATCATCAACAATCGAAATCAATATTCAATAAAAAATGATCTCGACCATCCACTTAACTCGAGATCTCATCGCCCGCACTCCTTACAATCCTGCCACGACGATAAAGCCGCAAAGCGTCGCGGTGACACGCCGTAGAGACATCGCCCCGTTATCGCCATCGACACGATCATTTCAAATTCCTCACCAAATCCCGACTTGATTAACGGCAACGATATGAAAAATTAATAACAAAGAAAATATCTTGTAATTATAAAAATCACCTCCTAGCATCCCCCTGCTGTTCGCGACATGTCTTGTTTAAAAGTCATCACTTGATGCATTCCTCGAACAAACCCACTCATAACCTGGGGAATTACATGAAGAAACTGTCTCGACTGCTGCCCATCACCGCGATTACCGTCGCGAGTCTCAGCGCTTTTGCGCAGGCCGGCGACCAGCCGGCCGCGGTCGACAAGGCGCTGCAACTGATCCAGCAGAACCCGACCACCTTCAGCGTGGCGGCCAGCGGCGCGGCACGCACGTTGAAGTTCGCCGGACCGCAAGCAGGCGCCCCAACCGACGGCGACCAGTTCCAGGTGCGTGACGTGATCGTCGATCCCGACGGCACCGAGCACGTGCGCTTCGATCGCTTCCACGCGGGCCTGCCCGTGATCGGCGGCGACGTGGTCGTCCATTCGCGCAACGGGCAGTTGAAGCAGGCAAGCGTGACGCAGCTCGCACCGATCAATCTCGCCGGCACGATCGGCAAGGTCGGCAACCGCGCCGTGGTACGCAACGCACCCGACGTAGGCGCGACGCGGGCCAGACACATCGCGGCCGCGCGCTTCAACTCCGACGTGCGCCGCGTCGATGACCCGGAACTCGTCGTGTTCGCCCGCGACGTCACGCCGACGCTGGCCTATGCGGTACGCGTCTACGGCAAGTCGACCGACACGCACGGCGACGCCGTGCTGTACTACGTCGACGCCCGCACCGGCGCCGTGCTCGACGCACAGGACCTGATCAAGACCGCCGCCGCGACCGGCACCGGCCGTTCGCTGTACTACGGCAACCTGACGCTCACGACGGACCAGACCGGCACGAACGCATACCGGATGCTCGATCCGGGCCGCGGCGGCGGCTCGGTCTACGATGGCCGCGGCCTGAGTTCGGACGAGGTCGAGCAAGCGACCGACCTGCCGATCTTCACGAGCAGCACGAACGTGTGGGGCAACAACACGACCACCGACCGGCAGACGGTTGCGGCAGACATCGACTACGGGCTCGCGTTGACTTGGGACTACTACAAGACCGCGCACAATCGCAACGGCATCTTCAACGACGGTCGCGGCGTGAGAAGCTACGCTCACGTGGTGTTCAATACCGGCAGCGGCACGACCGGCGCGAACGCGGCATGGCTGTCGTCGCGCGTGATGGCGTACGGCGACGGCGAACCGGGCACGCGCCTGCCGAAACCCGTGGTGTCGGTCGACGTCGCCGGGCACGAGATGAGTCATGGCGTGACCGAAGCCACCGCCAACCTGAACTATTCGGGCGACGCGGGCGGCCTGAACGAGGCGACGTCCGACATTTTCGGCACGCTCGTGAAGTTCTACGCGAACAACCCCAACGATCCCGGCAACTACGTGATCGGCGCGCGCGTGGTGAGCGGCGGCCTGCGCAAGATGTACAAGCAGGATCTCGACGGCCGGTCGTTCAGCTGCTACCCGTCGGGCGGCTTCTCGTGGTCGAATCCGCGCCACGATCCGCACTTCACGTCGGGGGTTGGCAACCGCTTCTTCTACCTGCTGTCGGAAGGGCCGTCGGTGCCGTCGACCGACACCGGCCTGTCGAGAGCGCAACTGGTCTGCAACGGCGACACGACGTTCAGCGGGCTGGGTCGCGACAAGGCCGGCAAGATCTGGTACCGGACGCTCACCGTGTACCTGAACGCCAACTCGAGCTACCCGAACGCCCGGCGTGCGTCGATCCAGGCGGCGAACGACCTGTACGGCGCGAACTCGGCCGAAAGCGCGACGGTCGCGCGCGCATGGAGTGCTGTCGGGGTGAATTGACGGCGCTTGCGGATCCGTCGAACGCCAGAGGCCGCGTGATGGTGCTTCGCTTCGGAGGAAAGCGATTCGGTCGTGGTCACGCGGCGCTCGGATAAATGACGGGAACGTGCCGACCGACCGCCTGCGCATGCAGGCGGTCGGTGGACTGTGTGTTCTTGCCGTCAGACGCCCGCCCCCGGGACCGCGCATGCTCCAGGCTCCGGGAGATTCCTTCGTCAACGGTCCGCCGCCAGGCCTATGTCTTCCGACGCAATCAGCTTCGCCCCTAACCGGCAAGCGCTTTCCGCTTCAGCGCATCACTCGCCGCCACCGTCGGATTGAACGACGTATCCCACAACGGCGCGACACGCGCCGGCCCGTCCAGCACACCGATGCGCGCAAACACGTCCGCGACCTGCTGGTGCTGCGCGACCACGTCGGGCGTCACCGGCAGCAGCGCGTAGTCTTCGCTGCGCTGGTCGAACATCGCGACGAGATCGGCAACCGGCACACGCGTCTCATGATTCTGCGCGATAGCGTAGTCGCGAAAATGCCCGTTCGCCCACGCATACGCACGCCGGAACCGCAGCAGCAAATCACCGGTCGCCGCGCGGCGACGCGCATCGTCGAGCGTGCGCGGATTCGCATACACCGGGAAATTGCCCGACAGATAACCCTTTCCCGTCTTGAGCACGCGGGCGCCGTAGCGGTTGCGCGCGAGCTGGCCGTTGTAGCCGTAAATCGCCCATGCGTCGATGTCGCCGCGATCGTACGCGGACAACCCGTCGGTCGGCGACAGGTTGATCGGCTGGATGTCGTCGAAGCTGAGGCCGGCTTCCGCCAGTTGTCGATACAGGAAATAGTGCGACGTCGTCGCGCGCACGTAGCCGACGCGCTTGCCCTTCAGATCCGCGATGCTGCGGATCGGCGTGTCCTTGCGCGCGAGCGTGACCTGGTTGTTCAGGTCTTCGCGCACGCGCGAGATGAATCTCACATTGGCTTTCTGGCGCGCGGCGAACACGGCGGGAATTTCGCTACCCGAACCGATATCGAGTGCATCCGCATTGAGCGCCTCGATGTGCAGCACGCCGTTGTTCAACTCGCGCCAGTCGATCCGGTATGGCGTGTTGTCGAGCCCGGCCGCATGCAGCAGCGCGCGCCAGCCGCCCTTGTAGGTCGCGACGCGCAACGTCGTGCCGGCGAGATCGGCATCGGCGTCCGGCACGGCAAACGCAGCCAATGGATGCGCCGCGACTGCGGCGCCGGCTAGCAGCAGGCGGCGACGTACCGCCGACATTGACGACATCGGATGCTCCTGGCGATCGGATGGAACCGGATGGAAAGCGAAACCGCCGCGTCAATGCAGCGCCGGAAAGCCGTGGCGTTCGGCCAGCAATTCGAGAATGCGGCGCGCGTCGGCGACGAAGCGCACGTCGCCGAGCGTCTGCGCGTCGTCCGGCGCGGGCTGGTCGCGGCCCAGCACGAGCACCGGCAGGCCCTGGTGCGCGTCGTCGAGCGCGTCGATCACAGCGGGCCGCGGCCGCTCGAAACCGACGCGCTTCACGTCGATACGCTTGGCGAGATCGGGCGCGCTCGCGAGCAGCCCTTCGATCGGCAGTCCATGCGGGCAGACGAAGCGCTGGCCCGGATGCTTCGGATCGGCAAAGCCCGGTGCCAGCAGAAACAGTACATCTCGACTCATGTCAAACGGCTCCTTTCTCGTTGATTGCCCCGGTCGGGAAGCGCGCGCACCCGCGCGCCCTGCTGTTCCCGACGCATGCCGGCCAGCGGCCGGATGTCAGACTCTACCGTCGCGCTTCGCCCGGCCCTACCAACGTTTTGCGGAATCGATATGCGAACGCGCATAGCGCATCGGCCCGTCGTCGCCTAGCGGGCCGTTGCGTAAACGCATCGTCATGCGAACGACGTGTACTACGCACATCGAACGATTTCATCGATCGATATGACCGCCTCAACGGGTTTCCGGCGAACGACGTTCGCTGTCCGCACGATGCGTTCGCCGCAGCAGGCGTGCCGGACGCAATCGCAGCACACCTGCCGGGCCGGCGGCAATGCACATTACAAATCGGCCGCTCAGCGATTTACAAACCACGGATCGGCCGTTCATCGGCGCGTCCGTCGTCAATAGCATCGTGATCCTCGCAAACGTACTGATAAAAACAGAGGTTGGTCATGATCAAAAAAACGGTGGTACTGGGTTTGGTTTCGATCGGTTCGGTCGGCGCGCATGCGCAGAGTTCGGTAACGTTGTACGGGGTGGTCGACGCCGGCATCGCGTATACGAACAACCAGGGCGGCGCGAGCAACATCCAGCAGACGAGCGGCAAGCTGAGCGGCAGCCGCTGGGGCCTCAAAGGCGCGGAGGATCTCGGCGGCGGCCTGCAGGCGGTCTTCACGCTGGAAAGCGGGTTCCGGCCGAGCGACGGCGGGCTCGGCCAGGGCGGCCGGCTGTTCGGCCGGTCCGCGTACGTGGGCCTCGGCAAGAAAGGGCTCGGCACGTTGACGTTCGGCCGTCAGTACGAGCCGATCACCGATCTCGTCGCGCCGTACTCGGGGGCGGGGTTCTGGTCTCCGGCCACGCACGTGGGCGACAACGACAACCTGAACCAGAGCTTCCGGCTGAACAACGCGGTGAAGTTCCGCAGCGACACGATCGCCGGCTTCACGGCCGACCTGCTCTACGCATTCAGCAACCAGGCCAATGGCGGCGCGGGCACCGGATTCTCGAACAACAACGCGTGGGGCGCATCGGCGAACTACGTGAACGGCCCGCTGTCGATCGGCGGCGGCTATGTGCGGTTCAATCATCCGAATGCGGCGTCGAATACGAGCGGCGCGGTGGGCGGCGCGACCTCGACCACCGGCAACGACTACAGCGGCGCGTTCTTCTACGGGCTGAACGGCGGTGTACTGAAGCAGCAGATCGGCGCGGCAGGCGCGAACTACGTGCTCGGCCGCGCGACGCTCGGCTTCGCGTGGAGCCACACGCAGCTCGATTATCTCGACGGTTCGTCGCGCAAGTTCAACAACTACGACGTGAATGCGCGCTACCAGCTCACGCCGGCGGCGACGCTGATCGGGGTCTATACGTTCACCGACGGGCGCGCGAGCGGCCTGCCGGGCACGAGCGGCCAGACGCTGAAGCCGCGCTGGCATCAGTTCACGCTCGGGTTCGACTATGCGTTGTCGAAGCGCACCGATATCTACGTGTCGGGCATCTACCAGCTCGCGGCCGGCGATGCGAGCACCTCGACGCCGGGCGGCTATCGCAAGATCGCGGCGATCTCGAACATCGGCAGCGCGTCGTCGACGAACCGCCAGCTCGCGTTCGTCAGCGGGCTGCGCGTGAAGTTCTGACGGCACGCACACCGGGCGTCGCGCAACGGGCACGATAAGCAAAGCGGGAATCGTTGTTTGCCGCGCCGCGCCCGGTTGCCGAGAATGATCGTTTCCCCGCGCGCGACATGCGTTCGACCATGACCGATTCCCGTTTTCCTCCCCGATCGCCGCGCAGCGGCCGGCGCGCGGCGCTGCGCCAGCTCGCCGGCGGCTGGGCGGCCGCGATGCTGCCCGCCAGCGGCGCGCTCGCGAGCCAGCCGCTCGACGTACCGCCGTGGACGCGCACGCCCGGCGCACCGCTGCTGTCGCCACCGTACGGCCTGCCGGCGGAGCACGAACGCGACGTGATCCGTCGCAGCGCCCGTACCCCTGCGCTACCCGGTTCCGGCTCGTCGATGACGCCGCTCGCCGACCTGTTCGGCGACATCACGCCGAACGGGCTGGTCTACGAGCGTCATCATGCGGGCGTGCCCGACATCGATGCGCAGCGCCATCGCGTCGTCGTGCACGGCCTCGTGCGCGAGCCGCGCGTCTTCACGCTCGACGACCTGCTGCGCTTTCCGTCCGAATCGCGGATCCACTTCCTCGAGTGCTCGGGCAACACCGGCAGCGAATGGAACGGCCCGAGCGGGCTGCCGGTTCAGTTCACGCATGGGTTGCTGTCGTGCTGCGAATGGACGGGCGTCCGGCTGTCGACGCTGCTCGACGAAACCGGCATCGATCCCGATGCATGCTGGCTGCTCGCCGAAGGCGCGGATGGCGCGGCAATGACGCGCAGCCTGCCGCTCGACCGGCTCCTCGAGCGCGCGCTGGTCGTCTATGCACAGAACGGCGAGCGGCTGCGCCCGGAGAACGGTTACCCGGTGCGGCTGATCGTGCCGGGTTTCGAAGGCAACACGAACATCAAGTGGCTGCGGCGGCTGAAGCTGGTGCGTGCGCCGGAGATGACGCGCGAGGAAACGTCGAAATACACGAATCTGCTGCCCGACGGCTGCGCACGCCAGTTCGTGTTCGAGATGGATGCGAAGTCGGTGATCACACGGCCGTCGGCCGGCCACCGGCTCGCCGCGCACGGCTATTACCCGATCAGCGGCTACGCGTGGTCGGGCCGCGGCCGGATTCGCGCCGTCGACGTGTCGACCGACGGCGGCCGCACGTGGCGGCCCGCCCGGCTCGCCGGCGACGTACGCGACCGCGCGCTGACGCGTTTCGAGGCCGACTGGGTATGGCGCGGCGAGCCGGCCGACCTGCAAAGCCGCGCGACCGACGAGACGGGCTACGTGCAGCCGACCCGCGACGCGCTTGTCGCCGCGCGCGGCCTGAACTCGCAGTACCACTACAACGGCATCCAGAACTGGCGCGTCGGCGCCGACGGCGAGGTGCGCAATGCGTAAGCCGCTCGCTTGCCTGCTGGCGGCCTGCGCGATGACGACGAGCGCGTTCGGTGCCGGTTTCGACCTGGGCCGGCCAATCGATCGCGCGGCGCTCGCCGCGTGGGACATCGACATCGCGCCGGACGGCAGCGGCCTGCCGCCCGGCGCGGGCACGGTCGCACGCGGCGCTCACGTGTTCGCCGAAAAATGCGCGATGTGTCACGGCGCCGGCGGCGAAGGCGGCGTCGGCGATCCGCTCGTCGGCGGCATCGGCTCGCTCGCGAGCACGAAGCCCAGAAAGACCGTCGGCAGCTACTGGCCGTACGCGACGACGCTATTCGACTACATTCGCCGGGCGATGCCGTACAACGCGCCGCAATCGCTGAGCGCGGACGACGTCTATGCGGTCACCGCGTACGTCCTCCACCTGAACGGCATCGTGCCCGGCGACGCCCGGCTCGACGCGCGCACGCTGCCGCGCGTACAGATGCCGAACCGCGACGGCTTCGTGCCCGACCCGAGGCCGGGCAGGCTATGACGCACGCCGCGCCGCTTGCCGCCGCATCGGGCCGCACACCCATGCGCATCGCGTCGCCCCTTTCAGCAAGGACCCCGTAATGAGCGATCCCTCCGTCACCGCCCCGCTTGCGCCGTCGCCGTTCGTCGACGTTCGTTCGCCGGCGGATTTCCCCGACAGCCCCGTATCGCGCACGCTCGCGCAGCCGTTGATGCTCGGGCTGTTCCTGCCGATCCAGGCCGGCGGATGGAGCGCATCGACGCTGCCGCGCTCGACCGACTGGACGTTCGACTACAACGCCGATCTCGTGGCCCGAGCCGAAGCGCTCGGCTTCGATCTCGTGTTCGCGCTGTCGCAATGGTTGCCGAAAGGCGGCTACGGCGGCGTGTTCGACGGCCACGCGCTCGACTCGTTCATGACGCTGGCCGCGCTCACCGCGCGCACCGAGCGGATCATCCTCGTCGCGACGAGCCACGTGCTCTACGGGCCGTGGCATCCGCTGCATTTCGCGAAGTTCACCGCGACGCTCGACCACATCTCGCGCGGGCGCTGGGGCATCAACGTGGTGACCGGCCACCGCGCGATCGAGCACGAGATGTTCGGCTGGAACCGGATCGAACACGACCGGCGCTACGAGATGGCTGCCGAATTCCTCGATGCGGTCCAGCAGTTGTGGGCGCAACCGGATAATTTCAGCTACACGCCCGAACTGTCGAGCTGGCGGCTGGGCGGCGCATTCGTGACACCGAAACCGCGCTACGGCCGCCCGCTGCTCATCAACGCGACGGGTTCCGATGCGGGCATCGCATTCGCCGCGCGCTATTCGGACATCGTGTTCGTCACCAGTCCGGCCGGCCCCGACGCCGAGCGCGCGATCGATGCGCTGCCCGCGCATACCGCACGCGTGAAGGCGGCCGCCGCCGCGCACGGCCGCACGATCCGCACGCTGCTCAATCCGCTCGTGATCTGCCGCGAGACGGCGGCCGAAGCGCGCGCGTACCGCGACGCCATCGTCGCGCATGCGGACGAAGGCAGCTTCCATCGCTTCGACAGCGACGCGCACGCGTGGCGCGGCGGTTTCGAGCAGCGCGCGCAAGCCGCCGCGCGCGCGATCGGCGGCAACATCTCGATCACAGGCTCGCCTGAAGAAGTCGCCGATACCCTCGTGCGGCTGCATCGCGCGGGCATCGACGGCATCCAGTTGAGCTTCTACGACTTCAAGCCCGATCTCGACTTCTTCGGCGAGCGCGTGCTGCCGCTGCTGCGCGAAGCCGGCTTGCGGCGTTGACGTCCGCGGGGCTGCAACCCGGCGCGGCGGCACAGCAGCCGCGCCCGGCGGCCGTCGTCAGAACACGCGCCCTTCGGTCAGGTGCGTCGTCACGCCGTTCAATGCGTAGTCGCCGATCACGCGCGCCTTGTGCAGCAACGGGTTGTGGCTGAAGATCGTGCGCAGATTGCGCCAGTGGCGATCGAAGTTGTGCTCGCGCGCCGTCGCCGATGCCCCGCCCACTTCGAACAGCCGCTCGGCCGCATGCAGCGCAAGCTTGCTGACGATCAGCTGCGTACGCGCGGTCGCGAGCGCGCTGTCGAGCACGAGCGCATCCGCGTCGGCGGCGCCTGCTTCGATCGCGTCGGCGGAGCGGTCGAGCGCGCGTGCGTTTTCTCGTACGAGCGCGTCGATCGCATGGCTATGCGCGGACAGCTCGCCGACGATCTGCTGGATGAAATGATCGTCGCGCGCGGTCGGTGCCGGGCTGTGCAGCGCGGGCCGGCCGTGCGCGAGCACGTAGCGGCGCGCATCGGCCACCACGTTGCGCACGATGCCCGCGCCCGTCGCGACGAGATGAAGCTGCCGCAGCGCGCCGCAATGACGGCCGACGAGCGTCGATCCGTCGCGCGGGACCACTTCGTCCGCGAACACCTGCACGTCGTTCAGCAACAGGCTGCCGCTCGCCGTCATGCGCTGGCCCATCCCGTCCCAGTCGTCGAGCACCTGCAGGCCGTCGCGCGCAACGGGAACGATCACCGCGAGCGCATCGCCCTGCTCGTTCTCCACGTTGATGCGCGCGAAATCGGCGAACGCGGTGCCCGTCGAATAGTATTTGCGGCCCGTCACGCGGTAGCGGTCGCCGTCGCGACGCAGCACGGTCGTGTTCTCGCCCGGGCGCGACGTGCCGCGCTCGGTCGACGCGCCGCCGAAGATCGCACCACTGAGCACGCGCGCGAGCTGCACGTCGTTGAACGCCGTGCGCGGCGACAGCCGCAGCGTCTCGGTCTGGTCGTAGTGGATGCGCAGCGCGTGCGCGAGATTCGAATCGGCGGCCGCCAGCGTCGCGATCGACTCGAACAGGTCGACCAGCGTGCCGCCGAGGCCGCCGCGCTCGACCGGAATCCGCAGCGCGCCCAGTGCCGAGCGCCGGAAGATCGCGAAGCCTTCGAACGGCAGTGCGCGACGCACCTCGCGTTGCGCGGCATCCTGCCCGATGGCAGTCGCGAGATCGGGCAGCGTGGCAAGCGCGTCGCGCAATGCGTCGCGCGGATCGACGGCATCACGGGCAGTCATTCGGCAGGTCCTTGTTCGGGAAGATCGGGGCGTGTCGCGGTAGCGCACGACACGGTGTCCGCAAGTATAGGGACACCCCCGCCACGCGTAAAAAGCCGATTTCAGCTTACGTTATGCCCGCGCCGGGATTGATCGCGCACGGACGCCGTCAGTGCTGAATGCCCCAGCGCCGCACGGTCGCGCGCTCGAGTGTATCGAACACGAGGTTCTCGACCAGCAGCCCGATCACGATGACGGCCGCGAGACCGGCGAACACGCGGTCCGTATACAGCTCGTTGCGGTTCTGGAAGATGTACCAGCCGAGGCCGCCCTGCCCCGCGCTCGCGCCGAACACGAGCTCGGCCGCGATCAGCGTGCGCCACGCGAATGCCCAGCCCACGCGCAGTCCCGACAGGATTGACGGCAGCGCGGCCGGCACGAGAATCAGCGCGATCTGGCGCAGGCCCGTGAGCCCGTAGTTGCGCCCGGCCATCTTCAGCGTGGCGGGCACGCCGACGAAGCCGGTATAGATATTGAGCGCGAGCGGCCACAGCACCGCATGCACGAGCACGAACAGCAGGCTGCCGGTGCCGAGTCCGAACCACAGCAGCGCGATCGGCAGCAACGCGATGGACGGCAGCGGATTGAACATCGACGTGAGCATCGTCAACAGGTCGCGGCCGATGCGCGTGGATACCGCGAGCGACGTCAACGCGAACGCCAGCAGCACGCCCAGCGCATAGCCGCGCAGCAGCACCGACATCGAGATGCCCGTCTTCACGAGCAGTTCGCCCGACTCGATGCCCTGCACGAACGCGGCCAGCGTCGCGCCGAAGGTCGGGACGAGCAGATCGTTCGCGACGATGCGCGCGACGATCTCCCATGCGGCGATCAGCACGAGCGCGATGACGCTGCGGCGAAACCATGCGGCACCGGCGATGCGGCGCAGCAGCGGCGCGGGCGCCGCGCGCTCGGCGTAAGGCAGCGTGTCGGGCGTGCGCGTGTATTCGGCGCGCACGGGCGGCAGCGGCGGCACGGCTGGATCGATCGTATTCATGATGCGGCGTCCTCCGTCGTCGGTACGTGCGGTGCGTCGGTGTCGAACAGCAAGCGATGGATCCGTGCGACGTTGTCGCGGAAGTCGCCCGTATCGACGTTGTCGAGCGAATGCTCGTGACTGTTGAGCTCCGCGCGCACGCGGCCCGGGTGCGGCGACAGCAGCAGAATCCGGTTGCCGACCACGAGCGCCTCCTCGATCGAGTGCGTGACGAACAGCAGCGTGAAGCGGAATTCGTCCCACAGCCGCAGCAGTTCCTCCTGCATCTTGCGGCGCGTGAGCGCATCCAGCGCGGCGAACGGCTCGTCCATCAGCAGCACGCGCGGCTGCATCGCCAGCGCCCGTGCAATCGCGACGCGCTGTTTCATGCCGCCCGACAGCGTATGCGGATAGGCGTCGGCGAACGTGCCAAGGCCGACTTTGTCGAGATAGTGCAGCGCGCGCTCGCGTGCTTCGGCGCGCGACAGCTTCGCGGCGACGCGCAACGGAAACGCGACGTTCTCGACGACCGTTTTCCACGGCGGCAACTGATCGAATTCCTGGAACACGACGATGCGGTCGGGCCCCGGCCCGCGCACCGGCCGGCCGTCGAGCGCGATCGAACCCGAGACGGGCTCGATGAAGCCGGCGATCGCCTTCAGCAGTGTCGACTTCCCGCACCCGGACGGGCCGAGCAGCACGAAGCGGTCGCTGCCGTACACGTCGAAGCTCACCTGATGCGTCGCACGAACGATCCGCGCGCCGCTGCGGTATTCGAGGCTGACCTGGTCGATCGCCAGCAGGCGTTCGCTGTGCGTGCCGGCCTGCGCGGCGTTCGCGGCCGGGCGATCGTCGGCACGCGTATCGGCCACGGCCGGCGCGGCCGGCGACGCGCCGCCACGTGCCGCATACGGCGGCAACCAGGTTCGGGGAGAAGTGGCGTTCACGATCGAATCTCTTGCGGGAAAAGCATCAACATACGGCCGGGCGCCGCGCGGACCAACCATCGATTGCGCATATCGAAACCGCGCCGACGCATAAGCGTCGATCGCGGCGTCGGAACATCGGCGTCGCTCAGCTGCCGCCCGCCGTCGCCGGATCGTCGAAGAAGTAGTCGCGCCACGACTTCGGTTCGTTGCGGATCGCGCCGGTGCGATGCATGAACTGCGCGAGCGGCAGCGTGTTCTGCGGCGCGGTCTTGAACTGCACCTGCGGATTGCGCAGGATCTTCAGCAGCAGCGTGCGATCGATCTTCGATCCGTTCACGCGAATATAGGTATCGGCCGCGCGCTCCGGATCGGCCGCGATCTGCCGAGCGGCGTCGGCCAGCGCGGCGACGAACGCGCGATAGGTCTTCGGGTTGTCGTCGCGGAATTTCTCGGTCGCGTACAGCACCGTCGCCGAGCTCGGGCCGCCGAGCACGTCATACGAATTCAGCACGATGTGCGCGTTCGGGTTGCCGGCGAGCTCCTGCTCCTGGAACGGCGGATTGCCGAAATGGCCGGTGATCACGTTGCTGTTCGCGAGAATCGCGGCCGTCGCGTCCGGATGCGGAATCGCCTGCGTGAGCGCGTCGAGCTTGTCGAACTGCTTGTCGCCCCACTGCTTCGCGGCCGCGTACTGCAGCACGCGCGACTGCACCGACACGCCGACCGCCGGCACCGCGATGCGGTCCTTCGCGCTCAGGTCGGCGATCGTCTTCACGTTCGGGTTGCTGCTCACGAGGTAGTACGGAAAATTGCCGAGCGACGCGACGCCCTTCACGTTCTGTCGGCCGCGCGTGCGGTCCCACACGGTCAACAGAGGGCCGACGCCCGCGCCCGCGATGTCGACCGCGCCGGACAGCAGCGCGTCGTTCACGGCCGCGCCGCCTGACAGTCGCACCCAGTCGACCTTGATGTCGAGGCCGGCCTTGCGCCCCTCCTTCTCGATCAGTTGCTGGTCGCGCGCGACGTTCAGCATCAGGTAGACGACGCCGAACTGCTCGGCGATGCGGATGCGACCTTCCGCGTGCGCGGCGTGCGGGATGACCGCGCCCGCTAAGGCGAGCGCGGCGGTGAGCGTGGCCGCCAGCGCGCGACGCGCCGGCAAGAACGAAAACGACATCGGAACTCCGGTCGGGATGGGTCGGAAATGAATGACGCGGCGCGCGGCTCAGAAAGGCACGTCGCCTTCGATCGTCGTGCGGTACAGCTTGCGGCGCAGGTGGTCGGGCGTGCCGGCGGCGAGATGCATCAGCGAGCGGTTGTCCCAGAACACCAGATCGTGATCGCGCCACGCGTGCCGATACAGGTGCTCGGCGCGCACGCTGTGCGCGAACAGTTCGTCGAGCAGCGCGCGGCTTTCGTCGTCGGGCAGCCCGACGATGCGCGTCGTGAAATGCTCGCTGACGAACAGCGCCTTGCGGCCGGTTTCCGGATGCGTGCGCACGACCGGATGCACGACCGCCGCGACCTGCGCGATCTGTTCGGGCGACAGGTTCGGCCGCCACGGGCTGCGCGCCTGCAGTTCCGCGTAGCGCGCGAGATACGTATGCTCGGCGCGCCGCCCTTCGACCGCGCGGCGCAGATGGGCCGGCAGCGTGTCCCACGCGAGATGCATGTTCGCGAACAGCGTGTCGCCGCCTTCCGCCGGCAGTTCCTGCGCGTGCAGCAGCGAGCCGAGGCTCGGTTTTTCCTTGTACGACAGGTCGGAATGCCAGAAATGGCCGGCGTCGCCGAGCCCGACCGGCTTGCCGTTCTCGACGATGTTCGACACGATCAGCACTTCCGGATGGCCGGCCAGTGCGAACTGGTGCAGCACGTGGATCTGCAGCGGTCCGAAGCGGCGGCTGAACGCGATGTGCTCGTCCGGCGTGATGCGCTGGTCGCGAAACACCAGCACGTGGTGATCGAGGTGTGCACGATGGATGCGCGTGAAATCGTCGGCGTCGAGCGGTTGCGACAGGTCCAGGCCGATCACTTCGGCGCCGAGCGGCGCGTCGAACGGCACGATGTCGAAATGCTGCGCCGTGCCGCCCGGCCGCAAGGCGGGATGTCCGGCGGAAAGCGTTGCGGCGTCGCTGAGGGTGGTAGTCGTCACGGCACGGCCCTGATTCGGTCAAAACGCGAATCTACGAGGCCGTGCCGGCGTGCGTCAACGAAGCGATTCGGATACGTTTATCTGCTGCGGTGATAAAGATCGCTGCTCGCGCATACGGCGCCGAGCAGCGGCGGAGTCGTGCAGCCGGTGCCAATGACCGGAGGTGCCGTCCGCATCCAGCCGCCTCGGCCTGGGCCCCGAGCCGGCTAAGGCTGCCCCGCCCCGCCCGACGCCCCATAGATCTGCCCGGTCACGTAGCTCGCGCGCGACGAAAGCAGCTCGACATAGATCGACGCGATCTCGGCCGGTTGTCCCGGCCGCCCCATCGGCACCTGCTCGCCGAATTTCTCGACGTTGTGCGTCGTCTGTCCGCCGCTGACCTGCAACGGTGTCCAGAACGGCCCCGGCGCGACGCCATTGACGCGAATGCCGCGCTGGATCATCTGTTTCGCGAGCCCCTTCGTGAAATTCGCGATCGCCGCTTTCGTCATCGCGTAGTCCAGCAGGTTCGCGGACGGGTCGTACGCATTCACCGACGTCGTATTGACGATCGCCGAGCCGGGCGGCATGTGCGGAATGGCCGCCCGCGTGATCCAGAACATCGCATAAAGATTGGTGCGCAGCGTCCAGTCGAACTGCTCGGTGCTGATGTCGAGGATCGAGTCGTGGCTCTGTTGGCGGGCCGCGTTGTTCACGAGGATGTCGAGCCCGCCGAGCGCGGCGACCGCCCGCTCGACGAGCCCGTTGCACGCACCTTCGCTGCGGATGTCGACCGGCAGCGGCACCGCCTTGCGGCCCGCGCTGCGGATCAGGTCGACGACTTCGCGCGCATCGGGCTCCTCGTCGGGCAGATAGACGATCGCGACGTCCGCGCCCTCTCGTGCACAGGCGATCGCTACCGCACGGCCGATGCCCGAATCGCCGCCGGTGATCAGCGCCTTGCGACCATCGAGCCGGCCGCTGCCGCGATAGCTGCGCTCGCCGTGATCGGGGCGCGGCGTCATGCGGCCCGCAAGCCCGGGCCACGGCTGGTGCTGCTGCGGAAACGGCGCGTGCGGATAGAGCGTGCGCGGATCGCGCGGCGCCGTATCGCCGGCATCGGGCGCGCCGCCGCCCGTCTGCGCGATCGTCGGCAGGGCGACGCTGGCGACCAGTCCGGCCGTCGTGCCCTGTACCCATTTGCGACGGGATTCGGAAACTTCGTCTGATGACATGTTGGACTCCGGTGCGTGGTTGTCGGAACGCAGCAGGCCGCGACGATTCGGCCGACGCGCGCGCTACAGCGGCCGCGGCCGCTCGCCCGAATCGTCGGGCGCATCGTGCTCGCCGGGCCACGGCTTGCCGGCCGGATCGCGTACCTCCGTCTGGCGCGGGTCGTCCGGCACGACCTTGTGCGCCTGATCGTCCGGGATCGTGTCGAGTTCGCCGCCGCCGGGCGCATGGCCGGGGCGCGCGGTCGATTCGCCGCCGGGTGCCGAGCGGCGCCGGCCCTGCGCGTCGGCTGCGTCGCTTGCCGCGTCGGGCGACGCGGTGTCCTGCCGTTGACTGTCACGGGTCATGAGTTTCTCCCTGTGCGGATGCTGAATGCGTTGCGCCGCACCGCGCCGCGATGGGTGGTGCGGCGGCCCGCAACGCTTCCAGCAAGCGACATGCCGTCGTCGGACTGCCCCGTCGCACCGCGAGCGGATGAATCCGCTAAAGAAATTACAAGCGGCGCGTCATCCGGCACAGCCTCCGCAACACGCGTGGCAGCGCCGATGCGACACGCAACGCGGCACGCGCGATGCTCGAAAGCGACATGCCGGCTGCGCGCCGGCGCCCTTTCGACGCAGCCGAGGACGATCATGAGCGCGATGCACGCGACAAACGCAACAAACCCGACACCGAACGACGACGACATGACCGACACGCCGGATATTCCGCCGCCGGAGCCCGACGACGGGCGCCACGACGACCTGCCCGACTTGCCGGACCCGACCGAAGTGGGCGAGGACGGTTAGCCATCGCGTCGCGGCAGTGTGCGTAGCTGCTCCGTCGCGCGCTTGGCAGCGTGCGATGCGAAGTGCGCCGGCCGCGCGCCCTGCCTACTTGTTGCCCGGCTCGCGCGTACGCTCGCCGTACGTGCCGTTACCGCAGTGCGGGCACTTCGGGATCGGGTGTCCCGCCTGCACGTGCGTCGACCGGTGGCATTTCTCGCATCGAAAGTCACCGGTTTTTTCCGCTTTCTCTCCTGCGTGCGCCGTCATCTTCGTTCTCCTTCCGGCTTGCGATTACCCGCGCTTCACCGCGTGCGTCGCCTTTCGTGCGCGACCTCGCCGGTCGGCACCGCGTCGACGTCCTGCAGCGGCTCGCCCGGAATGCGGCGCTTCGCGGACTGATCGACCGGCAAATCCGCCGCCTGCTCGCCGCGCCCGTCCGCGCTGCCGCCCTCGGCATCGAGCTGCTGTTCGGCCCGCTGCCAATATTCGTCGGCCCTGCCGTCGGGCGTGCCGTCCGCCTGCCACAGGCGGTACGCTCGCTCGCGGATCTGCGTTTCTCTCTCTTCGTTCATGTCGTTCTCCGTGTCTACGATGGCGATCACCGGTCCGGGCGCGACGGCGCCGATACCGCACCGAGCGTCGACGACATCCCTCCGTCGGCGGCGGTCGCCAGATCGCCCAGCGCGACGATGCCAACCAGCCGCTTCTGCCGGTCGACCACCGGCACGCGGCGAATCTGCGCGTCCTCCATCTTCTTTTGCACCACTGAAACGTCGTCGTCCTCGTAACACCAGTTCGCGGGCCCGCTGACGACGCCTTCGACCGCCTCGTCCGGCGGCACGCCCATCGACACCGCGCGCACCACGATGTCCCGGTCCGTCAGCATGCCGATCAGCCGCGTGCCGTCGCATACGGGCAGCGCGCCGACATTCAGGTCGCTCATCAGCCTGGCCGCCTCGCGCAGGCTCTGCGTCGGACCGATGGTCGCCGCGTCGCGTGTCATCACTTCCGATACACATGTCATGTTTCGCTCCTTGGTAAGCCGCCTGTCGCGGCCTGCTGCACGAGCATCGCGCGTTCCGGGGGCCGCCGCGCGTCAGTTCTCCGTCGAACAGCGGACCGACGTCAGGCCGGCCGATTCGACGATCCGTATCAGTTGCTTCAGCATCACGTCGGCGCCGGCCGCTTCGCGCCACTGCACGAACAGTTCCTCGTCGCGCACCCCGCGGGCGGCCGTTTCGCAAAAGCTTTTTGTCCGGCACGTGAATCCCGCGTCGCGCAGCTTCGCGGCCAGTTGTTCGCGGGCAGCCGAGCCCAGCGGATACTCGACCGTGACCAGCGCGGTCCTGACGCGCCGCAAGCGCTGCTCGACCAGCCGCAGCGGCCAGACGACGAGCAGCGCGAGCACGAGCCCGACCGCACCGAGCGACAACTGGCCGCCGCCGATGCACAGCCCGATGACCGTCACGAACCACAGCGTCGCGGCCGTGGTGACGCCGGACACCAGGCCGTCGCGATGAAGAATCGCGCCGCCGCCGATGAAGCCCATCCCGGTCAGGATGCCGAGCGGCAGCCGCATCAGGTCGAGTACCGAGAACGCGCCCTCCGGTTTGCCCGCCTGCAGCAGCAGCGCATTGACCTGCAGCATCGACAGGCACGCGGCGAGGCAGACGAGGATCGTCGTGCGCAGTCCGGCCGTCTTGCCGGATTCGCTGCGATCGACGCCGATCAGCCCGCCCGCGACGAGCGCCAGCGCGATCCTGACCAGCACGTCGTGCCACTGCAGTACGACCGGCATCGCTTCCATGCGCCCTCCCGTGCAAATCGTCGTGCGTCGGGACGCGAACGCCGCCGACGAGGCTGGGGCGGTCGCAAGGATCGGGCCTGCTTTCGGAGGATGGCGGCGCGTGTAGTGCGTCGGATGGAATTGTAGAAAGGGCGTGCCGCGAGCAGCGTACGTCAGTGGCGAAGGTGCCGGAGCGGTGTGCGGAATGATCGCATGCTGCCGCTCGGCGCGCCGGAGGCGGCGGACGGACTGCCGGCACGGACATTCAGCGGCGCCCTCCGCGGCGTGCCCGTCGGACGCGCGTGCACAGGCGCCGACATCCTCTTACTCCGTATCCGATCGGATACGAAACTCGCCTCCGCGATCCTTTCTCGGCAATTCGTTCCCGACCGGGAACGGAATGATGTCGCCGCTATCGGAATCCACCGTTCGTTCCCGTACGAATACGAACCGCTGCCCGATCCGGCGAGTTATGCAATACTGTTCCCGATCAGATACGAAGCACGGAGAACGTCATGTCGGAGACCCAATCCGTCGACACGATCGGCGCGCTCGCCCACTTCATTCGCGCGGCGCGAATCCAGCAGGGGTTCACGCGGGACGAACTCGCGAACGCGACCGGGCTGTCGCCGAAATTCATCAGCCAGGTCGAAGCCGGCAAGCCGACCGCGCAAATCGGCAAGGTCATGCTGCTGCTGAGCGAGCTCGGCGTGCGGCTGTACGCCGAGTCGTCGATCAAGATCTCCGAAGCCACCGCGCGGAAGGCCGCGCAGCGCCGCAGGAGCAGCCATGGCGGCTAGAACGCTGATCGCATCCGCGAACGGCGTGCGCATGGGCACGCTGACCGACGACAAGGGGATCTGGTCGTTCGCGTACGACCCGCAATGGCTTGCGTCGTCGGCCGCGTATCCGCTGTCGCCCGCGTTTCCGCTGCGCGCAGGCGTGTTCACCGACACGTCGACCGATCGCCCGGTCCAGTGGTTCTTCGACAACCTGCTGCCCGAGGAAGGCATGCGCACGTCGCTCGCGCGCGAGGCGAAGGTCGATGCGGCCGACGCGTGGGGCCTGCTCGCGTACTTTGGCCGCGAATCGGCCGGCGCGCTGACGCTGCTGGCCGACGGCGAGCAGGAAACGCCCGGCGGCCTGCAGCCACTGCCGCTCGACGAGCTCGAGCGCCGGATCCAGGCGATGCCCGAGCGCGCGCTGACGGCCACCGCGCCCAAGCGCATGTCGGCGGCCGGCGCGCAGCAGAAGCTGCTGCTGGTGCTGCGCGGCGACGCGCCCGACTACGCGCTGTTCGAGCCCGTCGGCAGCGAACCGTCGATGCACCTGCTCAAACCCGACATGCGCGCGGCCGGCTATCCGCATTCGGCGATCAACGAGTTCTTCTGCATGCAGCTCGCGAAGAAGATGGGGCTCGACGTGCCCGACGTGCATTTCCTGCGCGCGCCGTCCGCCTGCTACGTAATCGACAGGTTCGACCGCGACGTCGCGTCCGAACCGGCCGGGCGCGTGCATACGATCGACGCGATGCAGTTGCTCAACTACGACCGCGGTTTCAAGTACCAGCGGGCCAATGCACAGGAGCTCGCCCGCGCGATCGACCGCACCAGCACACGTGCGCTGACACGCCTGTCGGTGTTCCGCTGGACCGTGTTCAACGTGGTGGTCGGCAATGCCGACGCGCACCTGAAGAACCTGTCGTTCTTCGTCGACGCGCGCGGCTACCGGCTCGCGCCGTTCTACGACATCGTCAGCACCGTCGTGTATCACACGCCGACGCACCGGCCCGACCATCGCGGCGATCACTGGCCGCACTGCGAGCTGACGATGCCGCTCGGGCATGCGACACGGTTCGCCGATATCGACGCGAATGCACTGGTCGAATTCGGCCAGGCGCTCGGGCTCAGGGAGAAAGCAGCCGCCAGCGAACTGCGGCGCTTTCTCGAACCGCTCGATCGTCAAGTCGATCAGACGCTCGATGAAGTGCGAAACATCGCGCATCCGGACGCCGGGGAAATGCGATTGCTGAATTCGATCGTCGCGATGCCGATCGCGGAAATGGGGCGCGCGCTGCGGCCGGCGCGCGCATAGGTTGCCGCGCGTGGGTGTCGTGCCGCCGCCGATACCCGCGCACCGCCCCGCCCGGCGAATGCATGGGCGTCAGCGGCGCACGGCAAAGGCATCGACGCCCGTCGCTGCCGCGGACCACGCCCACAGCCGCGCCGCATCCTCCGGATCGATCGCATGCGGCCGCACGCCCGATTCCTCGTTGCCGCGCGTCACCGTGGCGACGTCGCAATCCTCGCAATAGACGCCGCCGAGATCGGCAATGCGCGGCGACGTCGCCGCCCATACCTGGGTGGCCGCGCCCTGCGCAGGCGTCTTGAAGGTCGGATCGATCGGCACGCCGTGTTCGTCGACCCACCCCTGCGTCATCATTTCCTCGCGCGTCAAATGACGTTGCAGCGGCGTCGCGATCTTGCCGGGATGCAGCGAATACGCGCGAACGCCGAACGGCGCGCCGAGCCCGTCGAGCTGCACCGCGAACAACGCGTTGGCGGTTTTCGACTGCCCGTACGCGAGCCATTTGTCGTAACCGCGCGCGAAATCGATATCGTCCCAGCGGATCGGCGACAGCCGGTGCCCGAGCGAGGACACCGCGACCACGCGCGCGCCGTCGCCGTGCGCGAGCGCAGGCCACAGCCGGTTGACGAGCGCGTAGTGACCGAGGTGGTTGACGGCCATCTGCGCTTCGCGACCGTCGCCGACGCGCGTCTCGGGGCACGCCATGATGCCCGCGCTGTTGATGACGACATGCACGTCGCGACGCGCGTCGACGAACCGCGCGGCGAATGCGGCCACGCTCGCGGGGTCCGCCAGATCGAGCGTCGCGATCTCCACGCCTGCGATGCCGCGCATCGCTTCGCGCGCGGCCACGGCGCTGCGTGCGCCGACGACGACGTGCGCACCGGCGCGCGCCAGTGCGCGCGTGGTTTCGAGCCCGAGACCCGAATGGCCACCCGTGACGATGGCGGTCTTGCCGTGGAGGTCAAGGCCGGCCAGTACGTCGGTCGCCGTCGATCCAGCGTCGAATCCGGAATGAAGGGGGTGCTGCCTGCTCGTCATTGAAAGCTCCTGGAATGATGCTCGACGCGCGCGGCCGCCCGTCGGCCGCGTCGCTGCACGAGATCATTTTCCGGCCGCGCGTCCGGACTGTGAATGCAATAGAATCCGGTTTTTCGTCGAGATCGTCCGGGGATTGCACGTGGACCCGCTATCGGAAGTACTGTCGCTGCTGGAAACGCGCGACTCGTTTTTCACCGGCCTGCGGGCCGGCGGCCCGTGGGCGGTCGACCTTCCGCCGCCCGACGGGATCAAGTTCAACGCGGTGGTCGAAGGCAGTTGCTGGCTGACCGTCGACGGTGCGGGGCCGCCCGTCCGGCTGCGCGCGGGGGACTGCTTCCTGCTCGCCGCGCCGCGCGCATTTTCGCTGGCGAGCGATCCGTCGGTCGCGCCGGTGCCGGCCGCCGACGTGTACCGGCATCTCGAACGCGGTATCGCGCACTACGGGCAACCGGCCGACTGCTTTCTGATCGGCGGCCGCTTCACGTACGAGGAACGCATGCCGCTGCTGCTCGGCAGCCTGCCGCCCGTGGTCGTCGTGAGTGGCGATTCCGAACCGGCGGCGGTACTCCGCTGGTCGCTGCAGCAGCTCGCACGGGAGTTCGGCGCGTCGTCGCCGGGTGGGTCGCTGATGGTCCGGCATCTCGGACACATGATGCTGGTGCAGATCCTGCGGCGCTATGTGGACGCCGGCGCGAACGGCGATGCCGGATGGCTGGCCGGGTTCGCGGATGCGCGGGTCAGCGCGGCGCTGGCCGCGATTCACGCCGCGCCCGAGCGACGCTGGACCGTCGACGCGCTGGCGGCCTGCTGCCACGTGTCGCGTTCGACGTTCGCGCTGCATTTCAAGCGGCGGCTCGGGTTCGGGCCGCTCGAATACGTGCTGCGCTGGCGGATCCAGCTGGCGATGCGGGAACTGCGCAGATCGAACGCATCGATCTCGGCGATCGCGCAGCGGCTCGGCTACGACTCGGATAGCGCGTTCGGCCATGCGTTCAAACGCATCGTGGGCTGCTCGCCGCGCGCCTATCGTCATGACGCGACGAAGGAACCGGGCAACTAGCGTCTTGACCGCCTTCGTCGGGCGCGTGATGTTGCGATTCCGCCGACGTCACGCATTCGCATTACGACCATCAGGATAAGATAAGTATTCTTATCACAATATGCCGATTTAATTTCCGAACTCGACCGTGCAGCAATGCGTCAGCGCATCACGCGCTGGTATGCCGCAATTTCCCGTCGATGTGCTGCGGAAGCCTCAGCAGGTTGAAGATCGGGCACACCGCTTCGACCGCTTGATGCAATGCGCGGATGGTCTCCGGCGGCTCCGGCGACACGATGTCCAGCGTATAGCGGATGTTGTGCGGGAATACCGGCACATGTTCGAACCCGGGTTGCTGTGCGAGCGGATGCTGGTCGCCGGTGACTTCGACTTCGATCGCGTCGATCTTCAACCCCTGCTCCGCGGCCTGGATCAACGTGATGTGCGTGAGGCAACTGCCGAGCACCCCAAGCTGCAACTCCGGCGATGCGGGCCCGAGGTTGTAGCCCGCGAAATCGGGCGGGCTGTCGCTGATCACCTGGAAATCGCGAATCCGGATCTCGCGCACGCCGCTGCGGCCGAGCGCGCGCACGGTCGCCTTCAGCGGCGTCGCCTTGAAATCGGGATCGTTGCGGGCGGCCTGCTGCTTCGCGTGCCACGCAGCGCGCTTTTGCGCGAGATAGTCGTTCAGGGTCGTCATGGTCAAGTCATGGGTAGGCGGCACGCACGCGACGGATTGGTTCGCTGCGCGCCGAAGCGATCAGTCGATCGCCGGAATCCACGCGGCCGTCGCCGCGTCGCTCGCGCGGAACGCCGGAAACTTCGCGCCGAGTTCGGCCACGGTATGAATGTCGTTTTTCACGAGGTCGTCGCGCGTGATCAGCGTCGGCTTGACCGCGATGCGCGCGCCCGGGTTTTGCCCGGCGACCAGCAGCGCCGCGGCCCGCACCGACACCGCGCCGACGACCGCCGGATTGGTCGCGGCCGTCGCGACCCATGCGCTGTTCGGCGCGCGGATGGCCTCGATGTCGGCCGTCGACACGTCCGCGCTGTAGATGCGCAGCTTCGACGACAGCCGGGCCTCGTCGGCCGCGAGCTTCGCGCCGCGCGCGAATTCGTCGTACGGCGCGAACACGACACGGATGTCCGGATTCGCGCGATACACGGCCGCCGCCTGGTTCGCGACCGACTGCGCGATCGGATTGTCGACGGTGCCCCAGCGCGCCTTTTCCCGAACCTTCGGATGCGCGCGCTTGAAGTCGCGCCACGCGGCATCGCGGCGGTCCAGCGGCGCGAATCCGGCCACGTACACGTACCCTGCCGTGAATGCGTCGCCGTTGTCCTTCACGGCCTGATCGAGCAGCAGGTTCGCGAGGTCGCGATCGTTCTGCTCGATCTGCGGCACCTTCGGGTTGGCGAGATCGACGTCGAACGCGACGACCTTGATGCCTTTGTCCAGCGCACGCTGCACGACGTCCTTCAGCGATTCCGGCAAGCCGTGATTGACGATGATCGCGGACACGCCGATGCTGATCGCCTGCTGAATCTGCTCACGCTGCTCGGCCGCATCCTGCCGGCCTTCGTAGATGCGCAGATCGACGCCGAGCGCGCGTGCCTGCTTCTGCGCGCCGGCTTCGTAGGCCTGGAAGAAATCGCCGGTCGACAGGTAGTTGACGAGCGCGATCTTCACGCCGCCCTTGTCGAACGGCGCGGGCGCGCCCTTGAGCGGGCCGGCGTGCGCCGCGGGCACACCGAGCGCGAGCGCGGCGCCCAGTACGAGTGCAGCGAGTTTCGGTTCGAGGCGCGACTTTCGGCGAAGCAACGAGCGCATGGCGTGTCTGTCTCCGTACAGGACGATATCGGCCCAATCTATCAGCACGGCACGCGAACTCAAACCGACCGATTCGGCAATCGATATTACTTTGGATAACAAACAGTCCCGCCCGCCAATCCTTCGAACCCGTTCGTGACCGAGCCGCGTCTCGGCAACCTCACGCATCACGTCCGGGCATCCGCCCGGCGCCCGATGCCGAACGTAAACGCGAGGGCCAGCACGAGCAGCACGCCCTTGATGAAATCCTGCATATAGTAGGGTGCGTTCAGCATCGTCAGCCCGTTGAGCAGTACGCCGACGAACACCGCGCCGACGACCGTGCCGAACACGTTGGGCCGCTTCGCGCCCCACACCGCGTAACCGATCAGCGCGGCCGCCACCGCGTCGAGCAGCAGCGAGTGCCCCGCGCTCACGTCGCCGCGGCCGACCCGCGCAGCGATCAGCACGCCGCCCAGCGAGGCGATCGCACCCGACACGACATACGCGGCGACGCGGTACCGTGCGGCCGGCGCGCCGGCCAGTCGCGCGGCCGTTTCGTTGCCGCCGATCGCATAGATCACGCGGCCCCAGCGCGTCGCTTCCATCGTGATGCAGGCCAGCACCGTCACCGCCGCGAGCACCAGTACCGGCAACGGTACGACATCGAACACGCGCAGCCGGCCGAGCGCGAGGAACGCGTCGGGGAACACGCCCGTGGCGTCCGTGCCGTCCGGCAGCACGGAGCCGGTCGCGAGCGAACGGCCGCCGGTCGGGATCAACTGCAGGCCGGCCAGCAGGAACAACGTGCCGAGCGTCGCGAGCTGGTCGGGCACACGCAGCCGCGTAATCAGCACGCCGTTGAACAACCCGGCGGCCACGCCAAGCGCGACGCAGGCGATCACGGCCCCCCATGCACTGCCGTGCCAGACGACCAGCACGTAGCTCGCGGCCATCTGCGCGGTCGCGGCCACGCTGCCGACCGACAGGTCGAAGCCGCCGGCCGCGAGCGTGACCGTCACGCCGACACCGAGCAACGCGACGATCGACACCGCCTGCAGGATGCTGAACAGATTGTCGACGTTCAGGAACGCAGGCTCCTTGAGCGCGAACACGACCACGAGGGCGGCCAGCACGAGCAGGATGCCGGTTCGTTCGAGCGCATCGCGGATACGCGCGGGCACGGGGCGCGACGACCGTTCGACGGGAGCGGCATGACGCACGGCGGAAGAAGTCGCGGGTTTCATGAGCAGGCACGCACGATGGAAGAAGTCGGAGGCAGGCAATCGAGCGTGGCGCGATCGAACCGCACGATACGATCGGCGATCTCGGCGGCTTCCTCGAGATCGCTGACGAACACGATCGTCGCACGCTCATGCGCATGACGCCTCAGCGTATCGACGATATCGGCGCGCGCGCCCGCATCGATGCCCTGAAACGGCTCGTCGAGCAGCAACAGCCGCGCCGGTTCGGCGTGCCAGCGCGCGAGCACGACCTTCTGCTGATTGCCGCCGGACAGATGCGCGACGCGATCGTCCGGCCCGTCGCAGCGAATGCCGAATCGCGAGATCGCCGCCTCGGCCGCCGTGCGTTCGCGCGTTCGGCGCACCGCGCCGCTGGCGAACCAGCGCGACAGGAACGGAAAACCGATCGTGCCAGCGATCGATGCGAACGGGACGCTGTCGGGAAACAACGACGTGCGCCATCGGTCCTCGCCGGCCAGGAACACGCCGGCGCGAATCGCGTCCGCCGGCGAACGTGGCCGCCACGGCCGGCCGTCGAGCGTCATCTCGCCGGCCGCCGCATGCACCGCGCCGAAGATCGTCCGCGCGAAGCGCGACTTGCCGCCGCCGACCGGGCCCGCGATCGCGACGATCTCGCCGCGCCGGGCATCGAGGTCGAACGGCGTGCTGGTCGGCATCAGCCGGATCTGCCGCGCGCTGAAGCCCGAATCGCCCCGGGCCGCGGATCCGGCCAGCCCGGCACGTTCCGGCGCTGCGGCACGCGCACGCGGCAACGGCCGGCCGATCATCGTTTCCACCGCGGCGTCGAAATCGATCGGCGCGGCCAGATCGGCGACGATCCGGCCGTCGCGGACGATCGCCGCGCGATCGGCGATGCGGCGCAAATCGCCGAGCCGATGCGACACCAGCAGGATCGCGACGCCATCGCGGCGCAACGCGTCCACCAGCACGAACAGCCGCTCGGCCTCCGCCGCGGACAAGCTGGCGGTCGGTTCGTCGAGAATCAGCAACGACGGCTGTCCGGCCAGCGCACGCGCCAGGGTCACGCGCTGCTGGTCGGCCAGCGACAGCGATGCGAGCGGCGCCGCCAGATCGACGTCGAGCCCGACCCGCGCGGCGAGCGACCGCGCCGAGGCGCGGCGCGCGGCCGGCGGCACGCGCCATGGCGAGGCCGGGTCGCACAGTCGATCGAGCAGCAGGTTGTCGGCAATCGACAGCGTCGGCACGACGGCGTCGGCCACCGACTGGTGCACGGTCGCGACGCCGAGCCGCTTGGCCGCGTGCGGCGATGCCGGCCGATAAGGCTCGCCGCGCAGTGCGAGCGTGCCGCCGTCCGCTTGCAGCGCGCCGCTCAGGATCTTGACGAAGGTCGACTTGCCCGCGCCGTTCGCGCCCATCAGCGCGACGACTTCCCCCGCGCCGATCGACAGGTCGAGCGCCGCCAGCGCGACGGTCGCGTCGAAGCGTTTCGCGATGCCCGTGGCGCTCAGGACCGGTGGCGACGCCGACCGAGGGGGGCGAGCTTCGCCCCGCGTCGCGTCCATGGTTTCATTCGTCGCGCTCTTCATGCCGGAAGGTTCCGGTCGGCACGATGCGGCTGCAGCAGGAACAGTAGGTCATCGGTCATGTCATGCAACTCCGCTGAGGGTCCTCCGGTATCGAGCGGCTGATCAGCCGGCTTCAGCCACGGGAAACCGGAACGAAGCACCATAGGCCGTGTCCGGCAGGCGGTCCCGCCCGCTCAGCCGTGAACGGAAGGTGCCGCTCGCCGGCGTCGTCCGGTACAGGCCGCGCTTTTTCAGTTCCGGCACGATCAGTTCGGCGAAATCGTCGAGCGTACCCGGGCTGACCAGCGGATTGAGCATGTAGCCGCTCGTCGTCGACTGCCGTGCATGCTCGGCAAGCTGGTCCGCGACTTCGTCCGGCGAGCCGACGAGGATCAGGTCGGTGCCGCGCGTGACGCTCGCGAACTTGCGCCGCACGTCGCCGGCGGTGAGCGGCTTGCCGCTGCCGTCCGGCCGCACCACGTAGGACGTCAGCCCTTCCGTCTGCGTCGTCAGCGGTTCGTCGTCCGCATAGCGGTCGATGTCGATGCCGGTGTCGCCCGCATAGCTGACGAGTTGCGCCTGCTGGTGATAGTGCTGCTGCAGCGCGTGATATTTCTCCTTCGCGTCGCTCGACGAGCGCGCGGTCACGATCCGCAGCACCGTCAGCGACTTCACGTCGTCCGTCGCGCGACCGCGCTCGGCCGCGAGCCGTCGAATTTCGTCGAGGCCCGCGCGAATCTCGTGGGGATTCGACTTCGCGACGAACACGACCTCCGCGTGCTTCGCCGCGAATTCGCGCCCGCGCCCCGACCATCCGGCCTGGATCAGCACGGGCGAGCGCTGCGGCGACGGCGCGCAGACGTGCGGCCCCTGCACGCGGTAATGCGTGCCTTCGTGCACGATCGGCCGCACGCGGTCGCCACGCGCATAGCGCGGCGCGTGCTTGTCGGCAACGACCGCGTCGTCCGCCCAGCTCCCTTCCCACAATTTGTATACGACGTCGAGAAATTCCTCCGCGCGCGCGTAGCGCTCGTCGTGGCCGATCATCCGGTCGAGCCCGAAGTTGCGCGCCGCGCTCGTCAGGTAAGACGTCACGATGTTCCAGCCGATCCGGCCGTTGCTCAGATGATCGAGCGTGCTGAATCGGCGCGCGAGCGCGAACGGGTGCTCGTAGGTCGTGCTCGCGGTCACGCCGAATGCGAGCCGCTCGGTCTGCGCGACGAGCGCCGGAATCAGCATCATCGGATCGTTCGCGGGCGCCTCGACCGCCCACTGCAGCGCCGCGTCGGCCGACCCGCCGTAGACGTCGTACAGGCCGAGCACGTCCGCGAAGAACAGCATGTCGAGATCGGCCTGCTCGGCCGTACGCGCGAGGTTCGACCAGAATGCGAGCGTATTCGCGCGCAACCGTTCGTCGGCGGGATGGGCCCACAGGCTCGGCGCGCCGCCGCAGCCGACGCTGGCTTGTTCATACAGGGAAAACAGCAAGGGGCGAGGATCGGACATCGTCGAAATCGGTACCAGGCGGAAATCAGTTGGGGGCCGCCCACGCGCCCGACGACGCGCGGCGGCGCCGTACGGGCATGCGGTCGTCGGTCACGCGCGTCAGATAGCGATTGACGCGCTTCTCGAGACGGGCGGCAGGAATGGTCAGCAGTGCGACCAGCACGACATAGACGATCGCCGCACCGGCCAGCGGTTCGTATACGCGCAACGTCTCGAAGCGCAATGTATTGGCCGTGCCCATCACGTCGAACACGGTCACGGTCGATGCGAGGACGGTCGATTTCAGCAGCAGGATCGCCTCGCCGACGAGCGCGGGCAGCGCAAGCCGCCAAGCACGCGGGCCGACGATGCGGCGCAGCACCTGCACGCGCGTCATCCCGTATGCGTGGCCGGCCTCGATCTCGCCGGCCGGTACCCCGGCGATCGCGCCGCGCAGGATCGTCGCGACGTACGCGCTCTCGTTCACGCTCAATGCGACGATCGCGTACCAGAATGCGTCGCGCAGCAGCGGCGACGCCCAGCTGTCGCGCATCCATTCGCGCGGAACGATCTGCCCGAATCCGTAGTACAACAGATAGAGCTGAACGAGTAGCGGCGTGCCGCGAATCAGCATGAGCCAGCCGCGCGCGGACCAGCGCAGCGGCGTATGGCGTGCACCGGCGGCGAGCGCGAGCGGCACGCCCAGCAGCACGCTGGCCGCGCCCGACACAAGCGTCAGCGCGAGCGTGGTCGGCACCGCGGCGAGCAGCTTCGGCATCACCGTATCGAGCAGGAAAGGTAGCGAGAAGATCATGTCGTCGCGCGCCTCGTGCCGCGATTCGCATGCCGCTCCAGCACCGCGAAGAGGCCGGTCGACGTGATGCTCAGCAGCAGGAACAGTGCGGCCGTGACGAGGTAGAAGAACACGTAGTGCCGCGTCGCGCCGGCCGCGAGCTGGCTCGCCTTCAGCAAATCCGTGAACGAACCGAGCACGCTGATGAACGACGCGTCCTTGGTGGCGTTCAGCCACACGTTGCCGACGCCCGGCAGCGCGAGCCGCGCGGCGGCCGGGAGCCGGACGCGCGCGAACGTCTGCCATGGCGTCATCCCGTACGCGTGCGCGGCTTCGATCTGGCCGATCGGGACGTTGACGAGCGCCGCGCGGAAGATGTCGGTGAGATACGCACCCTGGATGAAACCCAGCGACAGTACGGCGACGACGAACGGGTCGAACGCGAAGTCGCCGGATACGATGCCGCTGCCGCGCAGCGCGTTCTCGATGGCCGGTGCGACCGCATAGAACGCGAGCAGCAGGCACAACAGTTCGGGCAGCGCACGCACGAGCGTCGTGTAGAGCCGCGCCAGCCACACGAGCGCCGGGTATCGCGACAGCTTGCCGAGCGCGCCGGCGATGCCGAGCAGCACGCCGGTGCAGAACGACGCCGCCGCGACGCCGAACGTCAGCGCGAACGCGCTCGCGAACACGCGGCCGTAACCGCCGTCGACGAATGCGAGCAGCGCGAGCAGCGAATCGTCCGCGGCCATGTGGTCAGCGGCCCTTCTCGATCGTGCCTTTCAGGTTCGGATAGCGGGCGGTGATCGCATCCCACGTGCCGTCCTGCTGCAGCTGCGCGATCGCGGTCGACAGCTTGCCGCGCAGTGCATCGCCGTGCCGCACGCCCGCGCCGATGCCGAGGCCCAGCACCGGATTGTCCGCGCACGTGGCCTTGACCTCGAAATCCTTGCCGTCGCGCGACGCGAGGAATGCCGTGAACAGCCCCTTGCCTTCCTGCACGTAGTCGACGCGGCCGGACACCAGATCGGCGAGCGCGTTGTCGAACTTGTCGAACGCCTTGATCTGCGCGTCCTGCTTGAAGCGGGCATCGAGGAACGCCGAGAAGTTGGTGCCGGCCTCGACGCCGATCACGCGGCCCTTGAAGGTCGCGGGGACCGCGCAGTCGACGCGGCGGCGGTCGCTTTTCGCGCCGACGAACACCGTCGGCGATTCGTAATACGCGCGGCTGAAATCGATGGCTTTCTGCCGTTCGCCGGTGATCGTCATCGACGACCAGATCACGTCGATCTTGCGATTCTGCAATGCCGGAATCAGGCCGTCCCATGCGATGTCGGTGAGCTCGCACCGTACGTTCAGCTTGCCGCACGCGGCATCGAGCACGTCGACTTCCCAGCCCTTCCACTTGCCGGAAGCATCCTTCGAAAAGAACGGCGGATACGACTCGGCGTCGATGCCGACGCGCAACGTCGGCTGGGCCGCATGGGAAACCGGCGCGAGGCCGAGCACGAACAGCGCGGCCGCGACACGGCGGGCCCTGGAATGCATCAAACGATTCATGTGGCGCGTTTCTGAAATAACGTCGGAACGACCGGCGTTGCAGCCGGCAGGAGGCGAGACTGTAATGCGCGCCGAAGCGTGTACCAAATGGTTATTTTTTCGATGGATATCTGATCGCGCGATATGCACGACATGCGCGCAACCGCGTACCGTCCGACGTGCAGCGCGGTGCGCGGTTCATCGGTCGTTCACGCCGCCGCGGCCTCGCGCCGCAACGCCGGCAGTTCCAGATTCGCGCGGAAATCGCCGCCCACATAGTCGGTGTCGAGCAGATCGCGCCGACGCAACTCGGGCAGCAAGCCGTTGAGCAGCAAGTCTTCCTGGTCCGGCTGGCCGAGCCCATGCAGCGACAGCACGTCGACGAGCCCCGCGCGATAGCGCGTCTCGATCGCATCGGCGAGCTGCTCCGGCGTGCCGGCGACGAACCAGTGGCCCGTCTCCTGCGCGCGGATGATCAGCTCGCGCAGCGTCAGTCGCTGGCGCGCATAGCCGACGAAGATCGCCACGCGTCCGCGCCGGCGGTGCACGCTGTCGATCGCCGGCAGCAGCGACGCCGGCAACGGCTGGTCGAGCGGCAGGCCGCGCAGGTCCACGTTGCCGCCCAGCATGTCGGCAAGCTTCAGCCTGCCTTGTTCGTAATCGATGCGTTCATGCTTGTCGCGCAATCGCCGCGCGACGTCCGCATCGGATTCGCCGATCACCGAATGAAACGAGTTCATCACGAGCGGCGGCCGGTCGCCGCGGCTGAATGCGGCCGCCTGCCGGTGCAGTTCTGCGACGAACAGGCGTGCATCGTCGAGGGTCGGCTGCGACGTGTAGACGACTTCCGCATACCGCGCGCCGAGCGCCACGCCGCTCGCCGACTGCCCCGCCTGGAACAGCACGGGCCGCCGTTGCGGCGAAGGCGGCACGTTCAGCGGCCCCTGCACCTGGAAATGCGCGCCGCGATAGTCGATCGCGCCGAGCTTCAGCGGATCGACCGAGATGCCGCCGCCAGGCCCGCGCCGCGTCGCGCGCGGATCGTTCGCGTCGAACAGCGCGTTGACGACTTCGACGAATTCGGCCGCGCGCGCATAACGCTGCTCCGGGTCGGGCAGCGCCGCGTCGCCGAAATTCTCCTCGCCGACCGACGACGTCACTGCATTCCATGCCGCGCGGCCGCCGCTCACGTGATCGAGCGTGCCGATCAGCCGCGCGAGGTTGTACGGATGGTGATACGTCGTCGAAACGGTCGCGACGAGCCCGATCGCCGATGTCGCCTGGCTCAGCGCCGCCAGCGCGACGATCGGCTCCTGGCTGCCGGTGGTCCCGGCGAGGCCGGCCGCATCGGCCTGCAGCAAGTCGGCGGTAAAGAGGCCGGTGATCTTCTCGGCTTCCGCGCGGCGCGCAAGCGCCGCCGCGCGCCGCACGCCCTGCGCGACATCCGCATCGCCGGGTGCATACAGTACGCTCGCCGCGCCGACGAGCGTCTTCAGCCGTCTGCGTGCGCCTCTCATGACGCAGCTCCGGTCGTCGTGCGATGGCACGCAGTGAGGGCCGGACGTCGTTCGCGTTGCTCGTTCATTCGTATTCCTCGTGATTCCGTTCGGTCGGAGAATCGGAGCATGCCTGCGGGCATCGCGACCGCGAACGTACTCGCGCCGGCTCGTCGGGCAGGCTCCACGCACGCGCCGCGAGGCGCACAGCCAACGACCATAACGCAAGCCCCCTGGTCGGCCGGAACGAATATTTTCGGCTTTGGATATTCTTGTTGATTGTTTGACCGTGCGACCGTCGACGCAAAATAATTCGGCATGCCAAATCCGTTGATCAGGCCGTTTCGACCCGCGCCGATCGCTTCATCATGACGTTCGACGCCCTCCGCTCCGACTTCGATTTTTCCGCTTTGTCCGCATGGCCGTTCCGCTTGAGCGTGCTCGACAAGAGCCCCATTGCACCGGGAGAAACCGCCGCCGACGCGCTGGCGCGCAGCGTATCGCTCGCGCGCTTCGCCGATGCGGCCGGCTATCACCGTTACTGGCTCGCCGAACATCACAACACCGCCGCGCTCGCGTGCCCGTCGCCGGAAATTTTGATCGCACACGTCCTCGCGCAGACGCGACGCATTCGGGTCGGATCGGGCGGCGTCATGCTGCAACATTACAGTCCGTACAAGATCGCGGAGAATTTCAACCTACTCGCGTCGCTCGCGCCCGGCCGCGTCGATCTCGGCATCGGCAAGGCGCCGGGCGGCCTGCCGCTGTCGACGCGCGCGCTGCAGGCCGGCTACGATCCGGCGCGGCGCGCGTCCTTCGCCGATCTGGCCGACGAATTGAATCGCTATCTCAATGGTGAGGATGCGACAGCCGATGCGGCCGGTCAGGATGCCGCGACGCTGCACGCGACGCCGCACCCGCCGGTGCCCGCGCAACCATTCCTGCTCGGCGCCAGCGCGGAGAGCGCCATGCTCGCCGCGCGGCTCGGCTGGGCGTTCGTCTACGCGTCGCATCTGAATGCCTCCGCGACGAATCTCGAACGAACGTTCGACGCCTATCGCGAGGCGTCGGATGGCCGTACGCCGCTGCTGGCCGTCTCCGCGATCGTGGCCGACAGTCGCGACGCGGCGGCGCGACTCGCGAGCGGACATCAGGGCTTTCGCGTGCAGGTCGGCGACACGCCCGCCGTCAACGTCGGCAGCCTGGAACAGGCGCACGCATACATCCGCCAGGCCGGCGGTGGCCCGCACCGGATCGACCCGCGCGAAACGCGGATCGTGCACGGCACGCGCGACGACGTGCTGCGCGAGTTCGACACGTTGCATCGTCGCTACGGGATTGCGGAATTCGTCGTCGACACGCCGCTCGCCGATGCCGTACCGCGGATTGCGTCGCTGCGGTTGCTGGCCGGGGCGGCTGCCGACGACGATCACGACACGATGGTGGCGCACGACGAAGCGAACGCGCGAGACGCCAGCGCGCGCACGGCCACGCGTCAACCGCACTTCGAGGGCACCGCGCCATGACCGATACGATCCGCATCGCCGGCGCGGACGACGTGCCGGCCGTCTACGCGTTGCTGCAGGACGCTTACGCGCCGCTCGCGGCGCAGGGCGTGCACTTCACGATCACGCGCTCGCCGATCGAACGCGTCGCGCAAACCGTAGCGCGCGAAACGACGTTCTTGCTCGAGCACGCGACACCCGACGGCCGCACGGCGCTCGCGGCTACGTTGACCGTGCGGTTTCCATGGGTATCCGGCGAACTCAATCGCACGCCCTATCCGTTCCTGCATTGGTTCGCGGTCGCCCCCGCGTTCAAGCGACAGGGATTCGGAAACGCACTGATCGCGCACGTCGAGACCCAGTTCCTGGCGTCGCAAATCAAGGCACCCGCGACGTATCTCGCGACCGCGACCAACCATCCGTGGTTGCAGTCGTATTACGAGCGCGGCGGCTACCAGCCGTTCGACCGCTCGACGAACGCGCTCGGCACGCCGCTCGTCTGGCTGAGAAAAATCTTGATCCCGGATCTCTACGCTGATCCTGCGGCGGACGATCCCGCCCGAAACCCGTTGCGCATCCACGCGAACGCATGAAATGACGTACCGCGCAGGCCCACGCAGCGACGCGAACCGCATCCACCGCTACCCACCTCGTAAAAGGCTTTCTCGCATGACATTCGCATTTCCGGATTCCGCGCTGCGCGCGTCGCGCCGCACCGCATCGGCTGCACTGCTGCTCGCACTCGCGCTGCCGCATGCGGCGTTCGCACAGGGCGCGCCCGTCGCCGGCGGCACGCTGACCTGGGGCGTCGAAACCGAGCCCCGCACGCTGAACCCGCAACTGAACGGCCAGGACAAGGTCGAGCTGCTGCTGCGCAACGCATACGAAAGCCTGCTTGCGCAGAAGCCCGACGGCAGCTACGTGCCGTGGCTCGCGACCGGCTACAAGGTCTCCGCCGACGGCAAGACCTATACGTTCACGCTGCGCGACGGCGTGAAGTTCACCGACGGCGCGCCGTTCGACGCGAAGGCCGTCGCTCGCAATTTCCTGAACGCACGCGAACTGTCGTATGCGGCCGGCAGCCAGCTGGCGCGGCTGATCTCGCACGTCGCCGACGTCAAGACGCCGGACGCGCACACGGTCGTCATCACGCTCGACGCGCCGTATGCGCCGTTCCTGACGTTCGCCGGCCGGCTGCCGCTGCTGTCGCCGAACGCGTTCGACCGGCCCGGCCTGAAGTCGGGCGGCCCCGACATCGCGGGCACCGGCCCGTTCATCCTGCGCCGCTACGTGAAGGGCCAGGAAATCGAGTTCGCGAAAAATCCCGACTATCGCTGGGCGCCGCCGACGGCCGGCCACCAGGGCCCTGCGTACCTCGACCGCATCGTCTACCGGTTCCTGCCCGAATCGTCGGTCCGCACCGGCGCGCTGCTGTCCGGCCAGGTCGACGTGATCGAGGGCGTGTCGGGCAACGACGCCGCGCTGATCCGCAACAACGCCGATTTCACTTACCGCCACGCGCTCAACACCGGCACGCCGTACTCGCTGTTCCTGAACGTCGGCTACGGCCCGACGCAGGACGTGAAGGTGCGCCGCGCGCTGCTCGAAGGGCTCGACACGACCGGCATCGTGCAGTCGATCTACCGCGGCGAGCGCACGCGCGCATGGGGCATCACGTCGCCGATCGATCCGTTCTACGACGCGTCGATCGAAAAGACCTACGGCAACAACCCGAAGCTCGCGAATCAACTGCTGGACGAGGCCGGCTGGAGCGCGCGCGACAGCGGCGGCTACCGCACGAAGAACGGCGAACGGCTGACGATCGCGGTGGTCCAGGCGCAGGCGACCGTGCGCGACCAGCGCGACGTGCTGCTGCAGGCGCTACAGGCGCAGGCGCGGCAACGGCTCGGCGTGGACCTGAAGATCCAGTACGTCGACGACGGCACGTACGTCGAGGCGCGCAAGAGCGGCAAGTTCGGCTCGATCGCGAACTCGAACACGCCGCCGGACGGCATCGACATCGAAGGCCACTACCTGCCCGTCGATCGCGGCGGCGCGCTGAACTACAGCCGCGCGGCGGCGCCCGAGCTGACGCGCTGGCTGCAGGCGGCCGCGCGCGCGCAGAACGTCGCCGAGCGCAAGAAGCTGTACGGCGAGCTGCAGCGCTTCGCGATCAACGAGCAGGCGTACGCGCTGCCGCTGTACGAGCCGGAAGACCAGATCGCGGCCGCGAAGGCGGTCCAGGGGCTGCGCTTCCGCTCGTTCGCGCAGATGCCCGAGAACCCGTACGACGTGTGGGTGAAGAAGTAGGCCGACGCGGGCCGGCCCGCGTCGCATCGCCCATCGCGCCACCCCGACAGGAGAATCGACCATGAACCGTCCGTCGTCCGCTTTCGTCTCCGTCCCGGACGCGGCGCCTGCCACGGCGACGCCGCCCGCATGGCGCCGCTGGCTGCGTTCGCCGGTCGCGACGCGGCTCGCCACCGGCGTGCTCGTGCTGTGGGCCGCGGTCACGCTGTCGTTCATCGCCATCCATCTCGCACCGGGCGATATCGTCGGCATCCTGATCGGCGAGCAGTTGAGCACGCCGGAGATCGAAGCCGCGATCCGCCGGGAATGGGGGCTCGACGAGCCACTCGCGCTGCAATACCTGCATTACCTGTGGCGCGTGCTGCACGGCGAATTCGGCCGCTCGTACATCCTCAACACCGACGTCGCGCCGCTCGTGCTCGGCCAGCTTTGGCCGACGCTGAAACTGACGGGCGCGGCGCTGGTGGTGACGATCGTGTTCGCCGTCGGCCTCGCGGTGCTCACGGCCGGCCGCCGCTGGGCCGGGCGCGCGGCATCGGGCGTCGAGCTGCTGCTCGCGTCGACGCCGTCGTTCTGGCTCGGCATCATGCTGCTGTTCGTGTTCAGCTTCACGCTCAAGCTGTTCCCGGTGGCCGGCGATCGAGGCTTCGCGTCGCTCGTGCTGCCCGCGCTGTCGCTCGGGCTCGCGCAGGGCGCGGTGATCGGCCGCGTGCTGCGGCAAGGCATCGAGCGCGCGCTCGACGAACCGTACGCGCTGACGGTGCGTTCGTGGGGCATCGGCGGGCTTGCGCTGCGCGTGCGCCATGCGCTGCGCCACGCGGCGCTGCCGGCCGTCACGCTCGCCGGCTGGCTCGTCGGCGGCCTGCTGAGCGGCGCGGTGATCACCGAGCAGGTGTTCGGCCGGCCCGGCCTCGGCAAGGTGACGGTCGACGCGGTGCTGTCGAAGGACATGCCGGTGATCCTCGCGATCGCGATCCTGTCGGCGGCCATCTACGTCGCGCTCAGCACGGCCGTCGACCTGCTGTACCTGCTGATCGATCCCCGCCTGCGCGACCGCCGCGCACCGCGTTGAACCGGAGACTTCGTTGTCCACGCCCATCGACTTCACGTTGCGCACGCCCGCAACATTCGCCGCCGCCGGCTGGCTGCGCCGCCATCCGGGCCTCGCGCTCGCCGCCGTCTATCTGCTGCTGAACGTGGTCGCCGTCGTCGCTCCCGGCTGGCTCGCGCACTGCGACCCGCTGGCGGCCGATCCGCTGTCCGCGCAGCTCGGCAGCAGCGCCGAGCACTGGCTCGGCACCGATCAGCTCGGCCGCGACATCTTCTCGCGGGTCGTGTACGGCGCCCGCTACTCGCTGTCGATCAGCGCGGCCGCGATCGGCGTCGCGACGCTGTTCGGCACCGCGCTCGGGCTGTTCGCCGGCCTCGCGCGCGGCTGGCTCGACGAGCTGATCACGCGCCTGCTCGACGTCGTGTCCGCGTTCCCCGACCTGCTGCTCGCACTGATGCTGATCTCGTTCACCGGCCCCGGCGCGGTCAACCTCGTGTTCGCGCTCGGCGTCGCGTCGGTGCCGCGCTTCGCACGCGTGGTGCGCGCGCAGACCTTCGTCGTCGCGGCGTCCGGCTATGTCGAGCACGCGCGCACGCTCGGCCTCGCGCCGGCGGTACTGGTGTGGCGACACGTGCTGCCGCATGCGATCGCGCAGGTGCCGGTGCTCGCGACGATCGGGCTGGGCACCGCGATCATCGGCACGTCGGGACTGAGCTTTCTGGGAATGGGACCGCAACCGCCCGCCGCGGAATGGGGATTGATGCTCGCCGAGGGCCGCAACTATCTGTACAACGCGTGGTGGATCGCGGTATGGCCCGGCCTCGCGATCACCGCAGCCGTGATCGCCGTGAATGCGCTCGGCGGCTACTGGCAGGCGCGTTTCGAACACCGGGAGGCAGCATGAGAACGCCTGATGCCGTTGCGCGCGCAACGACTTCCACCGCCGCGCCGCTGGCCCGCATCGAGCGCCTGACGATCGCGTTTCGCGGGCCGCGAGGCACTCGGGCCGTCGTCGGCCCGCTCGACCTTGCCGTGCATGCCGGCGAATGCGTCGCGCTCGTCGGCGAGTCGGGCTCCGGCAAGTCGGTCACCGCACGCAGTCTGGTCGGGCTGAACGGCCCGCACGCGGTGATCGACGCTGCCCGGTTCGAGATCGCCGGTGCCGATGCGCGCGGCCATCGCGAGCGCGACTGGCGCGCGATACGGGGCCGCCGGATCGGCTACGTGCTGCAGGATGCGCTGGTGTCGCTCGACCCGCTATGGCGCGTGCGCGACCTCGTCGCGGAGGCGTTGCACGATACGCGTCGGCGCGACGTCGCCGCGCGCAGCGCCGACCTGCTGCGCTCGGTCGGCATCGACGATCCCGAGCGACGGCTGCCGCAGTATCCGCATCAGTTGTCGGGCGGCTTGCGGCAGCGCGTGCTGATCGGCACCGCGATCGCGGGCGGCGCATCGCTGCTGATTGCCGACGAGCCGACCACGGCGCTGGACATGACCGTACAACGCCAGATCTTGTCGCTGCTGCGTGCGCGGCGGGACGCCGGCGACGCGATCCTGCTGATCAGCCACGACCTCGCGGTCGTCGCGGATCTGGCCGATCGCGTGCTCGTGATGCGCGCGGGTCAGGTCGTCGAACAGGGGCCGGCACGCGACGTGCTGAGCGCACCGGCGCATCCGTACACGCGTGCGTTGCTCGCGGCGATTCCGACCGCCGCGTCACGCGGGTTCCGGCTCGCGAGCGCCGAGCGCGTTCCGCTGCCGCCGAAGCGCATCGACGCGCAGGCCCCGGTGCTGGCCGTCGACGCGCTGACGAAACGCTATGGCGGGCGCGATGCGCCGGCCGCCGTCGACGGCGTGTCGTTCTCCCTCGCGCGCGGCGAGACGCTCGGCATCGTCGGTGAATCCGGCTCAGGAAAATCGACGGTCGCGCGGATCGTGCTCGGGCTCGTCGAACCCGACGCCGGTACCGTCACGCTCGACGGCCAGCCGTGGAACGGCGTGCCGGAAGCCGCGCGGCGCGCCCGCCGCGCACGGCTGCAACTGATCGCGCAGGACCCGTACAGTTCGTTCGATCCACGCTATTCGGTCGGCCGGATCATCGGCGAAGGGCTCGACGCGGTCGGTATTCACGGCGAGGCGCGCCGTCGCCGCGTGCTGCAACTGCTCGACGAAGTGCAGCTCGGGGCCGCATGCTTCGATCGGTATCCGCGTGAATTGTCCGGCGGCCAGCGGCAGCGCGTCGCGATCGCCCGCGCGTTCGCGTCCAATCCGGCGCTACTCGTCGCGGACGAACCGGTCAGCGCGCTCGACGTGTCGATCCAGGCGCAAGTGCTCGACCTGCTCGCCGATCTGCAGGCCGAACACGGCACCGCGATGCTGTTCATCTCGCACGATCTGGGCGTGGTGCATCACGTGGCCGACCGGATTCTCGTGATGCGGCGCGGCCGCGTGGTCGAAAGCGGCCCGGTCGCGCAGGTATTCGACGCACCGTCGCACCCGTATACCGCGTCGCTTCTGGACGCACTGCCGACGCTGCCCGGCGCGGCCGCCGCACCGACACTCGCCGCGCTCGCATGACGGCTGCCCGCCCTCGTCGAACCGCCGTATTGCGCTGATCGACCGCCGGTTCTCGCCGTCAGGTCCATCTCGGCGCGATCACGCGGAGCGATATCGCGCGGGATCGAACCGCCCGCCGCCCGCGCGCCAACCGCGCGTCATCGCCCGATCGGCAACCCGGTCGGTTCGATCCAGCCGAGCTTGTACGCGATCAGCAGCGACAGGAACAACGTGACCGACAATCCCACGCGCGCGGCGAGCGACCAGGCCATCCGCTTGGATTTGCCGCGATCGTGATTCATGAAGTACAGCGCGAAGATCAGGCTCGCGATGATCATCGCGAATGCCACAGAAACCAGCAGGGTTTTCATTGCCGTTGCCTTTGAAGATCCGAATCGGCCTGAATCAGTTCGGCCAGTTTTTGCCGCTCGTCGGCGACGCCGCCGACACCCGATGCCGGCCAGTCCAGCGCGACGCCGTTGCCCAGCGAATCGCGCACGAGCGCCTGGTAGCGCCGGTCGTTGATCGTGCCGTGCTCCATCGTGTCCGAGATCTCGCGTCGAAACGGCAGCGGGAAACTTGCATACCCGCGCGACAGCGCCGCATATTGTCTCGCATCGATTTCTTTCGACGAGGGTATGACGGTCCAGATCACCACGGCGACGATGGCCGTGAACGGGATCGCCGTATAGCGAAGGATGAACTTGATCGGGGTCATGAAGCGGTGAGCAGAAGGGAATCGCGAGCAAGCGCCGCTCGGCGGCGAAACAGCCAGCCGGCGGTGCATCGCGTCATTGTACTGAAAGCACCATCCTGCCAACAGAGTATGATAATGACATTATCATGTTCATCACATGATTCGACAGCCCCGGGATCCGGCGCAAGCAGCGTGCCCGTCACGTCATCCGCACCGGTTTTCCGCCCGTACCCGCGAATCCGCGACGATCGAGCGAAGCCCTTATGCCAGCGCAGTACTTTCGAAACCTGACGGGAAAACACCGCAGCGCGACCGCGAACCGCCAGCTCGGGTTTTCGCTCGCGTTCGTCGCCGGCGCGGCCAATGCCGGCGGCTTTCTCGCGGTCAAGCAATACACGTCGCACATGAGCGGCATCGTGTCGGCGATCGCCGACCAGACGGCGCTCGGCGACGTGCGGCTCGCGCTCGCCGGCATCAGCTCGCTGGGGTCGTTCCTGATCGGCGCCAGTTGCTCGGCGATCCTCGTCAACTGGGGGCGCCGCCGCGGGCTGCACAGCCAGTTCATGCTGCCGCTGCTGGTCGAAGCCGCGCTGCTGTTGCTGTTCGGGCTGCTCGGCAGCCACCTCGCGCTGTGGGAAACGTTCTTCGTGCCGGTAACCGTGACGTTGCTGTGCTTCATCATGGGGCTGCAGAACGCGACGATCACGAAGCTGTCCGGTGCGGAAATCCGCACGACGCACATAACGGGCATCGTGACCGATCTCGGCATCGAGCTCGGGAAGCTGTTCTACTGGAATCGGTCGGCCATCGACGTCGACGCGCACGCGGTAATCGCCAACCGTTCGAAACTGAGGATACACGCGACGATGCTCGCGTCGTTCTTCATCGGCGGCCTGGCCGGCGCCATCGGCTTCAAGCATGTGGGCTACGTATCGACCGTGCCGCTCGCCGCGGTGCTCGTCACGCTCGCGATCGTGCCGGTGCTCGACGACCTGTTCGCGCTGCTGCGCAGCAAGCGCTGATCGTTCGCCACGCGCGGCGCTTGCTGCGCTTCGAGTGTCGAGCCGAAAGCGCATCGATTATAATTTGATTAACATACTGATCACTCTCGCCTCGTCATGGAAACGAAAACCGCCCGCCTGACCGTCCTGATCGATCCCGCGAAGAAAGAAGCCTTCGAGATGCTCTGCGCGGAGCAGGATCTTACGCCGTCGCAAGTCGTGCGGCAGTTGATCCGCGAATATCTCGACCGGCACGGCGTCACGTACAAGACCCGCAGCGCGATCGGCAAGCGCGTGAAGTAAGCGCGGCCGCAAAGGCGCGCGGCGCCGGCGCGGTAGCCACGGCGCCCCAGCCCCCGCCACCGTTACGCGCCGATCTCCCAACGTTCGTGCGACTGCGCACGCCACACCAGCCGCCGCGGATCGATGCTCTCGCCGTGCTTCATCCGCCTCGCGGTGGCGGCCAGCTTGAGTTCGCCGGCCAGCGGGCACGCGAGCGCCCGCTCCAGCAGGATACGCAACGACGGCAGCCGGCTGCCGTCCTTCCACGCGAATGCAACGAAGTTGTTGTCGTCGCCGCACGGCACCAGCGCATACGACGAGCCGAATACCGATCGCAACTGCTCGAGGTGCTGCGGCAATGCCGGATCATCATCCATGAAGTTGATCGCGAGCACGCCGGCTTCGCTCAGGCGCGCGCGGCACGCATCGAGGAACGTGCCGCCCGTACAGCGACCGCGCATGCCGTCGGCGACGAATGCATCGTGCAGGATCACGTCCGTGCGCACATCCGCCCGTTCCAGATGATCGGCGCCGTCGGCGCAGATCACGCGAAAGCGCGCGTCATCGGCAGGAATCTTGAACACGTCGCGCAGCGCGATCACGTCCGGATTGATCTCGACCGCGTCGATCGACGTGCGGGGCAGGTGGCGGTAGCAGTACTTCGCGAGCGACCCGCCGCCGAGCCCGAGCATGCAGATGTGTGCGGGCTCGGCCTGCAGCAGCAGAAAACCCATCATCACGCGCGTATAGCCGAGCGCGAGCCGCACCGGATCGCGCAGCGACATGAAGCTCTGGGTACCGAGATGATCGAAGTGCAGCGAGACCGCGTGCTGCGTCTCCAGCACGAAGGGCCGGCCGTCGTTCAGCGGCGTCGCCAGGAACCTGACGAACGCGTCGTAGGAAATTCGATCCTCGGCCATGTGCGGGTAATCGGCTGACGAGCAGCGGCTGGAAAAACAGCGGATGAAAACGCGGATGCAACGGTCGCCTGGACCGTGCGCTCAGACCTTCTTCAGATAGCACGCCTTCAGCATGAAGCCGCCCATGTCGGTCTTGCAGTCGACTTCGTGATCGCCGCCGACGAGCCGGATGCTCTTGACCTTGGTGCCCATCTTCAGCGTGATCGACGAACCCTTCACGCGCAAGTCCTTGATCAGCACGACCGAATCGCCGTCCGACAGCACGTTGCCGTTCGCATCCTTGACGACGTCGCCTGCCGGTTCGTCGCCGGCCTCGGCGCCGGCGTCGGCCGACCATTCATGGCCGCAGTCCGCGCACACGGTTAGCGCGCCGTCCGGGTAAGTGTTTTCCATCGCGCATTGCGGGCAGGCAGGGGCGTTCATTGCAGCTTCCATTCGGAGAGGGGTTCGGGTCGATCGACGATGCCGGGCGAGCACATTGCGCGCCCGGAGGCGCGGCCGCTCGCCCCCGCCGGCAGTGCCACGGGCCGGCATCGGCGCACACGGCATTATAATACAATTCACATGATCTGGCCGATGCATTATAATCGCCCACTTCCGACAATCCGCGAACTTGAATGCGCCTTCGCAGCGGATGTCGGCACGTTCGCGCCGAATGGCGCGTGCAATCCGCCCGGCCGGCGCCCCGCGACCCTGCGGGAAATCGTGACACGCCGGCCGCCCGATGTCCGCAACACGTGCGCAACCGTGCACCGTGCATGTCGTGCACCGCCCCGCCCACCCGTCCGGAGGCTTTCCAGCATCGTGGCAACCGTTGTGTACGTTGAAATCGGCCCCGCATGGAACCGCAATCGCGGCCGCGCCGCGCGCGACGCGGCGGTCGACGCGGCACGCCGTTTCGACAGCGACATCCAGCTGATCGCGAACGGACACCGCAGCAACGCAAAAGACAGCGGCGCGATCGCGTCGCTGCAGGTTCACGGCGGCACGTCGGCGCAGGTGCTCGCCACCGGCCCCGACGAGGAAGCGGCGCTGCACGCGCTGCTGCCGTTGCTGCAAGCAAGCTGACGCATGCGCCGACGATCCCGCGGCCACGCGCCGTCCATCCCGAAACGCCATTTCCCGAGGAAGCGATGAACGAGACTCTCACGCCCAACACCCCCAACCTGTCGGCCTCCGCGATCTGGGCGCTCGAACGCCTCGCCGATGTTCGCTACGGCCGCGACGCGCCGGCGCTCGGCTGGTCGATTGCGCGGGAGCTCGTCAACGCCGGGTTCGTCAGCCATCCCGCGCACGGGCGCTCCGGCGCGTCGATCACGGCCGAAGGGCGCTCCTTTCTGAAAAGCCGCAAGTAACCCCTGCCGGTACGGGCGCGATCCCGCGTGGGGCGCGACGCGCGGGCGCGTCGATGGCTGCCGCCAGGCAGCGGGCCGCCCGCTCGCCGCAGCCGATGTTCGCGAAGGCGGTCACGACACGCATTCGCCACACGGCCGCGCACGGCCCGCATGCGTCCAGCGCCCCGCGTGACGCGCCAGCCCGCGACATCGTCACGCGAGCCGGTCCATGCGGGCACCGCCGAACCCCGGCCATCCGCGCGATGCGCACGCTACCCCGATGCGGGCGGGGAATTGCGTCCGCATCGCCGTTTACGCGGTATCGTACGGGACCCAAGCGCGGCGCCCTGCGTCGCCGTCCTTCCTCATGGAACGCCCGATGACAATCAGTGCCGTGCCACCCGTCTCGTCCCCGCCCGTTCTCGACACGCCACGCCTGATCCTCGAAGGCCACCCGCTCGGCGACTTCGACGCACTCGCCGCGATGTGGGCGGAGCCCGGCGTCGTCGCGCACATCTTCAACGGCACGCCTTCCACGCCGCGCGACTCGTGGATGCGCATGCTCGCGTATCGCGGGCTGTGGCCGCTGCTCGGCTATGGGTACTGGGCGATTCGGGAAAAGGCGTCGGGCCGGTATGTCGGCGATCTCGGCTTCGCGGATTTCCACCGCAACATCGAGCCGTCGATTCGCGGCGTGCCGGAGGCCGGCTGGGCGCTGGCGACGTGGGCGCAAGGCAATGGCTATGCGACCGAGGCGCTCGCGACCGCGCTCGCATGGCTCGACGCGCAGCAGCGATTCGAGCGCAGTGTGTGCCTGATCGCGCCGACCAACGTCGCGTCGATCCGGGTCGCGGAGAAAGCCGGTTACGGCGCGCCGCAGCGCATCCGCTTCAACGACGCGGAGTCGCTGATGTTTTCGCGCAAGAGTCGATAGGTTTGGCGAACCGGCGGGCGAGTCAGTCGGCGGCCGGTTCGTAGCAATGCATGAAGAGGCCGTCGTCCATCGGCCAGCAGTTACCGCATTCGTCGCGCAGGATCCAGTCGCCCGGCTTCACCGAACGCCAGCCTTCCGGCGTCGCGACCGCCCACCCGCCGTGACGGCGCTCCACCCGTTCATGGTCGCCGTCGGCGAACCACCGCGTTGCATCGACGCGACCGGTGCGTTTCTTGAATTTCATTCCACCACCGAAGGAAACGAATCTTGGTGTCGCGTGGCCGCGGCGCCGACATCGGGCAACCGCTGCTGCGCCCTCAGTGCGTTCGTTGCCAAGCGGGTTTCGTGCAATGCTTTCCAGCCCTCCGCGATCAGCGCCTCCAGCGTGTCGCGCGCGACCGTGGAGATCCGAACGTCCATCTCCTGCACCTTCATCAGCGCCGACACGACCGTGGCCGGTTGATTGGGTGCAAGCGCAACGATGAACACCGAACGCATCTCGGCGGCCCGGACGGCCTCGTTCCAGTCGGCACGCGCCACCGCGGCTTCGATGGCGTGCGTGAATGCATCGAGACGCTGGACGACTTGCAACGGCGTCATGTCGTTTCCCCGTGAATGTTTCGTACTGTCCGCTTGCGGGCACCGTCCGGAGCCGGCGCGGCGTCGATTCGACCCACGCGCATCCGGTTCCGCACGCGAGCAGCATGACGCGACGTGCCATCGAAGCAGCCAATCGATGCGAGCGGGAAACAGATGCAATCGCAGTATGCGACGCGCGTCAGTCAGGTTCGGGAATTGTAGGGAGCAGGATGCCCGGACGTCGGTAATATTTTGTAATGATATGTCGACTAACCTTGCCTGGCCTGGGTTCGGCCGGGACGAACGAGGTGCGCGGACGCCGGACTGACGCAAACGTTTTCGTCTGAAGGATGCCTGCTCGCGCATCGTCGCGAGCGCCGCGCCGGATCTCGCATCGACCCGTTTCGGCCGCACGCGCGGCCCCGCCTCGCTCACCCCGCGCGTTCCGCCCGGCGGCGGCGATCCCCCCATAGCTAAGCTCACCGAACGATCCAGAATTCACCACATTCCGCTGGAATGTTGCGCAGTATCATCCACGTCGCTTCGGCTACGACGCGTTCGGACTGGGCCTGACCGCTCGCCACCTTCCCGTTTTGCCCCTTCGTTTAGCGATGCCCATCCGAATCCTGCTCGTCGAAGACGACGTCCCGCTGTCCGCGCTGATCGCCGATTATCTGCGCAAGCATCATTACCTGGTGGAAACGCTGTTCGACGGCGCCGGCGCGGTGCCGGCGATCGTCGCGAGCCGCCCCGACCTCGTGCTGCTCGACGTCAACCTGCCGGGCAAGGACGGCTTCGAGATCTGCCGCGAGGCGCGCATGCACTACGACGGCATCGTGATCATGGTGACCGGCCGCGACGAGCCGTTCGACGAATTGCTCGGCCTGGAACTCGGCGCGGACGACTTTCTCCGCAAGCCGGTCGAGCCGCGCCTGCTGCTCGCGCGGATCAAGGCGCAGTTGCGGCGCACACGCGTGCCGACGGGCGACCTCGTGCCCGATTCTCCGCAGCGATACGTATTCGGCAAATTCTCGATCGACCGGACCGACCGCCGCGTACATCTTCCGGACGGCAGCATGCCGCGCCTGACGTCGACCGAATTCGACCTGCTGTGGGCCCTCGCGTGCCGCGCGGGCGAGGTGGTCAGCCGGGAAGACCTGACGCTGCTGCTGCGCGGCATCGCGTTCGACGGCCTCGATCGTTCGATCGACGGCCGTATCTCGAAGCTGCGCCGCAAGCTGCGCGACGACGCGAACGAACCGAAACGGATCAAGACCATCCGCTCGAAGGGCTATCAGTTCAGCAAGCACGCGTGGGATTGAGGCCGCGCGAGCGCGATCCGCGAGGTCCGGCCCGCGCTCGCGGCTATCGCGCGCGGGCCGCATCCGTACGCGTACCCGCGTCCGTATCCGTGCCCGGGCCCGCCTGCCATCCGCCGCCGAGCGCCTTGTACAGCGCGACGAGATCGGTGGTCGTCTGCAACGCGCCCTGCTCGGCCTGCTGCCGGCCCTCCGACCATTGCCGCTCGGCGTCCAGCACGTCGAGGAACGGCGACAACCCCTTCCGGTACCGATCGCGCGCGAGGTCCAGCGCGCCCTGTTCGGCCCGCACCGCATCGTCGAGCGCGGCCGCGCGAGCCTGGTCGGTGCGGTACACGGCCAGCGCATTGTCGACGTCGCGCAGCGCGACGAGCACGGCCTGCCGGTAGGCAAGCGCCGCTTCGGCCTGGCGCGCCTGCGACAGCCGCAGGTTCGACACGAGCGCGCCGCCGGAAAAAATCGGCAGCGATACGGCCGGCCCGAACGCATAGAACAGGTGCGACCAGTGCGCGAGCTCGCGCACGTGCGACGCGCGCAGGCCGACCTGCCCCGTCAGGGAAATGTCCGGATAGAACTGCGCGACCGCGACGCCGACGTCGGCGGTGGCCGCATGCAGCTCGGCCTCCGCGCGGCGGATGTCGGGGCGCCGGCGCGCGAGCGTCGACGGCAGGCCGACCGGCACGGTCGGCGGCACGTCCGGCAACGCGCGCGGCGCGGCAAGCCAGTCGTCGAGCGCGCCCGGCGCGCCGCCGACCAGATACGCGAGACCGTTGCGCAACAGCACGATCTGCTGGTCGAACTGCGGCAGTTGCGCGCGGATCTGCGCGAGCCGCGCGTCGGCGCTGCGCACGTCGAGATCGCTCGCGAGACCGTGCGCGGCCTGCTCACGCGTCAGGTCGAGCAGTTCGCGCTGCGCGCGTTGCAGATCGTCGGCCAGCGCGCGCTGTGCTTGCGCGCCGCGCAGTTGCAGATAGGTTTGCGCGACTTCGGCCTCGAGCGACAGCAGCGCATCGTCGCGGCTCGCGACCGCCGCGCTCGTCTGCGCGCCGGCTGCTTCGACCGAGCGGCGCACGCGGCCGAACAGATCCAGCTCCCACGATGCGTCGAACCCGGCCTGCCACAGGTTGACCGGCGATTCGAGCGCATCGAGCGCGCCGCGCGCGCCCTGCTGCACGCTTGCGCCGGTGCCCGGCCCGAACCGGTCGAGCGGCGAGCCCGGCGCGCCGAGACGATCGACGCGCTGGTCGATGCCCTGCTCCTCGACGATGCCTTTCAGGCCGAGCTGCTCGCGCTGGTAGCTCGCATTCGCACGCACGTCCGGCAAGCCCTGTGCGGCGGCCGCGCGAACCTGCGCGCGCGCCTGCGCGATGCGCAGCACGGCGGCCTGCACGTCGAGGTTGTCGTGCGCCGCGCGCTCGACGAGCTGGTCGAGCAGCGGATCGCCGAACGCGCGCCACCAGCGCGGATCCGGATCGGCATCGACCGTCGGCGACGACCGTGCGGCCACGCCGGACGCGGGAGCCGCCGCCTGCCCATCCGCCCGCATCGCATGCCAGGTGTCCGGGACGTCCGCTTTCGGCGGCTTGTAGTCGGGGCCGACGGTGCAGCCCGCGACGATGGCGCATCCCGCGAATAACGTCACCGCGCGGCACACGATGGAGTGAATCAGGCGGCGGCTACGATTGTCCCGATGCATGCGCATGTCAATGCCCTCCCGCGCCGCCCGCGGCCTTCGCCGGCGAAAACAGGAACGTCAGCGGAATGCTGAACGCGCAGAACACCGCGAGAATCGCGAACACGTCGATATACGCGAGGATCGTCGCCTGCGCGATGAACGTCTCGTACAGCCGCCCGGTGGCCGTCTGCAGCGCGGACGACGGCGGCGCGCCCGTCAGCGCGCCCACCGTGCGCGCGTTCTGCTGCAGCGCATCCTGGAAGTTCTGCGACAGCGTCGACATGTGCGTGGACAGATGTGCCATGCGCGCCTGCGTGCGCTCGCGGATCAGCGCGGTCGACACCGAGATGCCGATCGAACCCGCGACGTTGCGGAACATCGTGAACAGCGCGGACGCGTCGTCGTTGAGCCGCTGCGGCACGGTCAGGTAGGCGAGCGTCGTGATCGGCACGAACATGAAGCCGATCGCGAGCGACTGCGCGCACCGGATCATCATCAGGTGCGTGTAGTCGATGTCCGGCACCAGCGTGCGCGAATAGATCAGCGAACCGCACAGCAGCACGAAGCCGAACCCGACCAGATAGCGCGTCTGCACGTGCGGCATCAGCCGGCTCACGAGCGGAATCTCGAGCGTGATCAGCAGCGCGCCGGGCGACAGCACGAGCCCCGCGAGCGTCGCCGTGTAGCCGAGACGCTGCTGCGCGAGCTGCGGCACGATCACCGCGCTGCCGTACAGCACGGCCGCGAAGGTCGCGATCGTCACGCAGCCGAGCGCGAAATTGCGGTCGCGCAGGCACGACAGGTCGACCACCGGCTTCTTCGTGCGCAGCAGCCACAGCGTCGCGCCGATCAGCCCGAGCGCGGACAGCACGGCGAAGACGCGGATGAAGTTCGAGCCGAACCAGTCTTCATCCTCGCCGCGATCGAGCATCACCTGCAGGCAGCCGAGCCCGATCGCGATCAGCCCGATGCCGATGTAGTCGATGGAAATTCCGCGTTCGGCGCCGCGCCGCCACGGCGGATCTTCGACGAGCTGCATCACCGCGAGCACGGTGAGCGCGCCGATCGGCACGTTGAGCAGGAACACCCAGCGCCACGAGAAATGGTCGGTGATCCAGCCGCCGAGCGTCGGCCCGAGCACCGGCGCGACGACGATCGCGATCGCCGAGATCGAGAACGCGCGGTTGCGCTGCGCGGGCGGGAACGTATCGAGGATGATCGACTGCTGGTTCGGCTGCAGCCCGCCGCCGAACAGCCCCTGCAGCACGCGGAATACGATCAGTTCGCCGAGGTTGGTCGCGACGCCGCACAGGAACGAGCACACGGTGAACGCGGCGATGCACAGCAGGAAGTAGCGCTTGCGGCCGAGCAGGCGCCCGAGGAACCCCGAGATCGGCAGCACGATGCCGTTCGCGACGAGATACGACGTGAGCGTCCAGGTCGCCTCGTCGTAGCTCGCCGACATCGTGCCGGCGATGTGCGGCAGCGCGACGTTGACGATCGTCGTGTCGAGCACTTCCATGAACGCGGCGAGCGTGACGACGATCGCAATGAGCCACGGGTTCGCGGCGGGACGCCACGCACCATCGGATGCGCCGCTGCGGTCGGGCGGCCGGTTCATCGGCGGGCCTCGCGATGCAAGAACGGCATGCGGGTATCGGGCATCGGATCGCTCCGGTCGAAACCGGCCGCGGCACGGCGGCCGATCATTTCAGGTGGACGGTCGGCACGGCCGACAGGCCGAGACCGAGCGGCGGACGGTTCGGCAGCGGGCCGTCGAGCACGATCTTCACCGGCACGCGCTGCACGATCTTCACGAAATTGCCGGTCGCGTTCTCGGTCGGGAATGCGGAGAAGCGCGAGCCGCTGCCGAGCTGGATGCTGTCGACGTGGCCGTGCAGATCGAGATCGGGATACGCGTCGACCGACACGTCGACGCGGTCGCCGACGCGCATCCGCTCGAGCTGCGACTCCTTGAAATTCGCGGTGATCCACACGCGCGGCGTGACGATCGAGAAGATCGACGTGCCCGCTTGCAGGAACGAGCCCAGTTGCACGTTGCGCCGCGTGACCCAGCCGTCGGACGGCGCGCGCATCTCGCAGTACGACAGGTTCAGGCTGGCCGTCTCGAGCTGCGCGCGCGCCTGCAGCACCTGCTGGCGGCGTTCCTCGACGGCCGTCTCGGCCTGCCGGATCTGCTGCGGCACGAGGCTCGCGGTGCGCGCCTGCGCCTGGGCCATCGCGACGTTCGCGTCGGCGGTCGCGCGCTGCGCGTCGGCCGCGTCGATCGCCTGCTGCGAGGTTGCGCGCGCATCGACCGCCCGCTGCCGCGCCTGCGCGGCGAGCGCCTGTCGATACGCGGCTTCCGCCGATTCGATCTGCGCGCGCGCCTGCCGGTACTGGGCCGGATACTGCACGCGTGCGATATCGAGCTGCACGCGCGCCGCGTCGAGCTGCGCCTGCGCGAGGCCGAGCTGCGCCTGCGCCGCGTCGACCTGTGCGCGGTAGTCGCGCGGATCGATCTCGACGAGCACGTCGCCGCGCCGCACGAACGTGTTGTCGTCGACCGCCAGCCGCGTCACGTAGCCGGACACGTGCGGCGCGACCGCGACCGCGTTGCCGTCGGTGTATGCATCGTCGGTGCTCTCCTGGTTGCGCGTCGCGAACCACCATACGAGCCCGCCGACGAGCAGCACGAACACCACCGCCCCGAGGATGATCAGCGGCTTCTTGCCCGGCCGCTTGTGTTCGCCTTCGCCGTTGTCGCCGTCTCCGTCGCCGCCGGTGCGGCCGCCGCGATCGTCGTGCGGATGGTGATCGCCGCCACCGCCGCCCGGCGCGTCGGTCGGCCGCTCGCCGTTGCCGTCCGGCGTGGCGCCCGAGCCGCCGGCGCCGGACTGGCCGTCGCCTGCCCGCGCGACGGCGGGCGGCCGGCGCTCGAACGCCGGCCAGGGCACGCGCAGCGGCGTCGACGGTACGACGCCGGCCATCGCCGGCGCAAGCGCGTCCGGCGCGCCGGCGCCGTACCGACCGGACGTCAACGCGCGCCGGAACACGACGCCGAATCGCTTACGAACGGATAACGGGCACAAGATCGCATCGGGCATGAAACGGGGCTCCAGGCGGCGGGCGCGGGCGTCATTGCCCGCGCCGGCCTCAAGCGCGCGGTCAAGCAAACAGCGGGCCCGGCCACGTGCTCCGTTCGACCGCGGCACGCCCGATGCGCGATGCGTACGCATCCACCGCCCCGACAGGACGCCCGAACCATGACACGCTCGACCTCACTCGACACCGACACACGCGACGAGGATCGCGGCGACAGCACGCCCGGCCCCGAGGGCAAGCGCCGCGGCACGACCACGCCGCCGCCGCGCACTGCGCACGACCCCGCCGAAGGCAAGCCGGTCGGGACGGAAAACGGGACGCCGCCGCGTCGCGCGCCGTCCGGCGAACACGGCGACGCGTGATCGCCGCGCGTCGCGCTGTCCGTCCGCCCTGCTGAAGCGGCCGCACGGAACGGCGGCAGAAATGACAAGCCGTTGAAAATTCGCGGACGGCGATCGACGAGTTCGCCCGAATCGTTCACACGCCGTCCTGCGTGAGCACGACACAGGAACGCACATTGCGGCACAGGCGGATGGATCTTTCAATCACCGGCCGCCTGCCCTGCATGACGCTACCCGACCCGTCCGATTTCCCTGTTCGCGCGGTGCCGCTCGCGCCGCTGGCGAAGGAACGCGCCACGATCGTCTGCCTGCGCAACCGGCGCGTGCTGCTGGTTGCCCGCGGGCGATCGTCGCGCTGGACGCTGCCTGGCGGCGTGATCCGGCGCGGCGAATCGGCGCTCGACGCCGCGCATCGCGAACTGCGGGAGGAAACGGGGCTCGCCGATCTCGAACTCGCATATTTCTTCTACGTGGACGGCAGCGTGAAGCGCCATCACGTGTTCGTCGCGAACCTGCCGCGCGGCGCGCATGCGTGCCCGGGCCGCGAAATCGCGCTGTGCCGCTGGGTCGGCATCGACGCGGTGTCGCACTGGCCGGCAAGCGCGCCGACGCAGCGCATCATCCGTCAGTTCGCGGGCCTGTGCACCGCCAGCGGCTTGCAACCTGACGCGCTCACGCGTCCTTCGTCTCGTTGAGCCCGGCGACCGGCGGCTGAGGATCGCGCGCGAGCCCTTGCGCGAACACCTTCAACCCTTCGAGCAGCGGCGTCAGCGCATCCCACAGCGCCTCGTCGTGCAGCAGCCGATAGACGCCGCGCACGCCGGGCGCGACATGCTCGTGCTGCGCCGGCTGCCACGCGCCCACGTGATGGAGCGCGTCGGCCGCCGCGAATGCGGCGCGACCGAACTGTTCCGGCGGAATGCGCGACAGCGCCGTCACGAGCATCGCGAGATTCTGCATGCCGCTCTGCATGCCGGGCTTGTCGAGCGCAGCGACGAACGTGTCGGCGAGCCGCGCGTTCGCGCTGACGACCTCGTTCGCGAAGCGCAGGAAGCCGTGCCGATGCAGGCTGCCGAGCAGGTGTTCGAGCGCGTCGTGCGCGCCGGGCTCCGGCTGCAGCGGCATCGTATCGGGGGGCTGGCGTTCGGTCATGGGCTTGCTCCGGTTGAGGCGCCACGCCAGACGGCCGTCGTACCGGCAGCCGCGGTGCGCCGAATGCGTGTCGTACGCGTTCGCCGGCCCCCGCCGGGGCGGGCAGCCGTGGCCGCGTCAGTGCGAATGACCGTGCGGCGGCGCCTTGTATTCGCTGCGCGCGCCCATTGCGTCCTCGACGAGATGCACGCCATGCAGCGCGGCGACGCCGTCGATCAGCGCCTGCCGTTCGGCCTCCTCGACCTGTCCGGTCAGGCACACGTTACCGTGCTCGACGCTCACGTCGATGTCGCGCGGGCGACCGACCAGGTGGCCGAGCGCCGCACGCACGCGCTCGGCGACCTGCACGTCGTCCGCATCGCCCGCGAGCCAGTCGGCCCGCAGGCCGGCGATCGCGCCGCGCGCATGGTCGGCCGCCCGCTTCACCTGCGTATTCGCATAGTCGGCCACGCCGTGCCGGCCCGCGACCGCCTTGTCGCGCAGATAGGCACGACGACGCCGGCCGGACGACGGATCGAGGAAGTACATCGCGGCCGCCCCGCAGGCGACGGCCACCGCGAGATTCAACAACGGATTCGAAGGCGTTCTGGCGTTCATGGTGGCACCCTAGGCAATACCCGGGACGACCGGGCTTCGTTTCGACGTGCAGCACGTGCCGTTCCCCGCTGCGAGCGTCGCGTACACGCGGTCGCGCCGCGACGCGGCGCCGGAAACGACAAGCGTTTGAAAAATCATCGGGCGCGCATCGCTCGATCGGCCCTTCAGGCGATCACGATTCGGGCGGCGTGTCGGCCGTTTCCGCGCGCTTCCCGCCCGGCTCGTCGTCGCCGCGTTCGGCCGCGCGCTGCGCCATTTCGACGTAGGTCTGCGCCAACGCGCGCAACTCTTCTTCCGACGCATCCTCGATCCCGATCAGCCGGTCGCTCGCCGCGCGCGTGACCGCGAGCAGTTCGTCGAGCTTCAGGTGCAACGCCACGCTGTCGCGATTCTGGTTGCGCTGCAGCAGGAACACCATCAGGAACGTGATGATCGTGGTGCCGGTATTGATGACGAGCTGCCACGCGTCGGAGTAATGAAACACGGGCCCGCTCGCGAGCCACAGCACGGTGATGGCGACCGCGCTGCCGAATGCCACCGGCGAGCCGGCCCAGGTCGTCACACCCGATGCAAAACGTTCGAACGCGCGGGTGACGGCGTGCCCGGCCGGCCGGGAACCGGCGCCGGGCTCGCACGTCGTGTCGCGACGATCGCTCGGTGGTTCGTTGGGTTCGCGCATGAATGCCTCCGGATTCGATGGTCTGTCTGAATACACGCATGAACCGCCGCAGCGCCCGCCACGAGTCGGTCGCAAGCCGGCGGCTTGGGGGTCGGTCCCGTGCGCGCCGTCGACACAAGCATCACGCGTGCCCGGCCCGAACGCCCGTGCGCGCCTTACCGGGGCGCGTGCGTGTCCTCGTCGTCCGGGAAATAGCGCGTGTCGGTCAGTTGCGCGATGCCGTCGAGATCCGGAAAGATCGTCGCGATGCTCACGCCGACGCCCGCGAGCTCCTGCCGGATCGTCGCGAACCGCGCGCCCGGCACGACGATCCGAATGAGGCGACCGGCGAGGTCCGCATGCTCGTCGAGCGGCACGAAGCGCTCGGCGCCGGCGTCGTAGCAGTGGATCGTGAACCAGCCATCCTGCGCGGTGATCCTCGGCATCACGTGGCGCGGCCGGAACACCTTCGTGCGCGTGACCTGCAGCGGCGCGCGCCGTTCGGCGGCGGTCGCGATGTCGTCGGCGTCGTGCGACAGGCACCACACCACGCCGTCTCCGCCCGATTCGCTCGCGCGCCTGACCGCGAACCACAGCGCGGCCAGCGCGTTGCCGGACCAGTCGAGCAGACGCGTGCGCATCCCGTGCTGCTGCGCGAGCGCGAGCCAGTCGCACGCATCGAGGTTCTGCCCGGGTTCGAGATGCGGCAACGCGCGCCGCGTGAATTCGTCGAGCATCCGCGCTTCGACGTCGGGCGACGCGCGCTGCCGCGCGATACCCGGCACGAGCGGCCAGCCCGCGTTGCACTGGCCGCGAAAAAGCCGCAGCGCCATCGTCTGCCGCTGCGCGCCGATCACGGCCATGTAGTCGGCCACGCTGTCGATCGAGCGATCTTCGGCCACACCCTTATCGTCCATGCATCGTGCCTCCTGCCACGGCTGCCCGGGCTCGCGGCCATTGCGTCGGCGCGGGTCCGGGAGCGCGGCTTGCCGGATGCCAAACCGCCGGACCAGCCGGCTGCGTATCGACGTATCGCATCGCGGTTCACGGCGCCTTGCCGCGCTCCTTCTGCCAGCGCTCCATCAACGCGATCTCGTCGCGCTGCGCGGCGACGATCCGGCTTGCGAGCTGCCGCAGCGTCGGGTCCTTGCCGTATTTGAGTTCGACCTGCGCCATGTCGATCGCGCCCTGGTGATGCGGCGCCATGTGCGCGACGAAATCGCGGTCGGCGTCGCCGGTGTACGGCGCGCTCTCCATCGCTTCCATCATCTTTCGATCGGCGCGCTTGAACGCCTGCGTGGACGTGTCGGGCACGCTGGCGGGGTTCGGCGGGCGCAACTGTGCCGCCGCCGACAGCGCCGACGCGCACGCGGCCAGCAGCGCGCAGGCCGCACAGCGGCGTATGAATGAACGGTTGAATGCAGGCATGAGACGATTCCTCGACAAGAAGGTGAATGGATCGCGTGCGGCATCGTCGCTCGCACGCGTCGTATCGGCCGCCGGCGCGGCCGCGCCGCGCGATTCACCGCCATCGCGCACGCGCATGCGCGTCGCCGCGTGCGACCAGCGTCCGGATGCGGTCGGCGGTGCGGCACGCGATCGCCTGGATCGTCAGCGACGGATTCACGCCGCCGACCGTCGGAAACACCGAGCCGTCGCACACCCACAGGTTCGGGATGTCCCAGCTTCGGCAGTCGGCGTCGACGACGCTCGTCGCCGGGTCGTCGCCCATCCGCACGGTGCCGGCGAGATGGCACGTGTCGTCTTCCTCGTGCCAGATGTCCCGTGCGCCGGCCGCTTCCAGCGAACGTCCCATCTGCGCGAGCGCATGGCGGATCATCCGGCGGTCGTTGTCGTCGTACGAATAGGTGACGCGCGCGACCGGCAGCCCGAACGCGTCGCGCTCGTCGGCGAGCGTCACGCGGTTGTTCGCGCGCGGCAGCGTCTCGCCGACGATCTTCAGGCCGGCCTGGAAGTTGTAGCGCGCCATCTCGCGCTTCAGCGCATCGCCCCACAGCCCGCGCGCGGCGACCTTGCGCGCCCATTCGATCGGCAGCGGCCCCTGGCTCATCCAGCAATAGCCGCCGAAGAAATCCTTGCCTTCGTCCGCGTAGTTCCAGTGCTCGGTAATCGACAGCGACGGCGGCCCCTTGTACCAGCGCACTTCGTCGTCCATCGTCCCCCACGACGCCTGGTTGAGCTGCGCCATCAGGTAGCGGCCGACGAGGCCCGAACTGTTCGCGAGTCCCTGCGGATGCCGCCCGTTCGCGGACAGCAGCAACAGGCGCGGCGTCTCGATCGCATAACCGGCGACGACGACGTTGCGTGCGCGCTGGAACCGGGTGCGGCCGTCGCGCCGGTAGTGCACGCCGGTCACGCGGTCGCCTTCGGCGTCGATCCGCAGCGCCATCGCGAGATCGCGCACTTCGGCGCCGGCCGCGACCGCCCGCGGTATCCACGTGACAAGCGCGCTCTGTTTCGCGTTGGTCGCGCAGCCGGCGATGCAGAAGCCGCGATACACGCACGGATGCGCGCGGCCGCGCGGCGCGGACAGCGTCGCGAGCGGCGTCGGCGTCCAGTCGATGCCCATCGCCTCCGCGCCGCGCGCGAGCACGAGCGCGGCCGCATTCAGTTCGTGGGCGCGATACGGATAGCGCGGCCGCGGCGGGCCCCACGGGTAGTTCACCGGCCCGCCGATCTTCAACGTCTGTTCGACCTCGCGGTAGTAGCGCCACATCTCGCGCCAGTCGAGCGGCCAGTCGACGCCGTAGCCGAGCGCGCTACGCGAGCGAAACCACTCGGGCCGGAAGCGCAGCGACACCATCGCGAAATGCACGGTGCTGCCGCCGATCGCCCGGCCGCTGTTGTTGGTGCCGAGCGTCAGCGGATCGGCGCCGTCGCAGATCCGCTCGTCGGTCCAGAACAGCTTGTGCTGATGCGTCTCGTCCGACGCGAATTCCTCCAGCGGCCGCCACCAGGCGCCCGCATCCAGCGCGACGACCGAGAAACCGTATTCGGCGAGCTTGCACGCGAGCGTGCCGCCGCCGGCGCCGGTGCCGACGATCACGAAGTCGACCGCGTCGTCGTCGCGGAACATCCGCATCGGCGACCACCCGCCGACCCGCAACGGATCGGGTGCACGACCGTCCCGGCCGCGCGGTGTCGGAGCGGACAACGGTTCATCGGCGGCCATCGCGATCGCCCTCCTCCGTGCGCATTTCCGCTTCCCATGGGTCGCGGCGGTTGAAGTCCATTCGCACGTAGCCGCGCGGGCTCGCGGGGCCGCCGAAGCCGATTTCGTTCCATGCGAACGGATGCCCGTAATACGCGCCGCAGATATCCATCAGCACGCGCTTCATGAAGAACGTGTGCGGGTCCATGCCGGCCCAGGCCGGCGCCGCCTGCGGGTCGACGTCGCCTTTCTGGACCGCGTGCAGCAACGCATCGGCGTCGCGCGGGCCAAGCGCCGCGAACGGGCAGCCATGCGCGTGCCGCGCCATCGCGTCGAGTGCGGCGAGGCCCGTCTGCCAGGCGGCGCGCAGCGGCGGCAGGCGTGCATCGCGATAGCCGTCGCCGTCGTCGGCCGCGAGCCGCGCGTCGACCAACGCGGCGGTCGGGATCGCGCCCGCGCCGCCCGGTTGCTGCGGCACGATGCGCGCGCACAACGCCGCGAGCGTCGCAAATCGTTCGGAATCCAGATAGCGCGGCGCATTGGCCGCGATGCGCAGACGTGCATCGATCGCACGCCGCGTCGCATCGTTCCACGACGGCGAGTCGCGCTTGGCGAGCACGTCGTAGCCCGGATAGCGCGGCAACGCAACCGGCTTGCGGCGTGCATCGCTCATGACGCCTCCCGTTCGGCGAGCGCGGTCGCGGCGAGCCCCGCGATCGCGAGCGCGGTGAAGCTCGGCGGCGCCGGCAGCGGCGGGCCCGATAGCAGGTTCTGCGACCAGTTGCGCCAGCCGCCCATCTGCCGCGCGACGCCGCGCGCATGGAACGCGACGCCGACGAACCCGAGCACGGCCGTCGCGCGCAACCATCCGCGGCAGAAGCGTCGCTCGGCGCGCGGGCGCGACAGCGCGAGTTGCGCGGTCGCCAGCGCGGCCACCGGCGGCACGACGACCGGCGCGAACATCGCGCGATGCTGGAACGCGCCGCGAAAATGCAGCAGCCCGACTTCGCCGAGCGTGCCGACGAGCCCCGCCGTGACCAGCCCGGCCAGCGCGCGCCCGGCCGGCAGTCCGGCGAGCCGCGGCGCGTCGGCCGGGCTCTCGCGCAGCCGCTCGCCGGCCGCGCCGAGCGCGCCGGACAGCAAGAGCGCGAACGGTGCGCCAAGCGGTGCGCCGTAGAACAGGTTGTGCCAGCTGAAACCGCCCGGCCGCTTCGTCACGTTGTACAGGTGGAACGCGGAGCCGGCGACGCCGACCGCGGCCGATGCGACGTGCACCGCGTCGCGCAGCCGGTGGCGCACGGGCGTGCCGTCCGCGTGGCCGTGCACGCTCGCGATCACCGACAGCGTCGACATCGCGAGCGGCGCAAGCATCGCGCGATTGTGAAAGGTGCCGCGATAGTGCTCGACGCCGCTGTCGGCAAGTACCGAGCCGGCCAGCAGCAGCGCGCTGCGGTTCAGCAGCCGCGCGGCGTCGGCCAGCAGCCTGTCACGCTCGGCGGCGCGATGTCGCGGGTGTCGCATCGTTCCTCCTCGTCGGTATTCAGCGCGCGAAATCCCGCAGATCGGCGGCGCGCAATTCCAGGCCGAGCCCGGCGCGCGTCGCATCGATTTCCAGTGCGCCGTCGACGAGCGTCGGCGCGCCGTCGAACAGCATCCGCTCGACGCGGACATGATCGTGAAACCATTCGACGTGGCGCAGGCGCGGCGCCGCGCAGCCGACGTGCCGGTGCAGCGCGGGCGCGCAGTGCGCGGACAGGTCGACGTGATACGCATCGGCCAGCGCCGCGGCCGCGAGAAAACCGCTGACGCCGCCGCAGCGTGTCGCGTCGGCCTGCAGCACGTCGACCGCGCGACATTCCAGCAAGCGCCGGAAATCGTCGGGCGTATACGCGTATTCGCCGGCCGCGACGTCGACCCGCGGGCCGACGTGCTCGCGCACGAATCGCAGCCCCGCGACGTCGTCGCTGCTGACGGGTTCCTCGAACCAGCGGATGTCGCAATCGGCGGCGGCCTGCGCGAACGCGAGCGCGGTGCGCGGCGCATACGCGCCGTTCGCATCGACGAACAACTCGACGCCGGGCCCGAGCGCGTCGCGCGCCGCACGCACGCGCGACAGATCGCGCACGTCTTCCGCACCGATCTTGATCTTGCACGCGCGCACGTGTTCGGCGCGCCAGCCTTCCAGCTGCGCGGCGAGCGTCCGCGCATCGTAAGTCGTGAAGCCGCCGCTGCCGTACACCGGCACGCGTTCGCGCAGGCGGCCCAGCAGCAGCGCGAGCGGCACGTCGGCGAGCTTCGCCTTCGCGTCCCACAGCGCCGTGTCGAGCGCCGAAATCGCGGTCGCCGCGATCCCGCCGCGGCCGACGTTGCGCACCGCGCGCCACAGCGCGTCGACCGCGGCCGGGATGCCCACCACCGGCCGCTTGCGCAACACGCCGGCCAGCAGCGACGTCATGAGCGGCACGGCGCTCGCGTCCGTGTACGTATAGCCGAGCCCCGTCACGGGCCCCGCGTCGATCTCGACGACGACGACCGTCGTCGCGGTCCACGCGTAGGTGCCGTCGGCTTCGGGCCGGTCGGTCGGCACGCGGTACGCGCGGGCGCGCACGTCGTCGATCGCCGGCGCGGCGGAAAGTGCCATCGTTGCGCTCCGGTCAGCTTGCTATTGGCTTGCGAACCTCGCGTGCAACCGATGTGCCCGACGCCACACGCGGGGCGGCACGTGCCTTGCGCGGCCCCTCGCATCGGCTCATCCCGAACCAAGGAGAAACGGCATGGCGACAGTGGCGGATTTCATCGTCGAGCGGCTGTACGACTGGGGCGTGCGCCGCATCTACGGCTACCCGGGCGACGGCATCAACGGCTTTTTCGGCGCGCTGAACCGCGCGGACGGCAAGATCGAGTTCGTCCAGGCTCGCCACGAGGAGATGGCGGCCTTCATGGCGTCCGCGCATGCAAAATTTACAGGCGAGCTGGGCGTATGCGTCGCGACGTCTGGCCCCGGCGCCGCGCACCTCGTGACGGGCCTCTACGACGCGCGGCTCGACCACATGCCGGTGCTCGCGATCGTCGGCCAGCAGGCGCGCGCGGCGCTCGGCGGCCACTACCAGCAGGAGGTGGACCTTCCGGCGCTTTTCAAGGACGTTGCAGGCGCATTCGTTCAGCTTGCGACGGTGCCGGGCCAGGTACGCCATCTGGTGGACCGCGCGGTGCGCACCGCGCTCGGTGCGCGCACGGTCACCGCGCTCGTGCTGCCGAACGATCTGCAGGAACTCGACTACGCGCCGCCGAAGCGCGCGCACGGCACCGTGCATTCGGGGGTCGGCTATACCGCGCCGAAAGTCGTGCCGTATGCGGACGACCTGCGACGCGCGGCCGACGTGCTCAACGCGGGGTCGAAAGTCGCGCTGCTGGTCGGCGCCGGCGCGCTGAAGGCGACCGACGAGGTCATCGCGGTGGCCGACCGGCTCGGCGCGGGCGCCGCGAAAGCGCTGCTCGGCAAGGCCGCGCTGCCGGACGATCTGCCGTGGGTCACCGGCTCGATCGGGCTGCTCGGCACCAAGCCGAGCTACGAGCTGATGACCGAATGCGACACGCTGCTGGTCGTCGGCTCCGGCTTTCCGTATTCGGAATTCCTGCCGAAGGAAGGCCAGGCGCGCGGCGTGCAGATCGACCTGAAGGCCGACATGCTGAGCCTGCGCTACCCGATGGAAGTCAACCTCGTCGGCGACAGCGCCGAGACGCTGCGCGCGCTGCTGCCGCTCCTGAACGAGCGTCGCGACACCGCATGGCGCGACCGGATCGCGAAATGGAACCACGACTGGCACGACACGCTCGCGGCGCGCGCGGCCGCGAAGGCCAGCGCGGGGCGCGGCGTGAACCCGCAGCGCGCGTTTACCGAACTGTCGCCGCGCCTGCCCGACGACGTGATCCTGACGAGCGATTCGGGCTCCTGCGCGAACTGGTATGCGCGCGACCTGATGATGCGGCGCGGGATGATGGGCTCGCTGTCCGGCGGGCTCGCGTCGATGGGCGCCGCGGTCCCCTACGCGATCGCCGCGAAGTTCGCGCATCCGGTGCGCCCGGTGATCGCGATGGTCGGCGACGGCGCGATGCAGATGAACAACATGGCCGAGCTGATCACCGTCGCGAAATACTGGCGCCAGTGGCCCGACCCGCGCTGGATCTGCATGGTGCTGAACAACGAGGACCTGAACCAGGTCACGTGGGAGCAGCGCGTGATGGAAGGCGACCCGAAGTTCGACGCATCGCAGCAGATCCCGAACGTGCCGTACTACCGCTTCGCGACGCTGCTCGGCCTCAAGGGCATCTACGTCGACGATCCGGAACAGCTCGGCGCCGCGTGGGACGAAGCGCTCGCGTCCGACCGGCCGGTCGTGCTCGAGGTGAAGAGCGACCCCGAGGTGCCGCCGCTGCCGCCGCACGTGACGCTGCAGCAGGCGAAGCATTTCGCCGAAACGCTGGTGAAAGGCGATCCGCGCGAGGGTAACGTGATCGTCGAGACCGCGCGGCAGGTGTTGTCGGCCGTGCTGCCGGGCAATGGCGAACACGGCGACAAGCGCGGCAAGGGCGGGAAAAGCGAATCGTAAGCAAGCGGCGCGTGCGGGACGGCGCGACACCCTAGCCGATGTCGACGTCGTCCCGCCCGTCGCCCTGCAGCGCGAGCGCCGCGTTCACGAGCCCGACCTGCGCGAGCGTGAACGGAAAATTTCCGCACATCCGCCGCGCCTTCACGTCATATTCCTCGGCCAGCAGCCCGACGTCGTTGCGCAGGCCGAGCAGCCGCTCGAACAGCGCGTGCGCGTCGTCGTCGCGCCCTTGCATCCGGTACACCTGCACGAGCCAGAAGCCGGCCGCGACAAACGCGCCTTCGTCGCCTTCGCAGCCGTCCTCGAAACGCGGCGGCCGATAGCGGAATGGCAAGCCGTCGTCCATCAGCTCGCGCTCGATCGCGGCGACCGTCGCGGCGACGCGCGGGTCGGACGCATCGAGCATCCCCGTCAACGGAATCAGCAACAGGCTGACGTCGATGCCGTCGCCGTCGAAGCGGTCGACGAAGCGGCCGAGTGTGGCGTGATAGCCGCGCTCGAGCACCTCCGCACGCACCGCGTCGGCCCAGCGCCGCCACACGTCGAGCGGCGCGTGGTGGCCGAAGGCGCGCGCGGAGCGGTACGCGCTTTCGACCGCGGCCCACACCATTACCTTCGACGACGTGAACGGATGCCGGCCGCTGCGCACTTCCCAGATGCCTTCGTCCGGCTCGCGCCAGATCGTCGCCAGATGTTCGAGCAGGCGCCGCTCCAGCACCCACGCGTCGTCGTCGGGCGGCAGCCCATGCCGGCGCGCGTGGTACAGCGCGCCGAGCACCTCGCCGTACACGTCGAGTTGCAACTGGTCGGCTGCGGCGTTGCCGAAGCGCACCGGCCGCGCACCTTCGTAGCCGGCCAGATGCACGGCGTCCCACTCGGCCGCGCGCCGGCCGCCGTCGGCTGCATACAGCACCTGCAGTTGCGACGGATGATCGGCGATCGCACGCACGAGCCAGTCGCGCCAGCGCGCGGCTTCGTCGCGATAGCCGCAGCGCACCAGCGCGCGCAACGTGAAACTCGCATCGCGCAGCCAGCAGAACCGGTAGTCCCAGTTGCGCGCGCCGCCGAAGCGCTCGGGCAACGAACTGGTCGGCGCCGCGACGATGCCGCCGGTGCGCACGCTCGACAGCAGCTTCACCGTGATCAGTGCGCGCTCGATCGCGTCGCGATACGGGCCTTCGGCGGCGTTGCAATCCGACCAGCCGCGCCAGAACACCTGCGTATCGTGCAACGATGCGTATGCATCGGGCACGGCCGGCGCCGGGTCGAACGAGCGCGCATAACTGATGCAGAAATCCACCCGCTCGCCCGCCGCGATCCGTCGTGTGCCGACCAGCCGGTCGCTCTGCACGTCGAGCCGCGCATCGGTGTCGAGCCACATCGCATCGCCGCCCGTCATCATCCGCCAGCGGCGGCCGAAAGGCCGGCACCACGGCAGCGCGTTGCCGTAATCGAAGCGCACGCCGAGATCGACATCGACATCGACCGTCCCGCGCTCGCCGCTCACGCTGCGGATCAGGCACGGATCGCGCGCGTTCCAGCTCATCCAGTCGGTAATCGAGATGCAGCCCGACGACGTTTCGAACGTCGTTTCGAGGATCGCGGTGCGCGGCAGATAGCGGCGTGTCGTGCAGGCATCCTGCTCGCGCGGCGCAATCCGGAACCGGCCGTTGTCCGGCGTACCGACGAGCGCGGCGAAACACGGCGGCGAATCGAAATCCGGCCAGCACAGCCAGTCGATGCTGCCGTCCCGCGCGACGAGCGCCGCGCTGCGGCCGTCGCCGACGAGCGCGTAATCCTCGATCCGCATCGCGTTCACCGGCTCCGTTTGCGCACGGCGGCAAACGCGCCGGCGAGCAGCGCGACGGCCGCGCCGAAAGCGAGCACGCGCGACGCGCCGAGCCCGGCCTCGGCACCCGCGCGGCGCGCTTCGTCGGTGAACGCGCCGCGCGTCGCGTGCCGGCCCGGCACGGGGGCCCACAGATTCGACACGCGCGGGCCAGCCGGCGCCGCGCGCTGCTGGCCGCGCACGGCGGTGCGCGCGAGATAGCGATCGAAGCAGCCGGGCGCGAGGCCGTTCGCGACGATCGCCGCGAGCGACGACCAACCGACCCAGCGCTCGCGGCACGGATGCCGGACGGCGTGCACGATCGCATCGGCCGCCACTTCCGGCGCATAGACCGGCGCGACCGGACGCGGTGCGTGCGGCAGCACCGATTCGGCCCAGTCGAACTGCGGCGTGTCGATCGCGGGCAGTTGCACCATCGTCACGCGCACGCGGCTGCGCGCATGCAGCAGCTCGCAGCGCAGCGCGTCGGTGAAGCCGCGGATCGCGTGTTTCGCGCCGCAGTACGGCGTCTGTAGCGGAATCGACCGGTACGCGAGCGCCGAGCCGACCTGCACGATCGTGCCGCGGTTGCGCGGAACCATTCGCGCGAGCGCGGCCCGCGTGCCGTACACGTAACCGAGGTAGGTGACGGCCGTTACGCGCGCATAGTCTTCCGGCGAGATTTCGTCGAACGGCGCGAACACGGTGACCATCGCGTTGTTGACCCACACGTCGAGCGGCCCGAGTTCGTGTTCGATCCGCTCGGCCGCCGCGTCGAGCGCGGCCGCGTCGCTGACGTCGACGGCGATCGGCAGCGCCTGGACGCCATACGCGCGCACCTCGCTTGCGGTGTCGTCCAGCGCGCGCGGATCGCGAGCGAGCAGCGCGACGTTCGCGCCGAGCCGCGCAAACGCGTGGGCGCTCGCGCGGCCGACGCCGGCGCTCGCACCGGTGATCGCGACGGTCTTCACGGTCGGTTCCTCCCGTTTTGCGATGAGGGCGGCACGCCTCGGCGTGCCGGAACACGATCGGCGCAGCAAACGGTATGCCGTCGTCCACGCGGGCCGCATCGCTCCGGCAATGGTCGTGAACGGCCGCCCAATTTACAAGCCGGCTGTAACGCAACGGCCGTTGCGCGCGCAGTTTCGCCCCCTCCAGGCTGCCCAGCAGCGAGCCCGGCGCGCACGAAACTTGCTCGGCCGCGAACGGTTGTCGTCGCCGCCGAACGCGGCAAGGAGTCGCGTTGCTCGTCCCGTCGTCCAGGAAAACGTGTCGTATCGCATGCATCGCGCCGTTCGCTTGGGCGGTCGGGCCGATGGTCGCGCGCGCGGCCACCGAGCGTGCCGTCCCCGGCAATCCGGCCGCGCCGCTACCGCTCGCGTACGTGATCCACGCGGCGGGCCCCGCCGCGCAGCCGGTCTTCGTGCTCGGGTGGGCGTTGCTCGCGCTGTGCACGTTCGTCTGCGTCGCGATCGCGGTGCTGCTGCTGATCGCGCTGTTTCGCCGTCGCGCGCACGCGGGCGGCGGCTACGGCAGCGGGCTGACGATCGTGACCGTCGGCACCGCGATCTCGATCCTGCTGCTGTTCGGCGCGCTCGTGTACATGCTGCGCGTGCTGGGCGCGATCGCGGCGCCGCCGCGTCCGCCCGCGCTGACGATCACCGTGACCGCGCAAGACTGGTGGTGGGCCGTTCGTTATCCGGACGAGGCAGGCGGCCCGGGCTTCGTCACGGCGAACGAGATCCATATTCCGGTGGGCGAGCCGGTCGCGATCGAGCTGAAGAGCGCCGACGTGATCCATGCGTTCTGGGTGCCGCAACTCGCCGGCAAGACGCAGACGATTCCCGGCCAGACGAACCGCCAATGGCTGCAGGCCGACCGGCCCGGCATCTACCGCGGCCAGTGCTCGCAATACTGCGGCGCGCAGCATGCGCACATGGCGTTCGAAGTCGTCGCCGAGCCGCCCGACGCGTTTCGTGCGTGGCTCGCCGCGCAGCGGCAACCGGCCCCAGCACCCGCGGCGGGCGCCGGCGCCGAGCGCCGCGGCCAGCGCGTGTTCGCCGCGCGCTGCGCGGGCTGCCACGCGGTGCGCGGCACCGACGCGACGGGCGATGCCGGCCCCGATCTCACGCACGTCGGCACGCGCCGGCTGCTCGCGGCCGGCACGCTCGACAACACGCCCGACAACCTGCGCCGCTGGATCGCGCTTGCGCAGCAAATCAAACCGCAATCGCTGATGCCGTCGATCGCGCTCGCGCCGCGCGATGCCGACGATCTCGCCGCGTATCTCGCGACGCTGCACTGAACCGAGGATGCCGATGGCCATTGCCCGCGACACGCCCGCCCCGCTCAGCCGCGTACCCGATCTCGGCGAAGCGCCGCCCGGCTCCCCGCACGAACGCGCGCTGGCCGAGCTGTGGGAATCGGAACCCGGCTGGCGCGGCTGGCTCGGCACCGTCGATCACAAGCGCATCGGGCTGCGCTACATCGTCACCGCGTTCGCGTTCCTGCTGCTCGGCGGCGTCGAGGCGCTCGTGATGCGCATCCAGCTCGCGCGGCCGAACGCGACGGTGCTCACGCCCGCGCAATACGATTCGCTGTTCACGATGCACGGCGTCACGATGATCTTCCTGTACGCGCTACCCGTGCTGTCCGGCTTCGCGAACTATCTGTGGCCGCTGATGCTCGGCTCGCGCGACATGGCTTTCCCGCGGCTGAACGCGTTCTCGTACTGGTCGTTCCTGTTCGCCGGGCTGTTCCTGTACGCGAGCTTTCCGCTCGGCGCGGTGCCGGACGGCGGCTGGTTCAATTACGTGCCGCTCACGTCGCTCGACTACAGCGCCGGCGCGAACATCGACATCTACGCGCTCGGGATGATCCTGCTCGGCATCTCGACGACCGGCGGCGCCGCGAACTTCGTCGTCACGCTGCTGCGGATGCGCGCGCACGGCATGTCGATCGATCGCGTGCCGATCATCGTGTGGGGCACGCTGACCGCGTCAGTCGCCAACCTGGTCGCGGTGCCGTCGGTGAGCCTCGCGTTCCTGCTGCTGTGGCTCGACCGCAATGCCGGCACGCATTTCTTCGACGTCGCGCACGGCGGCCGTCCGCTGTTGTGGCAGCACCTGTTCTGGATGTTCGCGCATCCGTGGGTCTACGTGGTCGTGCTGCCGGCGATGGGGATCGTGTCGGACGCGCTGCCGACCTTCTGCCGGCGTCCGCTCGTCGCATACGAGGCCGTCGCCGTGTCGACGGTGGCGACGATGCTGATCGGCTTCGAGGTGTGGGTCCACCATATGTTCGCGACGGGCATCGCGCCGCTCGCGCTCGCGTTCTTCGGCGCCGCGAGCATGCTGATTTCGATTCCGAGCGCGGTCGCGGTGTTCGCGTGGATCGCGACGATCTGGACCGGCCGCCCCGTGTTCCGCACGCCGTTCCTGTATTTCGCGGGCTTCGTGCTGATGTTCGTGATCGGCGGCGTGTCCGGCGTGATGACCGCGGCCGTGCCGCTCGACTGGCAGCTCACCGATACGTACTTCGTCGTCGCGCACCTGCACTACGTGCTGCTCGGCATCAACGTGTTTCCGGTGCTCGGCGGCGTCGCGTACTGGTTCCCGAAATTCACCGGGCGGATGATGAACGAACGGTTCGGCCGCTGGACCTTCTGGGTCGTGCTGATCGGCTTCAACCTCGGCTTCTTCCCGATGCATATTTCCGGGCTGCTCGGGATGCCGCGCCGCATCTATACCTATCCATCGGGAATGGGTTGGGACACGTCGAACCTGCTGACGACGATCGGCTCGTTCGTGTTCGGGATCGGCATCGTGATGTTCGTCGTCAACGCGCTGGTGAGCGCGCGGCGCGGCGTGCGCGCCAGCGAGAATCCGTGGGGCGCGGCCGGCCTCGAGTGGTCGGTCGCGTCGCCGACGCCCGTGTACAACTTCGCGGTGCTGCCGCTCGTCGCGTCGCGGCATCCGCTGTGGGAAACGCGCGACGATCCGGCGCGCACCAGCCTGCGGGTCGGCTACCGGCTCGCGGACGGGCGCGAGGCGCTCGCGGTCACGCCGCTCGCCGCCGCGCCGAGCGCGATCCTGAAGATGCCCGAAGACAGTTGCGTGCCGTTCGTGCTCGCGCTGCTCGCGACCGCCGTGTTCGCGGCGATGCTCGCGCGCTCGCCGACGCTCGTCTGCGTGGCCGTCGCCGGTTGCGCGATCGCCACCGCCGCGTGGCTGTGGCCGCGCCGCGAACTCGGGCAACGCGCGCGCCTGCCGGCCCGCGCCGACACGCAGGCGCCCGCCGCGGCCGCCGGGCTTCATCCGGACGAACCGCCGTCCGCGACGGCGCCGGCAGCCGCGCCGGCCGCGTGCATCGAGCCGCTGCCGGTCGGCAGTTGCGGCGAACGTGCAGGCGGCTGGTGGGGCGTGCTCACGCTGATCGTGACCGAGGCCGGGCTGTTCGGCTACCTGCTGTTCTGCTACTTCTACCTGCAGTCGCAGTGGTCCGCGCCGTGGCCGCCCGAAGGAATGCCGAAGATCGGGCTCGCGGCCGTCAACACGGTCGTGTTGCTGTCGAGCAGCGTGTTCGTATGGCTCGCCGAGCGGGCGGTGCGGGCCGGCCGGCAGGCGCGCGCGGTCGCGCTGCTCGTCGTCGCGCTGGCGCTCGGCACCGCATTCGCGCTGGTTCAGCTGCACGAATGGCGCGATCACCCGTACGGCCCGACCGCGCATCTGTACGGCAGCCTCTACTTCACGATCACCGGGTTCCACCTCGCGCACGTCGTGGCCGGTCTCGCGATCCTCGCGCTGCTCGCCGCGTGGACGGCCGCCGGCTTCTTCGGCCGCGAGCGACGCGTCGCGCTGACGGTCGGCGGGCTCTACTGGCACTTCGTCGACATCGTGTGGCTGTTCATCTTCACCGCGCTGTACGTATCGCCGTTCTGGCTGAGGAGCACCGGATGAACGACGCCCGACGCGCGTGGACGCCGCTGCTCGCGATCGCGGCCGGCCTCGTCGGCGCGCCCGCGCTGTGGTTCGCGCAGATGCTGGTGTCGGAGACGCTCGCGTCCACGGCGTGCTATCCGCTCGGTGTCGCGCAGGCCGCGCCGCGCTGGGCGCACGTCGGCGCGTGGCTCGCGCTGATCGCCGCGGGCGCGTTCGCGCTGGCCGCGGCCTGCGCGACCTGGCTCGCACGCGTGTGGCGGCGCCGGCACGATGCCGATGCGCGTGCCGTGACGCGCGACGGCAGTACGCGCTTTCTCGCGCGCTGCGGCATGCTCGCGGCGCTCGGTTTCGTGATCGGTCTGGTGTTTACGGGGATCGTCACCGCTTTCGTGGGGCCTTGCAGTCCATGGCGCTGATCCCGTTCGCTTCGTTCCCGTTCCGCGTTCCGGGCCGCCGCGCGGGGGGCGCGTTCGCGGTATGCGTCGCGCTCTGCGCGTGCAACGGGCGGCAGGACGACAACGCGGCCGCGGGCAGCGGCACGGCCGGCGCCGCGTCGGCGGCTGAAGCGCGCGAGCCCGCGTCGGGCTGGCGGTTCGTGCGGATTCGCGCGTCGGCGGCCGATGCCGGCGCGTCGATGTCCGCGCGCGTGCAGAACGACCGTCGGCTGTCACGCGACCGGGATGCATCGGTGGCGGATGCGACATCGTCCGCGGCATCCACCCCGCCGCCCGGCGCCGCTTCCGCTTCGACCGCCCGCCGCCCGGTCATCGCGGCGGCGGCCGCGAGCGCCGACGCCGCGACGATCGCGCGCGGCCGCTATCTCGCGCTCGCCGGCGATTGCGCCGCGTGCCACGACGCGGCCGACCATACGCCGTACGCGGGCGGGCAGCCGGTGAATTCGCCGTTCGGGCCGATCTATGCGCCGAACATCACGCCGGACCCGACGCACGGCATAGGCAACTACACGCTACGGCAATTCGACGATGCCATGCGGCGCGGCGTGCGCGCGGACGGCAGCCGGCTGTATCCGGCAATGCCGTACCCGTCGTTCGCGCACCTGAGCGACGACGACGTGCGCGCGCTGTATGCGTATTTCATGCGCGGCGTCGCGCCGTCCGCGAATGCGGCGAAACTCACGCAACTGCCGTTTCCGTTCAACCAGCGCTGGGCGCTCGGGCTGTGGAGCCTCGTGTTCGCGAACCGCGACCGGTTCACGCCGCAGCCGTCGCAATCGGCGGAATGGAATCGCGGCGCGTATCTCGTGCAGGGGCTCGGCCATTGCGGCGCATGCCATACGCCACGCGGCCCGGCCTACAACGAACGCGGCTACGACGAGCGCAGCCCCGCGTTCCTGACCGGCGGCATCAACGACCACTGGTTCGCGCCGAACCTGACCGGCGCAGCCCCGGACGGCCTCGGCCGCTGGTCGGCCGACGACATCGCCGCGTTCCTGCGCAGCGGCCATGCGGCGCGCGGCGCGGTATTCGGCGCGATGGCGCCGGTCGTCGGCGAAAGCACGGCGCTACTGACGGATGCCGATCGCCACGCGATCGCCGTGTACCTGAAATCGTTGCCCGCGCAACCGACTGCCGCGACGAATCCGCTCGGTGTCGGTGTCCCGCGGCTGACCGTTGCCGGCCCGCGTCCGGAAGGCGGCCAGCAGGCGCCGGGGGCCGGCGTGTATGCGGGGTTCTGTGCACGCTGCCATGGCGCCGACGGTAAAGGCGTACCTGATCACGGGCCGGCGCTCGCGGGCAGTTCGATCGTCGCGGCGGCCGATCCGACGAGCACGATCCGGATCGTGGTCGAAGGTGTGCGGCCCACGCCCGGCAAGCCGGGGCCGGTGCAGCGGATGCCGGCGATGCGCGGCGCGCTGACGAGCGGCGAGATCGCGGCGGTGGTCAGCTACGTGCGCGGTGCGTGGGGGAATCGGGCGGCGCCTGTGTCGGAGCAGGATGTGCGGCGGTTGCGGGGGGCGATCAAGCGGTAGCCGCGTGTCGCGCGGGGTACCGCGCGATGCCGGCGGGATCCATACGGGCGGGCCCGACGCGAAAGTTTCAGCCGGGCCTGAGGACATCACCCGTGGGCCGCCGCCCGTGCGGGCGAACGCGTGCGCGTGCGCGACGTCGGCTCCGGTGCGGGTGCCGCTTCGGTGGCCTGCGTGGACGGCGCAACGGTCGGATGCAATCCCAACGCGGCGACGACCTTCATGATCGTTGCAGTTTCGACGCCACCGCTACCGGCTCGCAACAGCCTGCGCTTCCGGCGCCTGCCACCCGCCGCCGAGCGCCTTGAACGCGGCGACCGCCGCGCGCGCCGCTTCCGTTCGCGCCTGCACGCGTTCGTCCGATGCGCGCAGCAGGCTTTCGTCGGCCTGCAACACTTCGATCAGGCTGACCACCCCTTTCTGGTAAGCCGCAAACGATGCGGTCCGCGCGCGGCCGAGTGAATTCACGCCGTCGCCGAGAATGGCCGCCTGCTCGTCACGCTTGACGAGCGCCGAGAACGCATTTTCGACGTCCTCGGTCGCGTGCAGTGCCGCGAGCCGATACGCGGCCAGCATTTCGGCATCCTGCCCTTTCGCTTGCGCGATCTGTGCATTGATCCGGCCGAAGTCGAACAGGCGCCAGCGCAGGCCGAGCACGCCCGCCGCTTGGTTCGCGCCGCCGGCAAACAGGTTGCCCGCGCCCATCGTCGTCGCGCTGCCGAGCAGTCCGCCCAGCGAGAACTTCGGGTAATACTCGGCGATGGCCACGCCGATGCGCGCGTTCGACGCCGCCACGCGCCGCTCGGCGACAATCAGGTCGGGCCGGCGCCGCAGCAGTTCGCCGGGCGTGCCTGTGGCCGCGATCCGCGGTGCGACCGGTACGTCGCCGCCGGCAAGCAATTCCGCGCGATGCGTGCCGGGCTGCGCGCCGAGCATCACGTCGAGCGCATTCATCGCCGCGTCCAGCGCCGCTTCGAGCACCGGCACCGTCGCGCGAACCTGGGCAAGCGCGCCTTCGGCCTGCCTCACCTGAAGCTCCGCCGCGAGACCCTTCCCGTAGAGCAGGTTGAGCGTCGACAGCAGATCCTGCTCGGTCCGCACCTGGCGCCGCGCGACGTCGAGGCGGCCCTGCAACCCGCGAATCGTGATGTAGGTATCCGCGGTTTGAGCGGCGACGGCGAGCCGCGTCGCGACCGCCACCGCTTCGGATGCCTGATAGTCGGCGAGCGCCGCTTCGCGGCCGCGGCGTAATCCGCCGAATACGTCCAGCTCCCAGCTTGCGTTGAGATCGGCCTCGTAGTCGTTGCCATGACGGTCGAAACCGGGCGTCGCATTCAACACCTGCCCCAACGGCGTTTCGACCGACTGATAGACGCGCGCGGCCTGGCCGCTCACATTGCCGGACGGCAGCAGCGCCGCATTCGCCGCACCGAGCCCCGCGTGCGCCTGCGCGACGCGCGCCGCGGCCTGCGCAAGATCGAGGTTCTGGGCGAGCGCCAGCGTGATGTATCGCGTCAGTTGCGGATCGCCGAAGCCCGTCCACCACGTCGCGAGATCGGCGTCGGCCGCCGCGTGGCGCTGGCCCACGGCGCGCTGCCCGTGGAACTGCTCCGGCATCGCCACGTCCGGCCGCACATAGTCGGGACCGACGGCGCATCCCGCCGACAAGATGGCGGCGAGCGCCGCGGCAACGATGGGTTTGGGTAGCATGTGGGCGTTAGCAAGAATCCGGTGGTGACTATAATACCAAATAGTCACTCGTTGCACATTCCTGTCCGTCGCAGCCCATGAAAAAAATCGACTCTTCCCCGGCACCCGCACGCGGCCCGGCCGACCACGACGTCCGCGACCAGATCGTGGCCGCCGCCACCGAGCACTTCAGCCGGTACGGCTACGAAAAGACGACCGTGTCGGACCTCGCGAAGGCGATCGGCTTCTCGAAGGCCTATATCTACAAGTTCTTCGAGTCGAAACAGGCGATCGGCGAGATGATTTGCGCGAACTGCCTGCACGAGATCGAAACGGACGTGCGCGCGGCCGTGGCCGCGGCCGAACTACCCACCGAAAAGCTGCGGCGGATGTTCAAGGTCTTTACCGAAGCGAGCTTGCGGCTGTTCTTCCGCGACCGCAAGCTGTACGACATCGCGGCATCGGCCGCGACCGGGAACTGGCAGTCGGTGCAGGCCTACGAGGCGCGCGTGCAGAAACTGCTGCAGGACGTCCTCCAGGAAGGCCGGCAAAACGGCGAGTTCGAGCGCAAGACCCCGCTGGACGAAACCGCCACGGCGATCTACCTCGTGATGCGGCCGTACCTGAACCCGCTGCTGCTGCAGTACAACCTCGACACGACCGACGCCGCACCCGCCCAACTGTCGAGCCTTGTCCTCCGAAGCCTCGCGCCGTGATGCGTCACCATTTGTGACTATTGACTATATTAGTCACTAGATACACAATGAAAGCCCCCCTCACTTCGTCACTGGGTCTTTCATGGTTCGGCGTCGCCTCGCTTTCCTCGCAGTCGCTTCCGCACTGCCCGTCACGCTAGCCGCCTGCAGCGGAAAAGCGCCGTCCGACCCGCGCACGGAGGCGCCTCTCGTGCGCACCGCCGTCGTGCAGGCGGCTGCTCCCGCGTCCCGCTCGTTCACTGGAACCGTCGCCGCGCGCGTGCAGAGCGATCTCGGCTTCCGCGTAGCCGGCAAGGTGCTGGAGCGGCTCGTCGATACCGGGCAAACCGTGCGGCGCGGCCAGCCGCTGATGCGACTCGACCCGGTCGACCTGAAGCTCGCGGCGCGCGCCCGCGACGAGGCGGTCGCCGCCGCACGGGCCCGCGCGCGGCAAACCGCCGAGGACGAAGCCCGCTACCGCGACCTGCGCGGCACCGGCGCGATATCGGCATCCGCGTACGACCAGGCCAAGGCGGCGGCCGATGCCGCGAAAGCGCAACTGAGCGCCGCCGAGGCCGACGCCGACGTCGCGCGCAATGCGACCGGCTATGCGCAACTCGTCGCGGACGGCGACGGCGTGGTGATGGAAACGCTCGCGGAACCGGGCCAGGTCGTCAGCGCGGGACAACCGGTGGTGCGGCTCGCGCACGCCGGCAGCCGCGAGGCCGTGATCCAGTTGCCCGAAACCCTGCGCCCGGCGATCGGGTCGGCGGCACAGGCCGGACTGTTCGGCAAGCCGGACGTCGGCGTCGCCGCGACGCTGCGCCAGCTTTCCGATACCGCGGACGCGAGAACGCGTACTTTCGAAGCGCGCTACGTGCTGCAGGGCGTGCTGGCCAATGCGCCGCTGGGCGCGACCGTCACGATCCGCATCGCGGACGACGCGCGCACGGCTTCGCCACGCGGCATGCAGGTGCCGATCGGCGCGCTGCTGGACGCGGGCAACGGGCCCGGCGTGTGGGTCGTCGCCGGCGAACCGGCCAAGGTGACGTGGCGGCCGGTCAAGGTCGAGCATCTCGACGACGACAGCGCACGCGTGTCCGGCGACGGCACGCTCAAACCGGGCGAGCGCGTCGTCGCGCTCGGCGCCCCGCTGCTGCACGAAGGCGAAGCGGTCCGCGTCGCCGCGCAGGCCGCGACGATCGCGAGCGAAGGAGCACGGCCGTGAGCGAACGCCGCTTCAACCTGTCCGCGCTCGCCGTGCGCGAGCGCGCGATCACGCTGTTCCTGATCTGCCTGATTTCGCTGGCTGGCCTCGTGTCGTTCTTCAAGCTGGGCCGCGCGGAAGACCCCGCGTTCACGATCAAGGTGATGACCATCATCACCGCATGGCCGGGCGCCACCGCGCAGGAAATGCACGACCAGGTCGCCGAAAAGATCGAAAAGCGCATGCAGGAGCTGCGCTGGTACGACCGCACCGAAACCTATACGCGCCCGGGCCTCGCGATCACGACGCTGACGCTGCTCGACAGCACGCCGCCGTCGGAAGTGCAGGAGCAGTTCTACCAGGCACGGAAAAAGATCGGCGACGAGGCGACCACCCTTCCTGCCGGCGTGATCGGCCCGATGGTCAACGACGAATACGCGGACGTCACGTTCGCGCTGTTTGCGCTGAAGGCCAGGGGCGAACCGCAGCGCCTGCTGGTGCGCGACGCCGAAGCGTTGCGCCAGCGGCTGCTGCACGTGGCGGGCGTGAAGAAGGTCGACATCATCGGCGAGCAGGCCGAGCGTATCTACGTGCAGTTGTCGCACGACCGGCTCGCGACGCTCGGCGTGAGCCCGCAGGACGTGTTCGCCGCACTCAACGGCCAGAACGTGCTGACGGCGGCCGGCTCCGTCGAGACGCGCGGGCCGGAGATCTTCATTCGCGTGGACGGCGCGTTCGACAAGCTGCAGAAGATCCGCGACACGCCGATCGTCTCGCAGGGCCGCACGCTGAAGCTGTCGGACATCGCGACCGTCGAGCGCGGCTACGAAGATCCGTCGACGTTCGTGATCCGCAACAACGGCGAACCCGCGCTGATGCTGGGCATCGTGATGCGCGACGGCTGGAACGGGCTCGACCTCGGCCGCGCGCTGGACCGCGAAGTCGGCGCGATCAATGCGGAGCTGCCGCTCGGCATGAGCGTGACCAAGGTCACCGACCAATCCGTGAACATCAGCTCGGCCGTCGACGAGTTCATGGTCAAGTTCTTCGCCGCGCTGCTCGTCGTCATGCTGGTGAGCTTCGTCAGCATGGGCTGGCGCGTGGGGCTCGTCGTCGCCGCGGCCGTCCCGCTGACGCTGGCCGTGGTGTTCGTCGTGATGGCCGCCACCGGCAAGAACTTCGACCGCATCACGCTGGGTTCGCTGATTCTCGCGCTCGGGCTGCTCGTCGACGACGCGATCATCGCGATCGAAATGATGGTCGTGAAGATGGAGGAAGGCTACGGGCGCGTGGCCGCTTCGGCCTACGCGTGGAGCCATACGGCCGCGCCGATGCTGGCCGGCACGCTCGTGACCGCGGTCGGCTTCATGCCGAACGGCTTCGCGCGCTCCACGGCCGGCGAATACACGAGCAACATGTTCTGGATCGTCGGGATCGCGCTGATCGCGTCGTGGGTCGTGGCGGTGGCGTTCACGCCGTACCTCGGCGTGAAGATGCTGCCCGAGTTCAGGAAGATCGAAGGCGGCCACGACGCGATCTACGACACGCCCCGCTACAACCGCTTCCGCCAGATGCTGACGCGCGTGATCGCGCGCAAATGGCTGGTCGCGGGGTCCGTCGTCGGCCTGTTTGCACTCGCCATTCTCGGCATGGCGGTCGTGAAGAAACAGTTCTTCCCGATTTCCGATCGCCCCGAGGTGCTCGTCGAGGTACAGATGCCGTACGGCACGTCGATTTCGCAAACGAGCGCCGCCGCGTCGAAAGTCGAAGCATGGCTCGCGAAGCAGAAGGAAGCGCGAATCGTCACCGCGTACGTCGGCCAGGGCGCGCCGCGCTTCTATCTGGCGATGGGACCGGAGTTGCCCGATCCGTCGTTCGCGAAGATCGTCGTGCGCACCGATAGCCAGGACGAACGCGACGCGTTGAAGGCACGGCTACGCCGCGCCGTCGCCGACGGCCTCGTGCCGGAAGCGCGCGTGCGCGTCACGCAACTCGTGTTCGGCCCGTATTCGCCGTTCCCGGTCGCGTACCGGATCACGGGCCCCGATCCGGACACGCTGCGCGGCATCGCGTCCGCAGTCGGGCACGTGATGAACGGCAGCCCGATGATGCGCACGGTCAATGCCGACTGGGGCACGCGCGCGCCGACGCTGCATTTCACGTTGCAGCAGGATCGCCTGCAGGCGGTCGGGCTGACGTCCAGCGCGGTCGCGCAGCAGCTGCAGTTCCTGCTGACCGGCGTGCCGGTCACCGCGGTGCGCGAGGATATCCGGACCGTGCAGGTCGTCGCGCGTTCGGGCGGCGATGCGCGGCTCGACCCGGCGCGGCTCGACGACTTCACGCTCGCCGGCGCGAACGGGCAGCGCATTCCGCTGTCGCAGGTCGGCAAGGTCGACGTGCGGATGGAGGAGCCGATCATGCGCTGGCGCGATCGCGTGCCGACGATCACGGTGCGCGGCGATATCGCCGACGGTTTGCAGCCGCCGGACGTATCGGCCGCGATCACGAAGCAGCTACAGTCGATCGTCGCGCGGTTGCCGAGCGGCTACAAGATCGAAGAAGCAGGCTCCATCGAGGAATCGGGCAAGGCGACCACGGCGATGCTGCCGCTGTTCCCGATCATGCTCGCGATCACGCTGGTCATCATCATCTTCCAGGTGCGCTCGATCTCGGCGATGGTGATGGTGTTCATGACGAGCCCGCTCGGGCTGATCGGCGTGGTGCCGACGCTGATCCTGTTCCGGCAGCCGTTCGGCATCAATGCGCTGGTCGGGCTCATTGCGCTGTCGGGGATCCTGATGCGCAACACGCTGATCCTGATCGGGCAGATCCATCAGAACGAACAGGCCGGGCTCGATCCGTTCCATGCAGTCGTCGAGGCGACCGTGCAGCGCGCGCGGCCGGTGATCCTCACCGCGATGGCGGCCGTGCTCGCGTTCATTCCGCTCACGCATTCGGTGTTCTGGGGCACGCTCGCGTACACGCTGATCGGCGGCACGTTCGCCGGCACGATCCTCACGCTGGTATTCCTCCCCGCGATGTACGCGATCTGGTTCAGGATCGGGCCCGGCCGAGCCGCCGGCTCGCATCGCGGCCTGCAACCGGCATCGCCGGGCGAGATCGCGCTTCAGCCCGCGCTCGACGCGCGCGATTGATCCGTCCGCCATTCATCGTGTCGAAGGAAACCGTCATGTCGAATTCAGCCGTTGTCGTCGTGCCCGGCGTGTCGTCAAGGCATCGGGCGCGCGGCCCTGTCGGCGGCAGCCGGATTCCCGCGCAACGATAGCCGTCGATCATCGCCGCAGCATCGCCACCGCCTTGATTTCGACGATGTACCCCGGCCCGCCGCCGAGCATGTGGGCACCGACGGCCGTCCACGCCGGCCGCGGATGCGCATGAAAATAGCGGTCGCGCACCTGCATGAACAACGGCAGGTCGCGCATGTCGGTGTGAAAGGTCGTGAGGTCGACCACGTCGTCAAGCGTCGCACCGCCCGCCTCGAGCACGCGCTTGAGGTTCTCGAACGCCTGCACGATCTGTGCTTCGCGATCCTCGACCAGTTGCATCGCCGCGTCGCGGCCGATCTGCCCGGATACGTAAAACGTATCGCCAACCCTCAATCCCGGCGCATAGCCGATCTTCTCGTACACCGCTTCCATTCCCATCGGAACGACGGCTTTGCGTTCATGCATGATTGTCTCCGTGGCCGGTGGCGTCGCACCGGTCGTCTGGTTGTCGATGAAGGCGGTCGATGAATCAAGGCAACCGGTACGCCGCTCAACCCGTATCGCCACCCGCGACCGGCAACACCGTGCCGGTGATATAGCTCGCCTCGTCCGACGCGAGGAACAGGATCGGCGCGATCTGTTCGTCGAGGCTGCCGTAGCGCTTGAAGTACGTCGATTCGGTCACCTGCGTCACGGCCTCGGCCATCCACGCCTGTTCCTGCCCGGTATCGCCGGCCGCATTGCGCGGCACACGGCGCGGCGGCGCGCTGGTGCCGCCCGGCGCGGTGGCGACGACGCGGATGTTGTATTCCGCATACTCCATCGCAAGCGCCGACGTCAGCGCGTTCACGCCGCCCTTCGCGGCCGAGTACGGCACGCGGCGGATGCCGCGCGTCGCATTCGACGAGATGTTGACGATCGTGCCACCGCCGCGCGCAATCAGGTGCGGCAGCACGGCGTGACACGCATAGAGCGTCGGCATCAGCGAGCGGCGGATCTCCGCGTCGATCTGCGCCGGTTCGAACTCGGCGAACGGCCGCATCCGAATCGCGCCGCCGACGCCGTTGATCAGGATGTCGATGCCGCCGAACGTCTGCGCCGCGCACGCGATCGCCGCATGCGCGCCTTCATAGGTTTCGAGATCGGCAACGAAGCCTGCCGCCTCGCCACCGGTCGCTTCGGCCGCGACGTCGGCGACGAAATCCGCGCGATCGACGAACAGCACCTTGCCGCCCTCGGCCGCCGCGCGCAGCGCGACACCGCGGCCGATGCCCTGCGCCGCGCCGGTGACGACGACGACCTTGCCGGAGAATCGTTGCATGGTCATGCCGCCTTTGCCGTGACGTTGGGGGTGAACTTCTCGTAGTGGAAGCTGTTCGGCTTCACGCCTGCGTCGTCGAAGTACTGACGCACCGCATCGACCATCGGCGGCGGGCCGCACAGATACACGTCGACGTCGCCGTCGTTCAGCGCGTCGGCCGGGATATGCTGCGTGACCCAGCCCTTGCGCGGATGGCTCGATGCGGCATCCGCGACGACCGTCGCGAAGCTGAAGTTCGGCAGCTTCGCCGCCAGCGCTTCGATCGCGTCGACCAGCACGAGATCGAGATCGCGCGTGACGCCGTAGATCAGGTGCACCTTCTGCCGCGAACCGCTGCGCGCGAGCACGTCGAGCATCGACAGGAACGGCGCGAGGCCCGTGCCGCCGGCGAGGAACAGCAGCGGCCGCTGCACGTCGCGCAGATAGAAGCTGCCGAGCGGACCGTGCAGTTCGAGCGTGTCGCCGGGCTGCGCGGATGCGAGCCACGTGCTCATCACGCCGCCGGGAATCTTCTTGATCAGGAAGCTGACCTTCGCGTCGCCCGGCGCGGACGAGAACGAATACGAGCGATGCTGGCCGCTCGCGGGCACGTCGATGTTCACGTACTGGCCCGGCAGGAACGCCGGCGCGCTCGCGCCGACGTCGAGTTCGAGCACGACGGCCGCATCGTTGTGCTGCTCGACCTTCGTGACCGTGGCGGCAAAGCTGCTCTGCCCCGTCTTGCACGCGACCGACGACGTCGGCACCGCGATCACGCAATCGCTATGCGGCACCATCTGGCACGTCAGCACGAGGCCGCCGTCCTTTTCGTCCTCGGTGAGCGCGTCGTCGATGTAATCGTCGCCGAGATCGTAGCGGCCGCTTTCCGCGCGGCACTTGCACGTGCCGCACACGCCGTCGGAACAATCCATCGGCAGGTTGATCTTCGCGCGGAAGGCCGCGTCGAGCACCTTCTCGCCGGCCTTGCAGTCGACGAAGCGGGTCACCCCGTCCTCGAAATTCAATGCAATCTTGTAGCTGGACATCGCGTCACCTCCACTTCCTTTCATGGCAAACCAACGGCGTCAGACGTGATACACGTCGAGCACCTGCCGGATGTAGTCGTTCTTCAGCACGATCTTCTTGCGTGAAATCAGCAGCGCGTCGCCCGCACGGCGCAACGTGACGAACGTCGTGCCGAAGAAGTGATCGGTCACGCGGTAACGGTGGTTCAGCGTGTGGAAGTTGTAGCGCACGTCGACCTCGTCGTCGCGTTCGGCCAGCACCTCGACGTTCGTCACGTTGTGGCTGGTGCGCGGCTCCGGCGTCGATGCGCCGCTGCGCTCGGTCTTGATCCGGAACACGCGATCCTCGAGGCCGCCGCGGTCCGGGTAATACATCAGCGAGATCTGGCGCTGCGGATCGTCGGTCGGCCGATCGTCGTCGTCCCACGCGGGCATCCAGTACGTGACGTCCTCCGTGTAGCAGGTCAGCCACGCGTCCCACTCGCGATCGTCGAGCAGGCGCGCCTCGCGATACAGCGCCGCGCAAATCGTCCGGTAATCGAAGCTCATGCCGCCACCTCCCCGCGCTCCTTCTTCAGCGCATCGCGCATCACGTGCACCCAGTGTTCGTGCTGACACACGAACAGCCCTTCGTCCTCGCTGCGCTCGCCTGAAATGCGCGGGTTCAGCCCCATCTTTCTCGCGTTCTCGTCCGGCCCGTCGATCCACAGCGGCGCGCCGCGCGACAAGTCGTTCCACATCGCCGTGATGCCCGCATAGCCGGCCTGGCACGCACGAAACTCCTCGAGATCGTCGGCCGTGCCCATGCCGGTCACGTTGAAGAAATCCTCGTACTGGCGGATGCGCGTCGTGCGATCGGCTTCGCTCTCGCCCTTCGGCGCGAAGCAGAAGATCGTGACCTCGGTTTTGTCGACGCCGAGCGGCCGCACCACGCGGATCTGCGTGCTGAACTGGTCCATCAGGAACACGTTCGGGTACACGCACAGGTTGCGCGTCTGGTTCACGATGAAATCGGCCTGCACGTCGCCGACGCGCGCACGGATCTCGTCGCGGTGCTGGTACACGGGCCGCACTTCCGGGTTCATCGTCTTGGTCCACAGCAGGATGTGGCCGTGGTCGAAGCCGTACACGCCCGCGACCGACTTGCTCCAGCTGTTCGCATCGACCGCCTTGGTGCCGTCCTCCTTGCGGCGGCTCATCGTCGCCGCATAGTTCCAGTGCACGGTGCTGACGTGGTAGCCGTCGCAGCCGTTTTCCATCTGCATCTTCCAGTTTCCCTCGTAGATGTAGGACGAGTTGCCGCGCAGCACTTCGAGCCCGTTCGGCGCCTGGTCGACGATCTGGTCGATGATCACGCGCGCTTCGCCGAGGTAGTCCTCGAGCGGCAACACGTCGGCGTTGAGGCTACCGAACAGGAAGCCGCGATAGTTCGCGAAGCGCGCGACCTTCTTCAGGTCGTGCGAGCCGTGCGTGTTGAACTGCACCGGGTACTCGGTCGTCTTCTCGTCCTTCACCTTCAGCAGCTTGCCGGTGTTCGAGAAGGTCCAGCCGTGGAACGGGCACGTGAAGCTGCCCTTGTTGCCGTGCTTGCGGCGGCACAGCATCGCACCCTTGTGCGCACATGCATTGATGACCGCATGCAGCTCGCCGGTCTTGTCGCGCGTGATGACGATCGGCTGGCGGCCGATCCACGTCGTGTAGTAATCGTTGTTGTCGGGAATCTGGCTTTCGTGCGCGAGGTACACCCAGTTGCCTTCGAAGATGTGCTTCATCTCGAGTTCGTACAGCTCCGCGTTCGTGAAGATGTCGCGGCGGCAGCGGAAGATGCCGGCCTCCTTGTCATCCTGCACGGCGGTGTCGAGCAGGTGATCCAGTTCGTTCGCGGGGTCGATCGTGACGGACATGATGGCTCCTCCCATGCGCGTGCCGCGTCCTGCAAGCACGCTCGCATCGGTATCGGTTGAATCTCGGGGGACCGGCCGGCAGCGGCGGCGCACGCGCGCCGCCGTGCCGCCGGCGGTCATGCGGCGGCGGACGCGCGCAGGCGGTCGACGATCTGGTTGTCCTTGCCCTGCACGCGCGGCGTCAGCACGAAGTCGAACGCGATGTCCTGGTACGCGTCCGCTTTCATGCCGAGCGCCGTGCCGCCGGTCTTTTCGGTCACGGGCGGAATCAGCTCCTCGCGCGTCGCATACGCGAAGTCGTCCCAGATCAGCGGATCGCCGTCGATGTTGAACTGCGTCGTCAGCTTGCGGTGGTCGGGGCTGTCGACGAAGAAGTGCACGTGCGCCGGGCGGTTGCCGTGGCGGCCGAGACGGTTCAGCAGTTGCTGCGTCGCGCCCTGCGGCGGGCAGCCATAGCCGACCGGCATCAGCGTGCGGAATTCGTATTGGCCGTCGGCGCCCGTCTTCACCGCGCCGCGCAGGTTGAAGTCGCTCTGCTTGCCGGTCGGATCGAAGTGCGAATAGAAGCCGTGCGAATTCGCATGCCAGCATTCGACCAGCGCGCCGGCCACCGGCTTGCCGTCGAGATCCTTCACCGTGCCGTGGATCACGAGCGGGCCCGCGCCGTCGTCCGCGTCGAGATCGATCTTTGCGACGCCGTCGCGCACCGGAGCGCCCGCCACGTACAGCGGCCCCTCGATCGTGCGCGGCGTGCCGCCGTCGAGGCCGATCGCCTTGTCCTCGGCATCCATCCGGATGTCGAGATACTTCTCGAGACCGAGGCCGGCCGCGAGCAGCGCCGCTTCGCCATCCTGACCAAGTTTGTTCAGGTAGTTCACGCCGGCCCACACTTCATCGGGCGTGATGTCGAGATCGTCGATCGCCTTGAACAGATCGCCGAGCAGGCGCAGCACGATCTGCTGCGTGCGTGCGTCGCCTTTCGTGCCATTTTCGTCGCTCCCGCCCGCGTTCGATGCGGCCTTCAGCAGGTCCTGCACTTCCTTGGTTTCGAATACCTTGACGCTCATGATGGTGTCTCCACGTGTATTAGGGGAATAGTGACCCGGCGTGCTCGCTGTCCGAGAAGCGGCGACTCCGTGGTTCAAACGTCGTCGTCGCGGATCGACGACGGATGGCGACACAACGGCGTCACCGAAATCTTCATGTACGGGAACAGCGGCAGGCCGGTCAGGATCTCGTGCAGCTCGGCGTTGCCGGAGACGTCGAACACGCTGTAGTTCGCGTATTCGCCGGCGATGCGCCAGATGTGGCGCCACTTGCCGCTGCGCTGCAACGCCTGCGAGTACGCCTTCTCGCGGGTCTTGATTTCGTCGGCCACGCCGGCCGGCATGTCGGCCGGGAGGTTGACGTCCATGCGTACGTGGAAAAGCATCGTGATGTCCTGATACGTCATCGCGTTAGCGCGGGTTAGCGGGAGACTTTCGTCAGCCCGTCGCGGGTGAAGCGCGCGACCTTCGCTTCGTCGAGTTCGATGCCGAGGCCCGGGCCGGTCGGCACGGTCAGTTCGAAATCGCTGTAGTCGAGCGGGGTCGTGAGAATTTCTTCGGTGATCAGTAGCGGCCCGAACAATTCCGTTCCCCACTGCAGGTTCGCGAAGCTCGCGAACAGATGTGCGGACGCGACCGTGCTGACCGCGCCTTCGAGCATCGTGCCGCCGTACAGCTCGATGCCGGCCGCATCCGCGATCGCCGCGACGCGTTGCGCGGCGAAGAGGCCGCCGCTCTGCTCGATCTTGATCGCGAACACGTCCGCGCCGTGCTGCTTCGCGATCTCGAACGCGCTGTCCGGCCCCTGCAGGATTTCATCGGCCATCAGCGCAACCGGGAAGCGGCGCATCAGCCGCGCGAGCGCCGCGGCCGATGCCACCGGCTGCTCGACCAGCTCGCAGCCGGCATCGGCGAGCGCCGGAATCGCGCGCGCGGCCTGCGTTTCGCTCCATGCCATGTTCACGTCGACCCGCACCGAGGCGCGCTCGCCCACTGCCCGCTTGATCTCGGCCACGTGCTGGAGGTCCGCGTCGAGCGCCTTCGCGCCGATCTTCAGCTTGAACACGTTGTGGCGGCGCTCATCGAGCATCCGTTCCGCTTCGGCTATATCGGTGGCCGTGTTTCCCGATGCGAGCGTCCAGGCAACCGGCAGGCGATCGCGGCGGCGGCCGCCGAGCAGTTCGCTGATCGGCACGCCGAGCCGCTTGCCGTGCGCGTCGAGCAACGCGGTTTCGAGCGCGCTCTTCGCGAAGTGATTGACTTTCGCGAGCTTGCCGAGGAAGGCCATCAGCGTCTGAACGCGGGTCGCGTCGCGACCGATGAGCGCCGGCGCAAGGTAGGCGTCGATCGCGAGCTTCATCGCTTCGGGGCTTTCCGGGCCGTAGGCCATCCCGGCGATCGTCGTGCCTTCGCCGACGCCGGTCACGCCGTCGCTGCACAGCACTTTCACCAGCATCAGCGTCTGGCCTTGCATCGTGGCGACCGACAGCTTGTGCGGACGGATCGTCGGCAGGTCGATGAGGCGGGTTTCAATACGTTCGACGGTGACTTGGGACATGGGGCACGCTGCGTGGGGAGTTCATGGGACGGATTTATACGCGGCCGGGATTTGGAGCGTCCAATACTTTTGGACGGGTTTTTTGATACCTGACGGGTATTGAAATGCAGGTCGGGATGCGGATATTGCGCTGCGCCATACCTTTTTTGGCTAGGTGTACGGGCCGAAAGGCTTGCTGGAGCGGGGTCGTGCGAGTTCGGGGCATCGCTGTGGCGGGAGTGCAATGCAGTTGCTTTCGGCAGCGGGAAAACCGGCTGAAACCGGCGGCCGGCGTGAGCCGATCAGGGTTTTCCTGAGGGAAAAACGGTGCGGCTGGCCGTCGGGACTTCGGCTTCGGCGTCGGTTTGTGCAAACGTCCAGAAGGAAGTCGGTATGCGGATATCGACGTTCGCCCCGGTCCATCAGAAGCTGACGGCAGCGATCGACTGAGGATTCAACCCGCCGGCCAGGCATGCGCTCGCGGCCTGGTTTTGGTGGGACGGCGGTGTTTGCTGTGGTGGACTGACTCGAGCGAAACTTCGGGCGAAATGGCCGGAAGGATTAGCGTGGCCGCTGCGAATCCTATTGCGCCGACACCACCGAATACCCGGACGAGCAACTGGCTCCACCGAGCCCTATTCGTCAGGATCAGCGGCTCTCGCGCAAGGGTCGATGCCCCGCATTGCGCCGGTCAGGCGCGATCAAGCACGCTCTTCAGCAAATCGGCGCCTTCCTTTCCTTTGGCCGCATCGGTCCAGAGACGGTCGATCATCTTGCGGTACATGGTCACCGCGTCAGGCGCCGTCGTGATGGTCGCGATACCGGTGCGGATATTTGGCAACTCGCCGAGACGGAACGGCGAGGTCGCGACATACGTCTCCTCTTGGTCCGCGAAGATCTGGAAGGTTTCGCTCGGCATGTTGTCGCTGACAATGCCGATATGAATGCCGTCGACATCGCGATCGAGCATCTCGACGATACGCATGACTTCACGGCGCGCGGCCAGTTTCCGTTCGAGCTGCACGCCCGGAGGCAGACCGAGGCGGCCCACCATCCCGTGATGCAGGAACTGTTCGATCTGACGCAAGCCGATCAGACTCGTCACATGGGGACGTGCCTGGCTGAATGCTGCCTTGCGTTCGGCGAGGATGGCTGTGACGCGGGCCAGCAACTGTTGCCACGACACGTCGTTCAGCGATGCCGGAATGCTTTCATGGAGCATCTGCGTGAGCCAGCCGTCGTATTCGTCGGAAGTCAGCAGGAACGAGAAAGGGTCGAAATGGGCGACGATGCGCGCCGAGCGGCTTTCCAGTTGACGCATCCGTTCGAAGTAGCTGACCGCCGAGTCGTGATATTCCACTTCCACGCCCAGCAGATTGGCAAGCGATACGCCGAACAGCGCCGCGAGGCGCTCGAGTGTGTCGACCTTGACGATCTCGCCGCGTTCGAGCTTGTACACGGCGGCGCGCGAGATGTTCAGCCGATCGGCGACATCTTCGCTGCGCAGCTCGGCCGCCATCCGGTAAGCACGTAGACGTTCGCCGATGCTTTGATAATCGAAGCGTGCCCCGTGCGGGCGTTTTTTCCGTGTGCTGGAGGATGTCACTCTGAAGGCCTCTGACGTTTGCGCAAGGAAATGCGGGGCGGCCACGCGGCCCCGGCGTCCCGGCTATAGACAATGAATTATTTTGTCTATTTTTTTGGATCGTGTATTTTAGCTCGAAAGGCATCGCGTGAGGAAGCGCGACGCAGATTTCACGGCATCACGGCATGCAGTGCGTCCTTGGCAATGGGGGTTACGCACGGCCGATCTGTCTAAATAAATAGACAGATCGGCCGTGCGGGGCTGCACCTCGATGCCGTCGGACACGTCGGCCGCGCAGACGACGAAATGCCGTCGGCTGCGCGACCGCTCCAGCGACACGGGTTATGACACCAGCCATCAACGGCCGGAAAAGGACAAAGTGATGAATTTCAAACGCAAGCATTGGGCGGCGCTGACCGCTGCCGGCCTCACCGTCAATATGCCGGTGTCCCATGCGCAATCGAACGTGACGCTGTACGGTATGGCGGACGTGTTCGTGGGCTCCGTGAAAAACCCCGGTGGCCGGGCAGCCGTGGTCAATCAGGGCGGCGGGATGTCGACCTCGTTCTGGGGCCTGAGCGGCAAGGAGGATCTGGGCGGCGGCAATTCGGCGTTCTTCGTGCTGGAGAGCTATTTTCAGCCGCAAAACGGCGCTTACGGCCGCTATACGGGCGACAGTTTCTTTTCCCGTAACGCATTCGTCGGCTTGTCGACGAAGTTCGGCCAGTTGCGCGCCGGCCGCATTACAACGCCGCTGTATCTCGCGACGATCCAGTTCAACCCGTTGTTCAACTCATACACGTTCTCGCCGATGATTTTCCAGACTTTCAAAGGTCTGGGCACCGAAGGCGTGGTCGGCGACTCCGCATGGAACAACGCGGTGAGCTACACGAGCCCGACGTTGGGCGGCTTCAATGCGGGCGTGCTCTACGCGCTCGGCAATACGGCGGGCGAGAACGGCGCGAAGAAATGGAGCGTCAACGCCAACTTCGTGCGTGGCGCGTTCGCCGCCGCGGCGGTTTACCAGTACGTGAATTTCAACGCGACACCCGGCGATCTAGGCAAGACGCTCACCGGCGTGCCGGGACTCTACAGCCAGAGCACGGCTCAACTGAACGTTTCGTACGACTTCGGGTTCGTCAAGCTCTACGCGCAATACATGAACGTCGAAAACCGCTCACGGACCGGCAATTTCCACGGCAATACCGGGCAGGCCGGCGTGAGCGTGCCGATCGGCGTCGGTGCGTTACTGGCCAGCTACGCCTACACCCGATCGAGCGGCGGCGCCACGGACGGCCAGCATCGCAGCACCGGCGCACTCGGTTACGACTATCCGCTTTCGAAGCGCACCGACCTGTACACCGCGATCAAGCTCGATCATTTCGACAACGAGTCGACCGGCGTGACTTATGGCGCCGGCATGCGCACCCGTTTCTGATGCCATCGCACATTCGTCGCTCAATCAATGCTTGCATTCTCTGATTTGCACTAGTAGTCTAAATATTTAGACAAGGAGAAATAAAATGAATCTTTCGATCGCCAACGCATGGCTCGCTCAGGACATGGTCGGTTTTTCGGACATCCACCGCTTTGCGGAACGTTGCAGGGACGCTTCGTCGTCCGGCGGGCATGAAGCGGCTGCACTGGTTCTGCTCGCGCAGGCCGCGGCGACGTTCGCCGAGCGTCAGGAGGGTATCGCCGTCGATCAGGCGACGGTGCGGACGTTTCTGGTGAATTTACGCGCCGATGTGCAGCGTTTGAGCGACGCGAGCGGAGAATCCGACGCGGCGCTCCTGGCCGCGCTGAACCACTTCGCCGCAGGCATTTCGCAAGTCCTCGTCGTGTGACGGTGTGGAGCCCACCGAATGGCGCAGCCACTGCAAGCGTCCCGTCGGCGGTGGCCGATCAAGCTGCGCCCGTCCCCGCCGTCGATAAAAAACGACAATGAACGGCACGCAGAAACCGAATCGCCTGTCGCGTCGTAGAAAGCCAACCACTCACGCATACGGATAATCATGGAAGCAAATCTTCAATCGTCGGCGGCCATCCAGGCGCCGCAGTCGCCGGAACGGGTGTCGCGTTACGCGTGGAAAGTGCTGGCCGGCTCGGCAATCGGCTACGCGATGGACGGCTTCGACCTGCTGATTCTCGGCTTCATGCTGCCGGCCATTTCGGCGGGGCTTCATCTCGGCGGCCAGCAGGCCGGCGCATTGGTGACGTGGACGCTGATCGGCGCGGTGGCGGGCGGTGTGATCTTCGGTGCGTTGAGCGACCGCTTCGGCCGCATTCGCGTGCTGACCTGGACGATTCTGCTGTTCGCGATCTTCACGGGCTTATGCGCGTTCGCCCAGGGTTTCTGGGACCTGCTCGCGTACCGCACGATTGCGGGCATTGGGCTGGGCGGCGAATTCGGCATCGGCATGGCGCTCGCCGCCGAAGCATGGCCCGCGAGCAAACGGGCGCGGGTGTCGTCCTACGTGGCGATGGGCTGGCAAAGCGGCGTGCTGCTCGCGGCGCTGCTGACGCCGCTTCTGCTTCAGCACATCGGCTGGCGCGGCATATTCGCGGTCGGCGTGCTGCCGGCGCTGGTAGCCTGGATCTTGCGCAACAAGCTGCATGAACCCGAAGTGTTCGTGAAGGGCAGCAAGCCGGCGCGCACGACCCAGCGCTTTCGTCTGCTGGTGGCCGACAGCCGCACCGCGCGCACGAGTCTCGGCATCATCATCCTGTGTTCGGTGCAGAACTTCGGCTACTACGGAATCATGATCTGGATGCCTACATTCCTGTCGAAGCAGATGGGCTTCTCGCTGACGAAGTCGGGGCTGTGGACGGCGGTGACGGTGATCGGAATGATGAGCGGCGTGTGGCTGTTCGGGCAATTGGCCGACCGGATCGGCCGCAAGCGGACCTTCCTGTTGTATCAGTTCGGCGCCGTGGTCATGGTGATCGCGTATTCGCGCCTGACCGATGCGGTCACGATGTTGTGGGCCGGCGCGCTGATGGGCATGTTCGTCAATGGCATGGTGGGAGGCTACGGCACGCTGATGTCCGAAGCCTATCCGACCCGTGTGCGCGCCACCGCGCAAAACGTCCTGTGGAACGTGGGCCGCGCGATCGGTGGACTCGGGCCGTTGGTGGTCGGCGCGCTTGCGGCGCAGTACTCGTTTCAGATCGCGATTGCCCTGCTTGCCGCGCTATACGTGCTCGACATGGTGGCGACGCTCGTGCTGATTCCCGAATTGAAAGGCGTGCCGCTCGAGTAAATCGTCCGGCGCAGTAGAAATGGGCGACCGTTTTCGCGGCCGTTATGCCAACAACCAACGGGAGGACGTCATGCGTGACGATCCGTGTTCCTGCGGCGCTTCATGGGCCGCGAGCGTGAGCTCGCACGATTGTGAAATCGTCGAGCATCGCGCAGTCAACAGCCGCTACCGCTATCTGCGTGTACGGGCGCAAGCACCGCTCGCCAACACGACGCAAGCCGGCCAGTTCTATCAGTTGACGTGTCCGGTGACAGCGCAGCATCAGCCGTTCCTGTTGCGGCCCATGAGCGTCTACGGCATGGGACCTGGCGCGGGAGAAATCGAATTTCTCTACAACGTAACGGGCGTCGGCACGCGCGCGCTTGCGCAGTCCGTGAACGGCGCGCGCATCTCGATCGTCGGCCCGCTTGGACAGCCGTTCCATCTTCCGCCCGCGGCGCGCCGGCTGTTGCTGGTGGCGCGTGGCGTGGGTCTCGCGACAATGGCGCCACTGGTGCGACGCGCGGCACACGCCGGCATCGCCCTGACCATTGTGATGTCGGCGCGCAAACCGGGCGACTTGATGCGCGAGGCGTTTCTACGCGGTGCAGACGCCGAGGTCCATTGCGTATTCGACAGCGACGGCTCGTCGGACCCGCAACGAATGGAGCCGCTGCTGCGTGCGTTGCTTGCGCGTGAACGGCTGGATGCGGTCTACACCTGCGGCTCGCAGCGTGTGCTGGCGTTGCTGCAGCGCCTGCTTGTCGAGCATCCGCGAATTCACGGCGAAGTGGCCCTGGAGCAGCGCATGGCGTGCGGCATGGGCGTGTGCCTGTCTTGCGTGCGGATGTTCGATGACGGCGAAACGCGCAGCTTTCAGCGCGTCTGTCGCGAAGGTCCGGTATTTGCCATTCGCGACGTCGTGGCGGAGGTGGATTTTGCCTGATCTCTCAGTCAATCTCGGCGCGCTGCGTCTGCGCAATCCCGTGATGCCCGCATCGGGCTGCTTCGCGATCGAGTACGGCGAGGCGCTCGATCTCGAGCAACTCGGCGCGCTGGTCGTCAAAAGCGTGTCGCCGGTGAGCCGTCCCGGCAACCCGACGCCGCGTGTGGCGGAAACCGTTCACGGCATGCTCAACTCGATCGGTATCCCGAGCCGCGGAATCGACCACTACCGCGATCACGTGCTGCCCGCATATACCCGCTACGGCACGCCCGTGGTGGTGTCGGTGTCGGCGGATACGGCCGACAGTTTCGCACAAGCCTGTGAAGCACTCTCGCTGCCCGAGGTGGCCGCGATCGAGGCCAACATCTCGTGCCCCAACCTCGAGGCGGACGGCATGGCCTTCGGCATGGACGCGCAGACCACATGGCAGGTCGTCGACGCGGTCAGGCGGCGCACACGTCATCCGCTGTGGGTCAAGCTCACGCCGAACGCGGGCAACATCGCGCGGATCGCGCGCGCGGCCGAAGAGGCCGGCGCCGACGCAGTCGTCATGGGCAATACCGTGCTGGGCATGTCGATCGACGTGCGCACGCGCAAGCCCTCGCTCGGCAACGTGATGGGCGGACTGTCGGGACCGTCGATCAAGCCAGTCGCGCTGCGGCTGGTGCACCAGTGCTATCGCGCGATTTCGATTCCCGTGATCGGCTGCGGCGGCATCCAGAATGCCGACGATGCCGTCGAGTTCATGCTCGCGGGCGCGAGCGCGGTGCAGGTCGGTACGGCGTCGTTCCGCGATCCTGGTGTGATGCAGACAATCATCGACGGACTCGCGGCGTATTGCGTCGAGCAGCGTGTCGACGCCATCGCGGAGTTGACCGGCCGCGTCGAACTCGACGCGCAGTTGAACGAACGCTGGGCGCGATTCTGCGCGACGGCCCATGCACGGGCTCCTGCAAGCGGAGCCGAGCCGAAGCTCAAAAGCGAGCACGACCATCATCACGGCCGCAATGTGGTCGGCATGCCATGAATGCAAATACTGAAGTCCTGAACAGCCTGCGCGAACCGGCGTATTCGCCGGAAGTGACGCCTGCGCCGCCGGCTCCACCGATCCCGCTTGAAGAACTGACGCCGCTCGCGATGCAGTGGTTCGACGAAACCCGTGCGTTGTCGTTCGACGGTGTCGGCATCACGCGTGAGAGCTATGGCGAAAGCGAATCGGCCGCCGCCCGCCTGCTCACGCAGTACGCCGAGCAGGAGGGCTTGCATGTCACCGCCGATCACGCGGCCAATCTGATCTTCAGCCTGCCCGACAGCGACGACCGTACACCCGCCATCTGGGTCGGCTCGCATCTCGACTCCGTGCCGCACGGCGGCAATTACGACGGCCTGGCCGGCATCGTCGCCGGTCTGCTCTGCCTGGTCGATCAGCGGCGCAATGGACGTCCTTCGCGGCATCAGTTGAAAGTGATTGCCTTGCGCGGTGAAGAGAGCGCCTGGTTCGGCAAGGCGTATATCGGATCCAGCGCCCTATTCGGCAAACTGCAGCCCGACGATCTGCTGATGAAGCATCGCAGCACCGGGCGCACGCTGGCCGAATGCATGGCGTCGGCGGGCGTCGACGTGGACGCCGTGAGAGCCCGGAAGCCTTGCTTCGACCTGCGTGGCGCGCATGCGTATCTGGAGTTGCATATCGAGCAGGGTCCGGTCATGGTGGCGCGCGATCTGCCGGTAGCGGTGGTGTCGGGCATTCGCGGCAATATCCGCCACAACTCGATTAGCTGCATCGGCGAAGCGGGTCATTCCGGCGCCGTGCCGCGTGGTTTGCGACATGATGCGATTTTCGCGGTGGCCGAGCTGATCACGCGGCTCGACGATCACTGGCGCTCGCTGCTGGAGCGCGATATCGACCTGGTGGTGACAACCGGCATGGTGTCGACCGATCAGGAGGAGCATTCGATCTCGCGGATTCCCGGCCAGGTGCATTTCAGTTTCGAGGCGCGCAGCGAAAGCACCGACACGCTCAACGTCTTCCACGAGCTGCTGATGGCCGAGTGCAACTCGATTGCGCGCGAACGCGGCGTGAGATTCGAATTCGACCGCCGCTTGACGAGCGCGCCCGCGCGCATGGACCCACGCCTGCGCGAGGCGCTGACGCAAGCGTGCAACCGCCTCGCTATTCCCGTCGCGACCCTGGCGAGCGGCGCGGGCCACGACGCCGCGCTGTTCGCGAACGCCGGCGTGCCGAGCGGCATGCTGTTCGTGCGCAATGCGCACGGCTCGCACAACCCTCACGAAGCGATGGACATCGCCGACTTCATGAAGGGCGTGGGCGTGCTCGCGGAAACGATCCGGTGTCTTTGAATGCGCGCTATTGCGCCGGCGCGGTATGACAGCGGATAAACGCGAACACTTCGTCCAGCTCGGAGACGATACGCGTGCCGTCCGGCACGCCTTCAAACGCGCTTGCGGGACCGATGCACATCAACGGCTTGGCGAAGCGCGTGGCGAGGCGTATCTCGTCGAGCGTGCCCTTGCTGCCCGGCAATGCGATCACCACGTCGCTCGTCAGCACGTTCACGTAATTGCGACTGAGCGCGGAATCCGGCGCGCCGGCTTCCTTGCGCGGCAGCGGCGTGAGAATCGGCAGATCGACAAACGGGTTCGGATAGCCGGCGATCGGAATGAAGCCGAATAGCGGATGCGTCTCGCTCGGCACGATGCCGATCGAGCGCCCTGCGCGCTCGCGCACGGTGGCGAATGCCCGCGCAGTGGACAGCATCACGCCCCGTCCCGCGCCGGTCAGCAGGTCGAAGCCATGACAGGCGATCCATGTGCCGAGCGGTTCCGCCAGTTCCGGCCATTCGCTGCTGCCAGAGCCCATCACGCCAATAATTGCCATCTTCCCCCTCCTGTTTCGCAGACAAACCCAGAAGTCGTTAGCATGCCCGCTCGTCTTTTTAATTATACACAGAGATGTCGCCATGACCGCCCGGGCCACTAAATCCGCGCGAAAATTGCCAATTTTTGCGCTTGCATTTCTTCTTGAGTTTGTTTAGTCTAAAAAAATAGATTTCAAATCGACTGAAGGCGATGGCCGTCGTCTTCGGCATAGAAACGTTCCGGGTTTAAACGCCCGCTATTACCTGAGAGAGATGAGAACCATGCTTGACCACGCAACCAACGAATTGCTCACGCGCGTCGGACCCAATACACCGTGCGGCGATTTGCTGCGGCGCTACTGGCATCCGGTGGGATATTCGTCGGAACTGGCCGAGCCCGGCCAGACGAAGCAGGTGCGGGTTCTCGGCGAGGATCTCGTGCTGGCGCGCACCGAAGGTGGCGACGTGCTGCTGGTGCAGGAGCGTTGTCCGCATCGCGGTGCCTCGTTGCTGTACGGCTTCGTCGAGGGTGAAAAGATTCGTTGCGCCTATCACGGCTGGCTCTACAACGCGGCGGGAGAATGCGTCGAGCGTCCGTTCGAATCGGCGAAAGCCAGCCGCGTCTGCAAGAAGATGATCGACAGCTACGCGACTCACGAATGCGGCGGCCTGATCTTCGCTTACATGGGACCGGCCGAGCACAAGCCCGCGTTTCCGAACTGGGACATTCTGGTGAGAAATGATGGCGTCCGTCACTTCGAAGTGCAGGACGACCTGGCCTGCAATTGGTTCCAAGTGCAGGAAAATGCCGTCGACGTCACGCATACGTTCTACACGCACTCGAAGTATTTCGAACATCTCGGCATGACCGACCGTTCCGGTTTCGGCAAGCCGTTCAAACGCTTCGGCTTCCAGCGTTTCGACTGGGGCATCGTGAAGAGTTGGGAGTACGCGTCGGCGGGACGTGGCTGGGGCAACCTGATGGTGTTCCCGAACATGCTGCGCATCATGACCGAAATGCATTGGCGCGTGCCGGTCGACGACACGACCACGCGCATCGTCTGGGTCTCGTTTAAGCCTTCCGCCGACGGCGCCGCCGTGACCGCCAGCGAAGCGCCGAAAATCGTACAGCAACCGAAGCGCACCGACGTCGCCGGCCGTTACCTGATGGACACGTTCATGAGTCAGGACGCCATGGCGGTCGAAACACAGGGCCCGATCCTGGACCGCTCGCGCGAGAATCTCGGCGCCTCCGATCGCGGCATCGTGATGTTCCGGCAGATGCTGCAGGAGCAGATCGAAGCCGTGGCGCGCGGCGAGCGGCCGGTAGCGAACGTCTACGGCGCCGCGCCTGAAGTGACCGATCTGCGTCAGTGGATGGGCGGCTATCTGCCGATGAGTTGCGAACCCGATCCCACGTTCCGGCAAAGCCGCGAATTCTCCGACATTTTCGACGACTCGCACATCGAGTACGAAATTCCGGCGACGTCACCCGCGATGCGTGGTTGAGCGACGCTCCCGGCCATTCATCCACACGAATCACGCGAGGCAAAACGCTTGAGCACGAGAAACAGGATTGCGCCGGCGCTGCTGGTGTTGGGGCTGGCGGCCATCGTGCTGCTGGGTTGGCGGGGGCTGCTGTCAGCGCAGGATACCCGGATCGTCGCCATCGTCTTTACGTGCATCGTATTGTGGGCGACGTCGATGATCGGCGGTCTGCTGGTGTCGCTGCTGTTCTTCTTTCTTGCCGCGACGCTGACCTCGGTACCGACCCAGGAGATTTTCTCCGGCTTTGCGTCGAGCGCATTCTGGCTGGTGTTCAGCGGTTCCGCGATCGGCTTCGCGCTGAAGGAAAGCGGTTTGAGCGAGCGCATCGGCATGGCGCTCGCGCGGCGCATCGGCGGCTCGTATCTGAAAGCCCTGCTCGCCTTCGCGGTGCTGAGCTTTCTGCTGTCGCTGGTGATGCCCTCCACGTTCGGCCGCATCGCGATCCTGATTCCGATCGCCATCGGCTATTGCGACGTGGTGCGCCTGGGCGAATCCGCCAAAGGACGACGCGGCATTCTGCTGCTCGTGATCGTCGGCTCGTATGAACTGGCCGCGGCGGTGCTGCCGGCAAATCTGCCGAACGTGATCATGGCGGGGATTCTCGAACAGACGCACGGTATGCATCTGCGTTTCTCGGAATATCTGCTGTACTTCTTTCCGGCCGGCGTGCTTGTGCGCGGCGCGATTCTCGTGTGTGTGTCGCACTGGCTGTTCGCGGACAAAGTCGACGAAGTGGCGATACCGGCGGCGAGCGCGCGCATGAGCGCGCGCGAACTGCATGCCATCGTGCTGCTCATGATCACGCTGCTATTCTGGTTCACCGATTCGATTCACCACATTGCGCCGGGCTGGGTCGGACTCGGCTTCACGCTCGCGTACTTCCTGACCTCGCCCGCGGAGCAACTCACGCGCTTCACCGCCACGGTCAAGATGGATCTGCTGTGGTTTATCGCCGCGATCATCGGCTTGACCGCGCTCGTCAATCATCTCGGCGTACGCATTCCGGACGATCTCGCGCTGGCCTCGTTGCGCGAGAGCCCGTTCGGCGCGTATCTGGTCCTGAGCGCGATGTCGATCGTACTGTGCTTCGCGGTGACCTCCAACGCCGAGCCCGCGCTGTTCGTGCCGGTCGTCTCGCGGATGCTCGCGCAGGCAGCGCATCTTAAGGTGGGACTGCTGTCGCAGGTGATGGGCTACGGCACCACGTTTCTCCCGTATCAGTCGCCGCCGATTGTGTTCGGCAACGAACTGGCGCGGCTCGACCGGCGCGCGGCCATCCAGTATTGCCTGGTGACGGCCGTGCTCGGCGTGCTGTTGGTGATCCCGATCAATGCGTTGTGGTGGCGGCTCATCGGGCTGCTGTAACCGCAGTCATGCAATACCTGCGAACTCATTCGATACTCAATCATGGAACACGATCTGATCGCCGTGCGCGTGGCCGCGCGCGAGCGTGCCGCTTCCGATGTGATCTCGCTTCGGCTGGTGAGTGACGACGCCGACGTGCCGCTTCCTTCGTTCGCGGCGGGCGCCCATATCGACCTGCATCTGCGCGATGGGCTGACCCGCAAGTATTCGCTGTGCAATGCACCCGCCGAGCGCGGCTTCTATGAAATCGCCGTGAAACTCGAAGCCGCCTCGCGCGGCGGCTCGGCGCACGTGCATGACGCGCTCCGGGTCGGCGACGTGCTGCGCGTCGGCGTGCCGCTCAACTATTTTTCGTTGGCCGACGACGACAGTCCGAGCGTGCTGCTGGCCGCCGGCATCGGCATTACCCCATTGCTGGCGATGATGCACGATCTGACGCGCGCGAAGCGGCCGTTTGCGTTGCATTACTTTATTCGCTCGATGGACAGCGCTGCTTACGTGGAGACCGTGCAACGGCAATTCGCCAGTGTGTCGAATCTCCACGTCGGCCTGACGCCTTCGGCGACGACCGCGAAAATCGGCGAGATCGTCGCCGAGATGGACGTGCGCTCGCATCTCTACTTTTGCGGTCCGGCCCCGTTCATGGACGCGGTGAACGCAATCGCGGCTTCGCGCCTGCCTGCTGCCCACGTTCACTACGAACATTTCTCCGCGCCGGTTTGCACGGACGCGGCCGAAGGGGGAGAGCGGGAATTCATCATCGAGCTGGCGCGCTCGAAGCGCGTGCTTTCCATCCCAGCCGACCAATCCATCACCGATGTGCTCTATGAACACGGGATCGAGGTCGAGACTTCGTGCGAGGCAGGTATTTGCGGCGCGTGCCGTACCGCGGTTCTCGGCGGTACGCCCGATCACAGGGACGCGTTTTTGAGTCCGGCGGACAAGGCGCGCAACGATTGCGTGATGCCGTGCGTGTCGCGCTGCCGAGGTGAGCGTCTGGTGCTCGATATCTGAGCTTGCCTCCCAATCATGTTGCGTTCTTGCAAAAAACCTACCTCATCCCCGACCCTGGCTCACAAAACTGTCCCGTTTGAAACTGGAAAATGCCGGCATTGAGGCCGGCCCGATTGCCGTCCTGGCCTTAATTGGAAAATTCCGGCTCTTCGGGGCAGGCCGAACCGGCCCGATAGGAGCACTGGCGGGCGAATTCCGCCGGTGTCATCCACTGCAGCGCAGAGTGAGGGCGCCTCGTCATAGTGCTCGCACCAGACTTCGATTTTGCGTCCGGCGTCCTCGAGCGACACGAACCCATGGGCGCTGAGGCATTCCTTTCGAAAGCGTCCGTTGCACGATTCATTTTTCGCATTGACGGTCGGCTTGCGTGGACGCGAGAAGTCGATTTCCACGCCATTCTCGTACGCCCATTGGTTGAGCGCCCTCGCAATGAATTCGCCGCCATCCTCTGACGTGCCGCAAGAATCCGTGCAATGACTGTTCAGTTTCCGCACACATCAACGCAAACCCCCACCGACCCACGCGGCCCCGACGGATGGGAAGAAACCCGGATAGCCCCGCTTCTCCACCCCCGCCTACCCTCGCGCGCATGCCGGTCGACGCCCAGGCAACGATCCGGCCGATCCGAATTCCCCAGGAGCGCACATGGATAGCACCCACCCCGTACTGTTCGACACCGACATCTGGCGCGGCAAGATCTTCACCGGCCGCTGGCGCGCAAGCCCGCACGCGGCCGACGTGATCGAGCCGGCGACCGGCAACACGCTCGGCCGCATCGGTCTCGCCGACGGCGCAGCCATCGCCGAAGCATCGGCCGTCGCACACCGCACCCAACCCGGATGGTTCGCCCTGCCCTACGACGCGCGCGCGGCGGTCCTGCGCCGCGCGGCGACCGTCGCCGAAACGCACTTCGATTCGATCGTCGACTGGCTCGTGCGCGAAAGCGGCTCGACGCGCGCGAAGGCGGCGTTCGAAACGTCCGTCACGATCAAGGCGCTGCACGAAGCTGCCGGGCTGCCGTCGCGCGCGGCCGGCGAAGTGCTGCCATCGGCGGCCGGCCGGTTGTCGCTCGCGCGCCGCCGCCCGCGCGGCGTGGTCGGCGTGATCTCGCCGTTCAATTTCCCGCTGTACCTCGCGATACGCGCGGTCGCGCCGGCGCTCGCGCTCGGCAACGCGGTCGTGCTGAAGCCCGATCCGCGCACCGCCGTGTGCGGCGGCGTCGCGATCGCCCGCGTGTTCGAGCTCGCCGGCTTGCCCGAGGGCGTGCTGCACGTGCTGCCCGGCGACGGCGCGGCCGGCGCGGCGCTGGTCGCCGATCCGCACGTCGCGATGATCCAGTTCACCGGCTCCACCGCGGCCGGGCGCAAGGTCGGCGAAGCGGCGGGCCGCCACCTGAAGAAGGTATCGCTCGAACTCGGCGGCAAGAACTCGCTGATCGTGCTCGACGATGCCGATCTCGACCGCGCGGTCGCGAACACCGCGTGGGGCGCGTATCTGCACCAAGGCCAGATCTGCATGGCGACCGGCCGCGTGCTCGTGCAGCGCGCGATTCACGACCGCTTCGTCGCGAAGCTCGTCGAGAAGGCGAGAAGCCTGCACGTCGGCGACCCGGCCACCGGCGACGTCGGCCTCGGCCCGCTGATCAACGCCGCGCAACGCGACCATGCGGCGAGCGTGGTCGACGCGGCCCGCCGCGCGGGCGCACGGGTCGAAACGGGCGGCAATCATCGCGGGCTGTTCTTCGAGCCGACCGTGCTGAGCGGCGTCGCGCCGGGCAATCCGGCATTCGACGAGGAGATTTTCGGGCCGGTGGCGATCGTCGTGCCGTTCGATACCGACGAAGACGCGATCGCACTCGCGAACCTGACCGAATACGGGCTGTCGATGGCGATCCTGTCCGCCGACGTCGGCCGCGCGCTGAGGATCGGCGAGCGGTTGAACACAGGGTTGCTGCACATCAACGACCAGACGGTCAACGATGAAGTGATCAATCCGTTCGGCGGCGTCGGCGCATCGGGCAATGGCACGAGTATCGGCGGTGCGGCAAACTGGGAGGAATTCACGCAGTGGCAGTGGCTGACGATCAAGGGCGAAGCGCCGCTGTATCCGATTTGACGAGGAGACCGACCATGTACACCGACAACGATACACGCGCCGTCACCGCGGCCGTCGCACGCGCCGCCGGCGCACCCTTCTCGATCGAAGCGGCCCGCATCCGCGCGCCGCGCGGCGACGAGGTACTGGTGCGCGTCGTCGCGACCGGCTTGTGCCATACCGACCTGATCGTGCGCGACCAGTACTATCCGGTGCCGCTGCCGGCCGTGCTCGGTCACGAAGGCGCCGGCGTGATCGAGGCGGTCGGCCCGAACGTGAAGACGCTCGCCGCCGGCGATCACGTCGTGCTGACCTACGGCGCGTGCGGCCATTGCGCGTCCTGCGTCGGCGGTCACGGCGCGTATTGCCGGCAGTTCTTCGCGCTGAATTTCGGCGGCGCCGACACCGACGGGCAGACGGCCATCCGCGACGAAGCCGGACAACCGCTGCACGATCATTTCTTCGCGCAGTCGTCGTTCGCGAGCTACGCGCTTGCGCGCGAGAACAACGCGATCCGGGTGCCGAAGGAAGCGCCGCTCGAACTGCTCGGCCCGCTCGGCTGCGGGATCCAGACCGGCGCGGGCGCGGTAATCCACTCGCTGGCGGTGCGCCCGGGCAGCAGCTTCGCGAGCTTCGGTGCGGGGGCGGTCGGCATGAGCGCCGTGATGGCCGCGCGCATCGCGGGCGCGACGACGATCATCGCGGTCGACATCGTGCCGTCGCGGCTCGCGCTGGCGCTGGAGCTCGGCGCGACGCACGCGATCAACAGCCGGGAAGTCGACGTGGTCGACGCGATCCGCGAGATCACCGGCGGCGGCGTCGACTACGCGCTCGAATCGACCGGGCTGCCGGCCGTGCTGTCGCAAGGGATCGACGCGCTCGGCTCGCGCGGCACGATGGGCGTGGTCGGCGCGCCGAAGCTCGGTACGAAAGCCGAATTCGACGTGAACAGCCTGCTGCTCGGCGGCCATACGATCCGCGGCATCGTCGAAGGCGACAGCGTGCCGCAGACGTTCATTCCGCAGCTCGTGCAGCTATATCTGCAAGGGCGGTTTCCGTTCGACCGGCTGGTGAAGTTCTATCCGCTCGACCAGATCAACCAGGCGGCGGAAGACAGCAGCAAGGGGATCACGCTCAAGCCGATCCTGCGGTTGCCGCACTGAGCGCGCGCGGGCGCCGTGCGGGCCGCCGACGCCTCGCGGCGGCACGCGACGACGCCCTCGGGGGAGGAAAATGCCGCATTCCGGGCACCGGGCTATATTACGCATTCGCTCGACACGCCGGCGCGGCATGCGCGCCCGGACCTTCGACCCACATGGAGCGCAGCGTGAACATGGCCCCCGAATCCCCTGCACGGCCGGTCGATCTCGACCGGCTCCGCGCCCGCTTCGCCGCGGGCGAGCCGCTGCCGGAAACGGCGTTGCCGGCCAGCGTCGCGCGCTCATGGCTGCGCTCGCGCGACGCCGGGCTCCGGCCGTGGCAAACCGCCCGCTATGAAATGCAGCGCGAGCGCGACGAATCCCGCGCGGACCGACGGCTCCATCGCTGCGTCGCGCAGGAAATCGAGCCGCTGTGGGCCGCATTCGGCGGCAGGGAATGGACGATCATGTGCGTCAATCCGCACGGCACGATCGTCCATGCGCGGCGCAGCCCGCAATGCGACGACGCGCTGCTGACGCCGATCGTCGCCGGGCGCCGGATCGTCGAGCCGAACATCGGCACGACCGCGCCGAGCTGCGTGATTCACGACGGCGCCGAGGCCGTCGTCGCGGGCGCGCAGCATTATCTCCACGAGTTCTCGCGGGTGTTCTGTCTCGCGGTGCCGCTGGTCGGCTTCGACGGCGAAGTGATCGGCGCACTCGATATCACCGGCATCGGCCGGCGCAATGTCACGCAATTGCACGAACCGTTCCGGCACGCGTCGCTGTCCGCCGAACAGCGCCTCTATGCGATGCTGCGCGACTGCCATCTGTTGCAGGTGCAATTCGATCCGCGCTGGCTCGACACGCCGCTCGCCGGCGTCATTGCGCTCGACGAAGCGGGCCGCGTGCGCGCTGTGAGCCGCCTGGCGCGCCAGATGCTCGGCCTCGCGCCTGCCGGGCCGGTGGCGCCGCATGATCTGCGGCAGCTGTTTCCCGGCGCGACGCCCGCGCAGCGGCGTCGTTTGCTGACACCGGCGCGCACGCCGCAACGGATCGCGCGCGACGATGGTAGCCACGTATGGGTGCGCGCCGTGCGCGCGCCGCTCGATCGCGCCGCCGCAACGCGCCACGCCGACGTGCTCGAAGACGCCGCCGACGTGTGCCGCGCGGCGCCGGCCGCCGGCCCCCAGGCGAGCCTGCACGAACAGTCGCTCGACGCGATCCGGCGCGCGCTCGACGAGCACGACGGCAACGTGTCGGCGGCCGCGCGGCAACTCGGCATTTCACGCACGACGCTGTACGCGAAATTGCGGCAGCGCGATGCGGCGGGGATCGAGCACGACGGATCGCATTGACGATGCGGAGTGAAGCAGGTCGCGTGGCAATGGCGCTTAGGGCTTGTTCACGCTGATAACAGGCTTGCGCCGCCCCCCAAAGGCCAATACATGTTTGGGTCTCATCCGTTAGTCTCGTGTAGTCGCAGCCAGTCATTCGCAAAGGTGCGCGCCGGTTCACCGTCGCGCATCGCACAGGGCTCAAGCGAGGCGGCGTGCGACGCGCGAATTCACGCTTGCGCGCGACTCGCGAGGAACTCCACGAGCAATGCGACCGGCCGGCCGGTCGCGCCTTTCGTCGCGCCGCTTCGCCACGCGGTACCTGCGATGTCGAGATGCGCCCACGGATATGCCTGCGCAAAGCGTGACAGAAAACAGGCCGCCGTAATACTGCCCGCTGCGCGTCCGCCGATATTCGCCAGATCGGCGAAATTCGATTTCAGTTGCTCGCCGTACGCGTCGTCGACGGGCATACGCCATATCGCGTCCGACGCGGCTTCAGACGCATGCAGCAACGCGTCGGCAAGCGCATCGTCATTTGCGAACAGGCCGCTGCGATGATGGCCGAGCGCGACGACGCACGCTCCCGTGAGCGTGGCCACGTCGATCACGGCGGCGGGCCGGAAGCGCTCCGCATACGTGAGGGCATCGCACAGAATGAGTCGCCCCTCCGCGTCGGTGTTGAGCACCTCGATCGTGAGGCCCTTCATGCTCGTGACGATGTCGCCCGGCTTGTTCGCATCGCCGCCGGGCATGTTCTCGCAAGCCGGAATGATCGTGACGACATTCAACCGCAGCCCCATCTCGGCGACAGCCCGCATCGCACCCAGCACCGCGGCCGCCCCGCACATGTCGTATTTCATCTCGTCCATGGCTTCGGCAGGCTTGAGCGAAATGCCGCCCGAATCGAACGTGATACCTTTGCCGACGAGCACGACCGGCGCCGTGCGCGCGCCGGCGCAGCGATACTGGAGGACGATCAGTTGCGCCGGCTGTGCCGAACCGCGCGCGACGCTCAGGAATGCGCCCATTTTCAACGCGGTGATACGTTGGGGTCCCAACACGTCCACCTTCATGTCCCGGCCACGGGCAATCTTTCTTGCCGTATTCCCCAGCCATGCGGGCGTGCAAACGTTGCCCGGCATATTGCCGAGATCGCGTGCGAGATCGATGCCGTTTGCCAGCGCCACGGCGTGCCGGATGGCGCGCTTCGCGGCTTTCATCGCATCGGCTTCGACAGCGAACACCGCCGCGGTCAATGAGCCAGGAACATCCTCTTTCTCGCTTTTCATGTCGACGAAGCGATAACGCTCGTCGCGCAATTCAAGCACCGCAGCGCGCACGCGGGCGGCTGCGTCGAGGTCGATCACCGGCGCGAGTGTCAGCGCGATATTCACCCTCGTGAGCCGGGTGGCGAGTACGGCGCGCCAGGCAGCACGCAGTGCCTGCCCGTAACGTCGACGGTCGAGCGCTTCCGATGTGCCGAGCCCGACCAGCAAGATGCGCGACGCGCCCATGTGTTGCACTTCGTGCAACCAGTATGTCGAACCGACCTTTCCGTCGATATCGCCTGCCTTCCACAAACGGTCGATGCGTGCCGCGACCGCGCGATCGGGAATCGCCCACGTCGCGGACGGTTTCTGGTTTTCGAACAAACCGATCACGAGGCAATCGGCATCGGAGGCGTAGCCTTCGGCAGGCGTGCAGAGCAGAAAATTCATGGATCGAGCACAACTCGGAAGTAAGGGGAAACGTCACGGCGGGCGGTTCCCGGCCCTGCCCCGACACTGCCGAGATCGTACGCGTCACGACGCAAACGACTTTTGCGAATTAAATCGCCGGTCGGCCGAAATGAAGGACGTTTTTCCGCTGCGGCGGTGCTCGGCGGAATGCATTTTCCGCGCAGGTTGCGACGCCGCGAATTAGCCGTCCTCGTTCCGATCGTCGCGTCATCCCGATTCGACGATTCCCTGGTTCCGTCGATGATGCTGTATCCGTATCGTTCACGTATTCGTCAGACTTATCGGCCGATGACGGCGTGGTCCTTCGACGGCGAAACGACGGCACAAAATATTGCGTTGGTTTCAAACCACTTTGAGTCCGGCGGTTTTTGCAATGGCATACTCAAGCCTGGGCGCTGCGCAGAGACGTTGTCACTTCCAGAGGCGTGGCGGCGCAAATAATGTGCGCTTCTCACGTGCCGTTTTCGTGCACGCTTGCGAGCCTTGACGCCACGGGTCCAGGAATCCGTTTCATATGAATTACAGTTCACCGATCAGCGGCTCCCCCACGAGATGCGATGTCGACGACGAGCGCACGCGTTCGCGCGCGGCATGGTTGACGAGTGAATTCCGCGCGAGCTACGCGTGGCTGAAGTCGAAACTGCAAAGGCGCGTCGGCTCGCCGGCCGACGCGGAAGATCTGGCGGCGTCGTCGTTCGCCGAACTGGCGGATGTGCAGGACCTGACAGCCGTGCGCGATGCGCGCGCCTTTCTCACGGTCATCGCACAGCGCCTCACCTACGAGATGTGGCGCCGCCGCGATCTGGAACGCGCGTACCTGGACACGCTCGTCCATCGGGAAGAAGCCGTCATGCCGTCGGCGGAAAGCATGGCGGAAGTGACGCAGGCGCTCTTGCTCGTGGATCAGGCGTTGAACGGCCTGTCACCCAACGCGAAAAGCGCGTTCGTGATGAGTCAGATCGACGGCCTCACGCACGCTGAAATCGCCGAGCAGCTCGGGGTGTCGGTGAGCATGGTGCGCAAATATATCGCGCAGGCGCTGACGCAATGCTATCTGATGGCATGAGCCGGCTGCGCCCGCGTCGGCGCTCGGCTGCCGGCTGACCTCCTCCCGAGCCGTTCATGGTCGCGAACGTGCCGCTTTCACTGCGCCGCACCGGGTCGCTCCAGTTGCCGTGCGACGATGTCGATCGCCCGCACGGGCGCTGCCTCCAGTTGCGAGTCATGATCCGTCACGAGCGCCGCGAACACGCGAAAGGCGGCCGGATCGAATCCGTAGCGGCCTTCCTCTCCCGATTCATAGGCATCGCCGGCGATGCGCTCGTATTCGTCGGACGCATGCAGGTGTTGCCCGCCATAGCCGAGCTCGCGCAGCATCGCGGCGGCCATCGCCACGCGCAACAGGATGCGCAGTGCGACCAGCGAGCCGGCCCCGGCGCGCAGCGCTTCGAGCTGAAGGTGATACTCCAGTGAAAGCGCATCGCGAATGGCCTTCGGTAACGGCAAAAGCTCCGTCTTGTCCGCCCGCGACCGGACCCTCGACTGGTCGAGGCGCTGTGTCCACCCTCTCATCGTCGACTTGCCATCCGTCCGCACGCATTCGTCATGCCGTTCCGCCCACCGTCATGTCGTCCACGCGAACGGTAGGCTGCCCCACGCTCACCGGCACCGACTGGCCGGCCTTGCCGCACACGGCGCGGCCCGTGTCGAGTTCGAGGTTGTTGCCGACCATGCTGATTTTCTGGATCGTGTCCAGCCCGTTGCCGGTGATCGTCGCGCCTTTCACGGGTGCGCAGAGCCTGCCGTTTTCGATCAGGAATGCTTCCGACGCCTCGAACACGAACTGCCCGCTCGTGATGTCGACCTGCCCGCCCTCGAGCCCCGCCACGTATATCCCGCGCTTCACCGACGCAATGATCTCCTCGTGTTCGCGATCGCCGTTGAGCATGAACGTGTTGGTCATGCGGGGCATCGGCAACACCGCATAGCCCTCGCGGCGGCCATTGCCCGTCGGCCGCATGTTCATCAGGCGCGCATTGAGCGAGTCCTGCATGCAGCCGCGCAACACGCCGTCCTCGATCAATACCGTGCGTTGCGTCGGACAGCCTTCGTCGTCGATATTGAGCGAACCGCGGCGGCCTTCGAGCGTGCCGTCGTCGACGATGGTGACGTGACGCGCCGCCACGCGCTCGCCGATGCGGCCCGCGAACACCGAGGTCTTGCGCCGTATGCCGTCGGCCTCGAGACCATGGCCCACGGCTTCGTGCAACAGCACGCCGTTCCAGCCCGGCCCGACGACGACCGTCATCGTTCCCGCCGGCGCGGGTCGTGCATCCAGTTTCGTCAGCGCGGCTTCGACGCGGTCGTACACCAGCGTGCGGATGTCATCGTCCGACCACGAAGCGATCCCGTAGCGACCGCCGATCCCGCCGCTCGCGCTTTCGATCCGGTCGCCCGATTTGACCCGAACGTTGATCGCCAACCGCAGCATGGGTCGCACATCGCCGACACTGAGTCCGTCGCAACGCGCGATCCACACTGTCTCGTGCGTCGCGGCGAGCATGGCGTTGACCTCGATCACGCGCCGATCCTTCGAACGTGCCAGTTCGTCCACACGCTTGAGCAGCGCAAGTTTCCGCTCAGCGCCGATCGCGCTAAGCGAGGCGCGCGGAAGATAGATCGATCGCGCCGCCGCGGAGCCGGCTGGTTCGCCGCGCGGCGTTACGCGGGACAGAACCTCCGGTCCCGAACGAATCTGCCGCGCGATCGTGCGCAACGCGTCCGCCCCGATTCGTTGCGAACTTGCGAACGTCGTCTCCTCGCCGTTCAGCACGCGAATGCCGAATCCCGAATCGCACTGCCAGGCGCCGCCCCGCACGGCGCCGCCTTCTAGCGACCACGATTCGGCGATCGACTCCTTCAGATAGATGTCGGCGAAGTCGCCGGACTGCCCGAGCGCGCTGTTCAGCGCGGCGAACAAGTGCGTTTCGTCGATGCCGTGTTTGTCGAGCAGCCCTGCATACGCCGCGCGACGCATGTCGTCGAGCGAGGGGTCGCGGGTGTCAGTCAGGGTTTCGTGCGTGTCCAGCATGGTGTCGTACCGGTATGTGACAGGAAAGGATGGCCGCGCGTACCGCGCACGTCAGCTGCCGCCGATTCTCATTTCATCGATCAGCCACGAACCCGTGCGGAAGCTGCCTCTGGTCACGGTGTCGGCCCCCACGGCGAGCAGGCCGGAAAACATCGCATTCAGATTCGACGCGATCGTGATGCCGGTGACCGGAAAACGGATCTGGCCGTTCTCCACCCAGAACCCCTTCGCGGCACGCGAGAAATCGCCGGTCAGCCGATTCACGCCGCCGCCCGCCATCTCGGTGACGAACAGGCCGCGATCGAGCCTTTCCAGCATCACGTCGATCCCGTCCGAGTTCGCGGTTTTCGCACTGCGCACTTCGAGGTTGTGCGGGCCCCAGCCGTTGCCGGTCGGCGCCATGCCGAGACGCCGGGCCGCGTACAAGCCAAGAAAGTAGCCGCGCAACACGCCTGCGTCGACGACCGATCGCCGAGAGACGGCAACGCCATCGGAGTCGAAGCAGCGACTCGCCATTCCCCTTGAGACGAATGGATCTTCGTATAACTGAATGTGATCGGCAAAGACTGGGGTGTCGAGACGGCGAGTCAGGTACGAGCCCGTCCGATAAAGCGCATCGCCGGATGCCGCGTTGACGAACTCGCCGAGCAGCGACATCGCGGCCGTCGGCTCGAACAACACGGGGCAACGCTGCGTTTCAATCTGCGTGCCGCCCAGCAGCGCGAGCGCGCGCGTTGCGGCTTGCGTGCCGATCCGTTCGGGTGCGTCGAGATCGGCATAGGCGCGCGCGCCGTCGCTCCAGAATCCCATTTGTTTCTCGCCGCTGCCTGCGGCGACGGGCATGCACGACACGAAATGCGCGGACCACGGCACGCTGTGCCCAAACCCCTGGCTGGTCGCGAGCAGCGACAACCCCGTGGAAGTCCCGATGCTGGCGCCGTTGGTCGTCAGGATGGCGGGGCTCGTGGAAAATGCGGCCTCTTCCGCGCGACGGGCATCGTCGAGCATGTCATCGAGCGACAGATCGAGCGGATGACACAAGTCCAGATCGATGAAGTCCCTGGCCAGCAAGTCCGCCTGAGCCAGGCCAGCGGCGGCATCGACGTCCGTGACCGACGCGATGTCGATGGCGGCCGCCACCGCACCGGCGAGGCCGTCGGCGGACAAATCGGACGAGGTCGTCGCGCCACGTCGGCCATTGCGATAGGCCACGAGCGAGACCGATGAAGACAGTCGAAGGCTCCGCTCGGTCGGCATCCGGTTGCGCACGGTCGCCGTTCGCGATTCGACATGATCGATCTCCACACGAACGCCGTCGGCCCCTGCGCGTCGTGCGAGATCGAGTGCACATTCGGCCGCTGCCTCCAGGCTGGATTTCACGTCGCGCCACTGCGTACCGCCGTCATGCATGGAAATTACTCCGAGTGTTGGAATGCCGTGTGCCCGATGAGTCCGCTCATCTGCCGAGACGTTTTCGCGTCATATCGAGCGGGAGCACATTGGAAACAGTCTATCGATCGCGATCGAAATTTTTTTACGAAAGAAATCGCCGTCTCGCGGATTCGTGGAATCGTTTTGCGCGCACGTCGGCGTATCCGGAATTCACGTTCGACGCGCACTTTTTCTGCGATGACTCACGTGCAGCGCTTCGTCAGAACGATCAAACGATCGCCGATGTTCGTGCCGACCTTTTTCATGGCCTGCGTGCCATCGCCGTAGTGGGATCGAAATCGCGCGATGAGCGAGGAATCCACCAACTCGATCCGCTCGAGGGTCTTGTCGCCTTGCGAAGCTTCTTCGCCGCGCTCCACCGCGCGCTTCGACGTTTCTTCCGCGAGCTGCATGAAGCGTCGGTCGTCGTCGGGCGTCCAGTTGCAGGCCGCGCGCAACAATTCCCAGTGCGCGCCCGCAAGGCCGAATATGAAATCGGTGACGACCGCGGCATCGCCGAGCGGTTGAGCGACCAACAAGAGAAGCCGTGTCGCCAACGCGTGTGCGGCGCCGGCCGGGGTGGTACCGGCTTTCGCGAGCGCCTGCTTGATCGCGGCCAGTTCCAGGTCCAGGGGCCCTTCCGCCCGAGCGGGGTCATGCTGCGCGGCCAGCCGGTCGCGAATCGACAGCAGCGCCGCATCGTCGCCGATCAACTCGGTCATCTCGCCGCCGGACAGCAGATCCGTGACCAGCATTCGCGGCAGCCGCGAGAGATTCGCACCCACCGGCACGGCGTCAAGCCACTGCGCGACGAACTCCGCGCCGTTCAGATGGGTGCGGCGATAGCTCGTCAGCGATTCCACCACGGCCAGCACGTTGGCCGGAATACCCAGCGTTCTTGCGCAATCGTCCACGTCCGCGGTGTTGCAGACGAACTGAATGGCGCTGCCGATTTCGCCGTCCCACATCGCTTCGGAAGGCGCGGCCCGCTTGCGGTCCAGCCACGCGCGCAATGCGGCAAGGCGCTCCGCCTTGAGCTGCGCGTCGCCGGCGAACGCGTTCGGTGCAACGGCGATCGCCGCAGGCAACGGCGTCACGGATCCGAGGTGATTGTCGATGAAGCCGGCCAGTTGCGTGGCGGAGCGATTGCCGACCACGCGGCCGAGCTCCTTGCCGCCGCGCAGCAGGATCAGCGTCGGAATACCGCGGACACCGAATCGTTCGCGCACGCCTGCATTCTCGTCCACGTCGATCTTCACGAACGCCACGTTGCCCTGAAACTGCTCGCTCACCTTCGACAGCGTCGGCGCGAGCGCCTTGCACGGACCGCACCAGGGCGCCCAGAAGTCGACCAGTACGGGCAGCGGGTTGTTGATCACGTCGGCTTCGATGGTTTCCAGCGTCACTGCTTTCAGATTGCTCATGGATCGACCTTGTCCTGTTTCACTTGTTGGCGCGCCGTACATTTTTCAAATGCATGTCGCCGGTTGGGATCGTGGTGCTCAGCACAGCTGCGTTCCCACGTATGCGCGGCCGCCGGGGTGTGCACCCTGCGCTTCGTCGGCGGCGTGCTGTCGTGCTTCCGGTGCCGACGGTGCGGGGAAATCGAGCGTCGTGTCGTGAAACGCCAGCAGTTCCTTGCGATGCGCGACGCTGACGACCGTGGCCTGAGGCAAACGCTCGATCAACAGACCGTAGAGTTCCTTCTCGCTCTGGCTATCGAGTGCGGACGTGCATTCGTCGAGGAACACCGTGGACGGTTTGGCGAGCAGCACGCGCGCAAACGCCACGCGCTGCTGCTCGCCACCGGAAAGCCGTGTGCTCCAGCGGTCCTCGACATGGAGCAAGCGCGCATAGGCCGACAATCCGCATGCGTGCAGCAGTGCCTCGCATTCGCTGTCCGGGTACGCCGACGCGTCGCGCGGATAGGTCACGGCCGCCTTCAGCGAGCCCGGCGGGATATAGCTGCGTTGCGGCAAGAAGAACGTGCCGGCTGCCGGACGCACGATCGTGCCTTCGCCGTAGGGCCATAGGCCGGCCAACGCGCGCAGCAACGTGCTTTTCCCGCACCCCGAGCGACCGCGCACGAGGCACCGCCGGCCGGCTGGGAGCACGAAGTCGGGCACGCGCGACAGTATGTCGCCGGACGCGTCGCGCAAGACGAGCCCGCTCGCGGCGACCGCTCCAGTGTGGCTTTCGTCCAGCGCGATTTCCTGCCGCGGCTCATGCTCGCTCACGTGCAGGAATTCGCGCAGACGGTTGGCCTCCGCACGCCACGACGTAAATCCCGGATAGGCTTGCCAAAAAAATGCCAGCGACCCCGTGACGGAATTGAATGCGCTGTTCGATTTCATCAGCCCGCCGAGCGTTAGCCCACCCGACATCAGCTGCGGCAGCATCAGCAAGGTCGGAATGATTGGAACGACCGAACTGAACTGACCGACGACATTGGTGAAGAACGAGAGGCGCGTATTCACCCACAGCGTCGCGTAGAGATTCGATACCACGAAGCGAAACGATGCCTGCAGACGCCCATGCTCGGACGTTTGCCCCTGAAAGAACGCGATCTGTTCCGCGAATTCACGCACGCCCACCATGAGCACGCGAAAATCGCCCTCGACACGATGCTGTCTGGCCGTCAGCGTGATGAGCCTGCGGCCCAGATAATGCGTCGCCGCGAAAATGACGCCGGTGTAGGCAAATGCGGCGAACACCAGATAACCGTGCAATACGTACGACGATCCGCCGACATGCATCTGCAACGGGCCGCCCATGCGCCACAGCACGACGCTGAACGATACGATGCTGACCGGCACTGAGAGAAACCCGAGACCCAGCAGCAGCGTGTCGTTGACGAACAGCTTCACGTCTTCCGCGATACGCTGATCGACGTTCTCGAGTTCCCGGTCGCGTTCGATCCGATAATAGTTGTTGCGTGCGAGCCATTTGTCGGCGAGCCACGTCGTGAGCCACCGGCGCCAGCGAATCTGGACGATTTGCTGCAGCACTGCCCCGGTAATATGCACGACCGCGCCGGCCATCGCCACGAGCAGGAAACGCACGAGCAGCTCCGGCAGCACGTTGAATCGGGAAGCGCCGATCGCATCGTAGAACGTGCCGGTCCAGTTGTTGTTCCACAGCATCACGTACGTCGTGGCCCAACTCGACCCGATCACGAGCATCAGCAATATCAGCGAGAACACGCCTTCGCGCGTACGCCAGTAAGGGAACAGCAGTCGCCATACCGACGGAAAATGGCGGCGCGCTTCAGCGTCTTCCGCGCGGTCCATTGGAGAAGCACCGTTCACCGTCATGGGCGCGCCTCGGGCGGTTGCATCACGAAGTTGATCTTGTTGAGGCCGCCGCCCTGAAGCGCCGCGAGAATGGTCGCGACCTTGCCGTACTCGACGTGCTGATCCGCGTTGATGTTGACCGCTGGCGGCTCGCCCTTCGCCGCGGCCTCGGCCACGCGCGCCTTCAACGCCGCCTCGTCGACCGGCTGCTTGTTCCACAGCACCGTCTTGTCGGCGGTGATCGACAGGTCGATGTCCTGCGTTCTCGACACGGCCGGCTGCGCGGCCGCCTGCGGAAGATCGACCTTCACCGCCTTGTTGATGACGGGCAGCGTCACGATGAAGATGATCAGCAACACCAGCATCACGTCGATCAGCGGCGTCATGTTGATGTCGTTCATGACGCCTTCGTCGCCGCCGCCATCGGTAATCATTGACATGACGGGCTCCTTCAGGCGGCCAGATTGGGCGTCGCGCGCTTGGTCGCGGCCGGTGCGCCGACCGGCCGGCTGGCGTCGGCGCGGGCCTTCGCGCCGGTGACGAAATACACGTGCAGCTCATGCGCGAAGCGGTTCAGCCGATGGCTCACGCGCTTGTTGCCGCGGTTCACGTAGTTGAAGCCGAGCACCGCCGGAATGGCGACGAACAACCCGATCGCGGTCATCACGAGCGACTCGCCCACCGGGCCGGCAACGTGATCGAGGCTGGCCTGCCCCGACATGCCGATCGCCATGAGTGCGTGATAGATGCCCCAGACGGTGCCGAACAGCCCCACGAACGGCGCGGTGCTGCCGATCGAGCCCAGCACGGCCAGGCCGTTCTGCAGGCGCGCGACTTCGTCGTCGAATGCGTTGCGCAGCCCGCGCGCCACCCATTCGCTCGCGCTCAGGCTGCCCTGCATCGACGGTTCGTTGCCCGCATGCTGTTCATTCGCTTCGCGCCCGGCAAGCACCAGCGCACGATAAGGATTGTCACCGCGCTCGCCCAGCGCCGCGATGCCGTCGCTGATCGACGCACTGGACCAGAAACCCGTTTGCGCGCGCTTGCCGAGCGATTCGAGACGCCGATTGGAAAATCCTTTCGTCAGTATCACGAACCACGAGACGACCGACATGCCGATCAGGAAAACGAAGATGAAGCGGGTAACGAAGTCACCCTGTTGCCAGACGTTGGCGATGCCATACTGTTCCATGTGTTGCTCCGATTGGTGCGGGTTCAGTCGTTCAGGTTGAATGCGATGGGTTGGGAAGCTTCGACCGAGCGCGCGATGCCCGCGGTCTCGTACGGATGACAGCGGCCGGCACGGATCGCCGCGACGGCGGCCGCGTCGAGCAGCGGCGAGCCGCTGCTCTGCGCCACGCGCGCGGACGTCACCGCGCCGTCGGTGCCGATGCTCAGATGCACGACCACGGTGCCCTCCTGTTGCAGCCGCCGCGCTTTCGCCGGGTAGTCGGGTCGCGGCATCTGGCATCCCAACTGCTTCAACTCGCCCGCACTGATTTGCTTCGGCGCGTCCAGCAGGTTCGGCCCCGGCGCGGGTTGCGCGACAGGTTGGGCCGGCGCCGCTTCAGGTGCGGGATGCGGCTCGGGCGCCGGCGCGACCGGCCGCGTTTCGGCGGGTTTCGGCGCCTCCAGGGGCGCCGCCTCCACCGTGCGCGGGCTCGGCGCGTGCGACGCCAGCACATGCGCCTTTTCCGGCTTCGCCGGCGCCACGGGTTTCGGTGGCTCGGTGCGCGGCTTGGGCGGCGCAGGCGGTGTCGGCGCGGGCCGCGGCGCCGGCACGGCGACCAGTTGCACCTGCACCGTGCCGCCCGCGGGACGCCCCGCCTCAAGCCTGAGCGTCACCGCGCTTTGGTGGACCGCGACGTACAGCCCCAGCGCATGGGCGAGCAGCACCCCTGTGGCACACGCGATGCGGCGTGTGCGCGCATAAGGCGCCTGGGACGTGTTCTCGCGCACGGCGATGTCGTCCCAGGGGCGGCCGGGCAAGGAATCAGAAGTCATAGGTTCCGGTCAGCATGACCGTCCGCTCCGGACCCATCGGAATCATGGCGGCCGACGTGCTGCTGTAGTAGAGCTTGCGGTTGAACACGTTCTTGATCGAAAGATTCAAGCCGTACCCCTTCTTCCGATAGAACACGCCGAGATCCGTCTCCACCTGACTGGGGATGCGGTACGCCGAGCCCGAGCCGATGTACTGCCCGCTCGCGAAGAAGAGCCCCGCGCCGACTCCGAAACCCTGGAGCTTTTCGGTCTGGAAGTTGTAGGTCGCCCACAGGCTGGCACTGTTCTTGGGCAGGTTCACCGCCAGCTTGGTGTTCGGGGGCTGCACGAAGTCGTTGTACGTATAGCTGCCCACCACATTGACGCCGGGCAGCGGCTGCCCGGTAATCTCCGCTTCGAATCCGCGGCTCACGGCGCCGCCGGCAGGAAGAGAGAAGCCGCGATGGGCCGGGTCGGCAACGTTGTAATTGCTGAACGAGGTCCGGTAAGCCGAGGTCGTGATGGCCAGCTTGTCGTCCAGCAGGTTGAACTTCATGCCCACTTCGACTTGCTGGCTGATTTGCGGGGGGAGCACACCGCCACCGAATTGAAGCGCCGTGCCCGGCTGGAAGCCGCGGTTGTAGCTCGCGTAGGCCGCAACCTCGGAGGTCAGTTCGTAGAGCAGGCCGAGGCTCGGGCTATAGGCGTTCTGATGGCTTCCCGGTGGCGGGGTACCGGCGTAGGTCGCATGTGTCAGATAGGTATCCCGGCGCACGGACGCGAGCGCATGGAAATTCTTATAGGAAAACTGATCTTGTAGATATAAGCCGGTTTGAGTGAAGTAGGTAGTGCCATTCGGCATCACGTTTCCCGTGTCGGAAGACGGAAGAGTAAATGAGCCGAAGACATTCGGAATGGAAATGAATTTCGATGTCGTGGTGTCAAACTGATGCTGGCTGTAGCGAAGAACGTCCCAGCCCGCAATCACCGTATTTTTCGCAGCGCCGATATCGAACTTGGCTCGCAGGTAATTCTGGAAGCTCCAACTGTAGAAATCCGAGACCGAATCGAAGTTGTGGAACAACGTGCCGTTGGTCGCCGAGAGCGGCGTCGCCGTTGTCCAGGCTTGCTGCGTTTGTTGGGTCCGCGTATAGGAACCCTTGCTCACGAAGGTCAGCGCCGTGCCGAGCTTTTGTTCGAGGTGAACGAAAATATTGTCCGTTTGCGCGCCGAAATGGTCGGACGGCGTGCCCAGCGGCCTGTCGATATAGTTTCGATAGATGTCGCCCTTGGCATAGCCGACGGTGAATGGGGGAACCGGCTCGCGATTGACGGTGCGCTCATAGCCCACCGTCAGATCCGTGGTCGAATCCTTCCATTCCAGGGTCGGGGCAAAGTAGAAATTTCTCTCGCCGTCATATCCCATCGAATTCTGGCCGACCCGTTCACCCGAGATGATGAAGCGATACCGAAGCTTCTTGTCGGCGGTGATGGCGCCCGTGCTGTCCAGCGCGATCTGCTCGCTGCCGTAGGAACCGTAGCCCACCTGGATTTCGTGGAATGGATCGGCCTGAGGCGTCTTCTTGACGATATTGATGACACCCCCCGGCGGGCTGTTGCCGTTCACGATCGCCGACGGGCCCTTGACCACTTCGACGCTCGAGATGGCGATCGTCGGCGTGACGTTGGGGGCCGCCCCGACAGTCGCCAATCCGTCCGATGTGAGGTTTTGCGCTACAAACCCGCGAATCGTGTAACTCGGCACACCAAGCGGCCCCGGCCGCGTGACGACACCGGAAGCGTTCCTCAGCACATCGGAGAGCGACTGGGCGGCCTGGCTCTGGATCACCGCCGCGTTGATGACGCTGACCGATTTCGGCGTCTGGCTCAGCGGCACGTCCGAGCGCGCATAGGTAGACGACGATTCCGCGACGAAGCCGGTACCGCCGGAGTCCCGGCTGGCCGCCACGCTGATGAGCGGAAGCGTGGTATCGACAGGCCCCACGGAGGCTGCCGCCGCTGCCGCCGACGCCGCAACGGGCGCAGCCGGCTTCGCAACCGCCTTCTGGATGGTCAGGCCGCCGCTACCCGTCGCGACGAGGTCGAGGCCGGTGCCTCGGAGCGCTTGTCGAATCGCGGCCTCGGCGGTGTAGTTCCCCTCCACGGGCGATGATTTCAGCGATTGCACGAGGCCCGCGTCGTAGCTCAACCTCACGTTGGCCGCCTGCGCGATTTCGACCAGCGTACGGTCCAACGGACCGCTCGCGAGATGCCATGACTGCCGGGCAGTCTGTTGTGCATGCACCGACGCCGCCATGAAAACCTGTGCAACGGCGACCGCGATGGCAACCCCTGATGCCTGGCTCGAGATAGCCCGGCGTGTTCTGATGTTGAGCTTCACGTTTGAACCACTCCCTTGTCGAATGTATTGGCTCTTCGTCCGTTCTGTCAGTATTCCTACGCGTAATCGCGTCATCATCGTGTCGCAAAGTACCGTCATGCTTCCAATCGGGCTTCGGTCGGCCTCTTGCCCGAACGCGTCATCGATGAAACAAGTCTATCGTCCGGGCCTGGAATGTTTTTTTGAAACAATTCGCTTGCGCCGCCCGTTTTGGAATTCCATTCCGCGGTTTCCGCCGCGTCGGTGAAATTCCGTCCTTCTCCGTCCTTGTCGATAAATTGCTCAGCCCGCGCGGTCACAGCATGTAATCGAGCGGTAATACGGTGGTCTGCTTAATGGTCTCCATCGCGAAGCTCGAACTGACGTCGAAGATATCGACCGCCCCAATCAAACGCCTGTATACGCTGTCGTACGCGTCGATATGCGGCACCACCACCTTGAGCATGTAGTCGATGTGCCCGCTCATGCGATGAACCTCCACCACCTCGGGAATCGTCGCCACCACGTCGCAGAAACGCCGCAACCACGCGGCGGTATGTTCCGCGGTCTTGATTTCCACCAGCACGGTCACGCCCACGTTGAGCTTCTTCGCGTCCAGAAGCGCCACGCGACGCGCGATCACGCCGTCCTGCTCGAGCTTCTGAATGCGTCGCCAGCATGGCGTCGTCGAAAGGTTCACGCGGTCGGCGATCTCCGCCACCGAGAGCGTGCTGTCCTGCTGCAGCACGGACAATATGGACTTGTCGATAGCGTCGAACACACTTCCTCCACTCGAGTGCACGGGTTGATGTCGAGCGATTCGATGCGCTCTTATTTACCTTGTGCAACGAGCGGCGAAAAGTGACACCGCAAATCGAAAAAAATTCGGAGGGGGGCTGGAGCGGCAGCCTGCAGTTTCAGGCAGGTGTGGCGACGGCGAGCATCTTGCCGTACAGATTCAGGGAAAACCCGAGGCTTTCGGCCAGTTGCCGGAGTGCGGCCGGCGCGTCGTCGAGCGGAAAGACGCCGCTCACGCGGCGCGACAGCGCGGCCTCCGGGAAACGGATATAGCCGCCGAAGTAACGGCCCAGGGTTTCGATCACGTCCGGCACCGCGCGGTCGAGCACGACCAGCGTGCCGCGTGTCCACGAGAAGATGTCGGCCGACGTTTCGGGCATGCGGGCGATCTGTCCGCCCGACAGCGACCATGCCGATCCATCGGGTACCCGCAAGCGGCGCCCGCGACGCACGGCGAGGACCGCGTCGCCGCCTTGCACGGCCACGACGGTATGCAGGCGCAGAACATCCACGCTCACGCGCGCCCGCTCGGTGCGAACCATGCCGTCGCGGGTGGTCACGACGACAGGCTGATAGCCTGCGCGATTCGGATCGGTTGCAACCTGACCGGCGGCCAGATAGAGGTCGGCTTGCTCACGTGCATGGGTATACACCCGCGTGGCCGCGCCGGCCGTGACCGAAACATTGCCGTCGAACTGAACTCTTTGTGGGACCACATCGCCATTGTGGTAGTCCGCGTCGAGCGAAAACGTCGAAATGAGCTGGCGCGTGCCGATCCCGGCAAGCACGATGCCGCCCAGGCCCGCGCCGGCTTTCAGCCATCGTCTGCGGTGATGCGACGGCTCATCGAGCGCCCGCCGCACCGCCGCACTCGACGTGCCCTGCAACGGACCGAGCCTGCCGAGCCGCTGCTGCAGCCGCGCCCACGCTTCTTCGTGAGCCGGATCCGCGCGCCGCCATGCCAGGAATGCATCGCGCTCGTCCGGCGAAAGCTCGCCGGAGCGCAGCCTCACTTCCCAGTCAATCGCCTCTTGCGCCACTGGATCAAGCGTGGAGTTACCGTTCATGAGCGTCAATCAATCGAGGGCGAACGGCCGTGCCGCACACGCGGCCCGTTGCCGAGCCGCTAATTCCGGAACACGGGTTTCGCGCGGAGCATAACATGCCGCATTCAGCGCGTCGCAACGAACGATGCGGCAAAATACGCATGGATCAGGTGCGTAATCTCTGGCCTCGCGGCGCGGCGGCCTCAACGCACGGTGGCCGCGACCGCCGCTTCCCGTTTCGCGTGCAGGCGCAACGCGGCCCACGCGATCCCGGCCGCAAAGATCGCGACCACGCCGCCGAACGTGCCGATCCACGGCAACCCGAAGTCGCTCGCGATATGGTTGCCGAGCAGCGCGCCGGCGCCGATCCCGACGTTGTACAGCCCGGAGTAGATCGACACGGCCAGGTCGGTCGCCTCCGGCACCAGCTTCAGCACCCACGCCTGCATCGCCAGCCCGAAACAGACGATCGCGCCGCCCCACACCAGCGTATGCACGGACAGCGTGACGATGTTCAGTGCGCTCGGAAACAGGATCAGCAGGCAGCCCGACAGCGCGACGATCGACGCCAGCAGGAAATCGTCGGGCCGGTGCGGATAGACGCGATTGAAGCAGACCGCGGCCGGCAGGCCCGCGACGCCGAACAGGATCAGCACGTACGTGATCCGGCTGTTGCTCGCATGGTTGACGCTCTGCACGAACGGTTCGATATACGTGTACGACGTGAAGTGCGCGGACACGACGAGCACGGTGATCGTGTACAGCGCGACCAGCGCCGGCTTGCGCAGGAACACCCCGATGCTGCTCAGCGACCCGGCGCCCTGGCTCGGCAGCAACGGCAACGTGGCGCGCAGCAACAGCAGCGTGACGCCCGCCGCGCCCGCGATGATCAGGAACGTGACGCGCCAGCCGAACGCCTCGCCGATCACGCGGCCGAGCGGAATCCCGGCCACCATCGCGATCGCGGAGCCCATCGCGATCAGGCTGAGCGCGCGGCTCTTGCGGTCGCTCGGCGCGAGCCGCACCGCGAGCGGGATCGAAATCGACCAGAACACCGCATGCGCGCACGCGATGCCGAGCCGGCCGATCATCAACAGCGTGAAATTCCACGCGACGCCGGTCACGACATGGCTGCCGACGAACACCAGCAGCGCGACGCTCAATAGCTTGCGGCGCTCGACGTGCCGCGTGACGAAGGTCAGCGGCAGCGACACGACCGCGACGGCCCACGCGTAGATCGTCAGCATCAGGCCGACGTCGGTCGGCTGCATGTGAAGGCTGTCGCCGATCGCGCTCAGCAGCGCGACGGGCACGAATTCGGTGGTATTGAAGATGAAGGCGGAAAGCGCGAGGGCCAGAACGCCCGACCACGATTGTTCGGAACTGACGGCGTCGGAGGTTGCCATACGGGGATTCGACGAAGGTTGGGCGCGCGGGCGGCCCGCCCGGCGCATCGGCGCGATTGTACCAGCGCCGTTCGACACGCTGCCGCCAGGCGCGGCGCGTGCGGTGCGGGACATGGCGGTGACACGGCCGCGCGCCGATAATGTGACGAACCGGGTTTTGCCGACGATTTGCCCGAAAACTATCGGGCCAGGAGATTTACATGCGCATTGAAACGTCATTTCTGTTCGATCTCGACGGCACGCTCGTCGACAGCGTCTATCAGCACGTACTCGCGTGGAAGGAAGCGCTCGATGCCGAAGGCATCGAACTGTCGGTGTGGCGCATCCATCGCAAGATCGGGATGAGCGGCGGCCTGTTCCTGAATCAGTTGTTGCGCGAGACGGACGGCGACATCGACGCCGACCGTGTCGAGCGGCTCGCGCGGCTGCACGCGGCCGCGTACCAGCGGCTGCGCGCGCAGGTCCGGCCGCTGCCGGGCGCGCGCGAGTTGCTGGCCGCGCTGTCGAACGCCGGCATTCGCTGGGCGATCGCGACCAGCGGGCGGATGGAAACCGCGGCGATCAATCTCGAGGCGCTCGGCGTCGATCCGGCGAAGAACGTCGTCGTCACGCGCGATCAGGTGAAGTATGCAAAGCCGGACCCCGACCTGTTCCTGACCGCCGCCGCGAAACTGAACGTGCCGATCGAGCATACGGTGGTCGTCGGCGACAGCATCTGGGACATGCTCGCCGCGAGCCGCTGCCGCGCGCTGGGGGTCGGGCTGCTGGCCGGCGGGTACGGCAGCGACGAACTGGAACGCGCGGGCGCGCTGCGCGTGTACGACGATCCGGCGGATCTGCTGTGGCATCTCGACGAGATTGCCGCGCGACCGTAGGCGCCGGGGGGCACGCCTGGCTTCGTCCGGCCGGGCAGCCGCGCGTGATCGTTCGCGGCGCGGCTGCCTGTTTCGATTCATCGAATCGAAACAATCCGGATTGCCATTGACGATCGCGATTTAAAATATTTTTTACCGATGCTTGTTTTCCCGTGTTTTTAAAACAGCCGGGAAGATTCTTGAAAAAACGAATCACCTCTCATATAACAAATACACCTCGCCTCCGGTTCACGATCGCAGTATCCGGATCGTGAAAGTGCGAGTGCCATACGGAGCCGAACCGCCCAGCCGGCGCAACCCCGCGTAGCCAGAAATTCTGTGCATGATATGGGGTCTGCATCGCGATACTGCGTCGCGGCGCCCTTTTCGCCATTTATTCGGGGCCCTATAAATGCGCACGGATCTTTCGCCTTCATAACGCTTCGACAGAAGCATTACATCGATTCATTCAATCGCACGAGCGCACGTATCGGCCGCGGAGCATTTTCGCGCCGGCGTTTCGTGACGGCGTGCGCTGCCGCTCGATCGGCGGGCATTGTTTTGTCCGGCTTGACGGAAATGGACGACGCGAGGATTTCGATGAATCAGATCAGCGAACAGGCAATCGCCGACATGCGCGCGCCGCATCTGGAACCCACCCTGCCTATCCGCGTGCTGCATGGCGAGACGGTGAGCGACTACGAGCAAAAAGTGCAGGCGACCTACGCCGGCAGTCCGGACGACTGGCGCAAGGCGATCGGCGAGTACCTGTTGTTCCAGTTCGGCGTCTACGACGATCCGCGCTCCACGCCGCCGATCTCGCTCGATGAATCGGGCATTCGCTACTTCGAACGTCAGCTTCGCCTCGCGGGCTTCGACGACCCCGTTCCCGCACGCGTCGAGCGCATTCTCGACATCGGCTGCGGCTGGGGCTACATCCTCAAGTATCTGGCGGGCCGCTTCCCCGGTTGCATGCGCCTAGACGGTATCAACGTCAGTCGCGAGCAACTCGAGTACTGCGCACGCTTTCATGCACGGCACGGGCTCGCTGGACGCATCAACCTCTATCAGTGCAACGCGCAGGACGTCGACCGACTGCCCGATCCCGCGGCGCCGTACGATCTCGTGATCATTCGCGGCGTGATCTCGCATTTCCCGAACGCGCTGTACGAAAAGGCCATGCGCGCACTGCATGCGCGCGTGCGCAGCGGCGGCTCGGTGATCATCTCCGATAACCTGTACAACGTCGCACTGAGCGAATACGAGTCCGACACGCCGGACGAGATCGACCGGATCGCGTGCAAGCACCGGAAGACGCCCGACTATTTCAGACAGGTGCTGATCGACGCCGGGTTCGCGATCCGCGACATGCGCGTGCTGCCGTCGAACATCGACGTTGCGCGCTGGCTGATGGACGCCAAGGCCAACATCGACCGCCATTTTCCGCACCGCGCGCCGGACACGCTGGAGGAATTGCGCGTGCTCGCCGAAAACTGGTCCGTCGCGCTGATCAAGAACAAGGTGTCGACCTACAGCATCGTCGCGGTCAAACCGGACGCGTAACCCGGAGATCCGCATGCAAGCATCCGGAACGCCACACGCCGCCAGCGCTGCGCCGAGCGCGACGCAAACGCTGGTGCTGCCGCTGCCGCGTCTGTCGCTGCCCGTCGCGCGGCACCCGCAGTACGAAGCGATCGAGCAGCAACTCGCGATCGACGACTATCCATACATCCTGCGGCACTATCGCAGCGACGCGGCGGCGCGCCGTTTTCTCGCGCAGCGCATTCCCGCGTATGGCAGCCTGTGCTATCCGAATGCGCGGCCCGATCGCGCGTACACGATCCATCGCATGATGAACGTCACGACGCTGATGGACGACGCCTTCACGCATCTGGCGCGCACCGGTAACCAGGCGGGGCTCGACGCGTTGCGCGATCATTTCCTTGCGGCCGTCGACGGCACGCCGCCGCCGGCCGATGTGCCCGACGCTCGACTGCTGCACGACACGCTGCGCGCGATGCACGCCCGGTGCGACGCGCGCCCGGCCTTTTGGCAGCGGTTCGTCGAATGCGTCCGCGCGCAGATCCGCACGCAGGCCGATCCGACGGCGACCGACGCATCGCGCCTGTCGCTCGCCGACTATCTGGCGTTTCGCCGGGTCGAGGGCTTCGGCCACTGGATCACGCTGCTCACCGAATACGCGCTCGACGTCGACATGGGGCAGCGCCTCGCGCAACACGCGGCCCTGGCCGACGCGCGGGACAGGACGATCGATTCGGTGATCCTCGTCAACGACCTGTTTTCGTTTCGCAAGGAACGCTCCGCGCACGAGCGATTCAATGCCGTCTGGATCCTGATGCGCGTCGAGCAGTTGAACGTCCAGGCGGCGCTCGACCGGCTGGCAGCGCTCTGCACGTCGAACGAGCGCCGCCTGATCGACGCGCGCGAAGCGGTCGCGACCGGCGTGCTGGCGGACGACCCCGACACGCAGGCCTACGTGACGGAACTGGGCTACATGAGTGCGGGCAACGCGGAATTTCACGCGTTCAGCACCCGCTACCACGGCGACGATCTCGGCGGCGGCCGCTTCGCCGGCGGCGAAATCGCGATGACGGCGCTGCCGACACTCGAGGAAATCGCGGCGGCCGACCGGCAGGCTTCGCACCGGTGACTGGAGACGCGCATGCACGCATCGATCCCTGTTGTGCCCGAACCCGCCGCCGCTTCGCGACATCGCTATCCGGACGGCTGGTTCGCGCTGGCCTACAGCCGCGACGTCAAACGCGGCGCACTGGTCGTCACGCGCTTCATGGGCGAGGACGTCGTGCTCTATCGGACGGCATCCGGCCTGATTCGCGCGATCGCGCCACATTGTCCGCACCTCGGCGCGCATCTCGGGCATGGCGGCGTCGTGCGCGGCGAGGAGATCGTGTGCCCGTTCCATCACCTCGCATTCGCGCCGGACGGCACCTGCGTGCGCGCCGGGCGGGACGGCAAGCCGCCCGCCGCCAGGCTGCGGCAGCGCCACGTGCGCGAATGGAACGGGCTCGTGCTCGCGTGGCACGACCGTGCGGGCGCGCCGCCATCGTGGTCGCTGCCCGAACTCGACCTCGACGGCTATTCGCGGCCGCGCGGCGCATGCCACACGTTGAACGGCAGCCTGCAGAATCCGGCCGAGAACGGCGTCGACGTCAACCATTTCAGCCCGGTGCACGGGTGGTCGAATCCGGTGCTCGAGCCGCCGCAAGCCGATGGCCACCGGATGACGATGCGCTCGACGCTCGTGCTGCTCGGCCAACGGCTGCTGCTGGACATCACGATGCACGGCCTGGGCTGCATGGCCGCGCGCATGGAACTGCCGGACCTCGGGCTACACGCGCGGGTCGTGCTGTTCCCGACGCAGATCGAACCCGACCGCTGGACCTGTCGCGAATTCGTCGCGCTGCGCGTCGAACGCGTGTCGGCGTGGCCGTCGCCGCTGCGCCGGGCCGTGCACGAGATACTCGTGAGCGCCGCGTACCGATTGTGGTTCGTGCCGCAATTCAAACGCGACCTGCTCATCTGGGATCACCGCGACTACGACGCGCGCCCGACGCTGATGGCGGGCGAGATGCCGATCATGACGTTCCGGCGCTGGGCCGCGCAGTTCTATCCGGCGGCCGGCGGCAACGGAACCGACGGACAAGGCGACGTCGTGCCCGCAGCCCCGGCGCACGCCGATCGGGAGTTCGCGCGATGAGTGCCATGCCGATGCAGGTGCGCGCGATGCATGCAACCGGCCCGGTCGACGAAACCGCGCCGCTGCCCTATCCGGACGGATGGTTCGCGCTGTGTTTCAGCCGCGAGCTGAAGCCCGGCGCCGTGCTCACGACGCCATTCATGGGACGCGATGTCGTGCTGTACCGGACGGCATCCGGCGTCGCGTGCGCGGCCGACGCGTATTGCCCGCACCAGGGCGCGCATCTGGGCCACGGCGGCACGGTCGACGGCGAGCAGATCGTCTGTCCGTTCCATCACTACGCGTATGGCCCCGACGGCCGGCGCACCGGCACCGGTTGCACGAAAGGCGGCCAGGCGCTGACGCTTCGCACCCGGCATGTGCGCGAGTGGAACGGCTTCGTGTTCGTGTGGCAGAACGCCGATGGCCTCGCGCCGACGTGGGAACTGCCGGAAGTCGACATGACCGGCTTCTCGGCGCCCGTCGGTCAGGCTTTCACGCTGCGCGGCGTGATGCAGAACCTGCCGGAAAACGGCTACGATCTCGAGCATTTCGGCGCGCTGCACCGCTGGAAGGACATGAAGCCGCATGTGCCCGTGATCGACGGCCCGCGCATTTCGATGCAGGTGGACATGGCATGGAAGAACATCAAATGGAGCACGCTGATCGGCGTTCATGGCCTCGGCTGCGTGTCGTCCGACCATGAAATGAAGGCGATCGGCCTCGAAGCGAAGATCTTCGCGTGCGGCGTACAGATCGCGCCGCTGCGCTGGACCTTCCGGGACGGCATCTCGTTCCGCTTTTCGTGGCTGTCGCGATGGCCGGCTCCGTTGCAGCGGATCGTCTACGCCGCGCTCGGCCGGTTGCTGCACCGACTGTGGCTGGTGCCGGTGTTCAAGGAAGACATCATGGTGTGGAGCAATCGCGACTACACGGGCTACGGTACGCCGGTCGCAGGCGACGGGCCGTATCCGGTGTTTCAGCGATGGGCGCGGCAGTTCTATCCGGGCGAGGGTCGGCCGGCGGCGCAGCGGTGCGACACGCGTGTGGACGTATTCGCCGAGAAATAGTGGAAGCCGGCGGTTGCGTCACTGACGAACTGGAACGCTCCAGCGCACTCCGCATGTACGACGCTCTGACTCCGCGGCATCTGGCACTTCGCACACCTCCAGATAGCGCAACCGGCGTGCAGGCGTCAAGAATGACCCGCCATATCCGTAAAAAATCGACATCGGGCCTCGCGGCCGGCGCAAAGAGCGGGACGCGTACAACGCCAGAATCGACGCTGGCTGCGACCCGCGCCTGTACGTTTTCCCGTGTTTTCAAGTCACCAACGAATAACGCTCGCGCGTGAATATCTTTTGACCAGTAAATTTCTTGAATTCGATAACCTTAATTTTAAATTATCGAACAGACACGACCCCTTAATTATTAAACTCAATTACAAGAACATTCCCCAGACACCTGTGGCCACACTTCTGCATCCGCGTAGACTAAACCGGTTTCGATGAACGAATACCTGCACCTATCTGCAAGTGAAATTGGAACTCGACAGGCTGTAGCAGAAGGCGGAAGCGCCAAGGCAGCAGGAATGTGCGGCCGTCGTGGCCGATATCGAGGCCGTATGGAGCGGGACACGCCACTTGGCTTGATTTGCTCTTCGCCTCGGGCGGAAGCCGTGTCCGTGTCTTTTCGACCGTCGAGTACGCAGGCTGATGTAACAGTTGTTTTCATTGTTGCCGCTCTATTTTTTGAATATTTATTAATTTTGCACCATCCTATTTCAAAAATTACTATCAAAAACCCTATGCAGGAAATCAAAAAAGTTCCGTATTATGTAATAAAAACATCATCGATTCCATTCTCAATGCCAAAGTGGAAGGAATATGCTGGCACCAACGGATGTGTTCCCTTGAATACCCCGTACGGGATTTGCATGGACAAGCTTGCTCCGGGCGAAGCCAAACCCTTCAAGCCTCCTGAGCCCGAACCAGCAAAGCCTGGGACGATGAAAGCGCCAGCGCCGGCAAAGCCACCTCCACCCAAGCAAGCGTCATCTAGCAAGTCATCCGAACCAGCCGACGCGGAAGATTGCGAGAGTCCACCTCCCTTCGATCTGCTGGATGTTCCGGAGGCTATGGACCGAATGAAATGGCCTGTTGCGGCCAAGCTCGCCAGACGATGGTTCGGGGGCCCCAAGCATGTTTGGGACAACAGCTTCAAAACGGACCAGCCGTTTGACAATACCACTGTCACCCTTGATTGGGCCCTCAAGTTCGGGAAGGTCAAAGAGCGATACGAGGAGCTTATCTCGAAAAATATTTACAACGAAAATGCCATGGCAAGGTTGAGAGAACTGCTACGGCATGTGGTGAAAGAAAAGTTCGCATCTTCGGTAGCCTTCGATTTTAAGACGGTCGGCGACAAAGGCAATCCCGTCGAGTTTTGCAGGAAGTGGCAATTTCAACTCGTCAATGTTTCGAGTTTTGATACGACGGGAGGTCTCCCGTATGCGCCGACAGATTTGACTGCCGCTCTGGCTAACTTCAACATCTATGCCGCCATCGGGCGCGTGGAGTTTTCTGGAGACAGATATTACAAATACGACAATCATAACCAGACCAAATCCTATTGCACCGACTTGATCGCGTCCATAACACACGTCTACGCCTACATAAAAGACAGTTACTCCTTCAATGACGGGAAGTCCCCATCGAGCAGCCAATATTTGGGGCACTGGAATAAAAATGGCATGATCATCACGAACGGAGGACGAATCAGGGAGCTTCTATATCGAACCGGCGTCAGCTCGAACCTTGGAGACTCTCTCGAAATTGATTCGAGAATTAAATGGAAATATCTGATCGGTGATTTTCTGGATAAACCCATAGATACCCGGAAAGGCCTAGCCAAGAAATTCAGAGCCTGTGATGTACACTATCCTGTTTTCAACAAAACCTACAATGATTGGAGAATCAAGCATAATCGCGGAGAGGATTTCGTGATATATTCTCAATTTCGATATCTCAAGTTGACAAACCCCCAATTAAATTGAGCTTGGGCGAAATATGCAGGCCACCAGAAAAAATCTAATCGCGCTCGCGCTCATTTTGGCGCTGGCGATCCCGTCTATAGCGTTTCGGAAATCATATGGGGGTTGCGAAAACTATACCCAGGCGCTTAACGGGGGAACGAAAGAGTTCGGGGGCGAGAAATACAAAATCGAGCTGTGTGGCGCACGTCGCTCCTTTGGCGACGGCGACGAAATTCGGCTCCGGGTGATAGACCCGGCCGGGGACGTGCTGGCGGAGCGGTATTTTGCGGTGCGCACGATCAACGATGCAGCCCCTCGGGAACTGGAGTACGGCGACGACACTATTTTCTACTACGACCAATCGAAGTCGTCTCCATTGCGGTTCATCGCCATGCCGCCATCCAGGATGGACGGGTGGACGGCGCGAATACCGTTGCTGCAACGGCTTATCGCATCATTTTTATAATTTCGAGAGCAAGCAATCAGACGCCCTGCGTCACACCGTCCGCCTGACCAGCATCGTCCGGATCTCCGAAATCGCCTTCGTCGGATTCAGCCCCTTCGGGCACACGTCCGTGCAGTTCATGATCGTCCGGCAGCGGAACAGCCGGTACGGATCCTCCAGATCGTCGAGCCGTTCGGCCGTCGCCAGATCGCGCGAATCGGCGATGAAGCGGTACGCCTGCAGCAGCCCCGCCGGCCCGACGAACTTGTCCGGATTCCACCAGTAGCTCGGGCACGACGTCGAACAGCACGCGCACAGAATGCATTCGTACAGCCCATCGAGCTGGTCGCGCTCTTCCGGCGATTGCAGCCGCTCGCGCGCGGGCGGCGTCGTGTCGTTGATCAGGTAGGGCCGGATCGAGTGGTACTGGTTGAAGAAGTCGGTCATGTCGACGATCAGGTCGCGCACCACCGGCAGCCCGGGCAACGGCCGCAGCACGATCTCGCGCGGCAGCGTCTGCATGTTGGTCAGGCACGCGAGGCCGTTCTTGCCGTTGATGTTCATCGCGTCCGACCCGCAGATCCCCTCGCGGCAGGAACGCCGATACGACAGCGTCTCGTCGTCGCGCTTCACGCGGCCGAGCACGTCGAGCAGCATGCGGTCGTCCGGGTTCACGTCGATCTCGTAGCGCTGCATGTAAGGTGCCGTGTCGCGGTCGGGGTCGTAGCGGTAGATATGCAGGGTGCGCGGATCGCTCATCGGTTCCTCCCGGCGCGAGCCGGCATGGGTGGGTTCAAGGGATGCTGCGGGACGCCTGTCGCGGCCAACGGCGCCGCAAGCGCCATGCCGGTCAGTCGTCGTCCACGCGCTTGTCGATCAAATAGCGGCCGCGCTCGAGCCCCGCACGCAGCGCCTCGACCTCGGTCAGCCATTCGGGGCCGGCGGCCTCCGGTACCATCAGCTCGATGCGCGCGCCGTTGACGTACACCTGTACCTCGTCGCGCCATGCGCCGCGCTCGTTGGGTCGCGCCCATACCAGGATTTCGTGGCCGCGATACGGGTCCCGAACCTGTGCGTCCTGTTGATGTGCCACGGTGGCCTCCTGTCTTATCTGCGATGGCGATGAAAAAAATGCGCACCGCATGATCGCCGTGCGCGCCGCCGGCCTCGCGCGCACGCGCCGTGCCCGGCCGGCACGCTGCTTGCGTCCCTTTTCCGCATCGAACCGTTACCGGCCCGCATCTCGAAGCGCCGGAAGGGATGCACATCATGATCGGCCACCTCGAATTGCTTGGACGCCTGCTGCTGGCCGCGCTGCTCGGCAGCGTGATCGGGCTCGAACGCGAACGCCTGAACTGGGCCGCGGGGCTACGCACGCACATGCTGGTGTGCGTGGGCTCCGCGCTCGTGATGCTGGTGTCGACGTTCGGCTTCGAGGACGTGCGCGGGCAAAACGGCGTCGTGCTCGATCCGTCGCGAGTCGCCGCGCAGGTCGTGTCCGGCATCGGCTTTCTCGGCGCGGGCTCGATCCTGCTGCGCGGCGAAGTGGTGCGCGGGCTGACGACGGCCGCGAGCCTGTGGGCGGTGGCCGGCGTCGGGCTCGCCGCGGGCGGCGGCATGGTGGTTGCATCGGTCGGCGCGACAGCGATCGTGCTCGCGATCCTCGCGGGCGTGAAGCCGCTCGAGCGCCGCTTCATCGCGCAGCGCCAGCAGCGCACGCTGCTGCTCGTGGCCGAACGCGGCGGCCTGACGCTCGGCACGCTGCACGAGGCGCTCGGCCCCGGGCGCGTTCGCGTGAAACGGTTCATCGTCCAGCAGTCGGACGACGATCCGGACACCGACGACATCTCCGTCTCGTTCTCGCGCACGAGCGGGCCGGAATTTGCGGCGATCTGCGAAACGCTGCAAAACATCGCGTGCGTCCGGACCTGTCAACCCGACACCTCGTCAAGGAGTTTCGTGTGACTCAGACCGACCTGCTCTCCTATCTCGTGACGAGCCAGCTCGCCGCCCGCATGCGCAGCGGCGCGTGGCTCACGACCAGCCAGCTGGTCGGCGCGTTGCGCGCGTGGCTCGCGTGCCGACACGCCGAATGCGAGTGGCTCGACCGGATCAGGATCGCGCACGCGTCGGCGACGATCGCGCAGGAGATCTACGACATCGCGATCACGCACGGCGATCCGCACAGCGGCGAGCGCGTGCGGCTCGACGCGGATTCGCCGGAATTGCAGGCGCTGCGCGCACGCTGCGACGCGCTGTTGCAGCGGATCGACGGCGGCCGGGACGTCGGCGCACGATGATCGTGCCGGACCGCGTGCCGCGCGCCGACGATCGGCGCGTCGATCCCGCGCCGGCGGACGGCCCTTCGCGGCACGGCCTGCTCGAACAGGGGCGCAACTGCGACACGATCCGCCATGCCGACCGCTTCGCGATGCTGGTCGACGGCGACGCGTATTTCTCGACGCTGCGCGCCGCGCTGCTGCGTGCGCGCCATACGGTGTTCATCGTCGGCTGGGACGTGGACAGCCGGATGCGGCTCGCGCCGGGCGGCGCCGACGACACGCTGCCCGACACGCTCGCGGCCTTCCTGCACGCGCTCGCGTCCGCCCGCCACAACCTGCGCATCTACGTGCTCGCGTGGGACTTCGCGATGATCTACGCGCTGGAGCGCGACTGGCCGCCCGTGTATCGAGCCGGCTGGCGCGCGCATCGCGGCATCCGGTTCCGGCTCGACGACGCGCACCCGCGCGGCGCGTCGCATCACCAGAAGCTCGTCGTGATCGACGACCGGCTCGCGTTCGTCGGCGGCCTCGACCTGACGCGCGCCCGCTGGGACACGCCCGCGCATGCGGCCGACGACCCGCGCCGCCGCGACGAGCACGGCATGCCGTACGGCCCGTTCCACGACGTGCACGCGATGTTCGACGGCGACGCGGCCGCCGCGATCGGCGAACAGGCGCGAGCCCGCTGGCTGCAGGCGTGCGGGCGCCCGATCGCGATCCGCGCGCAGCGGCATCTCGACCGGCCGGACGACCCCGATCCGTGGCCGCCCGACGCGCGCGTCGACGTGCGCGACGTGCGGCTCGGCATCGCGTACACCGCACCGCGCCACGGCGGTCGCGAACCGGTCACGCAGGTGCGTGCGCTCGTCGAGGACATGATCCGCGCCGCGGAGCGGCACCTGTATGTCGAAAACCAGTACTTCACCGCGGCGGTGGTGCGCGAAGCGTTGTCGGAACGCCTCGCCGACGCGCACGGGCCGGACGTGACGGTCGTCGCGCCGCGCGTGCAGAGCGGCTGGCTGCAGGAAGCGACGATGGGCGTGCTGCGCGCGCGGCTGCACGCGACGCTCGCGTCGGCCGACCGCTTCGATCGCTACCGGCTGTTGTATCCGCACGTCGACGGGCTCGGCGACGGGTGCGTGAACGTGCACAGCAAGGTCGCGATCGTCGACGACGAATGCATCGTGATCGGCAGCGCGAACCTGAACAACCGCTCGATGCTGCTCGACACCGAATGCTGCATCGCGCTGGTCGCGGGCGGCGATGCCCGCGTCCGCGCGACGATCGCCGGCATGCGCGATCGGCTGCTGGCCGAGCACCTCGGCACGACGCCCGCGGCGGTGGCCGACGCATTCGCGTGCGGAGAACGGCCGAACGTCGTACTCGACCGGCTGCGCGCGAAGCCGGGCCGCACGCTGCGCACGCTCGACCCGGCCGTGTCGCCGCAATTCGAGGCGCTCGTGCCGGTCAGCGCGCGGCTCGACCCCGAGCAGCCGATCGAGCCCGACCGGTTCGTCCGCGAATTCGTGCCGCACGAGCAGCATCGCTCGCTCACCGCGCGCTTCTTCGTGCTGGGCGCGGTGGTGCTCGCGATCGCCGCGCTGGCGCTTGCGTGGCGCTTCACGCCGCTGGGCGCGCACCTGAACGTTGCGTCGCTGTCGCGCGCGGTGGCCGGCATCGCGCGGCTGCCGGCCGCGCCGGTGCTGCTGCTCGCGGCCTACGTGATCGCCGCGACCTTCGCGGTGCCGATCACGCTGCTGATTGCCGCGACGGGGCTCGTGTTCGGCGCGTGGCCGGGCTTCGCGTATGCGGGCGTCGGCTCGATGGCCGCAGCCGCCGCGACCTACGCGCTCGGCCGCTGGCTCGGGCGCGACGCGGTGCGCCGGCTGGCCGGCCCGCGCGCGAACCGGCTGAGCGAGCACATCGGCCGGCGCGGCGTGGTCGCGATGGCCGTGCTGCGGCTGCTGCCGATCGCGCCGTTCACCGTCGTGAACCTCGTCGCCGGCGCGTCGCACATCGGGCTGCGCGACTACCTGATCGGCACCGCGCTCGGGATGCTGCCCGGCATCGTGCTGACGGTCACGTTCGCGCACCAGTTGACCGCCGCGCTCAGCCACCCGGGGCCCGGCGCGTTCGCGTGGCTCGCGGCGATCGGCCTCGCGCTGGTCGGCGTGTCGATCCTGCTCGTGAGGGTGCTGCGACGATGGCGCTGAGCCAAGATCCGGCCCCGCCGCCGCACGTCGTCACCGCCGACGCGGCGCCCGCCGCCGCGCCGGGCGGGCGCGACCTGCGGATCGCGACCTACAACATTCACGGCGGCTACGGCGCCTGGCCGGCGCGCGCGGTCGACCGGATCGCGGCGGTGATCGACGAACTCGATGCGGACGTGATCGCGCTGCAGGAAGTGCCGCTCGGCGGCACGCGTGCGCCCGACGTGCTCGCGCACCTGCGCGACGCGACCGGCATGCATGCGGTGGCCGGCGCGACGATCGATACGCCGGAGCGCCGCTACGGCAACGCGGTGCTGTCACGCTGCCCGATCCGCGCGGCGCGCACGCTCGACCTGTCGTTCCATCCGCGCGAGCCGCGCGGCGCGCTCGACGCCGACATCGATTGCAGCGCGGGCCCGATCCGCGTGGTCGCGACGCATCTCGGGCTGTCGGCCAGCGAACGGAGCGCGCAGGTGCAGCGGCTGCTCGCGGCGTTCGATACGGGCGCGATGCCGGTGATCCTGCTCGGCGACATCAACGAATGGTTCGTGCGCGGCCGCGCGCTGCAGGCGCTCGTCACGCGGTTCCGGCGCGCGCCGGCGCCGCGCACGTTCCCGACCGTGTGCCCGGTGTTCTCGCTGGACCGGATCTGGATTCATCCGGGCGAGCTACTGGTCGACGTGGTGGTGCATCGCAGCGCGCGGGCGCGGCACGCGTCCGACCACTATCCGCTGGTGGCCCGGATGCGCGTGACGCCGGCGACGGGCACGGCGCTTGCGCGGTAAGCCGTTTTTCGATCCGACGGAGGCAGCTCATGCGAACCGACGCACTCGACGGAAAGGATCTCGACTACTGGTGTGCACGCGCGTTGTGCGCCGACGACGAAGACACGCTGCGCTTCACGGCCGTCGCGCCGACCGTCGTCGTGACGGCCGCGTGCGACGCGTTCCGGCACCTCAACGCGCCGTTTGCGCCTTCGGCATCGTGGGCCGATGCGGGCACGGTGCTTGAACGCGTGGAGGACCTGCGAATCGCCCGCCACGGCGACGACGTCGAATGCGACGCAACCTTCGTCGACGGGCCGTCGACGTGCGGCGCTCGCGGCCGCGATGCGCGCGTGGCACTGCTGCGCGCGTTCGTGCGCGCGCGCTTCGGCGACGAGGTGGACGAGCCGCCGCCGTTCCCGCACCGGATCGAACATGGGGCGGTGGTGCGGTATGACCCGGGTGTGCCGATTCCGACGTCAGATGACGATCCGGCGATGGGAGACAGTTCGGATATCCGCTCGGTACCACGCATGTAGATCATGCGCGAGTCCGGCGGTCATGTAAAAACGACAGGCCCTTTCCGGCCGGCTTTCCGCACACGCCGTGCCCGCAGGGAATCGCGCAGCAGGCACGCAGGTTGCGACGCACCGACGGTTACCGCTCGCCGCCGCCCGCCCCACGCCATGGACTCCACACCGCCGTTCGCTCCACACCTCTACTTCTGCGACGCCCGCCTCGTCGGGCCGCTCGACGCATGGCCGCAGACCTTCGCGCATATCGCCGGGATGGGATTCGATCACGTGCTGGTCGGTGCGTTCTGGGCCGCGAGCGTCGCCGGCTTTCCGCGCCACGTGGCCGATTTCCGGCGGCCGGCCCAGTCGTTCGCGACACGCGCGAGCGCGCTCGAAACCTTCTCGCGCCTCGCGCAACTGGCGAAGGGCCACGGGCTGCGCCTGCTGCTCGAAGTCGTACCCGATCGCATCGCGCGCGAGAACCCGCTGCGCGCCGAGCATCCTGACTGGTACGTCGAGCGCACGCACGACGACGCGTTGATCGACCCGCGCGGCACCGCGCACGCGCTGGACATCGCGCATGCGAACGCCGGCGACGAAGCGGTGCGCGACGCGCTGTCGGCATGGTGGTGCGCGCATCTCGCGACGTTCGCCGACGCGGGCGCGGCCGGCTTCCTGATCGACGCGCCGCATCATCTACCGGCCGACTGGTGGCCGGGCTGGCGCGCGGCGCTGCGCCGTGCGCGCCCGGACGTCGCAGTGCTCGCGGGTGTACCCGGCCATGCGCGCGACGCGCTCGCGCAGCTCGAAGCCGCCGGGTTCGACGCGGTGTTTTCATCGGTGCGCTGGTGGGATCTGCGCGCGCCGTGGTTCGCGGACGAACACCGGCTGCTGCGGCGCATCGGCGCGCCGATCGCATTTCCCGATGCGCCCGACGGCCCGCGTCTCGCCGACGACTGGCCCGACGCGCCGGACGATACCGTCGCCCGCGCGTATCGGCGCGCGCTGTGGACGGCGGCGGCCGTCGGCACCGGCTGGCTCGTGCCGATGGGTTTCGAACGCGGCGTGACGGTGCCGCTGATGGCGCGCGACGCGGATGCCGTGCGCTACCGCGCCGCATTCGAGCACGCGCGTTTCGACCTGTCGGGCGCGCTCGCCGATGCGAACGCGTGGCGCCGCGCGACACCCGTCGCGGCGGCGCGCGGCGAGATCGTGCAACTGAGCGCGCCGGGCGCGGGCGCGACCGCGCTGCTGCGCGGCACCGGCCCGTCGCTCGAACACGACGACGCGGCGTTGCTGATCGCCTTGAATCCCGATCTCGACGCGCCCGCCACGATCGACCCCGCGACGATCCTGCCCGGCGTACCGGGCGGCTTCACGCGCGTCGCCACGCAGGACGGCGCGCACACGCAACCGCCAGCCGCGCTCGAGCCGTTCACGCTCGCGCCCGGCGCGTACGCGCTGCTGCATGCCTGGCGGGCGCCGCCCGTCACGGCGCGCGCCGACGCCGCCCGCGAGCGCACCGCGCTGTCGGCGGCGCTCGCGGCCGACCGGATCGCGATCGAGCGCGTCGAACCGTCGGTCGACGACGGCCGCTTCGCGATCAAGCGCGTGATCGGCGAGCCGCTCGTCGTGAGCGCATCGATCTTCACGGACGGGCACGCGCATCTGGCGGCCGTGCTGCAGTGGCGCGCCGCCGATGGCGACGAATGGCGCGAAGTGCCGTTCGAAGCCGAGCCGAACGACCGCTGGCGCGCCTGCGTCACCCTCGACCGGCTCGGCCGCCATGAATTTCGCGTGGTCGCGTGGCGCGACGACTGGGCGTCGCTCGTCACCGACATCGCGAAGAAGCGCGCGGCCGGCCAGGACGTGACGCTGGAGGTGCGCGAAGCGCAACTGCTGCTCGCGACCGCGCTGAAGCGCGCCGAGCCGGCCGATCCACGCGCGCTCGCGCAGATGAAACGGCTCATCGAGGCGCTCAAGGACGCGTCGCCCGACGACCGCCTCGCGCTGATCGGCGGGCCCGCGCTCGCCGACGCGTTCGCGGCGCTGCGCTACCGCCCGTTCGTTACGCACGACGCGACGGTCTACCCGGTCGACGTCGAACGCCGCAAGGCGCGCTTCTCGAGCTGGTACGAGATGTTTCCGCGCTCGGCCAGCGACGATCCGCACCGGCACGGCACGTTCGACGACGTGATCGCGCATTTGCCGCGCATCCGCGACATGGGTTTCGACGTACTGTATTTCCCGCCGATCCACCCGATCGGCACGTCCGCGCGCAAGGGTCGCAACAACAGCCTGAGCGCCGGCCCCGACGACGTCGGCAGCCCGTACGCGATCGGCTCGCCCGACGGCGGCCACACGGCCGTGCATCCGCAGCTCGGCACGCTCGACTCGTTCCGCGCGCTGGTCGACGCCGCGCGCGGGCACGGGCTCGAGATCGCGCTCGATTTCGCGATCCAGTGCTCGCCCGACCATCCGTGGCTCGCCGCGCATCCGGGCTGGTTCGCGTGGCGGCCCGACGGCTCGCTGCGCTTCGCGGAAAATCCGCCGAAGCGCTATCAGGACATCGTGAACCCCGATTTCTACGCGCCGGACGCGCTGCCCGACCTGTGGCTCGCGCTGCGCGACGCGGTGCTGTTCTGGGTCGATGCGGGCGTGCGGATTTTCCGCGTCGACAACCCGCACACGAAGCCGCTGCCGTTCTGGGCGTGGATGATCGACGACGTGCGCGGCCGGCATCCGGACGTCGTGTTCCTGTCCGAAGCGTTCACCCGGCCGGGGATGATGTACCGGCTCGCGAAGGTCGGCTTCTCGCAGTCGTACACGTACTTCACGTGGCGCGAGTCGAAGCGCGACTTCATCGACTACCTGACCGAGCTGACGGCCGGGCCCGCGCGCGAATTCTTCCGGCCGAACTTCTTCGTCAACACGCCCGACATCAACCCGCGCCACCTGCAGAACGCGCCGCGCTCGCAGTTCGTGATCCGCGCGGCGCTCGCGGCGACGCTGGCCGGCTCGTGGGGCCTGTACTCGGGCTTCGAGCTCGGCGAATCGGCGCCGCTGCCGGACAGCGAGGAATACGCGGATGCGGAGAAATACGAGCTGCGCGCGCGCGACTGGAGCAAGGCCGCGCACATCGGCACGGAAATCGCGCGGCTGAACCGCGCGCGGCGCGATCACCCGGCGCTGCAGACGCATCTCGGTCTCACGTTCGTCGACGCGGACAACGACTCCGTGCTCGTGTTCATGAAGGCGACGCCCGCGTTCGACAGCGTGGTGATCGTCGCGATCAGTCTCGACCCGTGGCATCCGCAGGCCGCGAACTTCACGCTCGACGCGGCGCTGTGGCGCGGCCTCGGGCTGGCCGACGGCGAACCGCTCGATGCGCTCGAACAGGACGCCGCGCACGCGCAAACCTGGCGCGGCCATCGCCAGTACGTGTCGCTCGATCCGCACGTGCGGCCGTACGCAATCTGGCGGCTCGCGCCGTCTCCGGGCGCCACGCGGGCGGCGGCGCCCGAACCGGATCCCGCCCGCCGCCCTTCGGGAGCGCATGCATGATGAAACGCGAAGATTCCCTCGACGACGTGCGCCGCGCGCAATTCCCGTCGCTCGCGCCGGCCGGCACGCCGCGCCGGCGCCGTGCGCGCCGCCGCGAACCCGCGCTCTGTGCGGACGATCCGCTGTGGTACAAGGACGCGATCATCTACCAGGTGCACGTGAAGTCGTTCTTCGACTCGAACAACGACGGCATCGGCGATTTCCCCGGCCTGATCGCGAAGCTCGACTACATCGCCGAACTCGGCGTCGACACGATCTGGCTGCTGCCGTTCTATCCGTCGCCGCGCCGCGACGACGGCTACGACATCGCCGACTACCGCGACGTGCATCCCGACTACGGCACGCTGGCCGACGTACGGCGCTTCATCCGCGAAGCACATGCGCGCGGCATCCGCGTGATCGCCGAACTGGTGATCAACCACACGTCGGACCAGCACCCGTGGTTCCAGCGCGCCCGCCGCGCGAAGCCGGGCTCCACGCATCGCGACTACTACGTGTGGTCCGACACCGACACGAAATACGCGGGCACGCGGATCATCTTCCTGGATACCGAAACGTCGAACTGGACGCACGACCCGGTGGCCGGCCAGTACTACTGGCACCGCTTCTATTCGCACCAGCCGGACCTGAACTTCGACAACCCGGCCGTCGTGCGCGAAGTGATCCAGGTGATGCGCTTCTGGCTCGATCTCGGCATCGACGGGCTGCGGCTCGACGCGGTGCCGTACCTGGTCGAACGCGAAGGCACGAACAACGAGAACCTGCCGGAGACGCACGCGATCCTGAAGCGGATCCGCGCGACGATCGACGCCGAGTATCCGAACCGGATGCTGCTCGCGGAAGCGAACCAGTGGCCGGAAGACGTGCAGGAGTACTTCGGCAACGAGGACGAATGCCACATGGCGTTCCACTTCCCGCTGATGCCGCGCATCTACATGTCGATCGCGAGCGAGGACCGCTTTCCGATCCTCGACATCATGCGGCAGACGCCGGCGCTCGCGCCGAGCAACCAGTGGGCGGTATTCCTGCGCAACCACGACGAGCTGACGCTCGAGATGGTCACCGATTCGGAGCGCGACCTGCTGTGGCAGACCTATGCGAGCGACCGCCGCGCGCGGCTGAACCTCGGCATCCGGCGCCGGCTCGCGCCGCTGATGGAGCGCGACCGGCGCCGCATCGAGCTGATCAATTCGCTGCTGCTGTCGATGCCCGGCACGCCGGTGATCTACTACGGCGACGAGCTCGGGATGGGCGACAACATCCACCTCGGCGATCGCGACGGCGTGCGCACGCCGATGCAGTGGTCGTCGGACCGCAACGGCGGCTTCTCGCGCGCCGATCCCGAACTCCTGGTGCTGCCGCCGGTGATGGGCTCGCTGTACGGCTATGACGCGATCAACGTCGAGGCGCAGACGCGCGACCCGCATTCGCTGCTGAACTGGACGCGGCGCATCCTCGCGACGCGCCGCGCGTCGCAGGCGTTCGGGCGCGGCACGATCCGCTTCCTGCGCCCGGAGAACCGCAAGGTGCTCGCGTACCTGCGCGAGCTGGACGGCCACGAGCCGGTGCTGTGCGTCGCGAACCTGTCGCGCGCGTCGCAGGCGGTCGAACTCGACCTGTCCGAATTCGCGGGGCGCGTGCCGATCGAGATGACGTCCGATTCGCCGTTTCCGCCGATCGGCCAGCTCCCGTATCTCCTCACCTTCCCGCCCTACGGGTTCCTGTGGTTCGTGCTCGCCGAGCACGGCCGCGAGCCGTCGTGGCGGCAACCGCACGCGGAGCCGCTGCCCGAATACGTGACGCTCGTGATGCGGCGCGGCGATACGCGGCCGGACGTTTCGCAACTGCATGCGCTCGCGCACGATGCGCTCGCATCGTGGCTCGCGCGGCGGCGCTGGTTCGCGTCGAAGGATCGCAAGATCGGCGACGCCTGGCTGAACGTCGTCACGCCGATTCCGGACGAGCCGTTCCAGTACGCGGAGGCGTGGGTGTCGGCGAGCGACGGCGGCGTCGAACGCTACGTGGTGCCGCTCGCGACCGCGTGGGGCGGCGAGACGTCCCATCCGCTGTTCGCGCAACTGGCGCTCGCGCGCGTGCGGCGCGGCCATACGGTCGGCTACCTGACCGACGCGTTCGCGCTGCCGGCGTTCGCGCGCGGGATGCTGCGCAAGCTGCGCGACGGCGCGACGGTGCCGATGTCCGACGGCGGCCAACTCACCTTTCTGCCGGAGGACGCGCTCGCCGGGCTGGACCCGGGCGACGACGCGGAAGTGCGCTGGCTCGCGGCCGAGCAGAGCAACAGCTCGCTCGTGATCGGCGACGCGATCGTGCTGAAGCTGGTGCGCAAGGTCGCGCACGGCATTCATCCGGAAGCCGAAATGAGCCGGCACCTGACGCGCATCGGCTATGCGAACACCGCGACGCTCGCCGGCGAAGTCGTGCACGTCGATCCGGACGGCACGCCGCACACGGTCGCGATCCTGCAACGCTATGTCGACAACCAGGGCGACGCGTGGACGCGTTCGTTCGATTTCCTGCGGCGCGCGATCGACGAACTCGCGCTACCGGCCGCGGACGAAGGCGAAGCCGCCGAAACGGGCGAGGAGCCCGATGCGCTGCTCGGCTACGCGGCGTTCGCGGGCATCATCGGCACGCGGCTCGGCCAGTTGCACGTCGCGCTCGCGCAGCCGTCCGACGATCCCGCGTTCGCGCCGGAACGCGCGACGCCCGAACACGTCGACGGCTGGTGCGTGGACGCGATCGCGTCGTTCGAGCGCGCGCTCGACGTGCTGCGCACGCGGCTCGATGCGCTCGATCCGGCCACCCGCGCGTCGGCCGACGCGCTGCTCGCGTCGCGCGACGCGGCCGTCGAGGCGCTCGGCGAACTCGTGCCGCGCACGCTCGATGCGCAATGCACGCGGATTCACGGCGATTTCCATCTGGGCCAGGTGCTCGACGTGCAGGGCGACGCGCTGCTGATCGACTTCGAAGGCGAACCGGCGCGCGCGCTCGAGCGGCGTCGCGCGAAATCGCATCCGCTGCGCGACGTGGCCGGCCTGCTGCGCTCGCTGTCGTACGTGAGCGCGACCGCGCAATTCGCGATCGAAAAAGCGCCGCCGCAAGCGGCCGGCCGCAAGCGCGCGCTGTTCGACCGCTTCGGGCAGGCGGCCGCCGACCGCTTCGTCGAATGCTATCGCGCGGCGGCCGACCTCGCGCCCGCGCGCTTCGTCGATCCGCACTACGCGGATCGCCTGCTCGCGCTGTTCCTGATCGACAAGGCGTCGTACGAGCTGTGCTACGAAGCCGCGAACCGGCCCGACTGGCTGAGCGTGCCGGTCGGCGGGCTGGCGGCACTGGTCGACCGGCTGCTCGGCGACGGCGTGCTGCCCGACGACGGAGGAAACCCATGACCGACACGCTGTTCGAACGCGCCGATATCGATGCGCTGCTCGCCGGCCGCCATCCCGACCCGTTCGCTTGCCTCGGCCCGCACGAACAGGCCGACCAGGTCGTCGTGCGGGCGCTGCTGCCCGGTGCGGAGCGCGTGCGCGCGCTGTCGCCTGACGGCGCCGAACTCGGCGCGCTCGCGTGCGTCGACCGCGCCGGCTGCTTCGCGGGGACGATCGCGCGCAACGGCGGCACGCCGCACTATTTGCTCGCGATCGACTGGCCGAACGCACATCAGGTGACCGACGACGCGTATGCGTTCGGCACGCTGCTCGACGAAGCGGCGCTTGCGCGCTTCTCGGCCGGCGACCCCGAAGCCGTGCTCGACTGCCTCGGCGCGACGCCGGTGCGCATCGACGATACCGACGGCGTGCGTTTCGCAGTCTGGGCGCCGAACGCGCAGCGGGTATCGGTGGTCGGCGATTTCAACGGATGGGACGGGCGCCGCCATCCGATGCGGCTGCGGCGGCCGTCGGGCGTGTGGGAACTGTTCGTGCCGGGCATCGACCCGGGCGAACGCTACAAGTACGAGCTGCGCGCGGCCGACGGGCGCGTGCTGCCGCACAAGGCCGATCCGTGCGCGCGGGCGACCGAGGCGCCGCCGCGCACGGCATCGGTGGTCGCCGACGTCGCGGCGCTCCACGCGTTCGCATGGCACGACGACGGCTGGATGCGTGCGCGGCCGCGCCACGACGACCGCTACCGCGTGCCGTGGTCGATCTACGAGGTCCATCCGGAATCGTGGCAGCGCATCCCCGAACAGATGGACCGCAGCGCGACGTGGGACGAGCTCGCCGAGCGGCTGATTCCGTACGTGAAGGGAATGGGCTTCACGCATGTCGAATTCATGCCGATCGCCGAATACCCGTTCGGCGGCTCGTGGGGCTACCAGCCGCTCGCGCAGTTCGCGCCGTCCGCGCGCTTCGGGCGGGTCGACGGTTTCGCGCGCTTCGTCGATCGCGCGCACGCGGCCGGCATCGGCGTGCTCGTCGACTGGGTGCCCGCGCATTTTCCGAACGATGCGCACGGGCTCGCGCAATTCGACGGCAGCGCGCTGTACGAGCATGCCGATCCGCGCGAAGGCATGCATCCCGACTGGAACACCTGCGTGTTCAACGTCGGGCGCACCGAGGTCAGCGCATTCCTGGTAGCGTCGGCGCTCGCGTGGGCGCGCCGCTATCACGTCGACGGCATCCGCGTCGACGCGGTCGCGTCGATGCTGTACCGCGACTATTCGCGCAAGGAAGGCGAATGGGTGCCGAACGTATACGGCGGCCGCGAGAACCTCGAATCGGTCGCGTTCCTGCGCCGGCTGAACGACACGCTGCACGGTGATGCCGCGCCGGCCGGCGTCGTCACCGTCGCGGAAGAATCGACCGCGTGGCCGGGCGTCACCGCGCCGACCGCCGACGGCGGGCTCGGCTTCGACTTCAAGTGGAACATGGGCTGGATGCACGACACGCTCGCGTACCTGCACGAAGACCCGATCCACCGCCGCTATCACCACGACCGGATGACATTCGGGCTCGTGTACGCGTTCTCGGAACGCTTCGTGCTGCCGCTGTCGCACGACGAGGTCGTGCACGGCAAGGGCTCGCTCGTCGCGAAGATGCCCGGCGACGCGTGGCAGCGGCTCGCGACGCTGCGCGCGTATTTCGGCTTCATGTGGGCGCATCCCGGCAAGAAGCTGCTGTTCATGGGCAGCGAATTCGCGCAATGGGCGGAGTTCGCGCACGATGCGACGCCGCACTGGGACTTGCTCGACGCGCCCGCGCATCGCGGCGTGCAGCGGCTCGTGCGCGACCTGAACCGCACGTATGCGGCCGAACCGGCGCTGCATGCGCTCGACTGCCACGCGGCCGGCTTCTCCTGGCTGATCGGCGACGACCGCGACAACAGCGTGTTCGCATTCGCGCGCCGCGACGATGCGGGGCATCTGGTCGTCGCGGTCTGCAACTTCACGCCCGTGCCTCGCGCCGGGTATCGGCTCGGGCTGCCCGCGCCGGGTCATTGGCGCGAACTGATGAACACCGATGCCGCGTCGTACGGCGGCACCAACGCCGGCAACGACGGCGCCGTGTGGGCCGAAGCCGTGCCCGCGCACGGCGAGACGTGGTCGGCGACCTTGCGCCTGCCGCCGCTCGCGACGCTGTGGTTGACACCTGCCTGATTGCTCCCGCCCTCGACACGGAGATACGCCCCATGCCGACCGCCCTGCCCGACCGTCTCGAACCCGGCCGCAGCTATCCGCTCGGCGCGACCTGGGACGGCCTCGGGACCAACTTCGCGGTGTTTTCCGCGCACGCGCACCGGATTCAGCTGTGCGTGTTCGATCCGACCGGCCGCAAGGAACTCGCGCGCCTCGACCTGCCCGAATGCACCGACGAGGTATGGCACGGCTACCTGCCGAACGCGCATCCGGGCACCGTGTACGGGTTCCGCGCGGACGGCCCGTACCAGCCGCAGCACGGCCATCGCTTCAATCCGACCAAGCTGCTGCTCGACCCGTACGCACGCAAGCTGGTCGGCCAGTTCCGCTGGTCGGACGCGCTGTTCGGCTATCGCGTGCATTCGAACCGGTCCGACCTGTCGATGGACCGCCGCGATTCGGCGCCGGCGATGCCGAAAGCCGTGGTCGTCGACGAGGCGTTCGACTGGAGCAACGACCGCCGCCCGAACGTGCCGTGGCGCAGCACCGTGATCTACGAGACCCACGTGCGCGGCGCGTCGATGCGCCGCGCCGGGCTGCGCCCGCCGGAGCGCGGCACGTTCGCGTCGCTCGCGCATCCGGCGTTCGTCGATCACCTGCTGTCGATCGGCGTGACGACGGTCGAGCTGCTGCCGATCCACGCGTTCCTGCAGCAGCGCGAACTCGTGAAGCGCGGGCTGCGCAACTACTGGGGCTACGACACGGCCGCGTTCTTCGCGCCGGAGCCGTCGTATCTGACGACGCGGCGGCTCGACGAAATGCGCATCGCGGTGCGCCAGCTCCATGCGGCCGGCATCGAGGTCGTGCTCGACGTCGTCTACAACCACACGTGCGAAGGCAACCAGCTCGGGCCCACGCTGTCGTGGCGCGGCCTCGACAACGCGAGCTATTACCGGCTGCGGCCCGACGATCCGCGTTACCACGTCGACGAAACCGGCTGCGGCAACACGCTGAACATGTCGCATCCGCGCGTCGTGCAGATGGTGATGGATTCGCTGCGCTACTGGGCGAGCGCGTTCAACATCGACGGCTTCCGCTTCGATCTCGGCGTGACGCTCGGCCGCGAGGATCACGGCTTCGAGCCCGGCGCGGGGTTCTTCGACGCGTTGCGGCAGGACCCGGTGCTCGCGCAGCGCAAGCTGATCACCGAGCCGTGGGATCTCGGCCCCGGCGGCTATCAGCTCGGCCGCCATCCGCCCGGCTTCGCCGAATGGAACGACCGGTTTCGCGACACCGTGCGGCGCTTCTGGCGCGGCGACGCGGGGCAGCGCCCGGAACTGGCCGCGCGCCTGTCGGGCTCGGCCGACCTGTTCAATCACGGGCGGCGCCGCACGTGGGCATCGGTCAATTTCGTCACCGCGCACGACGGCTTCACGCTGGCCGACCTCGTGTCGTATGCGGGCAAGCACAACGACGCGAACGGCGAAGACAACCGCGACGGCCGCGACGACAACTGCAGCGCGAACTGGGGCGCCGAAGGGCCGACCGACGACGTGGCGATCCGCGACGTGCGCCGGCGCGTCGCGCGCTCGATGCTCGCGACGCTGTTTACCGCGCTCGGCACGCCGATGCTCGTGGCCGGCGACGAATTCGGCCGCACGCAGCAGGGCAACAACAACGCATATTGCCAGGATAACGAACTGTCGTGGCTCGACTGGGACCTGGCGCACAGCGACGAAGGCGTGCAGATGACCCGTTTCGTGTCGCGGCTCGCCGCGCTGCGGCGCATGTATCCGGTGATGTCGGCGCCGCGTTATCCGTCGGGCGACCGCGACGGCGCGCCGGGCATGCGCGAGATCGGCTGGTTCGACGAACGCGGCGACGCGCTGACCGTCCCCGCGTGGGAAGACGGCGAACGCCGCGCGCTGACGATGCGGCGCGTCGGCACCGGCCGCACCGGACGCACCGAGGCATTGCTCGTGATGCTGAACGCATCGGCCGAGACCATCACGTTCATGCCGCCCGCGCCCGTGCTCGATTACCGGATCCTGCTCGACACCGCGACGCCCGACGCCGGCCCGCGCTCGTGGCCGCAAGCCGGGCTCGACGTCGCCGCGCATGCGGCCGTGATCGCGGTCGCGGCCGTGCCACCCGACCTGTCTTCGTGAGGAGCCGCCATGACGTCCCGTTCCGCCCATCCGCCCGGCACGCACGCGTACGCGTCGTCGTTCGGCGCGACCTGCATCGATGCGGACCGCACGCGCTTCCGGCTGTGGGCGCCCGCGAGCCGCACGGCCGCCGTCGAACTGCAGGACGCAGGCGGCCGTGCAATCCCGATGACGCCGGCCGGCGACGGCTGGTTCGAGACGGTCGCGCCGTGCGGCCCCGGCACGCTGTACCGTTACCTGCTCGACGACGCGCTCGCGGTGGCCGATCCCGCGTCGCGCTTCCAGCCGTATGACGTGCTGGGCCCGAGCCAGGTCGTCGATCCGGCCGCGTACCGCTGGCGCAACGACGCGTGGCGTGGCCGTCCGTGGCACGAGACGGTGCTCTACGAGCTGCACGTCGGCGCATGCGGCGGCTACGCGGCCGTCGAGCGGCGGCTGCCGGCGATCGCCGAACTCGGCGTGACCGCGGTTGAGCTGATGCCCGTCAATGCATTCCCCGGCGCGCGCAACTGGGGCTACGACGGCGTGCTGCCGTTCGCGCCCGACGCGTCGTACGGGCGGCCCGAGGAACTGAAATCGCTGGTCGACACCGCGCACGGGCTCGGGCTGCAGGTGTTCCTCGACGTCGTGTACAACCACTTCGGCCCCGAAGGCAACCTGCTGCCGCGCTACGCGCCGGACTTCTTCCGCTCGGACCGGCAGACCGCGTGGGGGCCGGCGATCGACTTCTCCCGCCCGCAGACGAGCACGTTCTTCATCGACAACGCGCTGTACTGGCTCGACGAATACCGTTTCGACGGGCTGCGCATCGACGCCGCGCATGCGATCGACGACGACGCGTGGCTGCGCGAACTCGCGCGCCGTGTGCGCGCGCACGCGGGCGACGCACGCCACGTGCATCTCGTGCTGGAGAACGAGCGCAATACCGCGAGCCTGCTCGGCCCCGACGGCTTCGACGCGCAATGGAACGACGACTTCCACAACAGCGCGCACGTGCTGCTGACCGGCGAGCGCGACGGCTACTACCGCGCGTACGCGGATGCCCCGCTGCGTCATTTCGCGCGCACGCTCGGCGAAGGCTTCGCGTATCAGGGCGAACCGTCGCCGCTGCACGACGGCGCCGCGCGCGGCGAGCCGAGCGCGCACCTGCCGCCGACCGCGTTCGTCGTGTTCCTGCAGAACCACGACCAGATCGGCAACCGCGCGTTCGGCGAACGGCTGCGCGCGCTCGCGAACGACGACGCGGTGCGCGCGGCCACCGCGCTGATGCTGCTCGCGCCGTCGATCCCGCTGCTGTTCATGGGCGAGGAAGACGGCAGCACGCAGCCGTTCCAGTTCTTCACCGACTATCGCGGCGCGCTCGCCGACGCGGTGCGCGAAGGCCGGCGTCGCGAATTCGCCGCGTTTCCCGCGTTCGCCGACGCCGCGCATCGCGACGCGATTCCCGATCCGAACGACATCGCGACGTTCGTGCGCTCGTCGTCGCACCATCCACCCGACGAGTCGTGGCCCGACGCGGCCGCGTGGCGGCGCTTCTACCGCAGCGCGCTGGCCGTGCGCGCGGCGCTCGTGACGCCGCACCTGGCCGATACGCGCTCGCTCGGCGTCGACCTGCTCGCGGGCGACGGCGACCCGCCCGCGCTGGTCGCGCGCTGGCGCCTCGGCGACGGCAGCACGCTGACGATCGCGCTGAATCTCGGCTCGCACGACGCGACGCTGCCCGCGCTGCCGGTCGGCAAGATCGTGTTCGAGACGCCGCCGCGTGCGCGCGACCGGCTGCCCGGCGGGCACGTGCCGCCGCGCGCGTGCGTCGCGTGGCGCGACGGTGCGGTCAACCACGATGCGCGGCAGCACCGCGCGAACGGACGGAGCCCGTCATGACGACCGACGTCCCGATCGCGGCGCTCGCCCGCGCGGCCGGCCTGGAACCCGACTGGACCGACGCGGGCGGCGTCGCGCGACGCGTGGCCGACGACGCGCTCGTCGCGCTCGTCGATGCGCTCGGCTGGCCATGCGGCACCGCGATCCAGCGGGTCGACAGCGCAGCGGCGCTCGCCGATGCGAAGGCGTCCCCGCCGCGCGTCGTGACCGGCGACGCCGGCCGGCCGCTGACGCTGCCCGCGACCGTCGCGGCGCCGGGCGCGCGCTTCCGGATCTCGCTCGAAACCGGCGGGCACGTGGACGGTCGCGTGGGCGGCACGGGCGAACACGGCACGCTGCCGCCGCTCGCGATGCCCGGCTATCACGCGCTCGACATCGGCGAGCAGCGTATCGGGCTCGCGATCGCGCCGCCGCGGGCGCTACCGTTCGACGCGATCGCGCGCGCCCATGACGCGGACCGCCGCTGGGGCATCGCGGCGCAGCTCTACAGCCTGCGCCGCACCGGCGACGACGGCGCGGGCGACTACACGGCGCTCGCGCGGCTCGCCGCGCAGGCGGCGCGCCACGGCGCGCAGGCGGTGGCGATCAGCCCGACGCACGCCGGCTATCCGGCGCTTCCCGCGCACGACAGCCCGTATTCGCCGTCGTCGCGACGCTGGCACAACGTCGCGTATCTCGACAGCGACGCGGTGCCGGGCGCCGAAGCCGCGCATCGCGCGTCCGCCGGCGCGGCCGATGCCGCGCTGATCGACTGGCCTGGCGTGCTGCCCGCGAAGCTGCGCCGTCTGCGTGCGTGCTTCGACGCATGGCGCGCCAGCGACGACCCGTCGCGCGATACGTACCAGCGTTTTCGTGCGGCGGGCGGCGCGGCGCTCGACGCGCATGCGCGCTTCGACGCGCTGCAGGCGTTCTGCATCGAGCACGGGATCGGCGCGGACTGGCGGCAGTGGCCCGCGCAATGGCGCATGCCGGGATCGGCGGAAGTCGACGCGTTCGCGCACGCGCATGCCGACACGATCGCGTTTCACACGTTCCTGCAATGGTGCGCGTCGTGCGCGCTCGGCGACGCGCAGCACGCGGCGCGCGGCGCGGGCATGGCGACCGGGCTGATCGCCGATCTCGCGGTCGGCTCCGATCAGGCCGGCAGCGACGCGTGGGCGCACGGCACGACGCTGCTGCGCGGCGTATCGCTCGGCGCGCCGCCCGACCTGTTCAATGCGGCCGGCCAGGCATGGGGCGTGACGACGTGGACGCCCGACGCGCTGCGCGCGGACGGCTTCATGCCGTTCATCGAGCTGCTGCGCGCGGCGTTCGCGCATGCGGGCGGCATCCGCATCGATCACGTGCTCGGCTTCGCGCGGATGTGGATCGTGCCGGACGGCGGCTCGCCGCGCAGCGGCGCGTACCTGCGCTATCCGCTCGACGATCTGGTGCGGCTCGTCGCGCTCGAGGCCGCCCGCCATCGCGCGATCGCGATCGGCGAGGATCTCGGCACCGTGCCGGCCGGGTTGCGCGAACGGCTCGGCGCGCAAGGTGTCGCCGGCATGCGCGTGCTGTGGTTCGAGCGCGACGCGAATGGCGCGTTCCGGCCGCCGTCCGCGTGGGATCGGGACGCGATCGCGATGACGTCGACGCACGATTTGCCGACCGTGGCCGGCTGGTGGCGCGGCGTCGATCTCGGGTGGCGGCGCGTCGCGGCCGAGGCCGACGCCGCGAAGCGGCGCGACGAAGCGCAACCGCGCGATGTCGCCGCCCCGGCGCCGGACGATGCGAGCGCGCACGATTCGGACGAGATCGTGCAAAGCATGGCGTTCGGACACGACACCGTGCCGCGCACCGATTCGAATCACGCGACGCCTCCCCCGCCTGAACTGCTGGCCGCTCATGCGGAACGCGCGACCGAGCGCGCCGCGCTGTGGCACGCGCTGCAGCACGCTGGCTGCGCGCCGGCCGGCGCCGCGGTGCCGCCGGCCGACATGCCGCCGGTGAACGGGATCCTGGCCTACGTCGCGAGCAGCCCGTCGCCGCTCGCGCTGCTGCCGCTCGAGGATCTGCTCGCGCTCGACGCGCAGCCGAACCTGCCGGGGCCGCCATGCGGCCATCCGAACTGGCGGCAGCGGTTGCCGCGCACGATCGACGCGTTGTTCGACGCCGACGTGCGCGCGCGCATCGCCGCCGTCGTGCAGGCGCGCCGCGCGGGGAGGCACGGCCCATGACCCCACGCGCGACGCTGCGACTGCAGCTGCATGCGGGCTTCACGTTCGACGACGCGGCTGCGCACGCCGACTACTTCGCGCGGCTCGGCGTCAGCCACCTGTACCTGTCGCCGGTGTCGACGGCCGAGCCCGGCTCGCTGCACGGCTACGACAGTGTCGACTATGGCGCGCTCAGCGCGGAACTCGGCGGCGAAGCCGGCTTCATGCGGCTCGTCGACGCGCTGCGCGCCCGCGGCCTCGGCATCGTCATCGACATCGTGCCGAACCACATGGGCGTCGGCGGCTCGTCGAACGGCTGGTGGAACGACGTGCTCGAATGGGGGCCGGCGAGCCCCTACGCGCGCTATTTCGACATCGACTGGCATCCGCCCGACGCGGCGCTCGACGGCAAGGTGCTGCTCCCGTGCCTCGGCGCGCCGTACGGCGAGGCGCTCGCGGCCGGCGACATCACGCTGCGCGCCGATGCGGCCGCGGGCCGCTTCTACATCGCGTGCCCGGGGCGGCGGCTGCCGGTTGCCGCCGCCACCTATGCGGACATTCTTCGCATCGCGAATCGCGCGGACCTGAACGCGCTCGCGGAGCGCTTCGACGTCGCGCCGGTCCGCGACAGCGCGCGGCTGGCCGCCACCCATGCGGCGCTGCGCGACCATGCGGCCGCGCACGGCCCGCATGCGCTCGACGCGGTATTGCGCGGCGCCGATCCGCGCCGCGCACGCTCGCGCGCGTGCCTGCATCACTTGCTCGAACGCCAGCACTACCGGCTCGCCTGGTGGCGCACGGCCGCCGACGAGCTGAACTGGCGGCGCTTCTTCGACATCGCGACGCTCGCGGCCGTGCGCGTCGAAGACGAGGCGGTGTTCGACGCCGTGCATGCGCTGCCGCTGCGCCTCCATGCGGCCGGGCTCGTCGACGGCGTGCGCGTCGATCACGTCGATGGCCTCGCCGATCCGCGCGCGTATTGCCGCCGGTTGCACGCGCGGCTCGCCGCGCAGCGCGACGCGCGGCCATACATCGTCGTCGAGAAGATCCTCGCGCGTGGCGAAGCGCTGCGCACCGACTGGGCCGTCGACGGCACCACCGGCTACGACTTCATGAACGACGTCGGCGCGCTGCTGCACGACCCGGCCGGCGCCGAGCCGCTCGCCGCGCACTGGGCGGCCGTATCGGGTTCCGCGCGCACGTTCGCGCAGGAAGCGCTCGACGGCAAGCGGCGCGTGCTGATGCGCCAGCTCGCCGTCGAGCATGCACGGGTCGCGCGGTTGCTGCACGGAATCGCACGGACGTCGCCCGCGACGCGCGACGTCAGCCTGATCGCGATCCGGCGCGTGCTCGGCGAACTCGCAATACGGCTGCCCGTGTACCGGATGTATCCGGCGCGGGGCGCCGAACCGGCCGACACCGACCGCCGCGTGCTCGCGCACGCGTACGACGGTGCTTACGCGGCGGTCGATCCGGCCGACCGGTTCGCGCTCGAGCACGTCGCCGCGTGGCTCGGCTTGCCGGTGGTGCGCGTGCCGCGCGTGGACGCCGATGCACTGGTCGCGGCGCGTGTCGCGTTCGCGCAGCTCACCGCGCCGCTGGCCGCGAAGGGCGTCGAGGATACGGCCAACTATCGCTACGGCCGGCTGCTGTCGCGCAACGAGGTCGGCGCCGACGCCGGCGACTTCAGCCTGTCGCGCGGCGCGTTCCATGCACGCAACCGGCGCCGTGCGCGCACCGTGCCGCATGGGCTCCTCGCGACGGCCACGCACGACCACAAGCGCGGCGAGGACGCGCGGGCGCGGCTCGCGGTGCTCAGCGAAGTGCCCGATGCGTGGCGCGCGGTGTCGCTCGACTGGTCGGCGCTGAACCTGCCGCATCGCGGCGGTGCGCACCGCGACCTCGCGTGGACGCCGGGCCCGGCCGCCGAGGCGATGCTGGTCCAGACGCTCGTCGGCTGCTGGCCGCCGGCGCTCGCCCCCGACGATGCGGCCGGCCTCGACGCGCTCGCGACGCGCGTCGTGCAATGGCAGACGAAGGCGCTGCGCGAGGCGAAGCAGTACACCGACTGGCTCGCGCCCGAGCCGGACTACGAGCAAGGCTGCGAAGCATTCGTCCGCGCGATCCTGACGCCGCGCGGCGCGGGCGATTTTGCGCATCGGCTGCATGCGTTCGTCGCACGGATCGCGCCGGCCGGCGTCGTCAACAGCCTGACCCAAACGGCGCTGCGGATCGCGTCGCCCGGCGTGCCCGATCTCTATCAAGGTACCGAGTCATGGGATCACTCGCTCGTCGACCCGGACAACCGGCGCGACGTGCCGTTCGCGACGCTGGCGACCGTATCGGTCGACGGCCCGGTGGCGTCGTATCTGCCGGTGTGGCCCGATGCGCGGGTGAAGCGCGCGCTGATCGAGCGGATGCTGGCGCTGCGTGCGCGATGGCCGGCGACGTTTGCGCACGGCGCGTACGTGCCGCTGCGGGTGCGTGGGAAGCTCGCGCGGCACGCGGTGGCGTTCGCGCGCTGCGATGACGCGGCTACCGTGGTGGTGATCGCAACTCGGCTCGCGTGCCGGTTGCTCGGCGAAGCGCCCGCGTTGCCGCGCGTGGAGCCTGCGCAGTGGGGCGACACGGCGGTCGTGCTGCCGCGCGGCGTCGAAGGACCGTGGATCGACGGGTTGAATGCGCGCGACGCGATCGATGCGCCGGAAGGGGTGCTGGCGGTTGATCGCTGCCTGGCCGAGTTGCCCGTGGCGGTGCTGGTTGCGGGGCGGACGAATCAGGATCGTCCCGGACACGCTCGCGCCCGGTAGCCCCCTCGGTCGTCGCCACCTAAGGAATGGAGACTCATAGCCCACTTAAAGGGGTCGAAACAATTTCCGACGGATGTCGTGTCCACACCGCCCGTCTGTGGCTCGGGGATAATCGAATTTATGCAAAACAGGCCGCGTATAATCGTTTTTGTACATCCGTAATCGATTTGCGCACAAAACCGACGTTTCTAATCGATTTTGAGCAGAGCCTGAGCCGACTGACAGGAGCCTCCCCATGCCCGAATTGCCCGACGATCCGATTGGCGGCGCGTGGTTAATCGCGAACTGCGACGTTGCGCCCATGGCTCGGCCTCCCGTACTCAGTCGCATCGGGAGCCGACGAGCCACCGAAATCGTCGACGGCTATCGACTCGAAACCTACCCGGAACTCATGCGTCCGTCGGATGACTTCGCCGCCCATCTCCAGTTTCATCTGCGTCACGAGATCCCGCAACTGGAGCTTCTCACGCGCGTGTTCAAGAAATCGGGCCCCAGTGCCATCCAGGCGTGGATCGACGCCGAGCCGACCGGTCAGTATGCCCGTCGCGCCGCTTTTCTTTACGAATGGCTCATCGATGACCACCTGAGTGTTCCCGAGCGACTGGGCGGCAACTACGTCGACGTCCTCGACGACACCAAGATCGTCACCTCGTCCCGCAACCACGTTCTGAGAAATGCCCGGTGGCGGGTGAACGACAACCTGCCGGGTACGCGCTACTTCTGCCCGACGCTCGTCAAGACTGCAGCTTTCATGGAGGCCGCCGCGCTTGACGTGCCGCGTCTCTTCGCCGATCTGGCAAAGGAGTTCGGCGAGGATTTGCTGATGCGTGCGGCAACCTGGATGACATTGCGGGAAAGCAAGGCCAGTTTTGCCATCGAGGGAGAGGCTGACCACACCACTCGTATCCAGCGCTTCGCCGACGTCATGGCCCGACGTACCGCTCAGGGCGAACAACCGTTGACAGATGCCGCCGCTGCCGAACTGCAGCGGGAAATCCTCGGCGAGCGAACCACGCTCACGCATTTCGGCTTCCGGCAATCGCCCGTATTCGTCGGAGAGACCATACGCTTTAGCGAAGTCGTCCACTACGTGGCGCCTGGACAAGACGATGTTCCCGCAATGCTCGACGGACTTCGCGCATTCCTGGAGCGCACTACCGGGCAATCCCCGGTGCTGCGCAGCACGGTCGCAGCCTTCGGTTTCGTCTATGTTCATCCATTAGCGGACGGAAACGGCCGCGTCCATCGCTTCCTGATCAACGATGTCCTGCGCCGGGACGGCGCCATTCCCGCGCCGGTGATCCTTCCCGTTTCCGCGGTGATCATGGACGACGCCGGCGAACGTCGTGGATACGACAGCGTACTGGATCAGGTGTCCGTACCCCTGATGGAACAAGTGCGCGACAACATATCGTTCACAGCGGCCCAGACGTCTTATCCGGACGGTGTCGTATCCAATTTCGCGTTTGACGGCGCCGAACGGGCAAGACCTCTATGGCGGTATCCGGATCTGAGTCCGCATGTGCAATATCTGGCCAACATCATCCGGCGCACGCTAACCGAACACATGCGCGAGGAGTCGCGCTATTTGCGAAGCCACACGCTGGCTCGGCAGGCGCTCAAGGAAATCGTCGAAATGCCGGATCATCAAGCCGACCGGGTACTACGATCGCTCGAGCAAAACAACGGACAACTCAGCAACGTCCTCGCGAAGGAAATGCCTGTCCTGCAACGACCCGGTATTTGGCCCGCTATCGTTGATGCGGTTTCTGCGGCATTTCGCGACGGTGAATCGGTCGATGTCGCGATTGCCGACCGTTACCGGCCCGAACGGCCGGCGGGCCAGTAAATACCCGACCTCACGACCACTCTTCCGGCGGCATCTCGCCGCGATCATCCTCCCACAGCGGTTTCCCCGCGTCTTCTTCACGGCTCGGTGTCACCGGCCCGTTTCCGCTTGCGCTGCGATCACCGCGCTCGCCGCGCCGCGCGCCGTCGCGCGGCGCCGCCGCATGCGGTCGTGCTCGCACACGCGTCGGCGTCACGGTTCGCTGCCCGCTGCGGCGACGCCCGTCCGTCGATTCCGCATCGTTCGTCTGTCGTGCATTCGAAGCCGTAGCCATATTTCTCTCCTGAGTCATTGAAAAAAACGGTCGCCCACGCGCAGCAATTTCGGTGCCGCGCGCCGGGCAAGCGTCTTGCTCCATCGCTTCGCCCCCTAACCATTTCGGAGGAGACGATGCCGACGAATCGCAACGCGCCGCCCGCCACACGCCGCCGCCTCGGCGGATGGATGGCCAGCGAGGAAGCGCACATGGCCGCGTTCCGCGAAAAAATCGCGAACGAAGCACGCGCGCATGCCGGCGAGCGCCTGCGCACGCCGGCCGTGCAGGAACTCGCGCGGCTGTTCGACGACAACGCGGTGCTGCGCATGAGCCTGACGCGCGCGATCGACGAAGCGCTCGAATCGGGATACCGGCTCGGCTACACATCGATCGGCGAGCTGATGACCGTGCTCGACCATCTGATGACCTACACGCCGCCGTTCAGCGAGGAAAGCCTGATCGTGTGCCCGCTGAACGCGTTCTTCGACTGGCCGATGTGCATGCCGTCGGGCCACGCGGTGTTTCGCGACGCGGCCGTCAATACGCAGTTGAAGCGCGTATTGAACGCATGGTGCGACTTCCTCGGCGGCCCGCATTCGCGTGCGCATCTCGACACGTCGCCGCCCGACGGCTGGTTCTGCGACGAAGCGCGCAAGCGCCTCGGGCTGTCGCAGTTCCAGTATCGCGAAGACCAGCCGCACTGGGGCTTCGATTCGTGGAACGACTTCTTCACGCGGCGCTTTCGCGACGGCGCGCGTCCCGTCGCGGCGCCCGACGATCCGCACGTGATCGTCAGCGCGTGCGAGGCCTCGCCGTATCACACCGAAACGAACGTGAAGCTGCGCGACAACTTCTGGATCAAGGCGCAGCCGTACTCGCTGCGCGACCTCTTCACGCCCGCGTGGCTGTCGCTCGCCGAGCGATTCGTCGGCGGCGACGTCTACCAGGCCTACCTCAGCGCGTACAACTACCATCGCTGGCATGCGCCGGTGCGCGGCGTGGTCACCCACGCGTATCGCGTAGACGGCGCCTATTACTCGGTCGCCGAAGCGGAAGGCCCGGACCCGGCCGGGCTCAACGACTCGCAGGGCTACATGACGGCGGTCGCCGCGCGCGCGGTGGTCGCGATCTCGAGCGACGATCCCGGCATCGGCACGGTGGCCGCCGTGTTCGTCGGGATGGGCGACGTGTCGTCGTGCGTGATCAACGTCATGCCGGGGCAGCGCGTCGACAAGGGCGACGAGATCGGCTATTTCCAGTTCGGCGGCTCGACCTACTGTCTGCTCTTCGAGGCCGGCGTGATCGATCGCTTCCTGTACGCGCCGCCGTTCGAAGGCCAGCCGCCCGTCGTGCAGGTCAATGCGCCCGTCGCGATCGCACGGTGAGCGTCGCGTGCGGCCCGGTGCGTCACGCTTCCGTGGTGTCGAACCGGGCCCCGTCGTGCCGCTGCACGCAGCGCAGGACCGACAGTCCGTCGGCGGTCAGTGCCGGGCGGTGTGCGCCCGATGCGTCGTCGTGCTGCAGCACGATCAACTGTTGCTCGACAAGCGCGACAACGTCGTCGCGGTCGATCTGGATCTGTTCCGGTGCGTGATGCGCCAGGAACAGCGCGGCAAATTCATGGGCGGTCAGCATGCTCGTTTCCCCGTTGGCGGCGACGCGCGACGCGACACCGGCGTCGCATCGGCAGCCGGCGCGAAGCGTGCGCCGGCGACGTTACGGGCATGCAGGGACCGTGCCAACAGTGGGCATTCAACCGGTGGTCGTGCGACGCCCGCGCCGCGCGATCTGGCACCGCACGGCGCGTTCGAGCCGCTGCAAAGTTTTCAACGGCATGTAATGGGTAACGGCAAGCAACCGGGCGGCAACGGCGGGCGCCGGATACCTCCGATGAAACCCGCCTGACGCAGGCCGGTTGCGGGCCGCGCGCGTGGCGGAATGCGACCCCGCTCAGGGCTCCCGCGAGCGAAACAACCCCGCTCGCGCACGCCCGCCCGGCGCACGGAAATACCCGCTGTGCAGCACCACGTCGTGGTTGCCGCTCGCCAGCACGTCCGCGCACGCGGCTTCGATACGCGCACGGCCGCGCTCGAACGCGTCGCGCAGGTCGGCCTCCAGCGCGGAGTGCGCGCCAAAATGATCTTCCAGCGCCTCCACCGTAATCGCGCAGGCCTGCGGCGCCCCGTCCACGTCGACGACGAAGCGCAACTGCAGCGCCGCGCCGTCGAACGTCGGCGGTTCGTCGGTCAGCGTCACGGAGCGTGGGGAATCTGCCGGCATCGGCTCATACCCTCCGCGCCGCGAGACGCTCGACCAGCGCGCCGTTGAACGCGGGCAGATCGGCCGGCTTGCGGCTCGTGATCAGGTTGCCGTCGCGCACGACTTCCTCGTCGACCCACTTGCCGCCCGCGTGACGGATGTCGTCCTGCAGGCTCGGCCAGCTCGTCATCGTCTTGCCCTCGACGAGCCCGGCCGACACCAGCAGCCAGCCGCCATGGCAGATCGCCGCGATCGGCTTGCCGGCGCCGACGGCCGCCGTCACGAATTCGCGCGCGGCCGGCACCATCCGGATCGCATCGCCGTTGATGACGCCGCCCGGCAGCACGACCGCGTCGTAATCGCCTTCGCGCGCATCGTCGAACGTGCGGTCGACCTTCACGCGCTCGCCCTTGTCGACGTGCCGGAAACCCTGGATCTCGCCGCGCTTCTGCGAAATCACGTCCACCTGCGCGCCTTCTGCCGCGAGCGCGCGCTGCGGTTCGACCAGCTCGGCTTCCTCGAAGCCGTCGACCGCGAGAATCGCTACCTTGCAATGATCCAGCCTGCCGCTCATGAATGCCTCCGTGGATGGGGATAGGGATGGGGTGGCACACGTCGTGCCGTTGCCCGTCACGCAGCAATCGCCGTTCCGCCGCGGGAGCCTTCGCCCGTCGGCCTCGCCGTTCCGCGCGTCGCGCGGGACAACGGGGGAACGACCCGCGATCGATGGCGGCCACCCGCGAATGGCGGGATCGGTCGCTGTACGTCGCCGCGCGCCCGGCTGCAAAGATTTCAACAGGATGTAATGCGACGCCGTGGCGACCCCGTCCGCCGATCCGGCGCGATTACTGCAGATGACGCGCGGCGTCGAGCATCGCGTCGGTCAGCTCGACCGTCAGCGTCAGGTGTTCGCCGGTATCGGGCAATTGCTCGAGCGTCTGCTGCACGGCGTCGTGCAGCATCGCGTGCACACGCATCCGCGCGCCTTCGTCGAGATCCGCGTAGCGTTCCATCGTCGAGCATTCGAGCGCGAGCACGACGGAGTGCCGGGCCGCCTCGGGCGGCGCCTCGACGGCGTTCGCCCACGCCGCGTGGAACATGACCCTGCCCGTTTCGACGTCCACATGGACCGTCGTGTCGAGATCGTCCACGTCGCTTGCATCGCCGTCGATCTCGTCCTGCTCCAGGAAAATCCGGGAATTCGATTGCATGATGTCCTCCTGCGTGGTGGCGGCGCGCCCGCCCGGGGAAACCGCGCCGCCATCGCGCCGTGCCGGCCGCGCCGGCACGACACCGTCAATAACCGCTGGAACCGCCGCCCGTGCCGCCGGCCCCGCCGCCGCCCGTGCCCGTCGAGCCCGCCGAACCGCCGTTGCCGGCGCCCGACCCGCTCGTTCCGCCGGCCCCGCCCGAGCCGCCGCCGACCCCGCCGCCCGCGGCGCCGCTACCGCCCTGGCCGGCGCCGTTCGGGCCGCCGCCCGGCTTCACGTGGCCTGCCGCCCCGCTGTGCGAACGCATCCCGTGCTTCGCGCCATGCCGTTGCGTGCCCGCCGGCGGAGGCGGCGCGGCCGTATTGCCATTCGTGCCCGGCGTCGACATGTCCATCGACGGATTCGGCGCACCGGTGCCCTCGTCCGAGCGCTGCGAGTTCTGCGCCCACGCGGCCGGCGCGGCCGCGACGATCGCGACGGCCGCGCAGGCCAGCACGCGCCGCGCGACAAACTTCGATTCGAATGCTGACTTCATGGCGTTTTCTCCCTATGGGTGATCGCGTGATGGAAATTCCTGCTCCGATCCTTCAGCAAGGCCCATGCCGTCCCCGGCCACGGTCGCGACGCGGCACGCGATTTGCGGCGCCTCTCTGCGCACGACCCTTCTGTCACCCCATACGGAGCCCTGCCTTATGCCTTCCGCTTCCGCTTCCCACGCGCACGGCAAGCGCCACACGCGCCGCCCGGGCCGCGCGCGCAGCGCCGACCCGGCCCACCGCAAACGCTGGTCCGGCGAAGTCACGCAAAAAAGCGATGCGCTCGACATCGAGCCCGACATCTTCAAATCCGACGATCCGGCCGCGATCGCCGCGTCGCTGAAGCACTCGGCCGAACACAGCCGCCGCCGCAAGGCGTCGCCGTTCCAGTCGGCGATGTCGATGCTGAACTTCTACGTGAACCGCGCGGGCCGCAACCTGCCGAAGACGCGCCGTACGACGCTCGAACGCGCGAAGCGGAAACTGCGCGAAGCCTTCGGGCGCAAGCCCTGACGGCTGGCGCGCCGCTCATCCCCGTCCGCCGTGATTCCCACGCATGCACGAAACCCTCTGGTACCTGATCATCGGCGCGGTGCTGCTCAGTATGGGCGTCGTGACATCCGCGCTGCGCCACCTTCCCTGTAGCTCGGCCATGATCTATCTGGTGCTCGGCGTCGCGCTGGGCCCGGCCGGCGCCGGCCTGCTGCATCTCGACCTCGAACGCGACGGGCCACTGCTGCGCGAGATCGTCGAAGTCGCGCTGCTCGTGTCGCTGTTCGCGATCGGGCTGCGGCTGCGCGTGCCGCTGTCCGACAAACTGTGGCTCGTGCCGTGCCGTCTCGGGCTGCTCGCGATGATCGTCACCGTGCCGCTGCTCGCCGCATGCGCGGTGCTCGCGCTGGACCTCGGCTGGGGCCCCGCGCTGCTGCTCGCGGCGATCCTCGCGCCGACCGACCCGGTGCTCGCGCACGACGTGCAGGTGCACGATCCCGGCGATCGCGACCTGGTGCGCTTCGCGTTGTCCGGCGAAGGCGGGATGAACGACGGCATCGCGCTGCCGTTCGCGCTCGCGGGGCTCGCGCTGTGCGGCACGCCGGGCGCGACGCACGGCATCCCGCCGCTGTCCGGCACGTTCGCGCTCGTCGCGCTGTGGGGCATCGCGGGCGCGGCCGCGATCGGCGGCGGGCTCGGCTGGGTCACGACGAAGATGATCGGCTGGCTGCGCACGCGGCACGCGCAGGCGCTCGGCCTCGAAGGCTTCTTCGCGCTCGCGCTGATCGTGCTGTCGTTCGGCGCCGCGCAGCTCGCGCACACGTTCGGCTTCATCGCGACGTTCGCGGCCGGCGTCGCGATGCGGCGCGTCGAGCATCGCGCGAGCGGCGACCGGCCGCCGCGCGAAGTGATCGGCCAGATCGATTCGGAAGACGTGGTCGCCACCGAGAAGCATCCGGACAAGGCACATGCGTTCATGGCCGAATCGGTGCTGGGCTTCACGATCGAGCTCGAACGGATCGCCGAAGCGATCGTGATGACGATGATCGGCAGCGTACTGTCGACGCTGCCCGGCCCGCTGATCACATGGGGCGCCATCGCGCTGGCCGCCGCGCTGTTCGTCGCCGTGCGTCCGCTGGCGGTGCTGCTCACGCTCACCGGCTCGCGCGCGACGCATGCGCAGCGGCGGCTGATGGCGTGGTTCGGCATCCGCGGGATCGGCTCGTTCTACTACCTGCTGTTCGCGCTCGAGCACGGGCCGTCCGAGGTGGTGCGCCCGCTCGCGGCGCCGGTGCTGGCCGTGGTATCCGCGTCGGTGGTCGCGCACGGGATCTCCGCGACGCCGCTGATGAACTGGTATTACCGGCTGCAGCAGCATCGGCGCTGACGCTTCACGCGTCGACACCGAGCCGCGCCCGCATCGCCGCGGTGATGCGCTGGCGCGTGCTCGCATAGCCTTCCCACGGGTCGCGCTTCAGCATGTCCAGCCGCGCGTGCAGCGTATCGATCGTCCATTGCGCGCCGCCCGTCGTGCCGGGTACCTCGTCCCAGTCGAGCGGCACCGACACACCCATGCCGGGCCGCGCGCGCACCGAATACGCGGCGATCGTGCTCGCGCCGCGCCCGTTGCGCAGATAGTCGACGAAGATCTTGCCGCGCCGGTGGCGCGGCCCCATCGTCGCGGTGAAACGGTCGGGCAGCGTGCCGGCGACGTGCTGCGCGACCGCACGCGAAAAGTCCTTCACGTCGTCCCAGCCCGCATGCCGCGTGAGTGGCACGACGACGTGCAGCCCCTTGCCGCCGCTCGTCTTGCAGAACGACACGAGCCCGAGCTCGTCGAGCAGCCCGCGCACAAGTTGCGCGGCGTCGATCATCGTGCGCCACGGCAGCGCCGGGTCGGGATCGAGGTCGAACACGATGCGGTCCGGCCGCTCGATGTTCGACGCGTGCGCGTTCCACGTGTGCAGTTCGACCGTGCCCATCTGCGCGGCGCCCAGCAGCGCATCGACGCTGTCGATCGACAGCAGCGGCCCGTGGCCCGGATCGAGCCCTTCGTGCTGCGTGACGAACGGAATCTCGCGGCGTTCCGCGTGCTTTTGGAAGAACAGCTCGCCGGCGATGTCGCCCGGCGCGCGCACGAGCGACACGGGCCGGCCTTTCAGATCGGCCAGCAGCCACGGCGCAACCCACTGCCAGTAACGCGCGAGGTCGATCTTGCGCGTGCCGCTTTGCGGGTCGACCACGCGCTCGGGATGCGTGATCCGCACGCGGCCCAGCGTGTCGGGGCCGGACGCGTCGCCTTCCGCGCGGGCGACCGTGCGAGCACGTGATCGGTGCGTGCGATCGGCGGTTGCGTGAGCGGCCGACGATGCGCGCTTGGGTTTGTCGTCGTGGGTGGTTTCGCGTTGATCCATCGTCACCTCCGTTTCCGTGTGTTTCGGCCTCTCGCGGACGATCTGCTCCGCCGGCTTGTCGTCGCGCAGTGCGATGAATGCGGCCTGCCGCACGATCCCGTCGCCGGTCCATTCCGCGAATTCGCATTCGGCGACGAGCGTCGGCTCAACCCAGTGCACGCGCGTGCGCGTGCGCTCGCGCGGCGGCGCATCGAACGGCATCGTGTCGCGTTCGTGCTTGCGCAGGATCGCGGCGAGACGGTCGAGCATCCGCGCGTCGAAGCCGGTGCCGACGCGGCCGACGTAGCGCAGCGGCGCCGGCCCGCGCCGCCGTTTGCCGGCCGGCGCCGGCTCGTGCACGCCGAGCAGCAGCGCGCCGAAGCCGTGCCGGCTGCCCGACGGCTCCGTAAAGCCGCCGATCACGAACTCCTGCCGGCGCCGGCATTTGAGCTTGATCCACGCAGGCGAACGGCCTGCGCGATAGCGCGACTCCGCCCGCTTGCCGATCAGCCCTTCGAGGCCGGTGTCGCACGCGCTCGCGATCAGCGACGCGACGTCCTCGCCGAGATCGGGCGAAAAGCGCACGCGCGCCGGATCGCTGTTCGCGAGCAGCGGTTCGAGCAGTGCGCGACGGGCGGTGAGCGGCGCGTCGCGCAGGTCGTATCCGTCGAGATAAGGCAGATCGAATACGAAGAAGGTGACCGTGTCGGAGCGGTCCGTGCCGAACGCGTTCTGCAACGCCTGGAAATCGGGCAGCCCGTTTTCGCCGAGCACGACGGCCTCGCCGTCGAGCCATGCGTCGTCGACGTCGAGCGCCGCGAGCGCGTCGCGCTGCGCGCGCAGCTTCGCGGTCCAGTCGCGGCCTTCGCGCGTCATCAGCGTGACGCGCCGGCGTGCGCCCTTCCCTGCAATGCGCGCGAGAATCCGATAGCCGTCGAACTTCAGTTCGTAGCACCAGCCGCCCTGGGTCGGCGGCGCATCGACCAGCGTCGCGAGTTGCGGCGCGACGCGCTCGGGCAGCGGCGCACGCACCGCGCCTTCGACCTGCGACGGATCGGCAGGGCGCGGGCTGTCGCGGCTTGCGTCACTTTCGTGTCGCGCGTCGTGTCCATCGCCGGCGTCACCGGTCGATCGGCCGCGCCGCGCCGCATGCCTGCGCGCGGCGCCGTCGGATGCGCCGTCGTGCACGCTCCCCGGCCGCTCGCCGACGACGTCGAATTCATCGGCGCTGCGGGCGTCGTCGTCGCGCTCCTTGATCAGGAGCCACTGCTCCTGGCGCCCTGCCTGCCGCCCGCTGCGCACGAGCGCCCAGCCGCCGTGCAGCTTCTCGCCGTCGAGCCGGAACGTCAGCTTGCCGGCCCGATAGCCTTCGCGTGCCTGCGCAACACCGCCGTCGGGCGTCCAGGTCCCCTCGTCCCAGACGACGACCGACCCCGCACCGTAATGCCCGGCCGGAATCTCGCCTTCGAACGACGCGTATTCGAGCGGATGGTCCTCGACGTGCACCGCGAGCCGCTTCACCCGCGGATCGAAGCTCGGCCCCTTCGGCACGGCCCACGACTTCAGCGTGCCGTCGAGTTCGAGCCGGAAGTCGTAGTGCAGCCGGCGCGCATGGTGCTCCTGGATCACGAAGCGCAGCGGATGGCGTTCGCGCGCGGCGGGCTTCGCGCCTGCTTTCGCATCGGCCTTCGTGCGCCGCTTGCCGTGCGCCCCTTCGGGCTCGGGCGTCGCGCCGAAATGGCGCTTGCGGCGATACGGATCGAGCTTGCCGGCCATCGCGTCACCTCGTCTGAATCGGAACCGGAGTCGGCGTGATCCGCATCACGCCGCGTGCTTGCGGCGCGCGGCGGTCTTTTTCGTCGCATGGTCGCTCGCCGCGCCGCGTTTCGCGGCGGTCTTCTTCGCCGCGGTTTTCGCCGCCGTGCCTTTCGATGCGGATGTCGATGGCGGCTTGCGACGCGCGCCGCTGCGAGATGGGGACGACGACGCCTCGCCCTCGCCTTCGTCGCGCGCTCCACGCAGATCCGCCGCCCGCGCACCGGCGCCGCCCTTCAGGCTGCGCTTCAGCAGCTCGGTGAGATCGACGACGTTGCTCGCAGCGCGGCCGGTCTGCGCGGGCCGATCCTCGATCTCCTCGATCTTGCCGGCGCGCACCTTGCGCTCGACCAGTTCGAGGATGTCGTCGCGAAACGTGTCGTGATATTCGTCGGGCGTCCAGGTGCCGGACATGTCGTCGATCAGCTTCTTCGCCATCCCGAGTTCGCGCGCGGTGACGCCCGCGCCCTTCGCGTCGGCGGCCGGCACCGACAGTTCGTCGAGCGGCCGCAGTTCTTCCTGCCAGCGCAGCGTATCGAGCGCGAGTATCGGCCCCACCGGAATCAGCGCGCCCAGATGCTGGCGGTCGCGCATCACCACGAGCGCGATGCCGATCTTGCCGCTGTCCTTCAGCGCGTCGCGCAGCAGCGCATAGACCTTCTCGCCCTTGCGGTCCGGCACCAGGTAGTACGGCGTGTCGAGATAGAGAAACGACACGGCGTCCTCGTCGACGAAGGTCAGGATGTCGACGGTCTGCGTCGATTCCGGATTCGCCGCGCGGATTTCGTCGTCGGTGAGCACGACGTAGCGCTCCTTTTCGTACTCGTAGCCGCGCACGATGTCCTCGCGCGTGACCTCCTTGCCGGTGCGCTTGTTGATCTGCCGATAGCCGATCGGGTCCATCGAGCGCTTGTCGAGCATCCGGAACGACGGCTTCACGGTGCGCGTCGCCGGAAACAGCTGCACGGGCACGTGCACGAGCCCGAAGCTGATCGCGCCTTTCCATATCATCCGCGGTGCCATGCGTGTTCCTCCTTGCCGAATGCGCGCCCGCCCGAAGGCAGGCGCGCGGTACGGCGCAAGCCGCCGTCGGCGGCTGTCGGCCGCTTTGGGCCGTTTTGGGCCGCTTTCGGCCTTAAGCAGGCAACTCCGCCGCCTGCTGTTCGCGCGCCCACACGCGATGCTGGCCGAGGTGATTCGACAGCGAATTCAGCACCGCGTCGAGATCGACGGCCTGCCCGACGCACACGCCTTCGGCCGGATCGGGCAGGTGCGCGGCGCTGAGCAGTTGCCGACCGGAGCCGACGGCCGCGATCGGCTTCAGGTGCTTGAACGCCTCGCGCACGAAATGGCGGGCGTCGGCGCTATGCGCGAGATCGCGGCCATCGCCGTCGCCGCCGCACACGAACACCGCGTCGAACATCACCGACGGCATACCGACGAGTGTCGCCTCCGGCACGATGCCGCCGATCGGCGCGAGCGTCGGCGCGACGATCGTCGGCACCGCGTGCGCGGCCTGCAGCGCGTCGCGCACCTGCTCGAGCAGCACCGGGTTCACGCCAGGCGTCGCGATCAGCGCGATCTTGCGCGAGCGGATGCCGGGCTTCGCGCGGCCGATCAGGCTCAGCGCGGGCGAGCGCTGCGCGACGACCGGCGTCGCGGCCGCCTGCGGCGCGGGCAGCCCGAGCCGTTCGGCGACTTGCGCGGCGAGCCCCGCGTCGAAGCGCGCGATGATCTCGTTGACCACGCGCTCGCGAATGTGCGGCTGCGTCACCTTGCCGAGCTCGAAGCAGTACGCGTCGCGGATATGCCGCTGCTCGATGTCGGTCATGCTCTGGTAGAACAGCGCGGCCTGCGAGAAATGGTCGGCGAACGATTCGCTGCGAATGCGCACCTTGTGGCCTTCGAGCGGCTCGGGCACGGTCTCGAACCCGCCGCCGGACGGCGCGGGCGGCGTCTCGCGCGGCCAGCCGCCGCTCGTCGAATTCGGCTCGTACGACGCCTGCCCGACGTTGATCGTCTGCCGGTGCATCGCGTCGCGCTGGTTGTTCGCGAACGGGCACACCGGCCGGTTGATCGGGATCTCGTGGAAATTCGGGCCGCCGAGCCGGCTCAGCTGCGTGTCGGTGTACGAGAACAGCCGCCCCTGCAGCAGCGGGTCGTTCGTGAAATCGATGCCCGGCACCACGTGGCCCGGGTGAAACGCGACCTGCTCGGTCTCCGCGAAGAAGTTGTCGGGGTTGCGGTTCAGCGTCATCCGGCCGATCGGCCGCACCGGCACCTGTTCTTCCGGTACGAGCTTGGTCGGATCCAGCAGGTCGAAGTCGAATTTGTCCGCGTCGGCCGGGTCGATCATCTGCACGCCGAGTTCGAACTCCGGATAGTCGCCGCGCTCGATCGCCGTCCACAGATCGCGCCGGTTGAAATCGGGGTCATGGCCGGCGATCCGCTGCGCCTCGTCCCACAGCAGCGAATACGCACCGCTCACGGGCCGCCAGTGGAATTTGACGAAACGCTCGACGCCGGCCGCGTTCACGAAGCGGAACGTATGCACGCCGAAGCCGTCCATCGCGCGATAGCTTGCCGGCAGCGCGCGGTCCGACATCAGCCACAGCACCATGTGCGTGGTTTCCGGCACCAGCGACACGAAATCCCAGAACGTGTCGTGCGCGGACGCGCCGGTCGGCATCTCGTTCGGCGCCTCGGGCTTCACCGCATGGACGAAGTCGGGAAACTTGATCGCGTCCTGGATGAAGAACACCGGCATGTTGTTGCCGACGAGGTCGTAGTTGCCTTCCTGGGTATAGAACTTCACCGCGAAGCCGCGCACGTCGCGCACGGTGTCGGACGACCCGCGCGGCCCCTGCACGGTCGAGAAGCGGACGTATACCGGCGTTTCGGCGGCCGGGTCCTGCAGGAACGCGGCCTTCGTGTAGTCGGCCATCGGTTCGTACACGCGGAACACGCCATGCGCGGCCGAGCCGCGCGCATGCACCACCCGCTCCGGAATGCGCTCGTGATCGAAATGCGTGATCTTCTCGCGCATGATGAAGTCTTCGAGCAGCGACGGGCCGCGCGCGCCGCCGCGCAGCGTGTTCTGGTTGTCGGCGATCCGCACGCCCTGGTTGGTACGCAGCGCCTCGCCGTCGGGCCGCGCACGGTGCTCGTCGAGCTGGCGCGACTTCGCGCTGTCGTGCGGTTGAGTCGGGGGCGTCTTGCCGGCGGATGGGGGATTCGTCATCGTCTGGAGTCCTCGTGGGATTCGGTAGAAGCCGCTGCCGCACGGCGACGCGCCGCGGCGCGCGCGTGCGGACGGCACGGAAAGCCGGCCCGGCGCGCCGCGAACGGCCCCGGGCCGGCGGCGGCGTCAGGGCGCGCGCAGCGCAGCGTCGAATTCCGCGGCCGTCACGTCGAGCGCGACGTTGCATTCGATCGCGGTGTCCTCGACGCGCGGCTTGTGCTCGTCCACCGCGCGCCGCGCGCGGTCGCACAGCTGCGTGCGCACGCGCAGCCGGTCGGCCGCGTCGAGCGTCGCGTAGCGTTCGATCACGTCCGCGTCGAACCGCATGTCGACCGTGCAGCGCCATTCGCGCGCGTCCTCCTCGGACGGCACGCGCACCCACGACACGTGGATCGTCAGCCGCCCGGACGCGTCGTCCGCGTGCACGACGACGGTCGACTGCGACGGAAAACCGATCGCGAACGCGTGCTCGAGTTCCGCGACGCGCTGCGACCGGTCGGGCGTGACCGTCATCGGCGCACGACCCCCAGCAGCAGCGTGACCAGGAAGATCACGACGAAGATGTAGAACAGGATCTTCGCGATCTCGGCCGCACCGGCCGCGATGCCGCCGAAGCCGAACACGGCGGCAATGATCGCGATGACGAAGAAGATGATGGCGTATCGAAGCATGGAACCCTCCTGGATGACAGCGGTCGTCACTAAACGTCGGCGCCGATCACGCATCGTGCTTGTGTTTCGGTTTGCCGTGCGTGGGCGTCGAAGCCATTTTCTCGAGCTCTTTCTCGCTCATCGACTTGGCCATCGATTTCGACGGCGGCTTCAGGTCCTTCATTTTCGTGTCGCCGCGCTTGGCCGACAGCGCGGCCCCGGCGGCGCGCTGCTGAGCCTGGGATTTGGCTGGCATGGTTGCGCTCCTCTCGTTGGCGCGCGAGCCGACGCAACGCGCGGCACGCGCGGGTTGGAACAATGAGGCCGTCACGCGGCGTCGCGACGCCGCAGGTCGGCCGGCGGAATCTTCATCGCCTGGCGATACTTGGTCACCGTTCGACGCGCAAGAAGAATGCCGCGGCCCGCGAGGTTCTCCGCGAGCGCGACGTCGGACAGCGGGTCGGTATGCCGCTCGGCCGCGATCATGTCGCGAATCAGCACCTTCGCGGCCGACGCCGAACACACGCCCTTGCCCGCCGCCTCGAGCTTGCGCGGGAAGAAATGCTTGAACTCGAAGGTGCCGTGCGGCGTGGCCATGTACTTGTTGCCGGTGGCGCGCGACACGGTCGATTCGTGCAGGTCGAGCTCTTCCGCGATGTCGCGCAGCACGAGCGGCTTCATCGCGATCTCGCCGTAGCGGAAGAAATCGCGCTGGCGCGCGACGATGCATTCGCCCACGCGCTGAATCGTGTCGAAGCGCTTCTGCACGTTGCGGATCAGCCAGCGCGCTTCCTGCAGTTGCTGGCCGAGCGGCGAATCGCGTTCGCCGCTCGACTGCGCGAACAGCGTCGCATAGCGCTCGTGCAAGCGGGCGCGCGGCAGCACGGCCGGATTGATCGTCACGATCCACTCGTCGCGCACCTGGCGCACGATCACGTCGGGCACCACGTAGTCGCCGCGCGTGCTGCCGTAGTGATTGCCGGGGCGCGGATCGAGCCCGCGCACCAGCGCGCAAGCCGCCTGCAGCGTCTGCGGGTTGCAGCCGAGGCGCCGCTGGATCTCGGCCGTCTCGCGGCGCGCGAGCCGCTCCAGATGCTCGCGTGCGATCGCCTTCGCTTCCGCGAGCGCCGGCGTGCCGGCCGGAATCGCGTCGAGCTGCAGCACCAGGCACTCGGACAACGAGCGGGCGGCGATGCCCGGCCGGTCGAGCATCTGCACGAGCCGCAGCGCGACCGCCAGATCCTGCTCCGACAGCAGCAAGGCCGGATCGGCGGCAACCAGCAGTTCGGGCAGTTCCTGACGCAGATAGCCGTCGTCGTCCAGCGCATCGATCACGAGGCGCGCGGCTTCGCGGTCGCGCTTGTTGAGCGGATAGAGCCGCAGCGCATCGTGCAGCTGCTGATGCAGCGACGGCTCGGCGGCCATCCATTCGCCCGGCGACAAGCCATCGGCGTCGTCGCCCTGACGGCTCGTGCCGCGCGGCGCGGGCGCGGCCGTAAACGGCACCTCGCCGTCCGGCGGACGGATGTCGTCGCGCTCGGGCGCCGCGTCGGGCGCGGCCGCCTCGGGCGGCTGCTCGGCGGTCGGCGCAGCGGTTTCGTCGTCGCCCTGGCCGTCTTCCAGAAACGGGTTCATGTCGAGCGCCTGGCGCAATTCCTGTTGAAACTCGAGCGAGGACAACTGAAGCAGCCGGAGCGACTGCTGGAGCCTCGGCGTAAGTGCCAGATGCTGTCGCATCTGCAGCGCAAGCGAGACGGGCATCGAAAGCCTCCTGACGTTGGGTTCGCGGGTTCGCGGTAGGTCTTCTACCGGACGTCATGCAGCTTCCATGCCAGTCGCGTAAAGCGCACTACGACGCGGTTCTCGCGGGTTCGCGCCCCGTTTCGCCGCATGCGAGAGCCGCTTTTTTACAAGCCGGGGGCAAGTTAGGGGGCACGTATTTCGCTCGCGGGAAACGACGCCTGCCGGCAGCTGCCCGACGGCCGCACGGCTAGCGTTTTGCGTCGATGCGGTCGACCGCCGAACGATCGAGAAAAGCGGTCGTCAACTCGGGCAGATGGCGCAGCAGCCACGCGGCCATGTCGCGCTCCTGCTGCAGGATCCGCTCGCAACACGCGCGGATTTCGTCTTCGCCCGCTGCTTTCGCGGCCGCGACGAGCGCCGTGTACGCGGCGATCTCGAGTTGCGCGAACGCGTAAGCGGCGAGCGCCGTCTTCACGACCTCGTCATCCGCGAGCATGCCGCTCGCGATCTGTCCGTACGCGGCGACGCGCGCGGCGAGATCCTTGGTCGCCGACGGCGACGTGCCGAGCCGCATCAGGCACGCTTCGACGAGCGCCTGCTGGCCGAGCGTCTCGTCGAGATGAAGCCGCAGCCGGTCCTGCAATTGCGGATAGTGGCCAACCCGCCTCATCTGCGCGTCGATCATCGTCTCGGCCTGGCGCTCCATCGCGTACGCATCGCGCAGCCAGTCCTCCAGGTGCTCATGCTGATTCGCCATCGCGTTCCTCCGGCCGCATCGCGGTGCGGCATGCCGTGACGCGCGCGCCCTCGCGAGGCGTCCCGTCAGTACTGCATCGGCGGCGGCGTGCCCGGCAGCGGCTGGTCGCCCTGCGTGCCGTTCGGGCCCGGCGGCGGCACGTCGACCGGTTCGCCGACGGTCGTGCCCGGCGGCATCGTGTTGCCCGGCGACGGACGCGTGTCGTAACGCGTGTTCGCGTCCGGCATCGTCGTGGTCGACTGCGCGCCGCGGCCGTCGGGCGGCGCGGGCGGCGCCGCGCGCGTACCGTACGGGCCGCTGGCCGGTTGCGTGCATGCGCCCAGCGCGCACGCCGCGGCGAACGCACAGGCGCCCGCGCGTAACGTCTGGATCGTGTTCATCGAATCCTCCCTGGCATCGACGGCTCCGGGCTGCGCCGTGGCGGCGCCGCTCAGAGCCGGTTGAAGTGGAAATCGCCTGCGTACGCGGTCGGTGCGCGGCGCGCCATCATCGTGTCGAACTCGGCCGCGACGCGCGTGAGCGTGCCCCGTTGCCGGTCGATGTCGGCCTGTTCGAGCGCGGCGAACGCGTCGGCGTCGAACGTCACGGTCAGCGACGCCGGATGGCCATCGACACGAAAGCCGATATGCAATGCGCCGGCCGGGTGCTCCTCGACATGAAACGGCATCGCGCGCGCCTCGAAATGGCGGCCCAGCGTTTCGGCGATGTCCCGCAGCATGCCGGGTTTCACGCGGATGCTCATTGCAGGCCCTCCCTTCGTATCGGCGGCATCGCACCCGCCGGCCGCGCGCGCACCGGCGGCTCCTGCGACGGCGGATCGCGTTCCGGCGGCGCATGCCCGGGCGGATCGCCCTCCGGCTCCCGGTACGGTTCGGGCATGTCCGGCGGCACGTCGTCGGGATCGGGCGGCCCGGGGTCCGGCTCGATGTCGGGCAACGGCGGTTCGGGCCGTTGCAGCCACTGCGCGGGTTCGTGTGTCATCGGCATTCCTCGTTGCGGGTTCGGATCGGGATCGGCGCAACGCGCCGCGTAACGAAGATTCGCAAGCCGCATGCCGTCCGTTCATATCGTCCGCGCGGACGGATCGGGCCCGGATCTGCGGGGTTCGATACGCAGCCGCTCCGTCGCGCGCGAAACGCCATGCATTCGCTACACCGCTCGCTGCAAATCTTGCAAGCACGCCGCTACGCGTCGTACGCGGCCATCACGAGCCACAGCTCGCGGCCGTCGTCGCGCACGCGCGCCGCGAGCGCATACGGATCCGACGGCTCGCATGCGCGCTGCAGCGCGAAGCGCGCGGGTTCGGTCGCGCCGAACGTCTCGTCGCCCAGCCGCCGCACGTCGGCCTTGCCTTCGAACATCCGGCGCTCGGGCCGGTAGATCAGCGGTTCATGCTTCCACATATCGAAATGGCTTTTCACCGAATCGAATCCGCCGCCGCATACATTGATTTCGTAGCGCACCCCTGGTCGTCGTTTGGGAATCATCGTCGTGCCTCCTGCTCGATGGGCGCGCGGCAGGCGCCCCTGCTGCGCTGTGTCGTCATGGTCGTCGTCGTGGTCGTCGCGGTCGCAGTGGCAAGTCGCGTGCCGGGCGCGCGCAGCGGGCACGCGGGTTGCGACACAGGCGGCTCCTCGTCACCCATACGGAGCACCGCCATGAAGGATTCGACCCGGCACGGCCACGACGCACCGGCGCGCGAGCGGCAGCCCGACCCGCAACCCCCGCTGAAGGACCAGGACCACACGCGCACGCGCCATTCGGAGCGCCATATCGACAAGCAGCTGGAGGACACGTTTCCGGCGAGCGATCCGCCCGCGACCGGCGGCGTCACGCGCATCGAGCCCGACACGCCGCCCGGCACGCACGATGGCGGGCCGTGGGAGGACAAGCGCAAACGTGACGACAAGTGACGAGACGAGCCGCGTGCACGGCATGCGGTTTGCTGGATCGCAGGGGCCGCATCGGCACATTGCTTCACCCACCCGCAAGGAGAATTTCATGCATCGCGTCAACGAAATCATGTCGCAGGACGTCGTGCGGATCGCACCGACCGACTCGATCCGTCACGCCGCCCAACTGATGGAGCGCTACGACATCGGCGCGCTGCCCGTGTGCGACAACAACCGGCTGATCGGGATGGTGACGGACCGCGACCTCGCGGTGCGCGCGATCTCGGCCGGCAAGCCGCCGGAGACGCGAGTCCACGAGGTCGCATCCGGTCCGATCGAATGGTGCTTCGACGACGATTCGCTGGACGAGATCCAGCACTACATGGCCGACGCGCAACTGCGCCGGCTGCCCGTCGTCGATCACGACAAGCGACTGGTCGGCATGCTGTCGCTTGCCGACATCGCGACGCGCACGGCCAGTCCCGAGCGCGACGACGTCGCGAACACGCTGGAAGGCGTGTCGCAACCGAAGCAGACGTGACGGGGCGATTCCCGCTCCGCCTCGACAACCCGCGCGACCCGCAGGGCCCGCCCCCGGGCACGGTCGCGCCCCACGCAGCCAGGAGGAAACCATGCAGACTTCCGATCAAGGTCAGACCCGCATCATCGGCAAGGGCGCCGCGACGGCGGCCGGCCCCGGCCCCGACGTGATGGCGGCCGATACGCTGGAAGGCGACAAGGTCTATACGACCGACGGCGACGACGTCGGCAAGATCAAGGACATCATGCTCGACGTGCGCTCGGGCCGCATCGCGTATGCGGTGCTGTCGAGCGGCGGCATCCTCGGCATCGGCGACAAGCTGCACGCCATTCCGTGGAGCGCGCTGACGCTCGACACCGAACGCAAGTGCTTCCTGCTGTCGGTCTCGTCCGAGCGTATCCGCAATGCGCCGGGGTTCGACAAGGACCACTGGCCGGCAATGGCCGATCCGCAATGGGCCGAGCCGCTGCACGAGTTCTACGGCAGCACGCCGTACTGGAGCGCCGGCGACGAACTCGGGCTGACCGATCCGACCGAGGACCTCGACGATCCCCGCACGCGCGGGCGTCACTGAGCGCACCCTGACGCGGCGCCGGTCCGCCGGCGCCTGCGTTCCACATCCGTTTGATACGCCCCGCGCCCGCGGGGCATTTTTTTGTCCTCGCGCCGCGGCGGATGCCGCGTCCGGCGCGCCGCCGGCCTTTTTACAAGGATCGTGTAACGTCCTCGTCGGGGCTCACCGCGCCGCCGCTCGCCGATTCGAGGTAGCCGAGCAGCCGGTGCGGCGTCAGCGGCTTCGCGCAGTGCGCGTCGAAGCCGGCTTCCTTCGCCCGTTCCCAATCGCGCCGCGACACGAGCCCGCTGCACGCGACCAGCAGCATGTCCGACGTTTGCGGATCGCCGCGCAGCCGCGCCGCGAGCTGCAGCCCGTCGAGGCCCGGCATCGCGATGTCGAGCACGACCGCGAACGGCTGCCAGTCGCGCGCGACGTCGCACACGGCGAACGGATCGTCGGCGACCCGGCACTCGAAGCCGCGCGCCTCCAGCAGCAGGCGCAGCGCGTCCGCCGCATCGCGATAGTCGTCGACGACCAGCACGCGACGCGGGCGGCGCGGCACGCTGTCGGGCGCGCGCCACAACAGCACGTCGTCGGCGGCCGGATCGTCGCCGGGTTCGGGTTGCATCGTGCTTCTCCTGTCGTTGGACGGGTTTGCCACGCAAGGCGCGCGCCCATTCCGACTGCATGCGGCATGCCGGTTGCTGTCTCTTTCGCATCGTCGACACAGGAGTCTTTCATGCGCACGATGCGGCTTCGATCTTCCGGTTTGCTTCCCTCACCGCGTGCGACAGCACGCACGCCGGCATGTTCCGCGCGAGCGCGGCGCGCCGCCCGTTCGGCCTGCGCCGGAGCGGCCGCATGACGCGCAAAACGCCCGACCGCCAGGCACCGACGACGCCGACCGATGACGATGCGCCGGCCACGCTCGACGCGTGCCGCCGCTGCGCGCTGTGGGAGCACGCGACGCAGCCGGTGCCGGGCGCCGGGCCCGTCGACGCGCCGATCATGCTGGTCGGCGAGCAGCCGGGCGACCAGGAGGACCGCGCGGGCCTGCCGTTCGTCGGCGCGGCCGGCCGCATGCTCGACCGCGCGCTCGACGAGGCCGGGATCGAACGCTCGCACGTCTACCTGACGAATGCGGTCAAGCACTTCAAATGGGAACCGCGCGGCAAGCGGCGGCTGCACAAGACCCCCGCGCAGCGCGAAGTGGCCGCGTGCCATTACTGGCTCGAGCGCGAGCTCGAAGCCGTCCAGCCGCGCGTGGTGGTTGCGCTCGGCGCGACGGCGCTGCGCGCGGTGCTGCAGGACAACGACGCGACGCTGGAGCGCACGCGCGCCCCGGTGCGCACCGACGACGGCCGGCTCGTCGTCGCGACCTATCACCCGTCGTACGTGCTGCGCACCCGCGGCGCCGACTCCCGCGAACACGCATACCGCACGCTGGTCGACGCACTGCGCACCGCGTCGCGCCTCGCACGCGAGCGGCGCCACAGCCCCGGGCGCCCGTCGCACGGGGACGCCGGATGAGCGGGCTGGACGAAGACGCGCGGCCGGCGGCCGACGCGCCGCCGCGCGCCGCGAAACCGTGGTATCGGCGGCTCGGCCCGGGTCTGCTCGCGGGCGCGTCCGACGCCGATCCGAGCAACGTCGCCGTCTACGCGCAGGCCGGCAGCCAGTTCGGCTTCAACATGCTGTGGATGATCGTCGTCACGCTGCCGATGATGGTCGCCGTGCAGCTCGCGGCGGCGTTCATCGGGCGACGCAATCGCGAAGGGCTGGTGGCCGGCATCCGCGAACACTTCTCCGATCGCATCGCGAAGACGCTGATCGCGATGGTCGTGATCGTCAACGTCGTGAACGTCGGCGCCGATCTCGCGGCGATGGGCGATGCGACGGCGCTCGTCGTCGGCGGCCGCAGCTACTGGTATGCGCCGGTATACGGCCTGGCGTCGCTCGGGCTGCAGGTACTGATGTCCTACGAGCGCTACGCGCGCTGGCTCAAATGGATGACGCTCGGCCTGCTCGCGTATGTGATCGAACTCGGTTTCGTGCACGTCGACTGGGGCAATCTGCTGCATGCCATCGCGCTGCCGCGGATTTCGTTCACGCACGACTATGCGACGACCGCGGTCGCGGTGCTCGGCACGACGCTCAGCCCCTACCTGTTCGTGTGGCAGGCCGCGCTCGAGGTCGAGGAGACCCAGGCGGAGCGCCGCAACGGCGGCACGTCATGCGCGCCGGCCGCGCGCCGCGAGACCGAACAGCGCATCACGTTCGACACGTGGACCGGGATGATCGTGACCAACGCGGTGTCGTTCTGCATCATGGTGGTCGGCGCGGCCGTGTTCTTCGCGCGCGGACGGCACGACCTCGCGAGCACCGCGCAGGCCGCCGAGGCGCTGCGACCGATCGCCGGCGAAGCCGCGTTCCTGGTGTTCGCGTTCGGCATCGTCGGCTGCGGGCTGCTCGCGATTCCGGCGTTCGCGGGTAGCGCGGCCTATGGTTGCGCGGAAGCGTGGCGGTTCCGCGAAGGGCTGAACGAGCCGGTGCGGCGCGCGCCCGCGTTCTACACGGTGCTCGCGCTGTGCGTGATCGTCGGCATCGCGATCTGCTTCAGTCCGATCGACCCGATCCGCGCGCTGTACTGGAGCGCCGTGCTCAACGGCGTCGCGGCGGTGCCGATGCTCGTGTTCGTGATGCTGCTGTCGCGGAAGCGCGATGCGGCCGGCCAGCTGGGCAGCGGCCCGGTATCGAAACTGTTGGGCTGGCTGGCGGTGGCGCTGATGGCGGTGTCGGTGGCGACGATGATCGTCGACGTGCTGACGTGAGGCATTCAGGCGGGATCGGTAGACGGTTGCGTACGCAACCTGATGAACCGGCAAGGGGCGGCGCCGCACGTGCCGCCGCCCGCCTGCCCGGCGTTACATCATCTTGCCGCGCGAGCGCTCGGCACGCGCCGCATCGGCGGCGGACTCCACCTTCTTCACTTCTTCCGGCGGCGGCAGCACCGCCTTGAAGCCCATCGACTCGATCCACATTTCACGCGCCCAGCCACGCGTGTGATACAGGTGATGATCCTCGTCGGCCTCGACCTCGTCGTGCGCGGCCTTCAGCGCCTTCGCCGCGTCGCTGTCGGGCAGTTGGTCGGCCGCGTAGCCGATCAGCTCCCAGTTCAGGTGATCCTTGGTTTCGGCCAGCACCACGCACTCGGCCGCGACGACCTGCGCGACGGCCGGGTCGGCCTGCTTCTTCGCCTGTTCGATCACCCGCACCAGCGACTCGCCGGTCGCCGCCACCGCGGCGCGCCCCGGCGATTGCGCATCGGGATCGAGGCCGAGCGTGTCGAATACCTTGCGCAGCACCTCCTGGTGATGCATCGTCTCGCGGTGGTACTTCTCCCATTCCTTGTGCAGGTCCTCGTCGGTCGCGCACTGGAGCGCGGCCTCGTAGATCTTCGCGCCGCCAAGCTCGGTTTCGTATGCCTGGCAGAGCAGTTCGAGGATACCTTCGTGCTTCGATTGCCGTTGGGCCATGACTGCTTCTCCGAAAAAGCGGGCCGCCCGTGCGGCCCAGGGGTGGAACCGGGCGCACGTTATTGCGCGCCCACCTTGCGTGCGACCGTCTCCGCCATGCTCAGGTGATGCTTGAGCGTCGGCAGCGTGGATTTGGCGAATGCGCGCAGTTGCGCATCCTTGCCGTCGCGCGCTTCGTCTTCGAACAACGCAACCGCCTTCTTGTGCGCATCGGGGCCGGCCGCCGCCAGATACGCGGTGTCGAAGTCGCGCCCGCTCTTGCCGCGCAGCGCCTGCACGTCGGGATCCGACAGCTGTTCGACCTGCGGCTTCATGCCCTTGCGCGCCGCGATTTCACTGAGCTTCGCGTTCGCCTTGCCATGGTCCGCGACCATCCGCTTCGCGAACGCCCGCACGTCCGGCGACTGCGCCTGCTTCAGCGCGAGCTGGCTCGCCTGCACTTCCGCCTTGCCGGCCATCGCGGCCTTGTCGACGAACTCCGCGTCGGCGCCCTTCGGCGCTTTCGCGATGCCGGGGTCGCCTGCGCCGCCCGCGCCCGACGACGGGTTGATCACGCCGCCCGGCACGTGCGAATTCGACGCGGGAGGCTCGCTCGGCATCTGCGCGCGGGCGAGCCCCGACACGGCGAACACGCCGGCGGCGAGCGCCGCGATCGTCCAGTGGGGGTGTCTCATCTGCTTTCTCCTTGTGCTTGCATGGAAACGGCCATCAGCCGCCGACGATCGAGCCGCCGTTCGGATGCAATGTCTGCCCGGTCATGTAGCTCGCACCGTCCGACGCGAGCAGCACGTAGCAGTCGATCAGTTCGTCCGGCTGGCCCGGCCGCTTGAGCGGCACGTTCGAGCCGAATTTCGCGACCTGCTCGGGCGTGAACGTCGACGGAATCAGCGGCGTCCAGATCGGCCCCGGCGCGACCGCGTTCACGCGGATGTCGCGTTCGGCCAGTTCGATCGACAGCGAGCGCGTGAAGGCGACGATCGCACCCTTGGTCGCCGAGTAGTCGGGCAGTTTCGGGCTGCCGTGATACGCGGTGACCGACGCCGTGTTGACGATGCGTCCGCCCTGCTTCATGTGCGCCAGCGCGGCCTGCGTGCAGAAGAACATCCCGTACACGTTCGTGCGGAACGTGCGTTCGAGCTGCTCCTCGGACACGTCCTCGATGCCCGGCTGCGGATGCTGCTCGCCCGCATTGTTGACGAGCACGTCGAGCCGGCCGAGCCGCTCGACCGTGCGCGCCACCGCGTCGCGCGCCTGCAGGCGATCGCCGACGTCGCAGGCGATCGCCTCGCAGCGGCGGCCGGCCTGCTCGATCAACCGCTTCGTATGCGCGGCGTCGTCGGATTCCTTCAGGTAGACGATCGCGACGTCCGCGCCCTCCTTCGCGAAGCCGATCGCCACGGCGCGGCCGATCCCGCTGTCGCCGCCCGTCACCAGCGCGACCTTGCCCGCGAGCTTGCCGCTGCCGACGTAGTCGGCCGCTTCGTCGCGCGGCTTCGGATGCATGTCGCGTTCGGTGCCCGGCTGCTGCGCCTGTTTCTGCGGCGGTGGAGTCTGTGCGGTGGTCATGGGTTCCTCCTTGAACGGGTGCCGCCGATGCTGCGCAAGCGGCGTGCCGCGTGCGGCGCACGCCGGCGCGCACGCGGCGGCCGGATGGTGGCGGTCGGCGTTGCAAGCGTTTGGAAAAAGGGCGTATTCAGCGCGGGCTGCGGGACGCGGCTTCGTCGGGTCGGCGCACCGGATCGAAATCGCGCCATTCGCCGTCCTGCCAGTCGCCTTCGACGCGCTCGATCGACTTCGCGCCGGTCGCGCGCAGGACCTCTTCCGCGGCCGTCGCGGTGTCGGGCGTCACGCGCGCGGCGAGGATCACGCCCGTTTCGCTCTGCGCGAGCGTGCCCTTGCCTTCGGCCTGCTCGCCGCGCATCCGGCCGAGCGCGCCGCCGAACGCGCCGAGATACGCGCCGGCCAGCGCGGCGGCGGCCGGCACGAACCAGTAGCGCAGGCCGAGCGCATACACGATCAATCCGATCACGACGCCGATCAGCAGCCCGCGCATCGCGCCGACCATCGCGCCGCGCCCGCCCGGCTTCGCCGCCGTGTCGGCGTACACGTCGCCGCCGATCGGGAAGCGCGCGTGCTGGCCGCCGGGGTTCAGGAAGAAGATCGACACGTCGTCGGGCCCGAACGTGCGCTCGTAGAGGTGACGCGCCCCACCTTCCGCTTCATCGAACGTCGTGAAACGGCCTGCGACGATCATCGCCATGGTCGTGCTCCTCGTGATGGGTGCGCCGCGCGCGCACGCACGCGGCGCGACGGGGCGACGCTTACATCAGCCGCCCGAGTTCCTTCGATACCGATGCCGGCGTGTCGTATTCGCGCTCGGGAATCCTGCGCAGCATGTCGAGCACCTCGCGGTCCGCATGCGAGCGTTCCGCGCACTGCACGACGTCCGACTTGCTCGCCGGATAGTCCATCCCCTTCAGCGCCTTCTGCACGTCGACGGGGCTCGGCGGCTTGCCGTGGCCGGACTGATGGCCGCCCTTGTCGTGGTCCTGCTGCGTGCGCTCGCCTTCGTGCGCGCGCGAGTGGCTGTATTCGTGGCCCGTATGTTGTCGGGATGTCATGAAAGCCTCCTTGGAAAATGAACGAAATCACGCGGACGACCGTCGCGCCCGTGCGAACGCGGCAAACACCAGCGCTGCCGCGCCGAGCGCGACCGCGCCGGCGACCTTCGGGCGCTGCACCACCGAGTTGTACGCACAGCTGCGCAGCACCGGCCCTTCCATGCCTTCGCGCTCGTGCAGCGCGTGGCGCGAGTCGTACAGCGCGTTGTCGTCGCGCGGCCGTGCGGGTCGCACCGTGCGCTGGCCGCGCGAGAACAGCGTGGCCGCGACGCGATCGAACAGCCGCGGCGCGTGATACGCGCTGGCCGACGTGAACTTCGCGGCGCCGCCGACGAACAGCGTGCGGCGCGGATGCGCGGCCGCGAACAGAATCGCGTCGGCCACCAGATCGGGGTCGTAGATCGGCGGCGGCAGCTTCGGCTCGACGTTCATGTAGTTCTTCGCGTGCATCACGAACATCGTGTCGATCGCGGCCGGCTTGATCAGCGTGACGGACACCGGCAGGTGATCGGCTTCCATCTCGAGCCGCAGCGAATCGGTGAAACCCTTCACCGCGTGCTTCGACGCGACGTACGCGCTTTGCAGCGGCACCGGCGCGTCGGACGCCTCGCTGCCCATGTTGATGATCGCGCCCCCGTGGAAATCGCTCTTGCGCCGGAAATGATCGGACGCGACGAGCGAGCCGTGCACGACGCCCCAGTAGTTGGTGTCGAACAGCCGGCGCTGATCCTCGAGCGGCACCGTGGCCGCCGTGCCGAAGATCGACACGCCCGCGTTGTTCACCCAGGTATCGAAGCCGCCGTACGTGTCGGCCGCGGCCGCGGCCGCGCGCTGCAGATCCTCGATGTTGCCGACGTCGCCGGCGACCGGCACCGCGAGGCCGCCGTGCTGGCGGATTTCCTCGCACAGCGTGTTCAGCGCGTCCTCGTTGCGCGCGAACAGCACGAGCTTCGCGCCGCGCCGTGCCGCCTTGCGCGCGGTGACGAGACCGATGCCGCTCGTCGCGCCGGTGATCACGATCGTCTGTTCGCCGACCGGTTTGAGCATGCAGTTCATCGCTGGACTCCTGTTACGGTCGCGTCGCGGTTATTTGGGCCGGATGGTCAACTGGTCGCGCACGTCCTGCACGCCGTCGACCTGCTTCACGACGCTGACGGCCTGGGTGCGCTGCTGCTCGTCGGGCACACTGCCGGTGAGCGTCACGGTGCCGTGCCGCGTCTTCACGTGGATGTCGCCGGCCGACAGGCCGCTCGTGCCGACCAGCTCGGCCTTCGCCTTGGTGGTGATCGTCGCGTCGCGGATCTTCGTGCCGGTGCTCGAATGCGACGACGTGGACGACGATGCGGCGCCGTCGTCGCCGGCGGCGACCGCGTTCGGCGCGACGACCATGCACGCGGTGGCCGCAGCGATCGCGACCGCCATGCCGGTGCGCAGCGCGCGTTGACGGCGGATGCGCGGGGGGTGGGCTTGCAGCTGGAATACCTTCATCGTGACCTCCTTTTCATCGGGCCGGGCGAACCGGCGGGTGAGCAGAAGTCGCGCAAATCGCGTGCCGCGGCGCGTGCGCCGCATGCACGCGCGCCATCGCGATCAGACGCCCTTTCATCCAACGCGTTGTAATTTTTTCGGCACAGGGGGAAGCGGTTTTACCCGCAATGCGGCGGGCATGCCGATTGCCGAGCGACCGGTGACGGCGGCCCGTGTGCGCGGCCCCGATATCGGGAGCAATACCATGCAGAGAATCGCGTTGATCAGTGAACATGCATCGCCGCTGGGCGTGATCGGCGGCGTCGATGCCGGCGGTCAGAACATCTATGTCGCGAACGTCGCAAAGCAGCTCGCGGAGCGCGGCCTCGACGTCGACGTCTACACGCGCTGCGACAATCCCCATTTGCCGGAAGTGGTGCCGATTGGGGCGCGCATGCGGGTGATCCACGTGCCGGCCGGGCCGCCGACCGACGTGCCCAAGGAGCGGCTACTGCCGTACATGGGCGCGTTCGCGCAATACATGATCGCGCGCATGCGGCGCGAGCCCGACCCGGTCGACGTGATGCACGCGAACTTCTTCATGTCCGGCGAAGCCGCGTTGCGCGTGAAAAAGGCGCTCGGCATTCCGCTCGTCACGACGTTCCATGCGCTCGGGCGCGTGCGGCGGCTGCACCAGGGCACGGCCGACGGCTTCCCCGACGCGCGCTTCGCGATCGAGGACACGCTCGCGCGCCGCTCGGACCGCCTGATCGCCGAATGCCCGCAGGATGCGCTCGACCTGACGACGCACTATCGCGCCGATACCGCGCGGATCGAGATCGTGCCCTGCGGCTTCGATGCACGGGAATTCCGGCCGGTGCCGCGCGTCGATGCGCGCGCGCGGCTGGGCTGGCCGCAGGACGCATTCGTCATACTGCAGCTGGGCCGCCTCGTGCCGCGCAAGGGCATCGACACCGTGATCGATGCGCTCGCGCGCATGCCGCGCGACCCGCAACGGCCGACGCACCTGTACGTCGTCGGCGGCAGCCAGCCGACGCCCGACCCCGCGCGCGATCCGGAACTCGCGCGGCTCGCCGCCTTCGCGCACGAACTCGGCATCGCGAATCGCGTGACCTTCGTCGGCCGGCGCGATCGCGACGCGCTGCACCTGTACTACAGCGCGGCCGACGTGTTCGTGACGACGCCGTGGTACGAGCCGTTCGGCATCACGCCGGTCGAGGCGATGGCGTGCGCGGCGCCGGTGATCGGCAGCGACGTCGGCGGCATCCGCACGACGGTCGACGACGGCACCACAGGCTATCTCGTGCCGCCGCGCGACCCGGCCGCGCTGGCCGCGCGCCTCGTGCAACTGCGGGCGCAACCGGAGCTGTGCGCGGCGCTCGGCCGCGCCGGCTACCTGCGCGCGCATCGCTTCTACACGTGGCAAGGCGTCGCCGACCGGCTCGTCGACATCTACCGCGACGTCGCCCACCCGCAGCGCGCCGGTACGTCGGCCGGCACCGGCCGGCGCACGCCGGTCGCCACCACGCGAGGCGTGCTCGCACACCGCAAGGAGAATACGTAATGAAGGGCTACGATCGAAAACGCGTGCTCGTCACCGGCGGCGCCGGCTTTCTGGGCTCGCATCTGTGCGAACGCCTGGTGACGGACGGACACGACGTGCTGTGCGTCGACAATTTCTACACGGGCGCGAAGGACAACATCGCGCACCTGCTCGATGCGCCGAACTTCGAGCTGATGCGGCACGACGTGACGTTTCCGCTCTACGTCGAAGTCGACGAGATCTACAACCTCGCGTGTCCGGCGTCGCCCGTCCACTACCAGCGCGACCCCGTGCAAACGACGAAGACCAGCGTGCACGGCGCGATCAACCTGCTCGGCCTCGCGAAACGCGTGAAGGCGCGGATTCTGCAAGCGTCGACGAGCGAGGTGTACGGCGACCCCGACGTCCACCCGCAGGACGAGCACTATTGCGGCCGCGTCAATCCGACCGGCATCCGCGCGTGCTACGACGAAGGCAAGCGCTGCGCGGAAACGCTGTTCGCGGACTATCACCGCCAGTACGGCGTCGACGTGCGGATCGCGCGGATCTTCAATACCTACGGCCCGCGCATGCACCCCGCCGACGGGCGCGTGGTGTCGAACTTCGTCACGCAGGCGCTCGCGGAACAGCCGCTGACCGTGTACGGCGACGGCAAGCAGACGCGCTCGTTCTGCTACGTGGACGACATGATCGACGCATTGATCCGGCTGATGGACGAACCGGGCGACGCGAGCGAGCCGGTCAATCTCGGCAGCGACGTCGAGATCGCGATGATCGACGTCGCACGCGAAGTCGTGCGGATCGTCGGCGCCAACGTACCGATCGAGTTCCGCCCGCTGCCGTCCGACGATCCGCGCCAGCGGCGGCCGAATCTGGCCGCCGCGCAGAAGCGGCTCGGCTGGCGCGCGACGACGACGTTCGCGAACGGGCTCGCGCACACCGCGCGCTACTTCATTCAACGCCAGGTCACGCACCACGCGCCCGGCGACCTCGTGCGCAGCACGCGCATCGCGTCGCATCTGCTCGCGCAGGTCCACACGCAGAACCGGCCGGCGCCGACCCCTTGATGCGATCCGACGCGACCTGACGCCGCCGCTAGGCGCCGCGCGTCAGTCGTCCCGCTTCGTCGCGTGCGCGATCTTGTACGCGAGTTCGCGCACGTCGACCGGCTTGCACAGGTAGCCGTCGAAACCGGCCTCCAGCGCACGGCGTTCGTCGGCGAGCCCCGCGTGCGCGGTGACGGCCAGCACGCGCACGTCGAGCGGACGGCCGTCGCCGTTCATCGTGCCGCGCCGCAATGCGTCCAGCAGCCAGAAGCCGTCGCCGTCCGGCATCGCGAGATCGGACAGGACGACCGTCGGGCGCATGTCGGCCGCCATCGCGAGCGCCTCGCGGCCCGACGATGCGATCGCGACGGTCGCACCGAACGTGGTCAGCGCGGCCGTGAGGCTCGCCCGCGTGGTCGCATCGTCGTCGACGATCAGGATGCGGTGCGTGTCGAGCACGAGCGCGTCGCGGCGGCCGCTCCCCTGCACGATGCTCCACGCCATCGCGCCGCCCGGCTGCCACCCGACCGGCAGCGTCACCGTAAACGTCGTGCCGCGATCGCGGCCCGCGCTCGTGACGCTCACGCGGCCGCCGTGCAGTTCCGCGATGTGCCGCACGATCGACAGGCCGAGACCGAGCCCGCGCCGCGGCGACGCGGGCGAATCGTCCGCGCGGCGGAACATGTCGAACACGTACGGCGCGAATTCCGTCGCGATGCCCTGCCCGGTATCGACGACGGTCAACACCGCATGCTTGTCGTCGCGTGCGAGCCCGACCGTCACGCTGCCGCCGGTCGGCGTGAATTTCAATGCATTAGAGATGAGGTTGGACAGCATCTGGCGCAATCGCTCGGCGTCGCCGGACACGATGCATGCGGACGCGTCGCAGTCGAATTCGAGCAGGATGCCGGCCGACGACGCGGCGGTCTGGAACGTGCCGACCTGGTCGGAGAACAGCCGCACGACGTCGACTGGCGTCGCATCGAGCCGCAGCTTGCCGGTCGCGAGCGACGACGCGTCGAGGATGTCGCCGACCATCCGCGTGAGCGAGCGCGCGCTGCGGTCGATCGCGTCGATCGCCTGATGCTGCAACGCCTGGTCGCCCGTATTGCGCAGCACCTCGATCCATCCGTAGATCACGTTCAGCGGCGTGCGCAGTTCGTGCGACACCGTGGCCAGCAACTCGTCCTTCAGCCGGTTCGACGTGTCGGCCTGGTCGCGCTCGTCGCGCGCACCCTGCAACGAACGCTGCGCCCGCAGGTCGCGGCGGCGCTGCGCGCCGGTTTCGTGCAGCGTCAGCGACAGCGCGACGCACGCACGCGCGTCGCCCTGCACCGGGCACGCCGAAACCATCGCACGAAAGCGCCGGCCGTCGCGCCGCACGCACAGCAGTTCGAGTGGCCCGACCGGCTCGTGCATCGCGTCGAACGATTCGGCGAGCGGGTTGAGCCGCAGCCAGCGCCGCGCGATCAGCGTGTCGAACCGCCGGCCGCGCGCGTCGGCCTCGTCGTAGCCGAAGATCCGCCGCGCAGCCGGATTCCAGCTCGCGATACGGCCGTCGGCATCGATCCCGACGATCGCGTCCGGCGAGGCCTCGACGACCGCATGCTGCAGCCGCGACGCGTCGACGCGTGCACGGTCCGCGCCGGCATCGCGCAGCAGCAGCACCGCGCCGTCGACGTTGCCGTCCGCATCGCCGATGGGCGACGCGACCGCGACGATCGGCACCGGATCGCCGCTGCCGGCCTTCAGCCAGTGCCGGTCGGACGTCGCCTCGGCGCCGCCGAGCGCGTGATCGAGCGGCGTGGTCGGCACGCGGCGGCCTTCCTGATCGACGATCCGCAGCACGTCGCGCGCCGGCCGCCCCAGCGCCTCGTCCGGCCGGCAGCCGACCAGTTCGGCCCCGGCTGCGTTGAGATACGTGAGTCGCCCTTGCGTATCGGTCGCGATCACGCCATGCGGCAGCGCGCCCAGCACGGCCTCGAGCTGTCGGCGCGCGGCCGCCTCGCGCCGGCGTGCGCGATCGTTCGTGAGCCGCGTGTGATGCAGCATCGATGCAACCGCGCAGACCAGCGCACCGATCAGCATGAACGTGCCGAGCTGCACGAGCCGGTCGGGCAGCGGCGCCGGATAGGCGGCCGGGTCGGACAGGAACAGCGTCCAGACGAGCAGCCCGCTGATCACCGTCGACACGATGCCGAACACGAACGACGTCGCCCACGCGGCGCCGGCGAGCAGCGGGTAATACAGCACGAACGGCAGATTCACGCCGCCGAACCGGATCGCGAGCGTCTGCAGCACGGTCGCGATCGCGACCAGCATCACGGCCGTTGCGTAATTTCCGGCCTGCGGCCGTGCAATTTCGATCATTGAACACGCTCCTGCGGGGACAGTCGACGGCGGCCGGCCGGGGCGCCGCCGGCGGGCACGGCACATGCTGGCCGATCGGCACCGGCGGCCCGGCCGCTCACGATGGAGATCTTCACGTCATGCCCGACCCGACACGCTGGCTCGTCGTCTCGCCGCATCTCGACGATGCCGTCTTCAGTTGCGGGCAACTGCTCGCGCAGGCGCCCGGCTCGATCGTCGTCACCGTGTTCGCGGGGATTCCGCCGCGCGGCATGCCCGCGCCGCCGTGGGATCGCCGCGCGGGGTTTCGCCACGCCGACGAAGCGATGCGCGCGCGCCGCGACGAAGACCGCCGCGCACTCGCGCTGCTCGACGCCCGCCCCGTGTGGCTCGACTTCCTCGACGATCAGTACGGCATACCGACTACGTCGGCCGCGATCGCGGCGCGCGTAGCCGACGTGATCGACGCGCACCCCGGCTTCGGCGTGCTCGCGCCGGCCGGCCTGTTCCACCGCGATCATCTGCAGGTGCAGGAAGCCATGCTGTCGCTGCTGCGTGACGACGATGCGTCGCACGTCTGGCGCTTCTACGAGGACATACCCTATCGCCGCATCGACGGGCTGATGGCCGGGCGCGTGTCGGGCTGGCGCGAACGCGGCTGGCTCGCGCATCCGGTCGCCGCGCCGGCCGGCAGCGGGTCGGACGGCGTCGCCGCGAAAGCCGCCGCCGTCGATGCGTATGCAAGCCAGGTGACGCTGCTCGAGCCTCATATGCGCGCCGCTCTCCGCGAACCCGAAACGATCTGGCGACTCGAATGCGACGTCACGTCCGTGTAACGCCCGCGCGCGCCACGCAGCCGCCGGCCGAGCCGCGCGTGACGGCCGTCGTGCTGACCTGCCGGCGCGCCGCCGAACTCGCGCGCACGCTCGAACACCTGTGCGCGCTGCCCGACCGGCCGGCGATCGTCGTCGTCGACAACGGCGCCGACGCCGAGACGGCCGCGCTGATCCGCGCGCGCTTTCCGCATGTCGCGCTTGTGCACGCGCCGGGCAACCTCGGCGCGGCCGGCCGCAATCTCGGCGTCGACGTCGCCCGCACGCGCTACGTCGCGTTCTGCGACGACGACACGTGGTGGGCGCCCGGTTCGATCGCCGAAGCCGCGAACCTGCTCGACGCGTATCCGCACGTCGCGGCCGTCACCGCGCGCGTGCTGGTCGGCCCCGACGAGCGCGAGGACCCGACCTGCCGGCTGATGGCCGACAGCCCGCTCGACGCGCCGGTCGCGCTGCCCGGCCGCCCGATCCTCGGGCTGCTGGCCGGCGCGACCGCGTTCCGGCGCGACGCGTTCGTGCATGCGGGCGGCTACCATCCGCGCTACTTTCTCGGCGGCGAGGAAGCGCTGCTCGCGCTCGATCTGACTCGCGCGGGGCACTGGCTCGTGTATGCGCCGCGCCTCACCGTCCATCACTACCCGTCGACGCAGCGCGATCGGCCGACGCGCGAGCGCACCGCCGCTCGCAACGCCGTGTGGACCGCGTGGCTCAGATGGCCGGCCGCCGCTGCGTGGCTGCATACGGTGCGCATGCTGCCGCTGCTGCGCCGCGAACGCGCGCTCGTGCGCACGTTCGCCGGGCTGCCGTGGATCCTGCGCGAACGACGCGCGATCCCGCCGCACGTCGAACGCATGCGCCGCCGCCTCGAGCGCGAGCCGCGCCGCGAGGCCGGAACCGAAACATGAACGCGGTCGTAGCGGCATCAGGAATCGGGCTTCTCCGCTTCGTCTTCGAGTTGCGCGAGGCGGTTGTAGATCGTCTTCAGGCTGACGTCGAGCACCTCGGCCGCCTGCGCCTTCACGCCGCCGCATTGGGCGATCGTGCCGAGGATCAGCTTGCGGTCGACTTCCTCGAGCGGCGTGCCGAACGGCACCGTCACGCGATCTTCATGCGAATCGACCATGCTGGACAGTTCGTCCATGATCGGCGGCGGCAGCGTGTCGATCACGTCGGCATCGGTGAAGATGCTCGCGCGCTGCACGAAGTTGCGCAGCTCGCGCACGTTGCCGGGCCATTCGTAAGTTTTCAGCGCTTCGCGCGCGGCCGGCGAGAAGCGCAGATTGCGGCCGCTCTCCTCGTTGTAGCGCTGCAGGAACGCATCGGCGAGCATCGGGATGTCGTCGCCGCGTTCGCGCAGCGACGGCAGCGGGATCGGGAACACGTTGATCCGGTGGAACAGGTCCGGCCGCAGCTTGCCGTCGGCCATCGCGGCTTCGGGGTCGCGGTTCGTCGCGGCGACGATGCGCACGTCGACGTCGATCTCGCGCGTCGAGCCGAGCCGCGTGACACGCCCCGTTTCCAGCACGCGCAGCAGCTTGACCTGCGATTCGAGCGGCATCTCGGTGATTTCGTCGAGAAACAGCGTGCCGCCGTCCGCGCGTTCGAAGAAGCCCTTGTGCTGACGTTCCGCGCCGGTGAAGCTGCCGCGGTCGTGGCCGAACATTTCGCTCTCGACGAGGTTCGCGGCGATCGCGCCGCAGTTCACCGCGAGGAACGGGCCGCGGCGGCGCAGGCTCAGATCGTGCACGGTTTGCGCGGCAAGCTCCTTGCCGGTGCCCGATTCGCCGGTGAGCAGCACCGACGCTTCGGTGCGCGCGACGCGGCCGATCGCGTCGTAGACGGCCTGCATCGCGGGCGAACTGCCGAGCATGCGGCCGAAGCGGCCGAGGCGTTGCAGTTCCGAGCGCAGCTCCGCGATTTCCTCGTGCAGGGCTGTCGTACGCGGCACGCGCGCGAAGATGCTGTTCAGCCGCTGCATGTTGAGCGGCTTCACCAGGTAATCGGACGCGCCGCGCCGCAATGCATCGATCGCGGTTTCGAGGCTCGCGTGGCCGGTGGTCAACACCATTTCGCAATGCCCGCGCTTGGGCAACGCGTCGAACAGATCCATCCCGTTGCCATCGGGCAGCACGAGGTCGCACAGCACGAGATCGGGGGTATGCGTCGAGACGAGCGTGCGCGCTTCTTCAAGCGTCGCGACCGTATCGCACGTGAGTTGCTGCGTGCGTGCGAGCGTGGCCAGCATCGTTCGCGTATCGGCGTCGTCTTCGACGATCAGGACGTAAGGCATCGAGGCTCCTGGTAATGCGGGCCGGCGCGGGTGTCGGCCGGCACCGCGACACGTGCGGCGCCATGCGCGTCACAGAGCTCGCGACGGCATTTTCAACGCTGCACACGAGCGGGCAGACAAGCTGTCCTGCAATGAAAACGAGTGCTTAGCAGTATAGAAGAACGGTGTCGCGCATTCGTCGCTCATCGAATAAATCTATCTGTCGCCGTAAACCGCATTGCCAGATTCAATGTCGATGAATCGGTATAAAAGGTATTCTGAGTACGTGAAAGACGACGTATGCCACGTCGTTTTTTACCTGGTCACGACATATTCGGTCAAAACTTCCCAACCCGGTTACTACTCCATGTCGAAATCCGACGATGACGGCACGCGACTGTTCGGCCGTTCGCGAACAATTCAGGATCTGCTGCTGAAAGTGTCGCGCGTCGCCGCCACCCGCGTGAGTGTGCTGGTGGTCGGCGAAAGCGGGGCGGGCAAGGATATCGTCGCCCGCCTCATTCACGACATGAGCCCGCGCCGGCGCGGGCCGTTCGTGCCCGTCAATTGCGGTGCGATTCCGAAAGACATCGCGGAGTCGCACTTGTTCGGTCACGAAAAAGGCAGCTTCACGGGCGCCGTTGCACAACATGTGGGCATGTTCGAAGCCGCGCGCGGCGGCACCCTGTTTCTCGACGAAATCGCCGAAATGCCGCTCGAATTGCAGGTCAAGCTGCTGCGCACGCTCGAAACCAACACGATCGTGCGCGTGGGCGGCCACGACGCGATTCCGCTCGACGTGCGAATCGTCGCGGCCACGCATCACGATCCCGTCGAGGCCTTGCGCAACGGCACGCTGCGCGAAGACCTGTTCTACCGGATCGCGCCGATCGCGCTGCACGTGCCCGCGCTCCGGCAGCGCGAGGACGACGTCGGCGACATCGCGCTGCAAATCGTCGAACGGCTGAACGCGCGGCACCGCACGCGGAAGCGCCTGTCGACGCAGGCGATGAAGGCGCTGCGCGCGTACACGTGGCCCGGCAACGTGCGCGAGCTGCGCAATGCGCTGGAGCGCGCGTTCATCCTCGCCGACGAGCAGATCGAACTGCAATTGCCGCGCCGCCCGCCGCCGCGCGAGGAAGTGCGCCACAACGCGATGACGCTGCATATCGGCACGACGCTCGCGCACACGCAGCAGCGCTTCATCGTCGCGTCGCTGCGGCACTTCAACGGCGACAAGCCGCGCACCGCGAAAGCGCTCGGCATCAGCCTGAAAACGCTGTACAACCGCCTCGCGCTGCTACCCGAAAGCGAGCGCAATGCGGCCAGCGGCAACGCGCCGGCGGCGGCGACGAATGCGTCGAACGGCAACAGCGCGCCGAGTTCGCCGCCCGCGCCGCCCCCGTGAGCGCGGCAGGCCACGCCGCCGCCGTCAAGCCGTCACGCCGTCACGTCCCGCAGCGCGGCGTCCCAGTCGCGCGCGAAGCGCTCGATGCCGAATCGCTCGCACGCGTCGCGTTTGGCCGCCGCGCCCCACTCGCGCGCCAGTTCCTGATCGCGAATCAGCATCCGCATCGCGTCGATCAGCACGGCCGGCCGCGTATCGGCCACGCCGTTGCTACCTGTCTTCACGAGTTGCGCCATCTCGGTCGTCGCGAGCGCGACGATCGGCAGCCCGATCATCATCGCCTCGATCACCGCGAGCCCGAGGCTCGTGTAGCGAATCGGATTGAAGAAGAACCGGTAGTGCGACAGGAACTGCGGCAGCGCCGGGTTCGGCACTTCGCCGATCCCGCCGAGTTCGGTCGAGCCCATCCCGACCAGGTCGATCGGCACGCTGTGCCGCACGACCTCGAACAAGTCCGCGCCAAGGCGCCGGCCGCGGCGCGCGAGGTTGTTCACGACGGCCACGCCCTTCGGCAGCGTGCCGTGATACTCGACGTCCTTCGGCACCAGCACGCCGTGCTCGATCACGCGCGTCGGCGTCACGCCGTTGTCCCACATCAGCGCGTTGAACGGCGTCACGTGCACCAGCAACACGTTCGGGTCCTGCACCGGATGCAGCGTATCGGTCGGATGCTCGCGCGGCGGATCGTGCTCGACGAACAGCGTCGGCAGCGTGCGCTGCGCTTCGCTCAGCAGCCGCAGGCGGTCGTGCTGGTAATGCTTCACGTGCTGATACAGCACGCAGTCGAATGCGGTGTCGCGCACGCACTCGGCCGGCACCTCGTGCACGTTGTCGCCCCACGGCAGGTGCCCGACGCGGCCCGCATAGCCGGGCGGATGCTGCGGCTTCGTCACGATGTAGAAATCGTGCGGCGCCTGCGACAGGTAATACAGATAATTGCCATGCACGTGCCAGGTCAGCACGCGCAACCGCTTACGTGACATGACGTCTCTCCTCCGCGAGCAGTTCGCCCGCCCGGTCGATCACGTCGCCGACACCGATCGCGGTCGCGCACTCGTGCCCGTACGGGCAGGTATCGAACATGCACGGCCGGCACGCCGGGTAGTTCGCGAGCACGCGATGACGTTCGGCGTCGAGCGGCGCCCAGCGGGCCGTATCGCTGCCGCACGCGACGACGATACTCGGCGTGCCGAGCGCCGCCGCGACATGCGATACGCCCGTGTCGTTGCACAACAGCAGCCGCGCGCGGGCAATCAGCGCGGCCAGCGCGCCGAGCGGCGTGCGGCCGCACAGGTTCACGCACGGCCGCCCGAGGTGCTCGGCGAACGCGCTCGCCAGCCCCAGTTCCGCGCGCGTGCCGGTCAGCACGATCTGCCAGCCGTCGTCCGCGAGCTGCCGCGCGGCGAGCGCGAAGCGTTCGACCGGCCAGCGCCGCGACGCCATCCGCGCGCCGGGATGGACGATCACGTAGCGGCCGGGATCGAGCGCGTGTTCGTCGCGGAGCACGTGCCACAGCGCGTAGTCGAGGCCGCCGAGCGGGAATTCGAGGTAGTCGCCCCAGTCCGCGTAGCCGAGCTTGCGCGTGAGCCCCAGATAGCGCGCCACCTCCGGTTCGTCGTCGCGCCAGACGAGCGCGCAGTCGAGCGCGGTCGTGCCGCCGTCGGCCGGCACGAAGCCGGCCGTGCGCGTCGCGCCGAGCGACGCGACGATCGCGTTCGTGTGCACGCCGCTGCCGTGCAGCTGGATCGCGAGATCGAAGTCGCGCGCGCGGCATTCGGCGATGAACGCTTCGCGCGTGGCCGCGTCGGGTTCGGGCTGCTCGGCGAGGCCCGGCGCGCCGGGGAATGCGATGAAGCTGTCGATGTAATCGGAAAAGCGCGATGCGAACTCGCGCGCCCACGGCAGGCCGATCAGCGTGATGCGTGCGTCCGGTTCGCCGCGCCGCAGCGCACGCAGCGCGGGCACCGCGCACAGCATGTCGCCGAGCTGCAGCGCACGGAACACCGCGATCCGCTTCGGGCCGCGCGGGCCGTCGGAATCGACGCTGGGATCGAGCTTCATAGGAACATCACCCGGAAGTGAAGCGCGCCACGCATGCGCCAATACAGCGACACGGGCGGAATCGCGATGGACGTGACGATCATCTCGGCCACATGCGACGCCGTGAGCTGCGTGCCGCGCAGCCGTTTCGCGCAGAAGCCCGCGGTAATCGCGGCCCACACCGCCGCGCACACGATGGCCGGCGCCGGCCAGCCGGCGGCGAAACAGCCGATCGCGCCGAGCGCGGCAAGCACGGCCGCGTAGTAATGCCACGGCGGCACGGGCCGGATATGACGCCGGTAGGTCGCGCGGTGCTTCTTGTACAGCAGCGCATCGAAATACACCTTCGACTGCGCGCCAATGCTCGATCCCCAGCGCGCGGGACGCACCGGATGCACGATGCGCGCGGCGTCGGCCTCGACGATCGGCCCCGCATGCTCGCGCAGCGCGAACATCAGGTCGGCGTCCTCGCGCCACGCGCGCGTGAAGCGCTCGTCGAAGCCGCCGATGCGTTCGAGCGCCGCGCGCCGCACGAAGCAGTTCGCGGTCGCGAATTCCGCATGCGCGAGCCCCGCCGCATCGCGTTCGTAGTCGGTCGGGCGCGGCCGCAACGGTACGTCGATCCGGCCGGCGGCGGCCGCCGCCGACGGCGCGGCCTGCAGCGCGGCCGCCCCGTTGCGCAGCCAGTCCGGATCGGGAATCGTGTCGTCGTCGGTAAACGCGATCAGCGCGCCGCCCGCGCTGCGCCAGCCGACGTTGCGCGCGCCGGCCGGCCCCTGCGTGTCCGGCGCGGTCATGTAGCGGATCACCGGCACGTCGGTCACGCGCGCGCGGCACGCGTCGACGACGGCGCGCGCACTGCCGGCCGGGTCGTCGTCCACGACGACGATCTCGTAGGTGGTCGGGTCGAACACCTGCACGCACAGCGCGTCGAGGCAGCGTGCGAGCAGGTCGGGCCGCCGGTAGGTCGGCACGACGACCGACACCACCGGCGGCAGCTGCGTGTCGCGCATGTTCATCTTGGCTTCTCCAGCAGGAACGGGCCGATCACGAGCGCGTCGAGCGGCGACGTCCAGAAGCATTCGATCGCGTCGCGCGGCGAGCACACGATCGGCTCGCCGCGCGTGTTGAACGACGTGTTGACGAGCACCGGCACGCCGGTGAGCGCGTCGAACTCGGTCAACAGCGCATGCAGCAGCGGATGCTGCGTCGCGTCGACGGTCTGCACGCGCGCGGTGCCGTCGATGTGGCGCACGGCCGGAATCCTATCGGCGCGCTCGGGCACGACGTCGTACACGAACAGCATGAACGGCGCGCGCAGCGGCGTGCGCCGGCCGCCGCTGAACCAGTGATGCGCGCGGTCCTCGAGCACGACCGGCGCGACCGGCCGGAAGTCCTCGCGATCCTTGATCCGGTTCAGCTTGCGCTGCATGTCCGGATCGATCGGCGACGCGAGGATCGACCGCGCGCCGAGCGCGCGCGGGCCGAACTCCATGCGCCCCTGGAACCAGCCGATCACGCGGTTCGCGGCGAGCAGCGCGGCCGTCTGCGCGGCGACGTCGGCGAGCCGCCGGTACGGCAGCTGCGCTTCCTTCAGGAACGCCTCGATCGCGTCGTCGTCGTAGGCCGGCCCAAGATACGCATGATCCATCCGCCAGCCGCCGCGCGCGCCGCGCATCCGGAAATCGGTCCATAGCGCGGCGCCGAGCGCGGTGCCCGCGTCGCCGGCGGCCGGCTGCACCCACACGTCGTCGAACGGGCCGCGATCGCGGATCTTCGCGTTCATCACGCAGTTCAGCGCGACGCCGCCCGCCATCGCGAGCTGCCGCTCGCCGGTCTCGGCGGCGAGCCAGTCGACCGCCTGCAGCGTCGTCTCCTCGAGCACCAGTTGCAGCGCATGCGCGATGTCGCAGTGATGCGGCTCGATCGGGCCGCCGCGTTCGCGCGGCGGGCCGAAGCGCGCGGCCAGATCTTCGTCGACCACGTCGTAGCGCCCTTCTCCGCGATACCGCACGAGCTTGCGCATCTCGTCGGCGAACACCGGCTTGCCGTACGACGCGAGCGCCATCACCTTGTATTCGTCGGACGAGTGCAGGAAGCCGAGATAGCGCGTCACCCGCTCGTACAGCAGCCCGAGCGAATGCGGCAGATTGACCTGCCCGAGCCGCCGGTACGATCGGCCGTCGAATACGCCGTAGCTCGTCGTCGCACGTTCGCCGCGCCCGTCCATCGTCATCACCGCGCAGCGTTCGAATGGCGCCGCGAGAAACGCGCTCGCCTCGTGCGCGAGATGGTGCTCGATGAAATGCCAGCGGAACGGCCCGTCGTGCGTGACGCCGCGAAAACGCCGCTGCAGATGATGCGGCACGCCGCCGGCGAGCTGGCGCGGCGCGTTGACGATCGACGACAGGAACAGCGGATGCCACGGCGACGCGCCGTCCTCGCGCGGCGCATGCGCGGACGGCGACAGCGGCAAGGTCAGCGCCGGCGCCGTGCCTTCGCGGTCGAGTTCGAACCACGGGTCGTACGAATACGCGACGTGGTCCACGTCCGCGAGCGTGATGCCGGCTTCCGCGAGGCAGTAGTCGATCGCGTGGAAAGGCAGCTCCCAGGTCGAGAACGGCACCGGGCGCTTCGCGTGCTTCACGTGCGTGAAGCGTTCGTCCTCGGCCGCCGCGATCACGACGCCGTCGCGCACGATGCACGCGGCGCTGTCGTGGAAGGCGGCGTTGATGCCGAGCGTATGGATCGGATCAGGCATGCGTCAGTTCCTCGTGATGACGTGCGCGAACGGAATCACGTTCGATGCGTGCGCCGCGACCGGCTCGCCGTCGTGCGCGGCGGCCCGCGCGGCCGTGCGTTGCGCATGGCGCGCGCTGCCGCGCAGCAACGCGTGCACGGCGGCGGCGACGTCGTCGACGCTCACGCCGCGCAGGCACGGATGACCGGGCTGGTTGCACACGCTGCGGTAGCAGTTGCGGCACGGCACGTCGACGTTCAGCACACGGTGCGGCACACGCCACGGCGTGTGCTGCGGATTGGTCAATGCATACAGGTCGACCACCGGCGTGCCGAGCGCGGCCGCGAGATGCACGGGGCCGCTGTTGTTCGACAGCAGCACGTCGGCCGTCTCGATCAACGCGCCGAGTTCGCCGAGCGGCAACACGCCCGCAAGCGGCACCGCGCGCGGCCCCGCCCGTTCGCACACCGCGTCGACCAGCGCGCGTTCGTCCGCGCTGCCCGTCACCGCGATGCCGTCGAACAGCGGTGCGACCGCGGCGGCCGCTTCGCCGAAACGCTCGGCCGGCCAGCGCCGCGACGCGGCGGTCGCGCCCGGGTGGACGACGAGCCAACGCGGGCGCGCCGCCGCCGGCCGGCGCGCGCCGCCGATACGTTGCAACGCGGCCTGCAGCCGCGCGTGCACCGCACGGCGCGCCGCGTCGCCCGGCTCGAACGCCATCCGCCAGTCCGCCGTCTTCGCGCCGACGGCACGCACCAGCGCGAGCTGGCGCGCGACCTCGTGGCGCACGTGCGATTCCGGCTCGGTTTCCGGCACGCGGTCGGTCAGCAGTTCATACGGATTCTCGCGGCAATGCGCGAGCCGCAGCGGGATGCCGGCGAGCCAGCACATCATCGCCGCGGGCAGCGGATTCTGGCTGTAGACGGTGAAGATCACGGCCGCGTCGAAACGGCCCGCCAGCAGCCGGTCGATCATGTCGAGATCGGCCACCGGATCGCCGCGCACGTCGGGATGCTTGACCCATGGCGCGTCGTAGCTCCACACGTCGTCGACCATCGGCAGATGCTTCGCGAGCGCGGCGCCCGTGCGCGACGTCAGCAGCGTCAGCTGGCGATCGGCGCCGCTCTCCTTCAGCGCGCGCAGCGCGGGCGTGGTCATCAGCACGTCGCCGATGCTGTCGAGCCGCACGCACAGAATGCGCCGGGCGCGGCTCCAGGCCGTGCTCATTGCCGCCCCCACGAGCCGTGCCGGCGCGCGGCCTCGCGTACGACGATGTCGGCCGCCAGGTCGACGCGATCGACGACGTGATGCGGCGTGCGCGCGGCGTCGAGCCGCCACTCGGTCTCGTTGCCGCAGTCGACCAGGATCGTGCCGCAGCGCGCGGTGCGGCCGGCCTCGACGTCGTCGAGGATGTCGCCGATCATCCAGCTCCATTCGGGCACGGCGCCGAGCGCGGCCAGCGCGCGGCGCAGCATGCCGGGGCGCGGCTTGCGGCAGATGCAGTCGCAGGTGTAGCGCGGCACGCTGCCCTGCGGGTGATGCGGGCAGTAAAAAAAATCCGCCAGCGTCGCGCCGTTTGCTTCGAACAGTTCGGCGAGACGCTGGCGGACCGCGCCAAGCTCATGTTCGGTAAAGCGGCCGAGCGCGACGCCCGGCTGGTTCGACACGATCGCCAGCGGCATGCCGGTCGCGCCGAGCGTGCGCAGCGCGCGCGCGGCGCCCGGCGCGAGGCGCATGCGTGCGGGATCGACGTTGTACGGCACGTCGTCGAGCAGCGTGCCGTCCTTGTCGAGCAGCACCGCGCCGGGCAGCCGCCGTTCGCGCTTCAGGGCCATGACGTCTCCTTCATCGGCAGCACCATCAGCTCCGGCACCACGGTGCCCGGCGGCTGCGTCAGCACGAAGCGCACGGCGGCCGCGACGTGCTCCGGCGGCTGCAGCGTGTCCTCGTCGATGTCGGGAAAACGGTCGAGCAGGAACGGCGTGCGCATCCCGCCCGCGACGATCGCCGACACGCGCACGCCGCTCGGCCGCAGCTCCGCATGCAGCGCGTGCGACAGGCCGAGCAGCCCCCACTTCGTCGCGTGATACGCGGACGCGTTCGGCCACGCACGCTTGGACGCGGTCGACGCGATGTTCACGATATGGCCGTTGCCGCGCGCCTTCATCATCGGCACGGCCGCATGACACATCAGGTACGGGCCGAACAGGTTCGTCATCAGCACCTGCTGCCACGCGTCGACGCTCACGTCGTCGATCGGCGCGGTCACGTCGATCGCCGCGTTGTTGACGATCACGTCGAGGTCGCCGAGCGACTCGCGCGCATCGTGCACGACCTGCAGCACCGATGCTTCGTCGCGCACGTCGAGCGGCCGTCCCATCGCCTGCCCGCCGTGCCGTTCGAGCCGCTGCGCGACGGCTGCCGCGCGGTCGCCGTCGAGATCGGCGACGACGACATGCGCGCCGTGCCGCGCAAGCTCTTCGCAAATGGCTTCGCCGAGACCGCGGCCGCCCCCGGTCACGAGTGCGGTCCGGCCGGCGAGCGGCGGTTTGGCTGGATCGTGAGTCGCGTTCACCTGCACCTCCTGTCGATGTCGGAAAGCAATCCGGCTGACGGCGACACTTGTCGCGACAACCGTCCGTGCAGGAGTACAGCGAAAACCGTGCCGGCCTGCGCGCGCCCGCGCTGCATCAGACCATGGCGCGCGCTTGCTGGCTTTTTTATAACCTGCTGTAAAAACCGGCCCGGGCAGCCGCGCCCAGGCGGTCTCACCTAGGCGGCCCCCTCAGATCGCGAGCCCGTCGGGCGTCGCCTGCGCGCGGTGCTTCGCGAGCGCACGCAGGCAGTGCGCGATGCAGCCCGCGAACGCCTCGTCGAACCACGGCTGCGCGCCCGACACGCCGACCACGATGCCGCCGAGCGCGACGCCACCCCACAGGTTCGTGTCGCCCGCGCGCAGCCGGTACGGCTCCAGCGCCTGCACGACGTGGCCGTCGCGGCCCGTTTCCCACGACAGCCGCGCCTTGGCCCGCGCGTATGCGCGATAGTCGGCGTCCCAGTCCTTCGGGTCGGGCAGCGAAAACTCATACAGGATCGCGTCCTCGAACGCCGCGTCGTGCGGCCCGAGCGCCGGGTCCATGATCACGATGTGCAGGCAACCGCTGTCGCCGACGAAATCGCTCTGCAGCGCGGCGGACAGGGTCGGCAGCAGCAGCTCGACGGCCGCCACCGCGGCCTGGCGGTCCGCGAACGCGCTACCGCCGCGACGTGCGTTCAGGGCTTCGGGTGTCGTCGGATTCAGAAGGTTCGGCATGGATTTCTCCGGAGGAAAACGCGAGCGCACGCAACGCCGCGATCAGGTCGGCCGCTACCGCGGGCTTGGTCAGGTACGCATGGAAACCGGCTTCGACGGCGCGCGTGCGGTCGCGATCGCGCGCATGGCCGGACAACGCCAGCGCTTCGAGCGGCGCACGGCCGTCGCGATCGCGCGCGGCGTCGAGCTGACGCACGCGCGCCATCACCGCGTAGCCGTCCTCCTCGTCGTCGCCGAGGTCGATGTCGCAGACGAGCAGCGCCGGCCAGTCGGCCCGGCGCGCGCGCCACAGGTCGTCCAGCAACGCCTGGCCCGACGCATACGCGTGCACGTCGGCGCCGGCCACCTTCAGCAGCGCGGTGAGGGCCTCGCGCGCCTCGTCGTGGTCGTCCACGCACGCGATGCGCAGCCCGTCGAGGGGCTTCGCGGCGGTCGCCCCGCCGGCGTCCGGATGCGGCGCGGCACCGTCCGGCTGCACCGATCCCGGCACCACCGCGTACATCGGCAGCGACAGGTGCAGCGTCACGCCGATATCGTCGCGTTCGCGCACGACGTAGCCGCCGGCTTCCTCGATCGCGTCCTGCAATCGTTCGAGATCGATCAGCGACAGTTCGGCGGCATCGACGCCCGCGCACGCGATCGTGATCCGCGCTTCCGGGTCGTGGCGCGCGGTGCGCACCTCGAGCTGCCCGCCGCTGCTCGCGTCGATCGCGCCGCGGCACAGTTCCCACACGAAGCGTCGCAGCGCGGCCGGATCGGCCTTGACGACGAGATCCTCGTCCGTCAGGTGGCGGAACACCGGCACGCCGCGCTGCGCGGCCGCCTCCGCCAGCGAATCGAGCACCTGCGACACGAGCGGGTTGATCCGCACCGGCTGCCGCGCGAACTTCGCCTCCGTGCGTTCCAGTTCGCGCTGCTTCGCCTGCAGCGACCACATCTGCGCATACACGCCGCCGCTTTCCAGCAACTCGTCGTGGGTGCCCTGCTCGACGAGCCGGCCGTACTCCATCACGAGGATGCGGTCGGCATCGACGATCGTCGACAGCCGGTGCGCGATGATGAGGCTCGTGCGATGCCGCGCGACGCGCATCAGCTCCTGCTGGATCGCGCGCTCCGAGCGTGTGTCGAGCGCCGACGTCGCCTCGTCGAACACGACGATCGGCGGCGCCTTCAGCAACGCGCGCGCGATCGCAACCCGCTGCCGCTCGCCGCCCGACAGCCGTACGCCACGCTCGCCGACGCGCGTGTCGTACGCCTCGGGCAGCCGCTCGATGAACGCGTCGAGCTGCGCGCCGCGCGCGGCCGCGATCACCTCGCCGCGGGTCGCGTCGCGCTTGCCGTATGCGATGTTGTACGCGAGCGTGTCGTTGAACAGGATGGTGTCCTGCGGGACGATGCCCAGCGCGTCGCGCAGGCTGCGCTCGGTGACGAGCCGCAGGTCCTGGCCGTCGATGCGGATCGTGCCCGCATCGGGCTGGTACAGCCGGAACAGCAGCCGCGCGAGCGTCGACTTGCCCGAGCCGCTGCCGCCGACCACGGCGACCGTCTGCCCGGGCTCGATGCGGAACGACACGTCGAACAGGATCTGCCTGCTCGGCTCGTAGCCGAAGTCGACATGCTCGAACTCGATCGCGCCGCCGCGCACGACGAGCGGCTGCGCACCGGGCGCATCGCCGTCCTCGCCGGGCTTGCCGCGTGCATCGAGCAGCCCAAACAGCCGTTCGATGTTCGTCATCGCGTCGTTCGCCTCGCGGAACACGAAGCCGAGCGCATTCAGCGGCAGGCTGATCTGGATGATGTACGCGTTGATCAGCACGAGATCGCCGATCGTCATCGCGCCGCGCGCGACCTGCTGCCCGGCGAGCAGCATCACCGCCGCGATCCCCGCGCCGATGCATGCGCTCTGCCCGATATGCAGCGTCGACAGCGCGTACTGGTTGTCGACGCCGGCCTCGCGCCATTCGCCGAGCACGCGGTCGAGGCGGTCGCGCTCGACGTCCTCGCGCGCGAAGTACTTGACCGTATCGACGTTCAGCATGCTGTCGACTACGCGCGAATTCGACTCGGCCTCCAGCGCGTTCACGCGCCGCTGGTAACGCATGCGCCGGCGCGTGAACACCACCGTATACGCCGCGTAGACGGTGAACGTGACGAGGATGATCGCGGTGAAGCCGCCGCCGTACTTGCCGATCACGATCACGAGCACCGAGCCGATCTCGATGGCCGTCGGCACGACCGTGAACACCGCGACGCCGAGCAGGTAGCCGATGCCGGCCGTGCCTTTCTCGAGGTCGCGCACGACGGCGCCCGTCTCGCGCTGCGCATGAAAACGCGCGCCGAGGCGATGCAGATGGCCGAACGTGCGCACGGTAAACGACGCGACCGTATGCTGCGTGACCTGCACGAAGGTCATGTCGCGTACTTCGTTCAGCGCGTTCGACGCGAAGCGCACGACCGCGTACGCGAACAGCAGCAACACCGGCCACGCCATCGGCTGGCCGGCCGCGCGGCCGAAGCCGTCGACGATGTCCTTGAGCAGCAGCGGCACCGATACGGCCGCCGCTTTCGCGAGCACCAGCAGCACGATCGCCGCCAGCACGCGTGCGCGGTAATGCCAGATCGCGCGCCAGAGTTCGACCGCGATCCGTACTCGCAGGCCGCGCTTGTCGCGGCGATGGCGGAGGTCGCGGCGGTCGCGGCCTGCCGCCGCATCACGGTCCTTGACGGGCGTTTCGTCGATTCCGGTCGTCATGCACGCAGTACTCGCGGTCGGGGGCGCGGCGTTTCACGCACGGGGGTCAGTGGCGCGGTTCGCGCTCGCGGCCGCTCACCACGGTGCCCGGCTCGGGGTCGCGTGCGGCAGGCTGGGTCGGCGTGACGGTCCGCTGGTCCGGATGCAGCACCATGCCCGTATCATGTTCGCCGTCGCGGCGCACGCGCACGCGATTCTCGACGTCGCGCACGCCCAGGCAGCCGTCGGCCAGATCCTCGATGTCGTGCTTCATCCAGCGCGCCGGCACCGTGCCGTCCAGTTCGACGCGGCCCTCCTTCACCTGCACGGTGACGTCGCTCACGTCGATCTCGAGCGCATGCGCGAGCCGCTCGCAGACGTCCTCGCGAATCCGCTCGTCCGAGCGCGTATAGCCTTTCGGCCCGCGGCGATGGCGCAGCGCGTCACGTTCGGTGTCCCTGCCGAAGCGCGACAGGTCGGGAGCGCCGCCGCCGTAGCGCGGGTCGCCCCGATCGCGCTCGCCGCCGTACCCGCCCATCCGGTGCTGGCCGCGGAACTCCGGGCGCTCGCCACCGTAGCGGCCTTCGCGCTCCTCCGCCCGGCGGCCCGGGTCGCCGTAGCCACGCTCGACGTCCCGCGCCGGCTGGCGCGCGCCGCCCGGCCAGTCCGGGTCGGCCGCGCCGCGCCGCTGGTCGGCCGGCCGCGCGGCGCGCTCGGTCCATTCGCTGCCCCAGTCTTCCGGGCCCACGTCCTCGCTCGCGAAGCGGCGGTAAGCCGATTCGTAGTCTTCTTCCGGCCACCGGGCCGGGTCGTCCGGGATACCGCGCTCGCCGGCGCCCCGGTACGCGCGTTCGTTGCGCTCGTGCCAGTCGGACGGCCCACCGCGCTCGCCGGACCGTCCGGGATATCGTCGTTGCATCGTGTCTCTCCTTGATCGCCTGCACCGCGCGCGGCACCATGCCGCGACCCGGCGCGCGACGGTCGGGTGAATGCAAATCGCGTGCCGGCGCCGTTGCCGTCCCGCGACGGTTGCGCGTCGCAGCGCGGGGAAGCCGCCAGGCGCCCGAATCTGCAACGCGATTGCAGTTTTTGCGTGCCGGGCGTCACGGTGCGGCGCCGGATTCGTCCGGGTCGTCCGTGCGACCGGGCTCGCTGAGCCGCTCCGTGCGGTCCGGCTCGATGTCCGCGCCTTCCTCGAGCGTCGAATCGCCGTCCGCCGACGCGCGCTCGCCCGTCCCCGCGCGGTCCGTATCGCTGTCGAGCGCCGCGTCACCGCGTTCGAGCGCGTGGTCGTCGAGCGGCGAATCGACGTCGAACGGATGACGCCGCGCGCCCGCCGTGTCGCTGCCGCTGTCGGACGAGTCGCTCGGGCCCAGCGCCCGGCCGTCCCGGCCGCGGCTGGCGTTGTCGTCGTCCGGGCCGGCCGGTTCGTTATCGGGATTGAGCGTGCTGTTCATGTCGATCTCCTTGCCTGGCTTGCCGCCGCGCGATCGGCCGGAGGGCCGCCGCGCGGCAGGGACCGTACCGGCGTGCAATCGGCATGCCGCGCCGGACGCCGCCGGCCGGCACGGCGGACGGCACGGCCCATGCGCACCCATTGATCAGCTGAATCGAGTTCCTTTATGCTTTCGGACGTGCCAACTCGCTCCATATGGCCGCCGCCGGCGCGTCCGGGGGCGGGCCGGCGACTTGCGGCCGCCCGTATTTTCAACTTGCCGCTCCGATGAAGAAAGACGACGCCGATCTGCAACCGCATCCGCCGCCGCCCGGCTCGTCCGACCCGCGCGACCTGCTGCACCGCTTCGCCGAATTCCGGTTTCAGACCGTGGTGGAGTCGATCACCGACTACGCGGTATTCATGCTCGACCCTTATGGCAACGTCGCGACGTGGAACGCCGGCGCCCAGCGCATCAAGGGCTACTCCGCCGCCGAGATCGTCGGCCACCATTTCTCGCTGTTCTACCCGACCGACGCGATCACGGCCGGCCGGCCGTCGCAAGGGCTCGCGCTGGCCGCCGCGCACGGCCACTTCGAGGACGAAGGATGGCGCGTGCGCAAGGACGGCACGCAGTTCTGGGCGAGCGTGACGATCACGCCGGTGCACGACGCGACGCATCAGCTGCGCGGCTTCATCAAGATCACGCGCGACATGACCGAGCGCAAGCGGCTCGAGGAACTCGAAGCATCGACGCATCGGCTCAGCGTGTTCATCGCGATGCTCGCGCACGAGCTGCGCAATCATCTCGCGCCGCTGCGCAATTCGGTCGGCGTGCTGCAGAGCCTGCCCGATCCCGCGCCCGCGCTCGCGCAGTGTCGCGACGCCGTGCATCGCCAGGTCGGACAACTGACGCGGCTCGTCGACGATCTGCTCGACGTCGGGCGCATCACGGCCGGCAAGGTCGAACTCGACGCGCGCCCCACCACCGTGCGCGACATCGTGTGCCGCGGCATCGAGAGCATCCAGCCGAAGCTGGCCGCGCGCGGGCAATGGATCCGCGTCGACCTGCCGGACGATTCCGTGGCCCTGCACGGCGACGACGCACGGCTCGTCCAGGTGCTGCACAACCTGCTCGACAACGCGTCCAAATTCTCGCCGCACGGCGGCCGGATCGACGTCGGCGCGCGGATCGAGGGGCCGTTGGTCGCGATCCGCGTCGCCGATCACGGCGTCGGCATCGCGCCGGGCGCGCTCGACGCCATCTTCGACCTGTTCCAGCAGGAAGGCGCGTCGAGTCGCTCCCCGTCCGACGGATTCGGGCTCGGTCTCGCGATCTGCCGGTCGTTCGTCGAACTGCACGGCGGGCGGATCGTCGCGGAAAGCGACGGGCCCGACCACGGCGCAACGTTCACGATCTGGCTGCCGATCGCGCAAACGACCCGCAACGTTCCCTCCGCACCGCCTGCGCCCGCCGCGCTCGAACCGCCGGCCGACACGCCGCTGCGCATCCTCGTCGTCGACGACAACCGCGATTCGGCCGATACGCTCGCGGTGCTGCTGCAACTGAAAGGGCATGCGCCGCGCGTCGCGTACAACGCGGCCGACGCGCTCGCCCTCGCGCGCGACTACGCACCGCAACTGATGCTGCTCGACCTGACGATGCCGGACGTCGACGGCTTCACGCTGCTGCAGGAACTGCGCGCGATCGACGCGCTGCGCGACACGACCTGCGTCGCGCTGTCCGGCCATGCGCGCGCGTCCGACCTCGCGCGCACCGAACGCGCGGGCTTCGACGACCATCTCGTGAAGCCCGTCGAGATGGCCGTCCTCGACGCGCTGCTGCAGCGCGTCGCGCGCCAGGTTCAGGACACGCCGTAAGCGCCCGGCCTCAGGCCATCGCGCGGCACATCGCCGCGCACGCCTCGCATGCAAGCGCGCAGCGGCGGCAATGTTCGTGCGCATGCCGCGAACACTCGGCCGCGCACAAGTCGCACGCGTGCGCGCACAGCGCGCAAATGCGCGGTGCGAGCCCGCTGCGGCGCGCCATCGCGCCCGACGCGAAGCGGCACAGCTGCGCGCATTCGATGTCGAGCGCGATGCAGCCCGCCAGCGCGTGCACGTCGCGCTCCGCGAGGCAGGCGGCCGCACAGGTGTCGCACGCGTGCGCGCACGCATCGCACGCGGCCATGCAGTTGTCGTATTGATCGCTCATCGCAGTGCTCCCGGTTTCGGTTTGCATCGTTTAGGTTTGCATCGTTTCGGTTCGTGTCGTCACGGCGTCAGCTTCACCTTCATCCAGCCGGGCTCGCGCACGTCGAACGCGCGATACGCATCGATCGCGTTCGTCAGCGGCTCGCTGCGCGTGAGCACCGACAGCGGGTCGAATGCACCGCTGCGCACCAGCTCGATGAGCGGCGGCGTCACCGTCCGGTGATTGCAGTTGCCCATCTTGATCGTGAGATTCCGGTTCATCGCCTCGCCGATCGGAAACACGCGCGCCGCCTGCGGATATACGCCGATCACCGAGATCGTGCCGGCCTTCGCGACCGCGCGCACCGCCCATTGCAACACCTGCGACGGCCCGTCGCCCGGCACCCAGTTGCGGCCGTCCGGCTTGCGGTGCGGCGCGATCGCGTCCACTTCCGCATCGAACGCGCGCGCGGCGTCGCGATCGGCCGCGGCCGGCCCGTGCGTCGCGCGCATCGCATCGACGCCCACCGCGTCGATCACGCGATCGACGCCGATCCCGCCCGTCAGCCGCAATATCGTGTCGACTGGATCGTCCTCGGAAAAATCGACGATCTCGGCGCCCTGCGCGCACGCCATCTCGAGCCGCGACGCGATGCGGTCGATCGCGATCACGCGGCCGGCGCCCATCAGTTTCGCGCTCGCGATCGCGAACTGCCCGACCGGCCCCGCGCCGAACACGGCGACCGTATCGCCCGGCTTCACTTCCGCAAGCTGCGCGCCGAAATAGCCGGTGGGGAAGATGTCCGACATCAGGATCGCGCGATCGTCGTCGATCGAATCGGGCAGCCGGATCAGGCTCGCATGCGCAAGCGGCGTGCGCGCGTATTCGGCCTGCAGCCCGTCGAACGGGCCGGTTTCAGCGGGCCCGCCGAAGAACGACGTACCCGCGCGCGGCCCGCCGGGGTTCGCGACGTCGCATTGCGCGGTGTAACCGGCGCGGCAGTACGCGCAACTGCCGCACGCGATCGTCGATGGAATCAGCACGCGATCGCCGCGCCGCAGGTTGCGTACGTCGCGCCCGACTGCCTCGACGATGCCGACGCCTTCGTGGCCGAGAATCGTGCCGGGCTTCATCCCGCCGAGCGTGCCGCGCACCATGTGCAGGTCGGTACCGCAGATCGCGCTGGCGGTCAGGCGCACGACCGCGTCGGTCGCCGCGGAGACTTCCGGATCGGGCACCGTGTCGATGCGAATGTCGCCGATGCCGTGAAATACGACTGCTTTCATGTCAGGCCCTCCTTGTCGAAAGCGGAAACGGTAAAGTCACCGTCGAGCCGATCGAGCAAGGCATGCGCCTGTGCGGCGCGCGCGGCGCGCCGTGACGCACGGACAGAAAGCGCTTCGTCTTCGGGGAGGGGCCGTGCCGGCGCGTCAGTCCGTGGGCGGACCGCTATCGCCGGGCTCACCGCTGCCGTCGCGCGCGTTCGAGATCGCTTCGACGAGCTTCAGTTCGTCGTCGATCGACAGCGTCGTGTCGGTCACTTCGCCGCCCAGCGGCGCGAGCGCCGCGCTCAGCGCGTAGATGTCGAGCTGCGTCGCGGCCAGCCCGAGCGACACGGTGCCCGGGCGCGCCTTGCGCGCGACGCGGTCGGTCAGCGCATCGTCCGCCGGACGTTCGCGCCACGCGTCGAGCGACGATTCGACGTGCGCGACCACGCTGTCGAGCAGCGAACCGGACGACACGCGGCCCGGATCGACTGCATGCGTGCGCAACTGTCCGTCGGTCGAGCACTCGACGATCACGACACCCGCGAGCGCGACGACGTGCCGGTCGCGCAGCGTGCCGAGTTCGGCCAGCGCGCGACGCGCCGCGTCGAGATCGGGATAGGACAAGACGATCAGCGTGTTCATTCAGCGACTCCATGCAGGCGAACGGGCGCGCTCAATGCGGCAACCCGAACGCGGCCTTCAGGCTCGCGACGATCATCTGCATCGCGATCGCCGCGAGAATCATCCCCATCAGGCGCTGCGTGACGGCCGTCACGCGCGGCGACAGGTAATGGCCGATCAACGGCGCCGACAGCAACGACACGGCCAGCAGCACGAGAAATGCGGCCAGCCCGAGCGCGAACGCGAGTTCCTGCCCGGTCGCGACGGCACTGTGCCCGAGCACGATCATCGTCGCGATCGTGCCGGGGCCGACCAGCAACGGAATCGTCAGCGGGTAGATCGCGACGCTGTCGGCCGCCGCCGGATCGGCGCCTTCGTCGGCGCCCGGCGCATGCTGGCGGCTCGGCGCACCATGCAGCATCGACAGCGCGATCAACAGCACCAGCAGCCCGCCCGCGAGGCGGAAATCGTCGATCGTCAAACCGAATACGTGCAGGATCGCGCCCCCTGCGACCGCCGACACGATGCAGCCGACCGTCACGCCGATCGCGGCCGTCAGCGCGACCTTGCGACGCACGCCGTCCGCCGCGCCTTCGGTCAGCGACAGGAACACCGGAATGTTCGCGATCGGGTTCATGATCGCGAACAGCGCCGCGAACACCTTGATGGAAAAGGTCAGGTCGAAGGCCACAGGGTCGCTCCCGTCTCGCGCGGCACGTGACACGCACACGCCGGTTCGTTTTCGATGCGCGGCGCCCGCCATGCTGATACGATCCACGCACCACGTTCATCCACGACGGAGGGCCCCGCTCGATGCAAGCCACCGACACTTTCATGGGTCACGAAATTCGCGTCGACGCGACGCGCAACGCGAACGGCGCATGGGTCGCGCAGGTGCAGATCTTCCGCGACGGCACGCCCGTCGACCTGCCCGCGCCCGAACTCGTCACGCCCGAATGGCTCACGTGCGACGAAGCGCTGCGCGGCGGCATCGACCAGGGGCGCGTGATCATCCGAACACGCGACCGGTAACCGCGCGCGGTTCGGCCGCGCCCCATCGGCCGGCATCGCGCGACGCACGTCACGCATCGAAATCGAGGTCGCCGATCAGGATCTCGCGATCGCGCTGCGTCCGGCTGCTGAAGTCGACCGGCAATTCCATCTGCCAGCGCTCGATCGTGACCGGCAGCACCGCGAGATAGCGATCGAAGCGGCCATGGTCGGGCTCGGCCAGCAGACCGGCGATCGCATCGTCGCGCCACGCGAGCCGCGCGTTCAACCGGTTCGGCAGGCCGACCGTCGACGTGAGGCCGATCACGTCGATGCAGGTCGGGCTGCCCTGCCCGTCGTGCGGCACGACGTCGACCTTCACTTCGCCAGGCTGATACAGGCCGCGCAAGCGCGTCGCGATGCGCGGCGCGAACTCGGTTTCGAAACGGGCACGGACGTCAGGGTTCATTTCGCCTCCATTCAAGGTTCGGTGGGTGTCGTCATGCTGCTTTCATGCGGAAGCCATCTGCCGCTCGAGCGCCGCTTCGGCCTTCAGGTTGTCGAGATCGCGGGCGATCGTCACGACCGCGAGCCGCGTGTTGCCGCGCCAGTACGCGATCGAGCAGTCGTGCTCGCCGAGGTCGCCGTCGATCTCGACGCGATCCCATTGCTCCGCATGCCCGACATAGCGGAGCGTCAGGTCGTAATGCTGGCTCCAGAAAAACGGCACCGCGTCGAACGGCCGCTGCTGGCCGAGCAGGTTGCGCGCGGCGACGATGCCCTGCCGCTCGGCGACGACCCAGTGCTCGACGCGAATCCGCTCGCCCGTCAGCGGATCGGGCCAGCGCGCGATATCGCCGGCCGCATAGATGCCGGGCGCGCTCGTCTGCAGGAAGCGGTCGACCGTCACGCCGCGTTCGACCGCGAGCCCGGCGTCCTGCGCGAGTTCGACGTTCGGATGCACGCCGATCCCCACCAGCACGACGTCGGCCGGCAGCACGTCGCCGTTCGACAGCGTCACGCTGTCCGGCCCGATCCGCGCAGGCGTCGCGCCGAGATGGAATACGACGCCGTGCGCTTCGTGCAGCGCCTTGATCGTGTCGCCGAGCGCATCGCCGAGCACGCGGCCCATCGGATGCGGATCGGGCGCGACGACGTGCACGTCGAGCCCGCGCGTGCGCAACGCGGCGGCCGCTTCGAGGCCGATGAAGCTCGCGCCGACCACCACGCAGCGTCGCGCGGTTTTCAGCTTCTCGATCAGCGCATCGCAATCGGCGCGAGAGCGCAACGTACACACGTGCGGCAGATCGGCGCCGGGCACGTTCAGCCGGTTCGGCTCGGCACCCGTGGCGAGCAGCAGCGCGCCGTATTCGATACGGCTGCCGTCAGCCAGCTCGACCTCCCGCCGCGCGGGATCGATGCGCGCGACCCGCGTGTTGCAGCGCACGTCGATCCGCTGATCGGTATAGAACGACGGTGCGCGCAGCGGCAGCCAATCGGCCTGAGCCGTGCCCGCGAGGTAATCCTTCGACAGGTTCGGCCGGTCGTACGGCGGATCGGCATCGGCGCTCAGCAGCGTGATCGCGTGCGGATAGCCTTGCTGCCGCAGCGTCACGGCCGCCGCGATCGCAGCCGCGCCGCCGCCGACGATCACGACCGACGCAGGCAGCCCGGTGTCCTTCAGCGCAGGCGGCGCGGCGGCCGGCCGCGCATCGACCACGACTGCGCGGCCGTCGCGCCGCTCGACGCGCCAGCACGGCAGCCCGTCGAGCGCCGGCGCGCGTTCCATCTCGCCGGTGCGCAAGCAGAACGCCGCGTGATGCCACGGGCAGCGGATCGTGTCGCCGACCAGCAGGCCCTCGGCCAGCGGGCCGCCGTAGTGCGGGCATTGCGCGCCCACCGCGAACAGTTCGTCGGCACGGCGCACGAGCAGCACCGCCGCGTCGCCGACATGGCCTTCGATCATCGCGCCGTCGGCGAGATCGTCGAGCGCGATCCCTTGCGTGAGATCGGGGCGTGAGGACGCATCGCTTCCAGTCATGACGTGGCTCCCGAAAAGTCAGGTAACGATCCCATTATCGCCATCCCTCCTGAAAAGAACAGGTACAGACGCCTCGCAGCGCACGCAAACGCGGACTGTAGCTTGTACGCGATCCGCGACCGGCGTAGAACGTGATCAGCGTTGCGGCGCAACACGGCGGCCGCCTGCGAGGGGCACGGCGCGACCCGCGCAAGCCGCGTGCCGCCTTCACCTGTCAAAGGAGCACTACCCGATGGCCACCGTCCTGTGCGTGCTCTACCCCGATCCCGTCGACGGCTATCCGCCGCACTACGTGCGCGACACGATTCCGGTCGTCACGCACTACGCGGACGGTCAAACCGCGCCGACGCCGGCCGGCCCGCCCGGCTTCCGGCCCGGCGAACTCGTCGGCTCGGTGTCCGGCGCGCTCGGCTTGCGCGGCTATATGGAAGCGCACGGCCACACGCTGATCGTCACGAGCGACAAGGACGGCCCCGACTCCGAATTCGAGCGCCGGCTGCCCGAAGCAGACGTGGTGATTTCGCAGCCGTTCTGGCCCGCGTACCTGAGCGCCGAACGCATCGCCCGCGCGCCGAAGCTGAAGCTCGCGCTGACGGCCGGCATCGGCTCCGATCACGTCGATCTGGACGCCGCCGCGCGCGCGCACGTCACGGTTGCCGAAGTCACCGGCTCGAACAGCATCAGCGTCGCCGAGCACGTGGTGATGACGACGCTCGCGCTGGTGCGCAACTACCTGCCGTCGCATGCGATCGCGCAGCAGGGCGGCTGGAACATCGCCGACTGCGTGTCGCGCAGCTACGACGTCGAAGGGATGCATTTCGGCACGGTCGGCGCGGGTCGCATCGGTCTCGCCGTGCTGCGCCGGCTGCAGCCGTTCGGCCTGCAGCTGCACTACACGCAGCGCCATCGGCTCGATGCGTCGATCGAGCAGGCGCTCGCGCTCACGTATCACGCCGATGTGGCGTCGCTCGCGAGCGCCGTCGATATCGTCAACCTGCAGATTCCGCTGTACCCGTCGACCGAGCACCTGTTCGACGCGGCGATGATCGCGCGGATGAAACGCGGCGCGTACCTGATCAACACCGCGCGCGCGAAGCTGGTCGACCGCGACGCGGTCGTGAATGCCGTCACGTCCGGCCATCTCGCCGGCTATGGCGGCGACGTATGGTTTCCGCAGCCGGCGCCGGCCGATCACCCGTGGCGCACGATGCCGTTCAACGGGATGACGCCGCACATCTCCGGCACGTCGTTGTCCGCGCAGGCGCGCTATGCGGCCGGCACGCTGGAGATCCTGCAATGCTGGTTCGACGGCAAGCCGATCCGCAACGAATACCTGATCGTCGACGGCGGCACGCTCGCGGGCACGGGCGCGCAGTCGTACCGGCTGACATGACGTCGCGCGCCGCCCGCCGCGGCGCGGTCAGTCGATGCAGGATGCGGCGAGCTTGCCGACGGTGACGACCGCGCGCTCGATTTCCGGCGACCACGGGCTGCTGTAGTTCAGGCGGATGAAATTCCGGTAGCTGTCCGCGATCGAGAACATGTAGCCGGGGCCGATCGTGATCCCCTGCTCCAGCGCGAGCTGGTACAGCCGCATCGCGTCGATCTGCGCGGGCAGCTCGACCCACAGCACGTAGCCGCCCGCCGGGCTCGAAATGCGCGTGCCGTCCGGGAAGAACCGCGACACCATCGCGCGCATCAGGTTCGCCTGCTGCGCATACGCCTTGCGAACCCGCCGCAGGTGATGTTCGTAGCCGTCGCGCTCGAGAAACTCCGCGATCGCGAGCTGCGGCAACGACGGTGTCGCGAGCGTGTTCAGGAACTTCAGCTTCTCGACCTGCTCGCGGTAGCGGCCCGGCAGCGCCCAGCCGATCCGGTACGCGGCCGTCAGGCTCTTCGAGAACGACGCGCAATGCAGCACGATGTCATGGCGATCGAACGACTTCAGCGTGCTCGGATGCATGTTGCCGAAGTACAGTTCGTTGTACACGCCGTTCTCGATGATCGGCAGGTCGGCCTTCGCTGCGAACTCAACCAGTTCGCGCTTGCGCTCGTCCGGCATCTGGAAACCCAGCGGATTCTGGAAGTTCGGCATCACCATGCACGCGGCGATCGGCTGCGACTTCGCGATCGCGGCCAGCGCCGCGATGTCGATCCCGTATTCCGGATGCGTCGCCACCTCGATCGCCTTCATCCCCATCCGCTCGATCGCGTGCAGCATCGCGTAGAACGTCGGCGATTCCACCGCGATCGTGTCGCCCGGCTTCGCCACCGCCTGCAGACACAGGTTGATCGCCTCCGTCGCGCCGACCGTCACGATGATCTCGTTCGGGTCCACCGACATCCCGTTTTCCAGGTAGCGGCGCGCGATCTGCCGGATCAGCCGCGGATGGCCCGGCGGCAACCCGTCCGTCACGCCCCACAGCGACTTGTCGCGACCCGCCGCGTACGCGTAGCGGTTCAGCTTCTCGAACGGGAACAGGCTCGGGTCCGGATACGGCGAGCCGAGCGGCACCGCGTCGTCCGTGCCGATCGAGCGCAACGTCGACAGCACGAGCCGGCTCACATCCACCGACGACGAGATCGCGATCGGCTTCGACGGCCGCAGCTCGCGTACCGGCGCATGACTGTCGTCGCGCCGCAGGTTCACGAAATAGCCCGACTGCGGCCGGCTTTCGAGCAGCCCGCGACTTTCCAGCAGCAGATACGCATGCAGTACGGTCGTGATGCTGATCCGGTGCTGCTGGCTCGCCTGACGCACCGACGGCACACGGTCGCCGTGTCGATATACCCCTTGCCGAATGAGTCGCTCTACGTCGTTCGCAAATTTCTCGTAGAGCTTCATCCGCCTCGCCCCGCCAGCGATGAACCGGCCTGCGCCGCATGAGCGGCACCGCCGCGCCGATGCACGAAGCCGGATAGCCGTCGCCGGGTGCGGGTGTCCCGGCTGGAACCTCGTCCGTTACCGAAATTGAAGGCGGATAGCAATGCGAATCTCATCAAGACAAGGTTCGGCATCCTACTGCGTCATTTCGGCGAATGTAAGTGACAGTTTGGCGAGGAAACGTCAAATCCGGTCGGCGTGGTGAACAGATGATGCGAACGCGGCGGCGCGGCCGCGCGCGCTCGCACGGCAGCCGTTCGTCCGGCGCACGTCATGATGAATTGCGGTAGCAGAGGAAGCGGCGGCGAAGCGAAGCCCGGCCATGGGCGGGCCCGCTCGCACTCAAGCGTCGTCGACGTTGTCCGCGTAGTGGTCGATCGCGACCTTGCACTCGTCGAACACCACCGTCAGCAGCGCGATGTCGTTCGACTCGAGCCACTTGCGGATCTGGAGGAACTGGCCGGTGCCGAGATCGGCGACGCGGCCCGGATCGTCGGTCGTCACGTCGACGATCGCGATCGCGCGGTTGCCGGGCAGCGGCGACAGCGTCGCCGCGATGTCGAAGCGCCGGTACGATTGGTCGATGCGCATGCCACTCTCCTGAATTGATTCGACAGGCGCGCGCTCAGTCGAGCGCGTGGCGAAAGACCTTGCCGCCGAATCCCGCGACGACGTTGTCGACCGAGAATGGCGTGTCCTCCTTCGCTTCGAGAATGACCGCGACGCTGCCGGGCACGAGCCGCGCAGCGACCGTCTCGACGAACGTGCCGTCGAGCAGCGCGTTGTCGGCCGCTTGCGCGAGCATGCCGGCGCCCGCGCCGGCCGCGATGCCGGTCACCACGCCGAGCGGCCCGGCGAGCAGGCCGAGCAAGCCGCCCGCGATTGCGCCGATCACGCCGCCCTTGAACGGCCGCGATTCGGCGTCGAGCACCGCGAGCTCGCCGTTCGCGTCCTTCTCGACGACGACGCCATTTTCGATATGGAATCCTTCGCTCTTCTCCGACAGCGCGTCGAAATCGTTCGCGGCCCGGCGGGCCGTGTCGACGCTGCCGAATACGGCGACGATCAATTGGCTGGTCATGCGACACCTCGTGTGTTGGGATGAGGATGGGGCCGCCGCATGTCGCACGGCGCGCCGGGGTTCGCTTCGAATGCCGCCCGGGCCGCGTTACTTGCGCGCATGCACGTCGTCCTCGACATCGTCGACGTCCGCCGGAAAGCGATGCTGGCCGAAGCTCAGGATCAGCACGCCGACCGCGAGCAGCACGATCCCGAAAGTCGTCATCAGCATCCGCTCGGGGCTGTCGGTCGCGCCGCGCAGGATCAGGTCGCGCGCGAGCGACGTCATCGCGATGAACAGCGGAAACCGCACCGGCAGCCGACCAAGCCGCAGGTAGCGCAGGTCCATCGCGAGCACTTCCAGATACAGGAACATCAGCAGCAGGTCCGTCAGCGACACTTCGCCCGCGAGCACGACCTTCCACGCTTCCTGCGCCATCGCGAACGCGGTCGCCAGACCGATCACGACCAGCCCGGCCAGCTCGGCCGCGTGAAGGAAATGGCCGAAGCGGCGACGGATGCGCTCGGCGGCCGTATCGGCGGATGCAGTGGAAGTATTCAACGCGGTATCCGGTGCGATGTCGTCGGTGCCGCGATCGATGCTCCATCGCGGCGGCGGAGGGTGTCGGGAAACGGAAAGCCTGCGACGGGCGGACGGGAAACCGTTGCGCATGCGCCGGTTCCGATCGCGCCGGTCGCCTGCGCGACCGCGGACAGCGTGCGCCGGCAACACGCATGAAACGCGGCGCCGGCCTCGGTGCACACGGCGTCGCCCGTGCGGTCCAGCAACAACCGGCAGCCGAGATAGCGTTCGAGATCGTCGAGCCGCGCGCCCACCTGCGCGACGTCGAGCTGCAGATCGGACGCCGCGCCGGACAGCCCGCCGTGCTCGACGATTGCACCGAAAATACGCATCGCTTCCAAAAGGTTCATCATGAGGGTCGTCGTCGGGCGGAGCGGAACCTAATCTACTGCACGCGACACGCACGCTCAAGAGCACAGCGCCGCGCGCGCCAGGAGTACAGCTGCGCGGGCGCCGCACAAAACCGAGCCCTGTTTGACCCATTCGAATGACAGATCATCGATACGTGTTCCAAAGCCCCGTCGAAGCTGCTAGATTGCAGGCTCGACGACGTTACGCGGTGCGGACAGCTCACGCGCCGGGCGAACGCGCGGCCGCCACGTCCGCCTCCCCTTCGCGCCGGAGGCCGGCTGCCGCCGCTGCGGCCCGTTGCGCGATGCCCGCGCAACGTCCTTCATCCGCACGTCACAAAGAGAACCGTCGCATGACACAGTTCAACCGTTCGCGCGCCACGGCCCGCCCGTCCCGACATGACTGACCGGCAGGCCGCGATGCAGACTACCCCTCCCCCGCTCTCCCAGGCCGTCCACAGCCCGATCACGCGCAGCGCGATCTTTCTCGTGGCGACGATCAATCCCGGCGCCGATCACGCCGACACGATCCGTTCATGGTGCGGCGACATCGCCGCGCTCGTGCGCTCGGTCGGCAAGCGCGTGCCGGGCGGCAACCTCACGTGCGTCTGCGGCTTCGGCTCCGACGCATGGGATGCGCTGTTCGGCGAGCCGCGCCCCGCGTCGCTGCATCCGTTCCGCGAATTCGGCGCCGGCCAGCGCGTCGCGATCGCGACGCCCGGCGACATCCTGCTGCACATCCGCGCGGAAGCGATGGACCTGTGCTTCGAATTGGCGACGCAATTGCTCAATGCGCTCGGCGACGCGGTCACGGTCGTCGACGAGGTGCACGGCTTCCGCAATTTCGACCAGCGCGCGATGATCGGCTTCGTCGACGGCACCGAGAACCCGGAAGGCCGCGAGGCCGTCGACTTCACGGTGATCGGCGACGAAGACGCCGAATTCGCGGGCGGCAGCTACGTGCTCGTGCAGAAGTACCTGCACGACATGGCCGGCTGGAACGCGCTCGCGGTCGAGACGCAGGAGCGCATCATCGGCCGCACCAAGCTGTCCGACATCGAGCTCGCGCCGGACGTGAAGCCGTCGTGCTCGCACAGCTCGCTGACCACGCTCGACGAGGGCGGCCAGGAAGTGAAGATCCTGCGCGACAACATGCCGTTCGGGCGCCCGGGCGCCGGCGAATTCGGCACCTATTTCATCGGCTATGCGCGCTCGCCGGCGCCGATCGAGCAGATGCTCGAGAACATGTTCGTCGGCCGCCCGCCCGGCAACTACGACCGCCTGCTCGACTACAGCCGCGCGGTCACCGGCTCGCTGTTCTTCGTGCCGTCGGCCGACCTGCTCGAAGCGCTCGCCGACCGCCCGGCGCCGGCCGACGGCGCCGCCCAACCGGAATCCACGCCGTCCGCGCCTGCCGCGCCACGTCGCGACGGCTCGCTGAACATCGGCTCGCTGAAAGGAACCCCGACCTATGAATAACCTGCATCGCGAACTCGCCCCGATCTCGTCGTCCGCCTGGGAACAAATCGAGGAGGAAGTGGCGCGCACCTTCAAACGATCAGTGGCCGGCCGGCGCGTCGTCGACGTCGACGGCCCCGAAGGCCCCGAGCTGTCGGCCGTCGGCACCGGGCACCTGCTCGACGTGGCCGCGCCGCGCGAGCTCGTGAACGCGCGGCTGCGCGAAGTACGCACGATCGTCGAGCTGACGGTGCCGTTCGAACTGAGCCGCGACGCGATCGACAGCGTCGAGCGCGGCGCGCGCGACGCCGACTGGCAGCCGGCGAAGGAAGCCGCACAGCGGCTCGCGTTCGCCGAAGACAGCGCGATCTTCGACGGCTACCGCGCGGCCGGCATCATCGGCATCCGCGAAGGCACGTCGAACCGACGGCTCACGCTGCCCGCGGACGTCGGCGCGTACCCGGACGCGATCAGCGACGCGCTGGAAGCGTTGCGCCTCGCCGGCGTCGACGGCCCGTACTCGGTCGTGCTCGGGTCGGACGCATACACCGCGCTCAGCGAAGCGCGCGACCAGGGCTATCCGGTCCTCGGCCATATCAAACGCATCGTCAGCGGCGAGATCATCTGGGCGCCGGCGATCAGCGGCGGCTGCGTGCTGTCCACGCGCGGCGGCGATTACGAGCTGCACCTCGGGGAAGACCTGTCGATCGGCTACACGAGCCACACCGACAAGGGCGTCCGCCTGTACCTGCGCGAAACGTTCACGTTCCTGATGTTGACGAGCGAGGCATCGGTGGCCGTGGCGCCGCAGGGCAACGCAGCCGCCTGAGCGCGGTGGCCGGCGCGCGACGCCGCGGCGCCGGCCACGGTTCGTCGCCGATCCAGCCCGTCCTGCATGGAGGATGTCATGAGCGAATCGAATGATGCATTACAGGCGTTGCAGGCGTCCGTCGCTACCCTGAAGCAGACGGTCGACGCGAACGCGGGCCGCGAGGTCGGCGACACCACCCTCCGTTTGCCCACTGCGGGCGCGCTGCGCGCCGATGTCGCACCGCGCGCCGTTCGGGCGCCGCCCTGTCCCGCCCCTTCCACCGCAAGCCGCACGCGCCGCGCACGCCCGCGCCGCCGCCCGCTTGCGCGTCTGTACTCCTTGCCACCCCGTCCCGCGTCCATGTGAGGGTGCAATTCACGGCCGGTCCGGCATGGAACTGTGTCTTGGACGGGCCGCGTCGATTCGTTATTTTGAACGCAGTCGAAGCGATGCCGTGGGCTCCTTGCCGCACCCGCGCTTCCCGCCCCGACCGCGATCGTGCGCCACGCCGGCGCGCACCGCGCGTGTCGCACCGGTGCAACACGCGCCGCCGCCGTGCGCGTCGTGCGTATGCGATCGGGACGCGCGAGCGCCGCACCGCATCGGGCGTCACGCTTCGACCCACCTTCACCGACAGGAGCCAGACCACCATGCCCGCACTTTGCGATATCTGCCACGCGCGGCCGGCCGTTGCGCGCGCCACCGTGATGCAGGACGGCGAGCGCAAGACCATCTCGATCTGCGATTACCACTTCCGTCAGCTGATGCGGCATCAAAGCATGCTGAATCCGTTCGATTCGTTGCTCGGCGGTGGCGGACCGTCGTCGTTGTTCGGCGGGCTCGGCGACGAATCGCCGCTCGCCGCCGAGATTCCGCGCGAATCGGTCGACCCGACCGACGCGTTCAGCGAACAGACGCTCGAGCTGCTGCAGCGCGCGGCCGAGAAGGCGCACGAGCTGCGCCGCAGCGAGCTCGATTCCGAACACCTGCTGTACGCGCTCGCGGACACCGACGTGTGCGCCGCGCTGCTGAAGGAACTGAAGCTGTCGCCGGAGGACATCAAGACGTACATCGACGCGCATGCGCACACCGGCACGGCCGCCCCCGATGCGCCGCTCGACAAGCTGTCGATCTCGCCGCGCGTGAAGAAGGCCGTGCAGTACGCGTTTCAGGCGTCGCGCGATCTCGGCCACTCGTACATCGGCCCCGAGCACCTGTTGATCGGGCTCGCGGCGGTGCCGGACAGCGTCGCCGGCACGCTGCTGAAGAAATACGGTGTGACGCCCGAGGCGCTGCGCCAGAAGGTCGTGAAGGTGGTCGGCAAGGGCGCCGAGGACGGCCGCGTCGATGCGCCGACCGGCACGCCGAACCTCGACAAGTTCGGCCGCGACCTCACCGCGATCGCGCGCCAGGGCAAGCTCGATCCGGTGCTCGGCCGCGCGCAGGAAATCGAGAGCACGATCGAGGTGCTCGCGCGCCGCAAAAAGAACAACCCGGTGCTGATCGGCGAGCCGGGCGTCGGCAAGACCGCGATCGTGGAGGGGCTCGCGCAGCGGATCGTCAACGGCGACGTGCCCGAAGTGTTGCGCGACAAGCGGCTCGTCGAAGTCAACATCAACTCGATGGTGGCCGGCGCGAAGTATCGCGGCGAATTCGAGGAACGCGCGAAGCAGCTGATCGACGAAGTGACCGCGAAGCAGGACGAACTGATCCTGTTCATCGACGAGCTGCATACGATCGTCGGCGCGGGCCAGGGCGGCGGCGAAGGCGGCCTCGACATCGCTAACGTGCTGAAGCCCGCGCTCGCGCGCGGCGAGCTGAGCCTGATCGGCGCGACGACGCTCAACGAATACCAGAAGTACATCGAGAAGGACGCCGCGCTCGAACGCCGCTTCCAGCCCGTGTTCGTGCCGGAGCCGAGCGTCGAGCAGACGATCGTGATCCTGCGCGGGCTGCGCGACAGCCTCGAGGCGCACCACCAGGTGACGTTCGCCGACGACGCGTTCGTCGCGGCCGCCGAGTTCGCCGACCGCTACATCACGTCGCGCTTCCTGCCCGACAAGGCGATCGACCTGATCGACCAGGCCGCCGCGCGCGTGCGGATCGGCGCGACGTCGCGTCCGGTCGACATTCAGGAAGGCGAAGCGCAGATCGCGCAGCTGAAGCGCGAGCAGGACTACGCGACGTCGCGCAAGCGCTTCGACGAAGCGAAGCAGTTCGAAGAGCAGATCAGCGCGAAGCAGAAGGCCGTCGACGAGATGATGGAGGCGTGGCAGCGCAAAACCGGTTCGGAGACGCTCGAGGTGACCGTCGAATCGGTGGCCGAGGTCGTGTCGCGGCTGACCGGCATCCCCGTGTCCGAACTCACGCAGGAAGAACGCCAGAAGCTGCTGAAGATGGAAGAGCAACTGCGCGAGCGCGTGGTCGGCCAGGCCGATGCGGTGGTCGCCGTCAGCGATGCGGTGCGGCTGTCGCGCGCGGGGCTCGGCCAGACGCACCGGCCGATCGCGACGTTCCTGTTCCTCGGGCCGACGGGCGTCGGCAAGACCGAGCTCGCGAAGGCGCTGGCCGAGACCGTGTTCGGCGACGAGCAGGCGATCATCCGCATCGACATGTCGGAATACATGGAGCGCCACGCGGTCGCGCGGCTGATCGGCGCACCGCCCGGCTACGTCGGCTACGACGAAGGCGGGCAGCTCACCGAGCGCGTGCGGCGACGCCCGTACAGCGTGATCCTGCTCGACGAGATCGAGAAGGCGCATCCGGACGTCTACAACGTGCTGCTGCAGGTATTCGACGACGGGCGTCTCACCGACGGCAAGGGCCGCGTGGTCGATTTCAGCAACACGATCATCATCGCGACCAGCAACCTCGGCGCGGCGATCATCATGGACAACCTCACGCAGCCGGAAGCCGCACGCAAGACCGACAAGGCGATCCGCGAGGAACTGATGCAGGTGCTGAAGGGGCATTTCCGGCCCGAGTTCCTGAACCGGATCGACGAGGTGATCGTCTTCCACGCGCTGTCGAAGGACAACATCCGCGCGATCGTGCAGATCCAGCTCGACCGCGTGGTGCGTACCGCCGCCGCGCAGGACATCACGCTCGTGATGGGCGACTCGCTCGTCGCGCACCTGACCGAAGCCGGCTACCAGCCCGAATTCGGCGCGCGCGAGTTGAAGCGCCAGATCCGGCAGACCATCGAGACGCGGCTCGCGAAGGAAATCCTCGCCGATCGGCTGAAGTCGGGCGACAAGTGCGAGGTGGACTACGACAAGGACAGCGACGAAGTGAAGTTCAACAAACTCGCCGCGCCTGAAGCGAAAGACACGAAGGACGCAAAGCAGGACGCCGATGGCAAGGCCAAACCGAACGGCAAGACCGCCAAGGCAGCAGCAGACGCGAAGGCGGACGACACGCCCGCCGACGCCCCGCCGCCCGCGGCGAAACCGTCGGGCAAGAAGTCGTCCGGCGCGAAGAAGGACGCGCACTAAAACAACGCATGCCCCGCAACCCGGGGCGCGCATGACCGGCTCCGTCCGCGGACGGAGCCGCCCCACGCCGCGACACGGCGCAACCGAGCCACCCGCACCGGGCCCGGCTATTGGAGATTCACATGACAAATCGACGCGAAGTGCCAGGCATCAGGAAATACGACGGGCCCGCCGGCGGTTGGGGCGCGCTTCGCGCGACAGCCGACGCGGTGCGGTCGCAGATGGAAACCATCGAGGCGCCGATCGTGCTGATGCGAACCAACCAGCCCGACGGCTTCGACTGCCCCGGCTGCGCGTGGCCCGACAAGGAACACAAGTCGACGTTCCAGTTCTGCGAGAACGGCGCGAAGGCCGTCACGTGGGAAGCGACGACCAAGCGCGTGACGCCGGAATTCTTCGCGGCGAACACCGTGTCGTCGCTGCTGCGCATGTCGGACTACGAACTGGAGAACATGGGCCGGCTCACGCATCCGCTCGTCTACGACCGCGCGACCGACACGTTCCGCGCGATCGAATGGGACGACGCCTTCGCGCGCATCGGCGAAGTGCTGCGCGCGCTGCCGCCCGAGCAGGTCGAGTTCTACACGTCGGGCCGCGCGTCCAACGAAGCCGCGTACCTGTATCAGCTGTTCGCGCGCGAGCTCGGCACCAACAACTTCCCCGACTGCTCGAACATGTGCCACGAGCCGACCAGCGTCGGCCTCCCGCAGTCGATCGGCATCGGCAAGGGTACCGTGTCGCTCGAGGATTTCGACCACTGCGAGCTGATCATCTCGATCGGCCACAACCCCGGCACGAACCATCCGCGGATGATGGGCACGCTGCACGAGTGTTCGCGCCGGAACGTGCCGATCATCGTGTTCAACCCGCTGCGCGAACGCGCGCTCGAACGCTTCGCCGATCCGCAGGACATGATCGAGATGGCGTCGTTCGGCTCGACGCGGATCGCGTCGACGTACTACCAGGTCGACGCGGGCGGCGACGCGGCCGCGCTGAAGGGCATCATGAAGGCGCTGCTGAAGCTCGAAGCCGAACGCGGCGACGTGCTCGACCGCGATTTCATCGCGCAGCACACCGACGGCTTCGACGCGTTCTCGGCCGACCTCGAAGCCACGTCGTGGGACGACATCGAGCGCGCGAGCGGCCTCAGCCAAACGCAGCTCGAAGAGGTCGCGCTCGCGTACGCGAAGTCGAACGCGACGATCGTCACGTACGGAATGGGCGTCACGCAGCACAACAAGGGTACGGCGACCGTGCGCCTGATCGCCGACCTGCTGCTGATGCGCGGCAACATCGGCAAGCCCGGCGCCGGCGTGTGCCCGCTGCGCGGCCATTCGAACGTGCAGGGCAACCGCACGGTCGGCATCACCGAGAAGCCGTCGGCCGAATTCCTGAAGAAGATCGAGGACGTGTGCGGCTTCACACCGCCCGCGAAGCATGGGCACGACGCGGTGCAGGCGATGCAGGCGATGATCGACGGCACCGCGAAGGCGCTGCTGTGCCTCGGCGGCAACTTCGCGGTCGCGCTGCCCGATCCCGAGCTGTCGTTCCCGGCGATGGCGAAGCTCGACCTGAGCGTGCATCTCGGCACGAAGCTGAACCGTTCGCACCTGCTGGTCGGCAAGGAAACCTTCATCTTGCCGGTGCTCGGCCGCACCGAGCTCGACATGCAGGCCACCGGCCGGCAATCGATCACCGTCGAGGATTCGATGTCGATGGTCCATGCGTCGGCCGGCAAGCTGAAGCCGGCGTCGGACCAGTTGCGCTCGGAGCCCGCGATCGTCGCCGGCATCGCGCATGCGACGCTGCCGAACAGCAAGGTCGCGTGGCTCGACCTGATCGCCGACTACGACCGCATCCGCGACCTGATCGACAAGACGGTAGCCGGCTTCGACGCGTTCAACGAGCGGATTCGCACGCCGGGCGGCTTCCGCCTGCCGCTGCCGCCCACCGAGCGCGTGTGGCCGACGCCGACCGGCAAGGCGATGTTCTCGGTCTACAAGGGTGTGAAGGAGGACGCGGACGTGCTCGGCGCCGAGCAGGTGCTGCGGCTGATCACGCTGCGCAGCCACGATCAGTACAACACGACGATCTACGGGCTCGACGATCGCTATCGCGGCGTGTTCGGCCGGCGCGACGTGCTGTTCATGAACGCGGCCGATCTCGACAAGTACGGGCTCGAGCACGGCGACCTCGTCGACATCGAAACGGTCACCGCGTCGGGCCGCACGCTGCGCCTCGAGAAGATCACCGCGATCGAGTACGACATCGCGCCGGGCTCGGTCGGCGCGTACTATCCGGAAGCGAACGTGCTCGTGCCGCTCGACTACATCGACAAGGAAAGCGGCACGCCGTCGTACAAGTCGGTGCCGGTGCGCGTCGCGCGCTCGGCGGTGGTCTGATCCGCGGGCGGGCAAGGGTCGCGGCACACGCCGCCCCCTTCGCCCCGCCTGCCGCCCTGCGCTTGCCGCTCGCGGCCGCCGCATCGCCACCGACGCGGCGGCCGTTCCATTGGATCGCGTCGAACGACGCCGCGCTTACCGCACCGCCGTCGGCGGCAGGTGCGCGCCGCCCTGCCGGCGCCGATACGCGCTGTCGCGCATCGCGAGCCAGTAGTACAGCGGCGACGTCAGCAGCAGGCCCACGAGCCACGACAAATCCGCGCCGCCCAGATGCGCGGGAATCGGCCCCGCATACATCGGCGTGTTCATGAACGGAATCTGCACGACGATGCCGATCGCATACGCGAGCAGCGCCTGCGGATTGAAGCGGCCGTAGATTCCGCCGTCCGCCATGAAGATCGACTGGATGTCGTACTTGCCCTTGTGGATCACGTAGAAGTCGATCAGGTTGATCGCCGTCCACGGCACCAGCACGACCAGCAGCGCGAGCACCAGGTCGACGAGGTTGCCGACGAAGTTCGTCGACGCGCCGATCGCCGCGTAGCAGCACGCAACGAAGATCACGACCGACACGATCGCGCGCGCCTTCGCGGTCGGAATCCACTTGTACGCGAACGTCTGCACCGACGTGATCACCGCGAGCACCGCGCCGTACAGGTTCAGCGCGTTGTGGCTGATCACGCTCAGCAGGAACAGCACCAGCATCAGCGGGCCGAGCGGGCCGGTCGCCTGCTTGACCGCGTCCATCGTGTCCGCGCCGGCCGGCACCGCGAGCACGGCCACCGCGCCGAAGATGAACGCGAGCGTCGAGCCGATCGTGCAGCCGAGGTAGGTCGCCCAGAACGTCGACGCGACGCCGACGTTCTCCGGCAGATAGCGCGAATAGTCCGACACGTACGGCGCGAACGCGATCTGCCACAGCGCCGACAGCGATACCGTCGCGAGCCAGCCCGCGAAGTCGAAGCCGCCGCGCGTCAGGAAATCGGCGGTGTTCACGTGCGACAGGATCATCCAGAAGCCGACGGCAATGCCGATGCCGAGCACCCACGTGCCGATACGGTTCAGGATGTGGATGAACCGGTAGCCGATGATCCCGATCAGCCCCGAGCCCACCGCGCCGATCACGATGCCGACGGGGACCGGCACCGACGACGCGATGCCGTGCACCGACTTGCCGGCGAGCACGATGTTCGACGCGAAGAAGCCGACGTACATCACGGCCGCGATCAGCGTGACGAGCAGTGCACCCCACGAGCCGAACTGCGCGCGGCTCTGGATCATCTGCGGGATACCCATCTGCGGCCCCTGCGCCGAATGCAGCGCCATCAGCACGCCGCCGACCGCCTGCCCGACGACGATCGCGACGATGCCCCACATCAGGTTCAGGTGGAACATCTGCACGCCGAGCGCGCCGGTCACGATCGGCAGCGGCGCGATGTTGCCGCCGAACCAGAGCGTGAACAGGTCGCGCACCTTGCCGTGGCGTTCCGCGGGCGGCACATAGCCGATCGTGTGCTTCTCTATCATCGGGGACGCATTGCGTTCCGCGTTCGTCATGGTGAAGTCTCCTGTCCTGCGCGGCGATGCGCGCGTGCCGTTCACGCCGGCGCGCGTCGGGGTGCGCGCCGGCCATCGGTCCGGATGCGCGAGCGACGCCGCGCCGCGTGCACGCGCGGCGGTGCCGAACGAAGCGACGCGTGCGCTGCAAGCGGGGACGGATGACATGTCCCGCCGGCGCGCACGCGGCCCCGTCGCGATCCAGGTTGGAGAGGATGGTGCGCCACGTGCATCGCGACCGGAAAATACTAAAAATATTTCCGCGACATACGAAAAAGCTCTGCAGCGGAAATTTCGGCGCCGATCGACTTCAGGTAAGGTGCCAGGGTCTGTTTCCATATGGAACGCGCATGCGCCCGCGGCGACACGCCGGGGCGGGCGTCAGAGGTGCTTGTGGCTCACTACACTTTGCGGCAACTGAAATACTTCATCACGACGGTCGAATCCGGCAGCGTCGCCGAGGCATCGCGTCAGCTGTTCATCGCGCAGCCGTCGATTTCCAGCGCGATCAAGGGGCTGGAAGAGAGCTTCGGCGTGAAGCTGTTCATTCGTCACCACGCGCAAGGCGTGTCGCTGACGCCGAGCGGCACGCGCTTCTACCGGAAAGCGCAGGAACTGCTGCGCATCGCGCACGAGTTCGAACAGAACGCGCTCGCCGACAACGACGTGATCGCCGGGCAGATCGACATCGGCTGCTTCGAGACGGTCGCGCCGCTCTACCTGCCGCAACTGATCGCGGGTTTTCGCGAGCGCTACCCGGGCGTGAACATCCGGCTGCGCGACGGCGACCAGCAGGAACTCGTGCAGGGGCTGACGTCCGGCACGTTCGATCTCGCATTGATGTACGACCACGATCTCGACGGCACGATCGAAACCGAGCCGCTGATGCCGCCGCAGCAGCCGTACGTGCTGCTGCCGGAGCACCACCGGTTCGCCGCGCAGTCGCACGTGTCGCTGCGCGATCTGTGCGTCGAGCCGATGATCCTGCTCGACGTGCAGCCGAGCCGCACGTATTTCGTCAGCCTGTTTCACGAACTCGGGCTCACGCCGAACATCGTGTTCGGCTCGCCGTCGATCGAGATGGTGCGCGGGATGGTCGGCCAGGGCTTCGGTTTCTCGCTGCTCGTCACGCGCCCGCATTCCGACTATACGTACGACGGCCAGCGCGTCGTGACGATCGGCCTCAGTGAAACGGTCAGCCCGTCCGGGCTCGTGAGCGCGCGGCTGAAGCGCGGGCAGCTCACGAAACAGGCGCAGTCGTTCGTCGATTTCTGCCGCGAGCGGCTCGCGCAGATCGTCGCCGAAGCGGCGCGATGAGGTCGCTGAGGTCGCGACAGGGAATGGGACATCGCACGCGCCGCCGGATGCGGCGCGTGCGTGCCGGCCGCCCGTTCAGGCGGCGGAAGCAAGGTACGCGGCGAGGCGGCCCAGCATCGCGTCGCATCCGTGCAGTTGTTCGAGCGTGACGAACTCGTCGGGCTTGTGCCCCTGGTCCATGCTGCCGGGCCCGCACACGACGGTCGGAATACCGGCCTGCCCGAACAGCCCGCCCTCGGTGCCGAACGCCACCGTGCCGAACGCGTCGGACCCGCTCAGCCAAGCGACCAGCCGCGCGGCCTCGCTGTCCGGCGCGGTCGCCAGCCCCGGATACGCGCCGAGCGGTTTCAGTTGAATGTCGGTATCGGGCTGCACCGCGCGCATTCTCGGCAGCAGTTCGGATTCCGCATAGTCCTGCAGCTTTCTCGGCACGTCGTGCGCATCGAAATCCGGCAGCGCACGCACCTCGAAATCGAACTCGCATTCGGCCGGCACGATGTTCAGCGCGCGGCCGCCCTTGATCAATCCCGTCTGCACGGTCGAGAATGGCGGGTCGAAGCGACTGTCGTGCCGCTCGGGGCGAGCGAGCGCCGCGCCGATCTCGCCGAGCCGGCCGATCAGCTTCGCCGCATAGTCGATCGCGTTGACGCCCGATGGCGCGTAAGCGGAGTGACACGCGGCGCCTTTCACGTGGCAACGCATCGCGAGCTTGCCCTTGTGACCGAGCACCGGCTTCAGTTCGGTCGGCTCGCCGATCACGCACAGCCGCGGACGATGTTCGCGCGCGGCCAGTTGTTCGAGCATCGGCCGCACGCCGAGACAACCGACTTCCTCGTCGTACGAGAACGCGAGATGCACGGGCACGCTCAACGGCCGCACGACGAACGCCGGAACGGCCGCGAGCACCGATGCGATGAAGCCCTTCATGTCGGCCGTGCCGCGGCCGTACAGGCGGCCGTCGTGCTCGGTCAGCCGGAACGGTTCGACCGTCCATGCCTGCCCGTCGACCGGCACCACGTCGGTATGGCCCGACAGCGCGACGCCGCCGCGATCGCACGGGCCGATCGTCGCGTACAGGCTCGCCTTCGTGCGTTCCGCGTTGTAGAACAGTTCGCTCTCCACCCCGAAACCCGCGAGATAGTTGCGGATGAAACCGATCATCTCGAGGTTCGAATCGCGGCTGACCGTCGCGAAGCCGATCAGCCGTTCGAGCAACGCGCGGCTCGACGGATCACTCATCGCCGGGCACGCCGTAACGCGGTGCGGCGGTCGGGTTCAGCGCGCGCGTCTGGTAATCCTGCATCTGCGGCCGATACGCGCGCCACAGCGCGTCGAGCTGCCCGACCGGATCGGTATCGGCCCAGTCGACGCGCAGGTCGACGATCGGCCAGGTCACGTCGCCCGTCACCTTCAGCGCGGCCGAATGCACGGGCCCGGCCTCGCCGCCGGCCGCCATCGCCGCGTGCATCGCGGCCAGCAGGCGATCGGCGAGCAATCCCGGCGCGTGCTCGAAGGCCCGCACCATCGCGTCGATCACGGCCGGCGCGGCCAGCAGGTTGCCCGCCGCCACGCACTGCTCGCCCCGCACCGCGCGATGCGTGCCGAGCGCCTCCTTGCCGGTGAAGCATGCGGTCTGCCCCTGCCCGTCGATCACCGTGACCTGCCGGTACTGGCTCCAGCCGTTCGCGCTCAACGCCCGGTCGAGTGCCGCCGCCGGCGCGAGTTGGTCGTGCTCGATCAGGTCGAGGATCTGGGGCCCAAGCGCCGGCAGCGTGATGTTCTGCGTCGACACGGCGCCGACGCCCGCACGCACCCACGGGCAGCGCGCGCCCACCGCGATGCTCGACGAGCTGATCGCGATCCCGAGCTGCCCCGTCTCCGGGCAGCGCCCGACGATGGAGAACGTCATGTCGCCTCCCGTGCGCGGTTCGGCTGCCAGTTGTCGGGGATCACCGCGATCACGTCGATCTCCATCAGCCACTGCGGCTGGCCGAGCGCGGAAACGACGAGTCCCGTCGAGATCGGATAGACGCCCTTCAGCCACTTGCCGACCTCCTGGTACACGGGTTCGCGATAACGCGGATCGATCAGGTAGGTCGTCGTCTTCACGATGTGGGTGATGTCGCTGCCGGCTTCCTCGAGCAACTGCTTGACGTTCTTCATCGCCTGCTCGGCCTGCGCGCGCGGGTCGCCGAGGCCGATCAGGTTGCCGTCGAAATCGGTGCCGACCTGGCCGCGCACGTAGACGGTGTTGCCGGCCCGCACCGCCTGGCACAGGTCGTTGTCGAGCGTCTGGTTCGGGTAGGTATCCTTCGTGTTGAACATGCGGATACGCGTATGGGTAGGCTGGCTCATCGAGGTCCTTCGAGTGTCGGTGTGGTCGCCCGCCGCGCGGGAAGGGGCGCGGCGGGGTCGTCAGGTTGTCAGTTCGCCGCTTCGGCGAGCGGGCGCGCGTCCGGCTGCACCGCCTGCGCGGCCGCGCGGTGCTGCGCCGCGTCGTGGTACGCGAGGTACTTGCGCTGCGTGACGATGTGATCGGCGATGTGCTTCGCGTCGTGCCACACGCCCCAGATGAAGCTGGAGCCGCGCCGCGACAGCCACGGCAGCCCGAGGAAATAGATGCCCGGCTCCTTCGATACGCCGCGCTGGTGTTGCGGCTTGCCGTTCGACGCGAACGCGTCGACGTTCAGCCAGCCGTAGTCGACCGCATAGCCGGTCGCCCAGACGATCGACGCGACGCCCGCGCCGGCGAGATCGAGCGAGAGGATCGGATGCGCGACGCAGCCGGGGTCCGGCAGGATGCGCCGGGCGTCCGGCTCTTCCGGCAGGTCGAGGCCGTTGCGCGCCGCATACGCGTCGGCCGCGTCGAGCAGCGACAGGTAGTTCTCGTCGCCGCGCGCGAGATTGATCGCGAGATCGGGTTCGAACACGGCCACGCCGCCGTCGAACGACTTCGTCAGCCCGACCAGCGTCACGCCCTGGTTCGCGAGTGCGCGGAAATCGACCGTATGGCCGCCGCGCGCGCCGCTCACCGCGATCGTCACGTGTTCGCGGCCGGGCGTCGCGACTTCCTTGTCCCATTCGCCGAGCACGCCGAGCCACCAGCAGAAGTCGCGGCCGCGATATGCTCGCGGCGGACGATCGTGCGGCCCGACCGACAGGTAGACCTGCCGGCCCGCGCGCTGCAGTTCGTCGGCGATCTGCACGCCCGACGAACCGGCGCCGACCACCAGCACCGCGCCTGCCGGGAGCTGGCCCGGGTTGCGATAGTCGGCGGAATGGATCTGCACGACGCGCGCGTCATCCGGCGCGATCGGCGGAATCACGGGGCGCTGGAACGGGCCCGTCGCGACCACCACGCGGTTCGCCTCGATCGTGCCGTCGGACGTCTCGACGACGAAGCCCGGCTTGCCCGTGTTGCGCACGACATGCGTCACTTCGACGCCGGTGCGGATCGGCGCGTTGAATCGACGGGCATACGCTTCGAAGTAGTCCGCGACCTGGTCCTTCGTTGCGAACGCATCGGGGTCGAGCCCGTCGAATTCGAGCCCCGGGAAACGGTCGTGCCACGCGGGGCCGTTCGCGACCAGCGAATCCCAGCGCCCGGTGCGCCAGCGTTCGGCGATACGGCTGCGCTCCAGCACGAGATGGGGCACGCCCTGCTTGCCCAGGTGCTCGCTCATCGCCACGCCGGCCTGCCCGGCGCCGACGACGAGCGTATCGATCGAGGTTGTTTCGACTGCCACGGCTGTCTCCTTCTGAAGTGCGGCTCATGCGACGCTTGTGTCGTCGCGTGAGCTGGAATGGAGACATTCTGCTGACAGGCCGCGTGGCGCGAAACGAGGTTTTTTGTTGGCGTTGACGAGCAAAAAGCTGGGGCGGGGCCGGCGCCCGCGCATCGCTGGCACCGGTTTCGATGGATCGTGCAGGCTACACGTTGGTCCACGCGTCGGTGCCCTTCTGATACTGCATCACGCCGCCGTGGAGCCGTACCCGCAGGTTGCCGTCCGGCACCTGTACCCATTGGGTCATGCCGAGGCTCATCATCAACGCGACGAAGAAGTCCCGCACTTCTTGCGACACGTTGGCCTGCCAGACATCGATGCGCCCGAGACACGCCCGCATGTTGCCGCTCTGCTGCATGATCGTCTCGACCTGTCCGGCGACATTCGACGCCGTATCGTAGACCTTCGTGCCGTCGGGGCTGACGATCGACAGATGGATGCCGCGCACCAACGTCGGCTGGCCGGGCGTCTGCTCGACGAGCGCGATGCAACTCGTCATCGTGCCGAAATCGATTTCCGTCGCATCGCCCCAGTTGCGCTCGCCAACCCGCAGCGGCGCCGAACCGTGTACGTTCTGAATGATGTAGGACATGGGTTCCTCACATGACTAGACAGGACTGCCGGTAGCAGGCCGCGACGTGTTCAACCCGGAACGTGCGTCGCGCCCACCGCTCACGTCCCGCATCGGGCCTGACGGGCCCGGCGGATCGTGTCGATTGAGACTGTTTCGCCCGCTGCACGCGTGGCAGGCGATTGCCCCGAGGTTCTCGATGCATGATGGCCCGCGACGTTCGTATCGACGCCGCGCCCTACGTGCCCTTCTTGTCCAGCAGCGCCTGATACTTCTGCAGGCTCTCGTCGATCCGGTCGAGCGCGACGCTCGCCGCCTCGCCTTCGATCGCCTCCGCGGCGCCCGCGACGACCGCCGCGGTCGCGACGAACAGGTCCGTCAGCAGCAGGCCTACCGCATCCATCGCCATGCCTTTCACGTCCTCGTCGATGGTCTTCTGCGCGAGGTCCTTCATCAGCACGCTCTTGCCCGCGATCGCCAGCGACGTCGACGCCTCGAAGTAGTTGGCCGCCGCCTGCGCGACCATGCCGCCGGCCTGCGTGATCAACATGTTCGGACCGACGGCAATCTGCGTGGTCGCGTAGGACGCCGCCTCCGCGTTGATCGCCTGCACCGTCTTCAGCGCCGACGGGGCGGCCCCGGCCGTCCCCGCGATCTGGTCCGGCGCCTTCAGCGCATCGGTGAACCTGCGCAGCCGGTTGACCGGCCACGCGCGCTTGCCGGGTGTCGGCGTCGCGTCGCGCGGCGCGACCTCGGCCGGCGCCGTTGCTTCGGCCGCGGCGTCCGCGGCGTCGTCCGGCACCTGCGTCGCGCCTTCTCCGCGTCCGCCCAAAAGACCTTTCATGTTCATGATTCAGGTATCCCGATAGTCGTCGCGTCCTAATGCGTGGAACCCGTCGGCGAGCCGCCCGCCGCGGGCAGCGACGCGCCGCCCGATGCGGGCTTCGGCGATGCCTCGACGGACAGGATCATCGCCACGGCCTTCGACACGACGGCGTTCGAAATCTGGTTCAACGCCGCCTGCTGCTGTGTCATGTTCTGCGCCGAGATGCCGACGGCCTGGCTGAACATCTGGTAAAGCATGCCCAGCGCCTGGGCCGGCGAGCCCGCGACGACGTTGACGTTGGTCTGCGTCAGCGCATCGGTAATCTGCTCATTGACTTTGTCTGCCACGAGGCCTCCTCGGATCTCGGCTCCGGCATGCGATTGAAGGAACGGCGGGCCGGCAGGCCATCGACGCCGCGCATGCCGTTAGGAACGCTGCATGCCGGCATTCGTGAACGCGCTCACGCGAGTTCCTCGCGCAACTTCTTGCGCAGCAGTTCGACGCGCTTTCTGGCAAGCGGCTCGTTGATCCCGAGCGTCGCGGCGATGTGGAAATACGGCCGGTCCTCCTCGAACTTCAGCGTGAACAGCATCTGCTGCTGCGGGGACAGCACCGACAGCGCCTGCTCGAGACGCAGCAGCTGTTGCCGCAGCAGCAGTTGCTGCTCGACCGACGGCGCGTGGCCGGCCAGCTCGACGGCGTGATCGTCGTCCCAGGCCGGGTCGAATTCGAGCATGCCGCTTTCGCGCAGGCGGCGGCGCGCGCCATCGAGGAACGCGTGATTCAGCGCCAGGAAGAGGAAACCCGTCAGGTTCCGGACGCGCTCGGGCGAGCGCTGCAGGTAAATGTGGACCTTGAGTGCGGTATCGGAAAGCAGTTCGTCGGCCCGGTGAACATCACCCTTGCACAACAGGCGCGCGCGGCGCCGCAATTTCCCCTGCATTTCCCGCCACGTGCGGTCGAGCTGCTGCGCCGGAGACTCGGGCGTCGGGGCAGCGTGCTGGTTCGAGGTTGTCATCCCGTGTCTTCCTTTTTTATGGAAAACACAGAATCGATTCGAGGCCGGGATTGACGCTGTTACCCGTGTAACACCGATATAACGATAATCGGCTTCGGTAAATTTTCTTGATTATTATGAACGGAAATATTAATTCACCGGCATAGCCCGATCCGTCGTTTCAGGTGCGCCGCCGGGCCTGACTGAATAACGGCATTGCGATGAAAAAGAACGACTACCGCCGCGATGCGTCCGTGCGTCGGCATGCTGCTTTCGATGTCGGTCGATCAAGCGCGCTTGCCGTCAAAGTGCCGCCTCGTCCGGACCGCCTGCCGATTATTTCAATACTTTCATTATTCATTTTTCACGCAATGCCGAAGGCAGCGTTTTTCGCTAGGTGGCCGCATCGTTCAACAACCTCGCGCGGAAAACATGCCTGCCCTTGCTAACGCTCAAACGCTGCGCAACATACCGATACTCGTCGATCTGCCGGAAAGCCTGCTCGCCCACATCGAGCGGCATGTCACGCCCTGGCCCGAACACGGCAATCGCCTGCTGTTCTTCAAGGGCGATCCGGGGGATTTCGTCGCGTTCGTGCACCGCGGCCGCGTCTACAAGACGCTGCACGAGCCCGGCGGACGCGAGATCATTCTCGGCCACTCGATGCCGGGCGACCTCATCGGCGAAAACACGCTGATTCTCGCGCACCGGCGCAGCTTCACCGCCCAGTTGAGCGCCGACTGCCGCATTTCGCTGCTGCATCGCCAGCACTTTGCGCCGTTGCAGGCCAACGCGGAATTCATGGCGCGCATCCACGAACAGCTGTGCCGGCACATTCATCAGCTGAGCGACTTCGTCGAGTCGGCTTGCCTGTACCGGCTCGAAGCACGACTCGCGCGCCATCTGCTGAACCGCATGCAAGGGAACGATCTCGAGGTGCCGCTGCCGGAGAGCCAGAGCATTCTCGCCGCGATGCTCAACGTCAGCCGGCCGCGACTGAACAGCAGCCTGCAGAAGATGCAGCGCGACGGCCTGATCCGGCTACACGAACACGGCGTGACGATTCGGAAACCGGATCAGCTCCGGACCATCGTCGACGCCAATTGACGCCCGTTCAGGCAAGCGCATTCGCGATGCGGCGCCGCCGTGCGGGCAGGTCGAGCGCGCCGCGTTGCGCGGCGCGCGGTGAAGGTCAGCCGCGCCCGTGACCGAGGGCGTTCATCAACTGCGCGACGGCGGCCAGTTGCGACACGAAGCTGTCGTTCGCCGACCGCGCCGCGCTGGCCTGCGCCACGGGCGAGCCCGCATAGAGCTGCATGATGCCGACGGTCGTGGCGGCGAGGTTGGACGCCGCCTGGTTCGCCTGCATCTGCACCGCGTTGTGAAGCAGGATCGCGGACGCATGGCTGTTCGATTGCATGAGCGTGCCCAAGGCCACGGCGGGCGCTTCGCCTACCACCTTGACGTTGGCTTGCGTGACTGCATCGGTCATCGCAGGGGAAACCTGTTCCGGCATGTCGTTGCTCCTGGTTGGCTCGCCGCTGCGGCGCGGTCGCGGCGAAAGCATGAATGGGTCGGTCGGCGCCGTCGAGACGCGACAGGACGTCCGCCGTCACGGCGTCGATACGACGTCGGGCGCCGGGCGACAGCCACCGGGATCGGGGCCGCCGCCCGGCGCCGACGCAGGGTTACCCGGCCAGCGCCTTGCCGAGCGCCAGCACGTCAGCCAGCACGGACAGCACGCCGTTCGAGCCGATTTCGGTCGCGGCGGCGCCGGCGCTCGCCGGCCCGAGCGTGTACAGCTGCATCGTGCCGACGTTCGTCGAGGTCGGCAGCTGCACCGCGGACTGCGACTGCTGCTGCACGGCGTTCTCGAACAGCACGCTGAGCGAATGGCTCTGGGCCTGGTACAGCGAGCCCGTTGCCATCGCGGGCGCTTCGCCCACCACCTTGACGTTGGTCTGCGTGACCGCGTCGGTGATCGCGGCGTTCACCGCACAGGTCTTGCAGGGGTCCTTCGTGTCAAGCGGATCGTTGACGTCGTTTGCCATCGTATTTCTCCTGGTTCTCGAACGGGCACCGCATCGAATCGGCGCTGCCCGCCCTGTCGTTTGCTCCGGAACACCGCGCGGCACCGCTGGTCAGGCGCCGGCGGTCATGCTGCGCATCCGCGGCACGGCGGCGGTATCGGCGGCGCGTGCCACTTGCGCCGCCGCTCGACCACGGCGCTGCGACGACGCCTTACTACTTGGTCACGGCCTTCCCGATCGCGATCACGTCGGCCAGAATGGAAATGATCCCGTTCGCGCCGATTTCCGTGGCGGCCGCGCCCGCGCTTTCCGGTCCGATCGTGTAGAGCTGCATCGTCCCCACGTTCGTCGACGTTTGCGACTGGATCGCGGCCTGCGACTGCTGCTGCACCGCGTTCTCGAACAGGATGCTGAGCGAATGGCTCTGGGCCTGGTACAGCGAGCCCATCGCCATTGCCGGCGCTTCCGCGACCACCTTGACGTTGACCTGTGTGACCGCATCGGTAATCGCGGGATTGACCTGGCACACTTGACACGTATCAGCCATTTGTTGCTCCTTGGTTCACGTAGTTGAGAGGTCGCACATCGGGGCCGGCCGGTTTCGCGTTCGGTCGCATGACCCGCGTGCTACTCCATGGACGCTTGGCCGGGCGTATCGTGAACGGCAGCGGTGGGTTCGATGGCTTCGGCCGGGCCGGCGACGATGCTGCACAACCGGTCCTCCATCGCGTCGAGCCTGACGGCGAGCCCTTCGGCGAGCGCATCGCCGTATTGCCGGAAGCATGTTTCGATTTCCTGACGGATCAGGCCCGTCAGTTGTTCGCCGATCATCGTCAGCGCCTCGCGAGTGCTGTCCTGGATCCCGGTCGCGCCGGATGCCTGCGCGTCGCCGGCCGGCTCGTTCGCGTCGAGTACGCCCGATACTTTTCGCTGTTCCGACGCGAGCATGTCGAGGGTCGTCTCGTTCTGCGTGTCGATCGTCTGCAGGATGCCGCGCATCTTCTCGTACGCCTTTTGCTGGTTGAGCTGCAGAAAATGCTTGATCTGTTGGCGCGCCTCTTGCCGGGTTTTGAACTGCGGCAGGGGCGGCTTCGCGGCGCTCGCCGGCGCGGCCGGGCCGGCGGCAGGCGTCGGCGGGTTTGCTTGCCGGCCCGACAGCCGTTCCAGCAGCGCCTGTTCTTCGCCGGGCTTGAGAGGCCGTCCGAGTCGCTCCGCGAGTTGCCGCAGCAGCGGGTCGAGTGCTTCGTTGCTCATGACTCACACCTCCTCGAGGTTCGCTCGCGACACGGGTACGTGCGGTTCGGTGTCGGACGGACGCCGCGCCACGACGGCCTGGTCGGCGTGCTGTAATGGATATCGCATGGGGTTCTCCGGGAAAGGGATGTGCGACGGCCTTGCCGGAAATTCGGCAGGACTGCTGCAAGGACGAACCATGCGAGGGAGGTGTGAAGTCGGCCGGCACCGCGCGAGGGCGGCGGGGTGTCAGGGAGCGGGTAACCACCGACAGGCGCGGCCGTCGTTTCCGCCTGCGGAGGAACGGCGACCTGCGGCTTCTCCGGCAGCATCTGGCCACCGGACACGTAAGCGCGCCCCGTACGCTACGACACGGGATGCGCCGCGGGTTTGACCGACGACTCCGGCACAGACGTCACCGCCTTCGCCGCGTCGATCAACGTCTCCTTGTTGCCGTCCCACTTGGGCAGCTTGGCGGGCGGCAGCGGCACGACCTTGTCCAGATTCGGCAGACGCAGGTCGGGGTCGCGCTCGAGGCGATCGGCAAGGACACTGTAGCGCTCGGCGCGGGCACGATCCTTCATATTGCCGACCACGGGATCGCCATCGTCAAACGCACCGAACAGATAGGCCGCACTTTCGGCGCTGCCGAACTTCACGCCGTCATGCAGCGTCTTGAGGGCGCGTTCGTTGTTCTCGCTCAATTCGGCTCGATCGCCGACGATCGTCGTTCCCAATTCATATGCAGCAAGTCCGTTACCTTGCGCGACCGCACATTCCAGCATTTGCAGGGAGATCTTGCGATTACCCCAGAAGCCAGCCTTCGGGTCGTCATAGAGCGCATCCATCTTGCCACCCAGATACGCCATCGAACTCGGGCTGCCCATATCGGCGGCCAATTGCCAGAATGCATAGGCGCGGCTGGCATCCGGCTTAACGCCCATCCCGTTCATGTAGTACGTGCCCATCAGATCGTAGGCGGCCGGAATACCCAGTTTCATCGCCTGTTCGGTGATCTGAACCGCATGTTCCGAATCGCGCTCCACACCCTCCCCCTGCGCGTACGCATTCGCCAGATTCAGCATGGCCTTCCAGTGCTTGCGCTCGGCCGCTTTCGTCCACAAATCGACAGCGCCCTTGTAATCGCGCTGGTTCGGCCACAGCAGGGAACTGGTCAGTGCCATTGCCTGCTGATTCCAGCGATCGGCCTCCGGATCAACAGGCGGCACCACGGCAGCTTCATGCCTGCACTCAAATGCCCCGCGATGCGGATTGAAGGCAGTCAGCGACATATTCCGGGGAAGCGCATCGCCCCTTGAACAGGCCCCACTGGCGAAGCACAAGAAAACAGAAACCAATTGCGTGAAGCCAATGCGGCGGGCAGCAGCCGAACGTAATTGATTTCGCACGATTTCGAATACCCATGTAAGAAAAGCAAGCCCATTGTCGCGCGCTCGTTATGGTATGAGCGCACGAGACCGGAGGATCCATCCGGTTTTTCCAAGCGATTTCATTGGCCACCGGCAATCGCGCCCAACCGGGAAACGCCCGGGGCCTCGGCCCGTAGCGTGGACACGAGGCCATCCATTCCGACCATCACCCTACAATCCTTGACCATGCGTACCGCCCCGAACTGGTAGCATGCGCATCGTTTCGCATGAGACGTGCGTTTCAGAATATACGATCGAACCCTTTTTGAGATCCCCGGACACTTCTGCCCCACGGGAAGTCCCGTTGACCCATTTCCGCGCAACACCCCGGGCTCGCCCCGCGCGACCCGTTGCAGTAACCGTTGGAGTGGCGCACCCGCGCCTGCAAGCATGAAGAAATCGAAGCAGCTCACCCGTCCCCCTCGCGACAAGGACCGCACGCCGCTCGTACGCGCCGGCGCGTGGCTGTTGATGGCCGGCCTGCTGTACCTGCTGTGGCCGTCCGCCGAAACGGCGTACCTCGCGATGGAATCCGTAATCCGCTGATGCGCACGTCCGCGCGCGCACTACGCTATACTGCCGCGATGGAAACGAAACCCGCCTCGCCGATCGTGCATTGCTGGTGGCGCGCCTGACCCAGGCGGCCCGTTTCCTTTTGCATGTCCCAAACGTGATGCCGCCAGCGATGGCGGCATTTGCGTTTCTGCGATGACATCATGGCTGGCGGCTTCGATAACCCGGAGCAACGACGACCATGACGCACCCCACCCGCCCGACCATCCTCACCGGCGACCGCACGACCGGCCCGCTGCATCTCGGCCACTACATCGGCTCGCTGCGCGCACGCGTGCAGATGCAGCACGAGGCGACGCAGTTCCTGCTGCTCGCCGATACGCAGGCGCTGACCGACAACATGGGCCGCCGCCAGCGCGTCACCGAGAACGTGATCGAGGTCGCGCTCGACTATCTCGCCGTCGGCATCGATCCGGCGATCTCGACGATCGTCGTGCAATCCCAGGTGCCCGAACTCGCCGAACTGTCGCAATACCTGCTCAACCTCGTCACGGTCGCGCGTCTCGAACGCAATCCGACCATCAAGGAAGAAATCCGCCTGCGCGGCTTCGAGCGCGACATCCCGGCCGGCTTCCTGACCTATCCGGTGAGCCAGGCTGCCGACATCACCGCATTCAAGGCGACGCACGTGCCGGTGGGCGACGATCAGCTGCCGATGATCGAGCAGACCAACGAACTCGTGCGCCGCTTCAACGCGACCGTCGACAAGCCGGTGCTGGTCGAATGCGAGGCCGTGCTGTCGGCGGTCACGCGGCTGCCGGGCATCGACGGCAAGGCGAAGATGAGCAAATCGCTCGGCAACGCGATCACGCTCGGCTCGACGCCGGACGAAATCGCGCAGGCCGTGAAGGACATGTACACGGACCCGAACCACCTTCGCGTGAGCGACCCCGGCCAGGTCGAGGGCAACGTCGTGTTCACGTTCCTCGATGCGTTCGAGCCGGACGTGGCGAAGGTCGACGAGCTCAAGGCCCACTATCGCCGCGGCGGCCTCGGCGACAGCGTCGTCAAGCGCGTGCTGAACGAGCGGCTGCAGGCGCTGATCGAACCGATCCGCACGCGCCGTCGTGAGTTCGAAGCCGACAAGGCCGAAGTGATGGCGATCCTGAAGCGCGGCACGCTGCATGCGCGGGAAGTGGCGGGGGCGACGCTCGCGGAGGTGAAGGGTGCGATGGGGCTCACGTATTTCGATTGAGCGGCGCCGTCACGGCCGCACGCGCTCCGCCGCCGCATGACACACGGCCTCGATCCGGTTGCCGGCCGGGTCGACCAGAAAAGCCGCGTAGTAGTCGCCGTGGTACTGCGGCCGCAATCCGGGTTCGCCGTCGGACTGCCCGCCCGTTGCGAGGCCAGCCTCGAAAAACGCATGCACCTGCTCGCGGGAAGCGGCCTTGAAACACCAGTGCCGCTTGCTCGCCGCGACTTCGGCGGGATCCAGATACACCGCGAGAAAGGTCGAATCCGCGTCATTCGCGCTGCAACGTTCGCCATAGCCGAGCGCATTGGGCCGGTCATAGACCTTGGCTGCGCCCAGCGCAGCCATGACGGCATCGTAGAAGGGGCGTGCCTGGTCGATATCCGGCACGCCGATCGACACGTGATCAAGCAATTGCATGGTGCGGGCTCCATTGAACGAGCACGAGTCTACACACCCGTCGTCGATCCGGCCGATCAACCTTACCGACGACTACACTACCGCCCCCGCCGCCTACGTGATCTGATACGTCGATGCCGGCACGAATTCCTCGGGCATCGGCCGATCGCCGAGTTCGAGCACCGACCGCTCGATCGTGCGCGTGATCGCATCGAGCGCGAGCGCATTCGGCGCAAGACCGAACGGCTCGGCCACTTCGTTCGCGATCGCTTCGAGTGCGATCAGCGTGTAGGAAATGAACACGCAGATCAGCGGCGTGAAGAACTCCGTCGAATCGACAAGCCCGAACGGCAGCAGCACGCAATACGCATACACGGTGCGATGGAGCAGCACGCTGTACGAAAACGGGATCGGCGTCGACTGGATGCGCTCGCAACCGCCGACCGACTTGCCGAGCGCGTCGAGTTGCGTCTCGAACATCCAGCAGGTCGCATCGCTGCCGGGTGCGTGCCCCAGCGCACGCACGATGCCGCCGCGCAGCTCGTCGAGGATCGCGACCGGCTTGTAGCATTTGCCGCCGAGCGCGGCCGTGCGCTCCGCCCCGAGAATGCGCTGCAGGTCCGCGGTCGGATCGGTATGGCGCAACTGGTGCTTCAGTGCATACGCGAGCGCGATCAGCAGATCGGCGAGCCGGTTGCGCTCGGCGTCACTCACGTTGTCGGGCAGGTAGCGATGCAGTTGCGACGTCACGGCGCGTGCGGCGATCAGCAGGTTGCCCCACAGATGCCGCGCCTCCTTGAAGCGCTCGAAGCTCGCGTTGTTGCGAAACCCGAGGAAGATCGCGAGCGCGAGCCCGAACAGCGTGAACGGCGCGGTGTTCAGCGGAATCTTCTCGCCGAAGATGCGTCCGTTCGTGAAGACCGCCAGCGTGCTGACGATCGCCATGAACACGAGCTGCGGAATGATCGACTGCAGCACGGAGCCGTTCCATACGAACAGCATCCGGAGCCAGTTCTGTCGTGGTCGGACGATCATGATGTTTTCTCGACTGGCAAAGGAATAGGAAACCGGAATACGCAACCCGTTGCGCCCGCACCCGATGTGCAACGGCCCGCGCGTGGCGGGCCGCTGTTCGGTCGGGGGCCGGGCCGGGCGCCGCGCTGCGCGTGATGATACGCACCCGCCGCGCCCCGTCACCTCGCTGGCCGCTCAGTGATAGCCGCTCAGTGATAGCCGATATCGCCCTCGCGCACCTTGCCGCGGAACACGCGGTACTGCATCGCGTTGTACACGAGGATGATCGGCAGCACGATCACGGTGCCGACGAGCGCGAACAACTGGCTCGAATGGCTCGACGACGCGTCCCAGATCGACAGCGACGGCGGCACGATGTTCGGCCAGATGCTGATCACGAGCCCCGTGTAGCCGAGGAACACGAGCGCGAGCGTCAGCAGGAACGGCGTGGCCTCGTGCGTACGCTTCACCGCGTAGAAGATGCCCCATACGCATGCGACGACGAGGATCGGCACCGGCAGGAACCACCCCAGGTTGCCGCTGCCGAACCAGCGGTGCGCGACGGCCGGCAGCCCGATCACGGTCCACAGGCTGACCACGCCCATCACCGCGAGCAGCACGCCCGTGAGCGGCTTCATCAGCAACCGCATCTTGCGCTGCAGTTCGCCGTCGACCTTCAGGATCAGCCAGCCGCAGCCGAGCGTCGCATAGGTGACGAGCACGCCGATCCCGCACATCATGCTGAACGGCGACAGCCAGTCGAACGGCCCGCCCGCGAACTGGTTGTTCTCGATCTTGATGCCCTGCAGCAGCGAACCGAGCACGATCCCCTGGCAGAAGGCCGCCAGCGCCGAGCCGCCGATGAACGCGAGGTCCCACATGTGCTGCGTGCGGGTCGCTTTCGCGCGCAGCTCGAACGCCGCGCCCCGGAAGATCAGCCCGACCAGCATCAGCACCAGCGGCAGGTAGTTCGCCGGCAGCAGCGTCGAATACACGACCGGGAACGCGCCATAGAGGCCCGCGCCGCCGAGCACGAGGAACGTCTCGTTGCCGTCCCACACCGGCGCGACGGTGTCGAGCATCACCTGGCGCTCGGCCTTCGCATCGAAGAACGGAAACAGCAGCCCGATGCCGAGATCGAAGCCGTCCAGCATCACGTAGATGAATACGCCGAGGCCGATGATCGCGGCCCAGACGACAGGAAGATCGATGTGCATGGTTACTCCGCCTCGGTGACGTTCAGCGGCGTGGACAGCGCGCTCTTGCGCAGCCCCGGATGCCGGTGCAGTTCGATGTAGCCGGCCTGGGCCGCCGGCCCGCGCTTCATCAGCTTCATCATGTAGTAGATACCCGTTCCGAATACCAGGAAATACACGACCACGAAGACCAGCAGCGACACGCCGACCTGCTGAGCGGTGAGCGGGGAGACCGAGTCGATGGTGCGCAGCACGCCGTACACGGTCCACGGCTGCCGCCCGACCTCGGTCGTGATCCAGCCGGCCAGCAGCGCGACGATGCCCGACGGCCCCATCGCCACCACGAACCACTGGAACCAGCGCGTTTCATACAGGCGCCCGCCCTTTCTCAGCAGCAGCCCGAGCAGCGCGGTCAGCAGCATCAGCATCCCGAGGCCGGCCATGATCCGGAACGTCCAGAAGATGATCGGCGAATACGGGCGGTCCTGCGGCGCGAATTCCTTCAGCCCGCGGATCTCGCCGTCCCAGCTGTGCGTGAGGATCAGGCTGCCGAGGTGCGGCACCTGGATCGCATAGCGCGTGGTTTCGGCCTGCATGTCGGGGAGCCCGACGAGGTTCAGCGCGGTGCCGCCCTTCTCCGTTTCCCACAGCCCCTCGATCGCCGCGATCTTCGCCGGCTGGTATTCGCGCGTGTTCAGCCCGTGCGCGTCGCCGACGAAGATCTGGATCGGCGCGAGCACCAGCAGCATCCACAGCGCCATCGAGAAGCTGCGCTTCACGGGTTCGTCACGGCGCCCCTTCAGCAGATGCCATGCGCCGCAGGCGGCGACGATGAAGCCCGCGACGATGAACGCCGCGATCGTCATGTGTGCGAGACGGTACGGAAACGACGGGTTGAAGACAATCTTGAACCAGTCGACCGGCACGACGAGGCCATTCTCGATCTTGTAGCCTTGCGGCGTCTGCATGAAGCTGTTCGACGCGAGAATCCAGAACGTCGAGATCAGCGTGCCGACCGCGACCATCAGCGTCGCGAAGAAGTGCGCGCGGGGGCTCACGCGCTGCCAGCCGAACAGCATCACGCCGAGGAAGCCGGCTTCGAGGAAGAACGCCGTCAGCACTTCGTACGTGAGCAGCGGCCCGGTGATGTTGCCCGCGACGCGCGAGAACCCGGACCAGTTGGTGCCGAACTCGTACGCCATCACGACGCCGGAGACCACGCCCATGCCGAAGCCGATCGCGAAGATCTTCGACCAGAACTGAAACATGGACTTGTAGGCGGCGTCGCCGGTGACGAGGTAGCGCCATTCCAGCACCGCCAGGAAGCTCGCCATGCCGATGCTGATCGCGGGGAACACGATGTGGAACGACACCGTGAATGCGAATTGCAATCGGGCGAGATGGAACGCATCGAAGATTTCCATGACCGTAATTTGCTCGTGGTTGTGAGGACGTACGCTCGAAGCAGGAAATCGCGCGACGGCTTGGCGACGACACATGCGAACCCGAACGGTGGCTCGCACGGCATCGAAGCGTGAACGACGATATCGCGTTTGCAACGATACTCGCAATCAATCGAACGTGCGCTGAAACTGTGCTGCCTGCGCCGCCGAAGATGTGTGCACGGAAAATAGTTACCATGCCGGCGGGACGCTCAGCTGTACTGCTTTCTCCGTCGCGGCGCTGTGCGTCGGGCGCGCGGCTCACTCCACTTAACATGTCGTGCAACGCCTGTCCGCGGCGGTCGCGCGCCCTTCGGCGCCCGCCCGGCGGCATCGATTCCCGCGGTTCGGCGCACGCGCCGAGCCCGGCCGGCCCGCCGGCCGCCCCGCCCTGGAGAAACCTGCATGGAGTCCTGCATCCGCCGCGACGATCCGACCGGCAGCACCGCGTGTCGGGTGACGCGCCATCGTGCCGGCGACGCGCGCGACACCGTCGATCGCGTCGTCGACGAAACCCCGGTTGCACTCGTGTTCAACGGCATCTCGCACGCGGTCATGATGGCGACGCCGATCGACCTCGACGCGTTCGGCCTCGGCTTCGCGCTGAGCGAAGGCATCGTCGAGCGCGCATCGGACGTCTTCGACATCGAAAGCGAGTGCCGGCCCGGCAACGCCGAAGTGCGGCTGACCGTGTCGCAGCAGGCGTTCATGGCGCTGAAGGCCCACCGCCGCGCGCTGGCCGGCCGCACCGGCTGCGGCGTGTGCGGCATCGAAAGCATCGCGCAGCTCGACCTGCACCCGCCGCGTATCGCGGCCGCCGGCACGGCCGCGGGCATCGGCGCCGACGCGATCGCGCGCGCCGCGCGGGCGTTGCCGGCCCGGCAGACGCTGATGCGCGAGACGGGCGGCATCCACGCGGCAGCGTGGTGCGATAGCAACGGCGCCGTGCTCGACGTGTGCGAGGACGTCGGCCGCCACAACGCGCTCGACAAGCTGATCGGGCAGCTCGCGCGCCGCCGCGCCGACCTGCACGCGGGTTTCGTGTTCCTGTCGAGCCGCGCGAGCTACGAACTGGTGCGCAAGGCCGCGCGGGTCGGCATTCCGATGATCGCGACGATCTCGGCGCCGACGTCGCTCGCGATCGACGTCGCCCGCGAAGCCGGCGTGCGGCTGCTCGGTTTCTGCCGCAACGACGGCTTCGTCGAATACGTATCGCCCACCGCCGTTCACCTCGACCCACCCGTGCCCGCAACGGCGCATCCGGCCCACTCTTCATGACCCACCTGTCCGATTTCGATACCGCGCAGCAACGATTCGCCGCCGCGTTCGCGCCGCTCGACGCTGCCACCTCCGTGCCGATCGCGCAAGCGGCCGGCCACGTGCTGGCCGCGCCGCTGACGGCCGTGCTCGATCAGCCGCCGGCCGACCACAGCGCGATGGACGGCTACGCCGTGCGTCATGCGGACCTCGCGCACGGCGAGCCGCTGCGTGTCGCGCAGCGCTGCTATGCAGGCGATACGCCGGCGCCGCTCGCGCCGCGCACGGCCGCCCGCGTCTTCACCGGCGGCCTGATTCCGCCCGGCGCCGACACCGTCGTGATGCAGGAGCATGCGCACGAACGGGACGGCCGTGTCACGTTCGACGTGCCCCAGCGCAGCGGGTCGCACATCCGTCGCCGCGGCGAGGAAGTGCGCGCCGGCGAGCTGCTCGTGCCGGCCGGCGTGCGGATGGGCGCGATGCACGTCGGCGTGGCCGCCGCGCAAGGTTTCGCGCGAATCGACGTGCGCGCGGCGCTGCGCGTCGGTATCCTGACGACCGGCGACGAGCTGGTCGCGTGCGGCGAGCCGCGCGAGCCGCAGCAGATCTACAACAGCAATGCGCCGATGCTCGCCGCGCTGGTCGCGGGAACCGGCGCCGACGTCGCGATGAGCGTGCACGCGGCCGATACGGCGACCGCTGTCGATCGGGCGCTGCGCGACCTGCACGCGCAGTGCGACCTCGTGATCTGCGTCGGCGGCGCGTCGGTCGGCGACAAGGACCTGCTGCGCCCCGCGCTGGCCGCGCTCGGCGCGTCGTTCGTCGTCGCCGGCGTGCGCATGAAGCCCGGCAAGCCGGTCGCGCTCGCACGGCTCGATACGCGGCCCGTGGCGCTGCTGCCCGGCAATCCGGGCGCCGCGATGACGACGTTCGCACTATTCGTCGCACCGCTGATCCGACGCCTGCAGGGGCGCGACGCGTGCATGCCGGTCGTGCCGTCGCTGCCGATCGACACCGGCTTCGAGCCGGATGCGCAACGCGAGCGCTTCGTGCGCGTACGCTGTACGGTGGACGCAAACGGTACGCCCGTGCTCGATACGCTGCGCCAGCAAGGCGCCGGCACGCTGCAGTCGCTGGTGCAGGCAAGCGGGCTCGCGCGGCTGCCGGCCGGGCGCACCATCGCGCGCGGCGACGCGGTTCCGTACTACGAATTCGCGCGCTGGCTCGCATGAGCGCGAAGTCGACTCTCCATCCGATACGGCGCGTTCGCCCCATTCGCCGCGCCTGTCGCGCGTCCCGGCCGGCGAACTGTATTCCTGCGATTCGGGCGCGATTGTGTCTCTGCCGGCCCAACCCCGCGGACTATGCTCACGATGAGGCTCGTCACGACCTGTGCGCCGATACGTCGGCACACGCACGGCCGAGCGGCGACGCCCCTCCGCTTACTTCATGCAGGCCGACGACCCGATCGTGAATGCCATCGTTTCCGCCGCGCCGGCCGCCGTCGCTTCATCCGGCGACGCATCGCCCGGTGCTTTCCTCCGCCCGTCCGACACGCTTGGCCGTCCGCTGCGCGACCTGCGCCTGTCCGTCATCGACCAGTGCAATTTCCGCTGCGGCTACTGCATGCCGCGCGAAAACTTCGGCGCCGACTACGCGTTCATGCCGTCGTCCGAACGATTGTCGTTCGCGCAACTGGAAAAGATCGCCCGCGCGTTCACGTCGCTCGGCGTCGAGAAAATCCGCATCACGGGCGGCGAGCCGCTGCTGCGCCGCCACCTCGAAGCGCTGATCGAACGGCTCGCCGCGCTGACGACCGTCGACGGCAAGCCCGTCGAAATCGCGCTGACGACCAACGGCTCGCTGCTCGCCGCGAAGGCGCGCACGCTGCGCGACGCGGGGCTGTCGCGCGTGACCGTGAGCCTCGATGCGCTCGACGACACTGTGTTCCGCCGGATGAGCGACGCCGACGTGCCGGTGTCGCGCGTGCTGGCCGGCATCGAGGCCGCGCACGCGGCCGGGCTCGCGCCAGTCAAGGTCAACGCGGTGATCGAGCGCGGCGTGAACGACGACCAGATCCTGCCGCTCGTGCGGCACTTCCGGCACACGGGCGTGGCCGTGCGTTTCATCGAATACATGGACGTCGGCGGCGCCAGCTTCTGGTCCGGCGACAAGGTCGTGCCGGCCGCGCGGATGCGCGAGCTGATCGACGCGCACTATCCGCTCGTGCTCGTCGGCGAACCGGGGCACGACGCCACCGCGATTCGTTGCGCGCACATCGATGGTGCAGGCGAAGTCGGCTTCATCGCGAGCGTGTCGCATCCGTTCTGCGGCACCTGTTCGCGCGCCCGCGTGTCGGCGGACGGCCAGCTTTATACGTGCCTGTTCGCGACGCAAGGCGCCGACCTGCGGCCGTGGCTCGACGATGCGGCGTCGATCGCCGACCTCGCCGCCGCCGTGCGCGAACGCTGGACGCGGCGCGACGACCGCTATTCCGAGCGCCGGGCCGCACGGCCGGCCCGCGCGCCGGGCAAGACCTATCCGACCGTGCGCATGTCGCTCGTCGGCGGCTGAAGGGCCGCCGCGCGACACCGGATGCGCCGCCCACTGGAGAACCTGTCATGACGACTTTCACCGAATCCCCCGCCGGGCTGCCGGACGATCCACTGCGTGCCGGCAGCCCCGCGCCGCCCGTCGATGCGGCCGGCACTCACTCCGAATCGGCGCCCGCGATTGCCGCCGGGTTCGAAGTGCGCGTGCAGCATGCGCCGATCGACGCGGGTGCGGAGCTTGCGCCGATCGTTCGCAATCCGAATGTCGGTGCGGTCGTGAATTTTCTTGGGGTGGTACGCAAGGAAGGCGATGTCGACGACGTCGTCGCACTGGAAGTCGAGCACTACCCGACGATGACCGAACAGGCGCTGTGGAGCATCGTCGAGGAGGCGACTGCACGCTGGCGACTCGAAGCGGTGCGGATCGTGCACCGTGTCGGCCGCATTCCGCTCGGCCAGCCGGTCGTGCTGGTCGTGGTGGCCGCCGCGCATCGTGCGTCCGCGTTCGATGCGTGCGAATTCCTGATGGATTTCCTGAAGACCCATGCGCCGTTCTGGAAGAAGGAGATCCGGCACGACGGCGAATCCGGCTGGGTCGAGGCGAAGGCGCACGACGACCAGGCGATGCGGCGCTGGGGCTGATCGCGCTCGCTTCGCATTTTCCGATTTCGCCGCTCCTTCTAAAGACAACACAATGAAACTGACGATCAAATACTTCGCGAGCATTCGCGAACAACTGGCAATCGATGAAGAAACCGTCGAGATCGATGCCCGCGAACTCACCGTCGACGCGCTGCGCGGCACGCTGGCCGCACGCGACGCGCGCAGCGCGGACGCGCTGCGGATGGACCGCCCCGTGCGGGCGGCCGTGAACCTCGAAATGGTGACCGGGGACTTCGTCGTGCGGGAGGATAGCGAGGTTGCATTCTTTCCGCCGGTGACGGGGGGATGACGGAACGCGCAGGGCTGCGCGCTTCGATGTAGCCACTTTGCCGAGATCGACGCCCCGACCATGACCGCGGTCGTCGGCGCCGGCCTGGAAAAACAAAGCCGGCACGAGGCCGGCTTCTTCATCGAAATACAACGCACCGCAAACGCCCCTTCACCGCATGCACGCCGCGGCCAGCTTCCCGACCGTGATCACCGCCTGCTCGATCTCCGGCGACCACGGGCTGCTGTAATTCAACCGGATGAAGTTCCGGTAGTTGTCCGTGATCGAGAACATGTAGCCGGGGCCGATCGTGATCCCCTGCTCCAGCGCGAGCTGGTACAGCCGCATCGCATCGACCTGCGCAGGCAGCTCGACCCACAGCACATACCCGCCCGCCGGGCTCGACATGCGCGTGCCTTCAGGAAAGAACCGCGACACCATCGCGCGCATCAGATTCGCCTGCTGCGCATACGCCTTGCGAATCCGCCGCAGGTGGTGCTCGTAGCCGTCGCGCTCGAGAAACTCCGCGATCGCCAGCTGCGGCAACGACGGCGTCGCGAGCGTATTCAGGAACTTCAGCTTCTCGACCTGATCGCGGTAGCGGCCCGGCAACGCCCAGCCGATCCGGTACGCGGCCGTCAGGCTCTTCGAGAACGACGAGCAATGCAGCACGATCCCGGTCCGGTCGTAGGATTTCAGCGAACTCGGATGTGCGTCGCCGAAATACAGTTCGTTGTACACGCCGTTCTCGATGAGCGGCATCCCGGCCTTCGCTGCGAACTCAACCAGTTCGCGTTTGCGCTCGTCCGGCATCTGGAACCCCAGTGGATTCTGGAAGTTCGGCATCACCATGCACGCGGCGATCGGCTGCGACTTCGCGATCACGGCCAGCGCCGCGATGTCGATCCCGTATTCCGGATGCGTGGCCACCTCGATCGCCTTCATCCCCATCCGCTCGATCGCGTGCAGCATCGCGTAGAACGTCGGCGATTCCACCGCGATCGTGTCGCCCGGTTTCGCCACCGCCTGCAGACACAGGTTGATCGCTTCCGTCGCACCGACCGTCACGATGATCTCGTTCGGGTCCACCGACATCCCGTTTTCCAGGTAGCGGCGCGCAATCTGCCTGATCAGCCGCGGATGGCCGGGCGGCAGCCCGTCGGTCACGCCCCACAGCGACTTGTCGCGGCCAGCCGCGTACGCGTAGCGGTTCAGCTTCTCGAACGGGAACAGGCTCGGGTCCGGATACGGCGAGCCGAGCGGCACCGCGTCGTCCGTGCCGATCGAGCGCAACGTCGACAGCACGAGCCGGCTTACATCCACCGACGACGAGATCGCGATCGGCTTCGACGGTCGCAGCTCGCGTACCGGCGCATGACTGTCGTCGCGCCGCAGGTTCACGAAATAGCCCGATTGCGGCCGGCTTTCGAGCAGCCCGCGGCTTTCCAGCAGCAGATACGCATGCAGTACGGTCGTGATGCTGATCCGGTGCTGCTGGCTCGCCTGACGCACCGACGGAATCCGGTCGCCGTGCCGGTACACGCCCTGGCGGATCAGGCGCTCGATATCGTCCGCGAGTTTTTCATAGAGTTTCATCGTGCGTCTCCCGCCGGCGCGCACGGCGCCGCCTCGCCGTGTACACCCAATACGCACGTGTTGCACGTGTTCCGCCCGCCGAGCGGGCCGTCGTGATTCCTGATCTTCCCCTCCGGTTTTGCCTTTTCCATCGCACTGGCTCTCTCTTGAAGATGCGCCGGCAGGGTTCCGGATCAGCTGGATCTGCGGCACTGTGCACTTGATGACCGGATCTTAAGAGAAGAACAGTTGGCGGCGGGTACACACATCGAACGCGCGAACAAGAGTACAGTTCCGCCCGAATCGCGAATCACGGGAAAACTGTACGTCTTATGAAATGGCCGGACGGCCGGTTGGCCGGCCCGAGGCGGCCGGATCGGCCTGGAACACCCGCCGCACCGGCGGGGGGCACTGCAGGGTTTTCGTCGTGAGAGCCACACGATGCAGTCCACGATCGAACACGTCGCCAGCGTCGTCGCCAACGCTGCACGCGCGATGGCCCCGGCCCGCCAGCGCGATATCGAAACGGAGCGCCAGAACCGCCTGAACCGGTGTGGATCTACCGCTGGGCATGATGGCGCGACTTCGCCGGCACGTGCTGTCGCGCGTGTTCTCCGGGAACCGGCTACTCAAGGGAGGATCGTGATCGACGCGTGCCACGTGCGCGTCAGCGCGTGGACGGTGCATTGCGCGACCGGCCGCGTGACGCGCGACGGCGAACCGGTCGAGCCGGTGATCGCGCCGCCACCGTCGTCACCGTCGCGTGCGGCGCCGTGGGGCTGCCTTACGACGAAGCGCTGCCGCAGCGGATCGTCGACGTCGTCGCGGGGTTGCTCGCTCGAGCCTGCGAGCCGGCAGGCGGCGTCATCGCGCCGCCTGCTGCCGCTGCACCTCCTGCGCTTTCATCTGCAGATACGCGCCCCGCTCCACTTCGTGCAGTTGCTGCGGATACTGCTCGGTCGCGTCGAACCAGCGCGCGAGGCGCTGGTCGATCGGCTTGTCGAGCGTCGCGAGATACGTGTCGATCGCGAGGTAGTAGCGCATCGTGTTGCGCTCCAGCAGCCCGCGCACACCGCCGACGTACCGCGGCTGTCCGGCCGAGGCTGCACCGACGGTCGTGAACCCGACCTTGTCGCTGCCGACCGTCGCGAGGTAGGTTTTCATCGCCATCCGGCCGACCGTGCCAAAACCATACGAATACGTGAGATGCAGGAACGTGCGCGACGCGCCGACCGGCACGGCCTCGAGCGCGATCCGGTAATCCTTCGTGCCCATCGGGCCGCTGTCGGCGGTCAGGTCGACCTGGAAATAATCGGGCGTCGCGGCCGCCACGCGATAGCGGAACTGCACGCGATAGGTGTCCGACAGCTTTTGCTCGATCTTGCGGCCGAGGTTCACGTCGAGCACCGGGCCGTTGCCGCCGCTCGACGCGTGACAGTACTTGGTGTTCAGGTGCAGGATCAGCACCGCGCACCAGTTCGCGGGGCCTTGCGCGGGATCGTTGAGCTGGCCGTTCACGGCCGCGAACGGATAATCGACGACCGCGTAGATGTCGCCCTTCAGCGACGACGACGCTTCCGACGATTCGAGCACCACGGGCCGGTGAAACGCGTTGTCCTTCAGTTGGGGCCCAAGGCTGCGGTAGCGGTCGAGCAGCGCGGCCGCGCCGCTCGCGCCCTCCGCGCCGAACGACAACGCGCTCCAGCCGACACACAGAGTCACGACGAGCGCGTGCCATGCGCGGCGCGCCGGCCGCGTGCCGCGCGCAAATCCGGATGTCTCCATGCTGGTACTCCCTGGCGCACGATGGTCGCGTGCATGTGTCACAGAATACGCCTGCCCGCTACGCGGCGTGGCGCGGCATGCGGCGCGATCGTCATCGGCTGCGCTTCACCGGCAGCGGCAGTTGCGCGGCGGTGATCCGGATCAGCGTCGCCAGCCATTCGCGGTCGTCCCAGCGATCGCCGGCAATGACGAGATGCGGCTTCGCGGTCGGATACGGCGGGGCTTCGTCGCACGCACCGAGATACGCGCGGCCTTCGGGCGTCGGCTTGACGAACAGACGGTCGTCACAGACGAGCGCGACCATCCTGCCGTCGCAATAGATACCGTATTCGCCGAACATCTTGCGGGCCGATACCGTACCGGCCGCCGCGATCTGCTCGACGATGAAATCGACCGTGCGCTGGCTCGACGCCATGTGAATCTCCGGGATCGAAACATCGTCTGACCGGAGCCGATGCCGCGTGTTCAACTCATTTGTCGATACCGAACGCGCTCGACATCTGTCGCGCCCGCTTCACGTCGTCGCCATGCAGATAGATCGACGTCGTCGAGATCGATGCATGCCGCAGGTTGTCGCGCACCGTCGTCAGCTCCGCGCCGCGCGCCAGTGCGTGGGTCGCATGCGTATGCCGCATCCAGTGCGGGCTCGCCTGGCGCAGCTTGTGCGCGAGCGCCGGGTGGTCGGCTTCGACGGCATCGGCCGTCTGCGCGAAGAAACGCTGCATCACCTTCCACAGCCGCACACTCGTGATCGCGGCCGCGTCGTCCTCCGCGAGGCGCGGAATCAGCGGCGTATCGGGCCGCCAGCGCGCCGGCGTGACCGGCAAGCGGCGCGCGACCAGATAGCGATCGAGCGCCGTGCGCGCGAGCGGCGGCAGCGCGACGCGGGCGGCCTTGCTGCCCTTGCCGATCACCTTCAGCCACGCGTCGCCGTGCGCGTCCGTCTCGATGTCGCCGAGCGTCGCGCCGACCAGTTCGCTCGCGCGCAGCCCGGTCGCATAGCCGAAATCGAGAATGAAGCGCAATCGTTGCGCGGCGGCCGGCGTCCATCCCGACTGCGGCGCACCGTCGCCCGCGCGCTGGCCGAACTCGAGCCCGTCGGCGACCGTGCGGACCAGCAGCCACTCGCCTTCGGTGAACGCATGCGACGTATCGAGTGCGGTCGCGCCGCGCGTGTCGCGCACCTTGACGCCCGCAAACGGATTCGCGAGCAGGTAGCGCTGCTCGATCAGCCAGCGGAACAGCGCGCCGAGCACCGACAGCGTGTACGCCGCCGACCGCGCGGACAGCGCACCGGAGAACGGCCGCCAGTCGGGCGCGCCGCGCGGCCGCACGGGCCCGACCCAGCGCTCGTGCGGCGTCGGTCGCCGGATGAACGCGCGATACGCGAGCGCGTCCTCGGTCGTCAGCGACGACAGCGCGCGGCCGCGCTCGACGATCGCCCACAGAATCAGCCGCTCGGCCTCCTTGCGGTACGCGCGCCGCGTCGCGGGCGATTCGTGCAGCGACAGCCACGCGTGCACGGCCGCGTAATCGTTGTCCGCGTCGAGCGTGCTGGTCGCGCGCGGCGCGCGGAACGTGCCGGCCGAGCCGTCGACTTCGTGCGGCAGCTTCAGGTGCTCCCACGGCACGATGCTGCCGCGCGGCGTCGCTGCGATCAGCGCGCGCGCCCGTTCGGTCAGGTGCGGATGCGCGGCGAAGAACGCCTCGATGCGCCGCGCGCCGGCCATGCCGAGGCCCGCGATCGCCCGCCACCACTGGCGCCGGCGCGGGATCCGCACCGTCAGGTCGGCGAGCGTCGCGATCCCGTGCGCACGCAACGCAACGACCGCGCGCGCCGGCAGCCACAGGCCGACGTCGTCGCTGATTTGCGGTGCCGGCGCGCGCGCATGACGCAGTTGGGCGATCGCGTCGGTGGCCGCTTTCGCCTCCCGCAAACGCTCACCGTCCGGATGGCCGAGCCGTTCCGCGAGATCGGGGCGGCCGACCTGCCGCGCGACGCGCACGAGGCGACGGCGAATCGCACCGATCACGCCGCGCGCCGAGCGCCCGCCGCCGAGCCGGTCGGGCAGGTAGCGTTCGACGGCCTGCCGCACGGTCATGCCCGCGTACCACGCGCGCAGCGCGGCCAGTTCGTCGGCGTCGGGAAAGCCTGCGGGCGCAGGCGAGGAATCGGCGGAAAGCGGTGCAGTGAGGCGCGGTTTCATGGGCGCCAGTTTGACAGAAGCGCCGAGCGGGCGGCAACGTTGAAGTGGCTGATCAGCCAGATCGAGCAGGACGGCACGAATGCGCCGGCGGCGACACGCGCCCACGCGAAATCACGGCGGCGCCACGGCTGTCGCCGGTCGTCGCGAAACCGCGGTCCGACGTGCGCCGCCACCTTGCCCGCCCGCGTCAATCCTCGCCTTTCGGCCCCGGGTTCAGCATCACGACGAAGCCGGCGACGCCGACGATCAACGCAAGCGCGCCGCCGCGCAGCGCCGTCGCGGCATCGAACAGCAGGCCCGTCACGACGGCCATCATCCCGGCGAGCGACACGAACACCGCGATCGCCGCGACGACGATCCGGTACTGGCGGCGTATCATCGCGCGCGCCGCGTCATGCCGCGGCCGCGGCGGCCGGCGCGTCGGCGTCGTCGCCGCGAATCAGCAGCACCGGGCACTTCGAGCCGCGCACGAAACGCTCGGCGACGCTGCCGAGCAGCACGCGCCGGATGCCGCGCCGCCCGTGCGTACCGACCACCGCGAGGTCGATCCCGTGCTCCTTCACATAGCGTTGCAGGCGTTCCGCGACGTCCTCGCCGATGCTCTCGGTCTCGACGAGTTCGGCTTCGCCCTTCGCGCCGGCCAGCGCGATGACCTGTTCGGCTTCGCGCAGCACCTTGCGCCCGTCGTCGCGGATTTCCTCGACGAGCGCGTGCGGATCGAGACGGCCTGCATACGTAAACAGCACCGACTTGTCGACCACGTACACCGCGCTGACGTGCGTGTCGCCCGCCAGCGCCACCTTCACGGCCTCGGCAAGCGCCTGTTTCGACGAAGCGCTGCCGTCGACGGCCACCATGATTTTCTCGTACATGCGAACCTCGCTGGGGTGAGTTGCCGCGCGCGCGGTCGCGCACGGCCATGCCACCATCATCGGCCGGCAGCGGGTGCGGATGTTGACGACGGTCAAGCCCCGGCGATACCGGCGCATGCGGCAAAGCGACGCGACGGGAAGCGGGCGGCTTGCGTCATCGGCCCGCGCGAACCGGGCCGGCGATGCATGCGCCGCTGCCCTTTCGAGCGCCCATCGCGCCGAAGGCGCTATCATCGACTATGCGACTTTCGTCCGGCCCTTTTTTGCCGGCCCCACTTTCAACTCGCTCAACCGACATGACAACGACTACCGAACGCGTGGACGGCGCCGCCCAGCATCTCGTCGCCGCCCGCCATGCCGGCTCGCCCGGCCCGCTGTTGCCCGATGCACTGCGCCCCGACGACATCGACACCGCGCTGGCGATCCAGCAGCGCGTGGCCGACCTGCTCGGCGAACCCGTCGGCGGATGGAAATGCGCGCTGCCGCCGCCCGATCGCGTGATCCTCGCGCCGATCTTCGCGTCGACGATCCGCGAAGCCGATGCGCCGTACCGCGTCGTCGGCGGGCCGATCGTGCGGATCGAGCCGGAAATCGCGTTCGTGCTCGATCGCGACCTGCCCGCGCGCGAGCAGCCGTATGACGAAGGCGCGGTGCGCGCGGCGATCCGCGAAGTGCGCATCGTGCTCGAGGTGCTCGGCTGCCGCTATGCGGAGCCGGCGCGCGCGTCGAAGTTCGAGCTGCTGGCCGACGGGCAATTCAACCAGGGGCTGTGCGTCGGCCCGGTCGTACCCGACGGGTTGAACGTGCCGCTCGCGACGCTCGCGCTGTCGTTCGAAGGCGCGCTGAACCGCACGATCGACGGCAGCCATCCGGACGGCGATCCGCTGAAGCCGCTGGTATGGCTCGTCAATTTCCTCGCGTCGCGCGGCGATGCGGTGCGCGCCGGCCAGATCGTGACGACCGGCTCGTACGCGGGCGCGATCGACGTGCCGCTCGGCGATGCGCTGACGGTGCGCTTCGGCGAGCTCGGCAGCCTGTCGGTGACGTTGACCGCGTGACGAGTCAGGTCTCTTTCACGCCCGGACCGCCATGTCGCTGACACCGCTTCCCGCCCTGCTCGACGCCACCCTGCGCGCCGTCGCGCGCCGTTACCGGCTGCCGCCGCTCGAGCGCGCGGCGTCGCTGACCGACGCGACGAATCCGGCCACCGCGCTGGCGATCGTGATCGAGGAAGCGCGCAGGATGCGGGCGGACGGCCACGCGCCCGGCGCCGACTTGCGGCAGCGCTTCATCGATGCGCTCGCGCGGATGATCCGCGACGCGATGGATTCGTCATCCGGCGATCCGTCGTTTCAGGCGTCGGTGCTGCGTCACGATGCGCCGAACGTGCGCGAATACGCGTCGTTGTCCGCGCACGCCGAGCAGGACCGGCGCGCGCTCCACTCGGCCGTCAATGCGATCGCGCACCCGGCCAAGCTCGAGCGCAGCGCACAGGCCTGGCAACGCGACGGCCTCGCGCGCCTGCATGCGGCGGCGACCACGGCGTCGTGGGCCCAGCTGCACGCGGCGCTCGCGCAACTGCTCGCACTGCCCGAGATGGCGACCGACGCGGCGTTCGAGCAGGACATCGTCAAACTCAAGGACAGCCCCGCGCTCGAACGCATGCTGCGGCTCGATGCGCTGGCCGCGGACGAGGGCGTCCGCCGCTACCGCGCGCTGTGGGTCCGTCAGGGCCCGCTCGTCGGCAGCACGGTCGCCGTCGCGCAGGGCGTCGCGTCCCAGCAGCGCGGCGCTGCCGTCGAGGCGCTGGCGGCGCAGGCGCTCGACGCACTGGCACGCAGGCTCGACGCGGTGGACGAGCAGCGCACCTACCGCGTCGTCACGTCGATGCGCGTGCCGTCGTCGATCCCGGGCCGGCACGACCGCGCGAAAACCGAATGGGATGCGATCCTGCTCGAACGCGCGCGCGGCAACGACCCGGCGCCCGCGTGGAACGTGCGCTTCCTGGTCGAAGCGAAGGCCTCCGCGGATGCCGCGACGACCGATCTGCCGCGGCTGCTGCGCGGCCTGACCCTGCTCGCGCAAGCGGCCCCCGACACGGTCTATGCATTCGAGACGCACCAGGGCACGGTGCGCGTGCACGGCGCATCGCTGCATGCGTTGACGACCGACGAAGCGGCGCTGCCACGGGAGGTGCTGTATTGCTGCGACGCGTCCGCGGATGCGACACCGCGGCTGCTGAGCGCCGCGAGCCGGATGCAGCTGCTGTCCGCGCAGGCGAGCCTCGAATACGCGAGCGCGCTCGCGCAACGGCCGGATGCCGATCCGGGCGGCCTCGGCGTCATCTGGCACGCGCTGCTGACCCTGCCGCAATGGCAGGCCGTTCTGCATCAGTACCCGTCGTTACGGCAGGTCCGCGAACTGATGGTGGCCATCGACGATTTGCGCGCCGCGCTCGACGAGATGGACGACGGAGGCATCGCCAGCAGCGTGTGCGCGTGATGCGCGATCACGACCGGCGCGCGACGCCCACGTGCTGCCCGCTCAGTTGGTGAGCACCCCGAACGGCAGCGTCCACCCGGCCAGCCGGCCGCCGTCGCCCCAGCGCGCATCGGTCGCACCGCACGGCAGCAGGATCGGCGCGGCCGCGCACTCGAGCGTCTCCTTCGGCGTGTGGCCGAATTCCGCCTTGAACAGCCGATGGAAATACTTCTCGTCGGGAAAGCCGTGCGCCCACGCGATTTCCGCGATGCGCTGATGCCGGCGCTGCGGATCGCCGAGCACGTGATACGCGTGACGCAAGCGCCGCCGCGTGATCTGCCGCATCACGCCGCCCTCTTCCTTGAACAACTGATAGAGCCGCGCCCGCGACACGCCGATGTCACGGCAGATCCGTTCGGGCGTGAGGTCCGGCTCCAGCAGATGCATGTCGATGTAGTGACGCACGCGGTCGACCAGCGCATGCTCGATCGGGCCGCGAGCGTCGTTCAACGCCTGCGCGGTCGGCGACACCGCCGCGGCCAGCAGCAACAGCATCGATTGCACGATGCTCGGCACGTCCTGCATGCGCAGGTTCGGCAGGTTCCGGAACAGCGACAGCATCTGGTCGGCGACGAGCCGGCCCACGCCGCTCGTCAGCGTCTGGCCGTGCGCCTGCGCGGCATGGCTCGGCAGCAGGTAGCGAGGCACGACGAGGCTGATCACGTCGCCAGCCTCGACCTTGCAGTCGTTGATCTGCGCGACGTCGTAGACGAACAGGTCGCCCGCGCCCTTGATCAGCTCGGGCCCGCCGGTCTGGCTCGCGAGCCGACCGCCGAGCAGCAGCGTGAAGCGGATCGAATCCTGCCCGTCGAGCCGGATCCGCCGCGGCGTGCGGCGAACCGTATAGGTCGGCGCGCGCGAGTGCCAGTGCCGGCCCGACAAGATCAGCGGGCCGAGCGCCGCGCCGCTGGCTTCCGCGTCGCACGGGCCGTGGCCGCCGTCGTCGTCGAGCCGGTAGTCGCACAGCATGTCCTTGACCCAGATGTGGAACCGGTCCGGCTCGGGGTAGTCGGTCGTGCGGAACTTGAAAACAGGGACAAATGCAGCTTGATCCATGACAGTTTTTTATCGAACCGGCGGGTCAGGAAAGAATCGGTTCGTCGATTATCGGACCAAATTGCGCGGGCGCAAGGCCCACGCGATGCATCGTCCCCCTAAGCGATCGACCGACGCCCGACGCCGGGCGCGGTCGTCATCGCGCCCATCAGCGTTGCGGATGGCATTCCCAGTTGTTGTACGTCGGCCGATCGATCGGCGTGAGCCCCGGAATCATGAACACCGTACAGCCGAAACGCCGCCCCTTGCCGGTCGTCGCGTCGTAACTCACCTTCTGGCCGCCGAGCCCGTCCTTCTTCCCGTACTGGACGTTGGCGATCGTGATCTCGTCCGACGACGCGAGCCCGAGCGTCTTCGCGGTCGACGTCTGGACGTCGACCATGTTCATCTGCGTCGAGCCGCACGCGGCAAGCACGAGGCCGGCGGCCGTGATGCCCAGCGCGGTCCGTACGGTGCAATACAAGGTTTGCTTCATGGTTTCTCCTTCGATTTCCCAATGCGAGGCGCTTACGTGCCCGGCGTATAAAAACTAGCCTGGATCTGGCTGCCGATCGTCGCGACATACGATTGCCAGAGCAGCGCCATCGCTCCCGTCGCGTTGACGGCCAGCGCCGGCCACGACGCGCTCTGCGGCGCCACCGTCGACGCGCTCCACGCGCCCTTCCGGTAGCTGGCCGCGACGACCGCCGACGCGCCCGGCAAACCGGTGTCCTGCCATGCGGCCGTCACGTTGCCGCCCGCATCGACCACGAGCGGCGGGTACTGGATTGCCGCGCCGTTCAGGTGTTCCGTCAGCCGCTGCAACGGCCCCCAGTTGCCGCTTGCATCGGACACGCTTACTTGCAGCGCCGCGCCGCCTTCCGCCCACATCGCGGCCGCCACGCCGTTTTCGTTGACGGCCAGCATCGGCGTCGCGATGAAGCCGGTCGGCTCGACGATGGCAGGCGCCACGGGTTGCGACGGCTGCCATCCGGTGCCGGACACATAGCGTTGCGACATCGTGGTGGTGGTGAGCTTCCCGCCCGTCACGTCGAGCTGCCCCCAGAGCAGCGTGATGTTGCCCTTCGCGTCCATGCCGGCCACCGGCGAGATGATCGTCGTGAACAGGCTCGTGTTCGATACGGCCTGGTTGACGTCGGTCCAGCCGTTGGCCGCGTCGTACGTGGCCGTCCACAGCGCCGAGTGCGTATGGTTGGTCTGCCGCCACGCGAGCACGGCGCGGCCGGACGACAGGACCGAGATCATCGGCCCCACGTTGTCGGTGTCGCCCGTCACCGCGCCCGGCCCGGTCTGCACCGGCATCTGGATCAACGCCGTCGGCGACCACTGTCCGGACTGCGTGTAGCGCGTCCACGCGATACGCGTATCGAGCAGGCTGATCGACTGCGTCCACGCGACGAGCGCGTTGCCCTGGCCGTCGATCCCGGCCGAATAGGTCGACCCCGTCACGTCCGGCGCGACTTCGAACGCCGCGCCCCAGCCGCCGGCCGGGCTGTACGGGCGCGCCCACAGCGCATACGTGTTCGGACCCGGCATCCATTCGGTCCAGAACGCGACGGCCTGCCCGCTCGCGTTGCCGACCACGCGCGACGGGCTCGAACTCGTCGTGTTCATCGAATGCGAGCCGTCGCCCGTGTCGAGCCGCGTCGCGGTTCCCCAGCCTGAGCCAGCGGCATAGCGCGCGCCCCACATCTCGTTGCCGTTCGCGCCGGCCGGACCGTTGGTCATCCACGTGGCGAGCGCATTGCCGTTCGCGTCGATCGTCACGCTCGGGGCGCCCTCCGGCCCCTTGCCGTCCACCGCGGCGGCCGTCGACCAGCCGGCCTGCGGCTGCGTGGCGCCGCCGCCGGTCGGGCCACCGGTCGACCCGCCGCCGGGCGACGTCGAGCCGGACGGCGAACCGGGGTTGCTCGACGTCGACGACGCACCGCCGTTCGTCGCGACATCGTCGCCGCCGCATGCGGTCAGTGCGAGCGCGGCCGCCATGACCATCCATGTAATGGGTTTCATCGGGATCCTCTTGTTTTCATTTGTCGGCGTACTCTCGTCTGCCGTCGAGCGGATACGACGCATCGTTTCGCCCGTAAAATTATTACGTCGTGCTATTGAACGAGCGTGGAAACCGGCATTTGTCCGCGTCCCTTTCATGATCGATTCCGTCGTGCGGATCGACGCGTACGTCGCTTTCGGCAGCCCTCCCCCGTCATGCAGCGCGGCCCCCGTCAGGTCGTCCATCGTCGGACGTCCGCCACTGCCGGCTGCATCTTAATTCAAGCGATCCGGATTCAAGGTGGCGTTGCGTCCACACTGAGTGGATTTCCGTTTCGAGGGAGCCTGCCCCCCCCCGGCGCGGCTGGCAGGCCGGCACACTGCCGGTCATGACGGCCCGTGAGGTACGATACGCGCCGGGACAAAACACCCCCTGAGAGAACCGGCCGTCGCGGCCCCCTACCCGACACAAGAAAAATGCGAAGAAACCCGACGCTGAACCGAACCCTGCTTGCCGCGCTGGCGGCCAGCCTGCTGTGGACGCCGACCGCCCATGCAAGCGGAGACGACGGCTGCTACGTGCCGAACACGCTCCGGCAGACTTCCTACTCGTGCGGCAACGTACCGATGCTGACGCCCGCCAACGACACACGCATCAATGCGATGCTGATGATGGTCGACAGCGGCAAGGTCGCGCAGGTGTTTCCCGATCCGAAGACCATCCCGGCGAAAGAGCGGATCGACCGGATCGTCGTGCCGTTCCCGATGGACTTCTCCGGATGGATCGACATCGGCCAGAAGGTGCCCGACAGGACCGGCGGCGCGGCCGATGCCGATGCCGATGCGTCGTCGAACCGGTACGCGGACGGCGAAGGCAGCATCTGCCGCAGCATGAGCGCGGGTGCGGCCGCGTTCAACGACGCAGTGGGCGGCGCCGGCGGCCTGCCCGCCGACGAGGCCGCCCGCCTGCGCGCGGCGCGCGCGGACATCGCGCAGAAAACCTGCGCGGCGGGCGGCGCGAGCGCCGCGTGGACGAAGCCGCCGGTCAAGTCGCCGCTCGGCCAGCAGTTCGCCGCGTACCTCGACGGCACGAACGCGTTCTACCGCGCCGACTTCCTCACCGCGACCCGCGCGTTCGCGAACGCATCGCACAGCGCGGACCCGTGGCTGAAGGAAACCGGCCTCTACATGGCCGGGCGCGCGCAGTTGAACGCCGCGCAGGCCAACGCATTCGACAACGACAGCCCGACGCCGACGCGCGCGCGCGTGACGAAGGTATCGCTCGACGCGGCGAACACGGTGTTCCGGACCTACCTGAAGGTGTATCCGAAGGGGCGCTACGCGGTGTCCGCGAGCGGGCTGTTGCGACGGGTCGCGTGGCTCGGCGGCAACGTCACGCAGCAGGCCGACCTGTACGGTCATGCGCTCGCGCGCTGGTCGCCGGCGACGTCGAACGTGCCGCTGATGCAACTGGCGAACGAACTCGACAGCAAGCTGCTGTTCGGCCCGGAATTCGACGCGCGCCAGATCCAGTCGCCGACCGTGCTCGCCACCGTCGACCTGCAGCGCATGCGCGCATCGGACAGCAGCGATGCGAGCCGCAAGCCGATGACGCTGGACGAGCTGCAGGCGCAGAAGCCGCGCTTCGCGAACGCGCCCGCGCTGTACGACTACCTGCTCGCGACCTGGTACGTGCAGCTCGGGCACAAGCCGGACGCCGCCCTCGACCTGCTGCCGCAGACGCCCGCCGCACCGCTCGACTACTTCGGGCTGAGCCAGCAGGCGCTGCGCGGGTTCGCGCTGGAGGACAGCGGCCAGAACGACAAGGCCCGCCAGCTGTGGCGCGACCTGATCCCGCTCGCGACGTTCCGCTTCCAGCGCGAAATGCTGGAACTCGCGCTCGCGATCAACCTGGAGCAGGCCGGGCTCGTCAACGACGTGTTCGCCGACGATTCGCCCGTGCAGAACGCCGCGATCCGCGGGGTGCTGCTGCAGCGCGCGGCCAATGCCGACCTGCTGCGCGCGCAGGCGCAGAATCAGGCGACCACCGGCGCGCTGCGCAGCACCGCGCTGTACACGTTGCTGTACAAGGAGCTCACGCGTTCGCACTACGCGGACTTCCTCGCCGATACCGCGCTGGTGCCCGGCACGCCCACGGATCCGTTGAAGCCGTTCGTCGCGGCCGGCGCGAAAAACGAAGACGGCTACACGTGCCTGTCGGCGCGCGACGTCGCCGCGACGCTGCAGCAGAATCCCGCCGATCCGAAAGGGCTGAACTGCCTCGCCGATTTCGTGCGGCTGCATCCGCCCGCGTCCGGCCTCGAAAGCGATCCGGCGCCGTCGTGGGTCCGCAATGCGTCCGGCACGACCGCCCCGCGCGTGCCGCCGACGCTCGGCGCGGCGCCGTCGCAGTTCGCGGGCCAGCCGTACGAGCGGATGTCGAGCTACGTGACGGTGATGGCCGATACGCAGGCGAACCCGAACGACCGCGCGTACGCGTTCTACCGCGCGATCAAGTGCTACGCACCGGGCGGCTCCAACGAATGCGGCGGCAAGGACGTGCCGAAGAGCACGCGCAAGCGCTGGTTCGACACGCTGAAGACCGCCTATCCGGGCAGCCCGTGGGCGCAGAAGCTTCGCTACTACTGGTAAGCGCCACATGAAGCGCATCGCGTGCATCGCGCTGCTGCTGGCCGCGCGCGTCGCGCTGGCCGGCACCGTCGACGCCGCGCGGTACGACGCGTTCTGGCTGTGGGCGGGCGTGAAGCCGCAGGCGGTCGTGCGCGGTGCGCGCATCGTCTACGTGCTGCAAGGCCAGATCGAAGCGTCGCCGCGGGACGAGTCGCAGGTGCGCGTGATCGCGCAGGGCGTCGCGCTGCCGCCCGCGCCCGACGCACGCGTGTGGCTCGTCTATCGGGCGCATACGCTGCGCTGGACGCCGCGCGTCACGCGGATCATGCTCGCGCAGCTCGCACGCTGGCGCGCGTCGGGCCGCACGATCGCCGGCATCCAGATCGACTTCGACGCCGGTACGCGCCATCTGCAGGATTACCTCGCGTTCCTGCGCACGCTGCGCGATACATTGCCCGCCGATTGCCTGTTGAGCATCACGGGGCTGCTCGACTGGAGCAGCCGCATCGATACCGACCAGGTCAACCAGCTCAAGGGCATCGTCGACGAGGTGGTCGTGCAGACCTATCAGGGCCGCCGCACGATTGCCGACTACGCGGCCTATCTGCCGCGCGTCGCGCGGCTGCAACTGCCGTTTCGCATCGGCGTGATCCAGGGCGGCGAGTGGGACGCGCCGCCGTATCTCGCGTCGAATCCGTGGTTCCGCGGCTACGTCGTGTTCTTGCGCAACGGGTAGCGGTCAGCGGGCGCAAACACGGCGGGGCGATCGGCTGCCGTAGCCAACGCCGCGGCCGGATCGCCTGTTTTCAATCGCGGCGCCGCCCGCCGCAGCGGGCCGGCGCCGCCATCATTACGCCCGCACGAACGCGAGCAGGTCGGCGTTGAGCACGTCCGCGTTGACCGTCAGCATCCCGTGCGAGTAGCCGGGGTACGTCTTCAGCGTGCCGTTCTTCAGCAGCTTGACCGACTTCAGCGCGGAATCCGCGATCGGCACGATCTGGTCGTCCTCGCCATGCAGCACGAGCGTCGGAACGGAGATCGATTTCAGGTCTTCGGTCTGGTCCGTTTCCGAAAACGCCTTGATGCCGTCGTAATGCGCCTTCGCGCTGCCTTCCATCCCCTGCCGCCACCAGTTGCGGATCACGCCCTGATGCACGGTTGCACCTTCGCGGTTGAACCCGTAGAACGGGCCGCTCGGCACGTCGAGGAAGAACTGCGCGCGATTGTCGGCGAGCGCTTTCCGGAAGCCGTCGAACACCTCGAGCGGCAAGCCTTCGGGGTTCGATTCGGTTTTCACCATCAGCGGCGGCACCGCGCTGACCAGTACGGCCTTCGCGACGCGGCCGGCCGGCTCGCCGTGCTTCGCGACGTAGCGCGCCACTTCGCCGCCTCCGGTCGAGTGACCGATATGCACCGCATTGCGCAGGTCGAGCGCCTCGACGACCGCGAACGCATCCGCGGCGTAATGATCCATGTCATGGCCGTCCGAGACTTGCGCCGAGCGGCCGTGGCCGCGGCGGTCGTGCGCGATCACGCGATAGCCGTGCTGAACGAAGAACAGCAGTTGTGCATCCCAGTCGTCGCTCGACAGCGGCCAGCCGTGGTGAAACATGACGGGCTGCGCGTCCTTCGGGCCCCAGTCCTTGTAGAAAATCTCGACATTGTCCTTCGTGGTGACGTATGGCATCGCGGTGCTCCTGTGAGGTGGATGAACGTGGCGAACGGGCCGCCGCCATTATCGGCTTTATTGTGAAACCGCGACGCCATCGTGCAATGCAATGGCCGATCGTCCACTAGCAGGAACGAACGACGCCGCGCCCGTCAGCCGTCCGTCGACACCGTCACGGCTTCCCACGCGCGGATTTCGTCGTCCAGCGCCGCAAGCTTGTCGCGCACGAGGCGCAGCGCGTCGCTGCCGAGCAGCAGATGCGCCGGCGGATGGTCCGCTGCCATCACGGCGAGCATCGCCCGTGCGGCCTTCGCGGGATCGCCCGGCTGCTTGCCGCTTTTTTCCTCGCGCGCGCGGCGGATCGGATCGAACAGCGCGTCGTAGTCGGCGATCGAGCGCGGCGTGCGCGCCATCGAGCGGCCGGCCCAGTCGGTGCGGAACGAACCCGGCGCGACGGCCGTCACCGCGATGCCGAACGGCTCGAGCTCCTTGCCGAGGGTCTCGGAAATGCCCTCCAGCGCGAACTTGCTGCCGCAGTAGTACGCGATGCCCGGCATCGTGATGTGCCCGCCCATCGACGTGATGTTCAGGATGCGGCCGCGCCGGCGTTCGCGCATGAACGGCACGACGGCCTTCATCATCGCGACCGCGCCGAACACGTTCACGTCGAACTGCCGCCGCATCTCGTCGAGCGGCGACTCCTCCATGATCCCTTCGTGCCCGTAACCCGCGTTGTTCACCAGCACGTCGACGGGCCCGACGTTCGCCTCGATGTCCGCGACGACGCCGTCGATGCGCTCGAAGTCGGTCACGTCGAGCACGCGCGCGACGGCCGCCTGCGCGGACAGCGCTTCGAATTCGCGCGCCGCCTGCGCGCTGCGCACCGTGCCGACCACCGTGTGACCGGCGGCCAGCGCTTCCTGGGCCAGCGCGCGGCCGAAACCGCTGCTGACGCCGGTAATGAGCATGATGTTGCCGGATGCCATGCGAGCTTCTCCCGAATGTGGATTGGAGCGTGCATACTAGTCTGATGAACGACGCCGAATAAGCCCGATTCCGCTTATTTTCTTGCACAAAACTATGAGCACCGCACCCGTCTCCACCCGACCTCCGGCGCTGTCGCCGCGTGACCGAAAGCGCCTGGTGACGCTGCTGCGCGCGCTGGCGCCCAACGAAGGCTACAACCTGACCGCGCTGCCGAGCGTGCGCGTCCTGCGCTCGAACCGCGCGCTGTCGCGCACGCCGGTGCTGTACGACCCGGGCATCGTGATCGTGTGCCAGGGGTTGAAGCGCGGTTACTTCGGCGGCGAGCGCTATCTGTACGACGAACACCATTACCTGGCCGTCTCCGTGCCCGTTCCGTTCAGCATGGAAACCGACGCGACACCCGAGCGCCCGCTGCTCGCGCTGTACCTGCACCTCGATTTCACGCTGGCCGCCGAACTCGCCGCGCAGATCGACCGCGCCGGCGTCGCGGAAACCGTGCAGGCGCCGAAGAGCATGATGTCGACGCCGATGGATGATGCGATGCACGCATCGGTGCTGCGTTTCGTCGACGCGATGCAGCGGCCGCTCGACGCCGCGGTGCTCGGCCCGGCGCTGCTTCGCGAGCTGTATTTCCGCGTGCTGACCGGCGCGCAGGGCAACGCGATGCGCGGCGCGCTGGCGATGCGCGGGCAATTCGGCCGGATCGGGCGATCGTTGCGCATGATCCACGCCGATTACGCGCGGCCGCTCGACGTGTCGCAACTGGCCGGCGAAGCCGGCATGAGCGTGCCGAGCTTTCACAGTCACTTCAAGGCGATCACGCAGGTGTCGCCGATGCAGTACCTGAAATCGACGCGCCTGCATCAGGCGCGGTTATTGATGGTGCGGCAGGACCTGACGGCGGAAGCGGCCGGCTACGCGGTCGGCTATACGAGCCCGTCGCAGTTCAGCCGGGAATTCAAACGCCTGTTCGGCTTGACGCCGGCGAAGGAAGCGCAGCGCATGCGCGCGAACTTCGCGATTCCGGAAGCGTTCGACGATGCGAGGTTCGTGTCGTCGCATTGATACGTGCGGAAACCGGCCGCGACGCACGCGTTCATCACGCCGCACCGAGCGTCAGGCCGGCCAGCGCCGGTCACGCCGCGAATGTCCTGCGGCCGATCCGCCCGGCAGCAGCAGCCGGCACGTTCGCCGTCCGCGTATTGCTGCGGCCGATCCGCATTCAGCAGCGCGGCGAACCGGAACGCGACAATTTCCCCGGCTCAACCGACGGACGTCGGTTCGCCCGCGGCATCGGCGCTCAGGCGTGCTGCCCCGACCCACGCGGCCGCCGTCACCGCACCGGCCGCGACGATCATCATCGCGCCCCACCCGATCCGTTCGACGAGCATGCCTGCCGCTGCGGCGCCGCCGGCGCCGGCCGCGTAATACAGCGTCAGGTATGCGGCGTTCAACGCACCGGCGCGCGCCGGCTGAATCGCCACGACACGGGCCTGGTTCGCGACCTGGGCGGCGAAACAACCGGCATCGAACAGCGCGAGCCCGACGCCCAGCCAGCCCGGATGACCGAGCGCAACGCCAAGCAGCAACGTGGAAAGCGCAGCCACGGCGAGCCCGCCCCCGATCACCGCACGATCGCCGAAGCGATCCGTGAGCTTGCCGGCCCCCCGCGTCACGCCCAGGCCGAGCACGCCGGCGAGACTGTATGCGCCGATCGCGGCCGCCCCGAGGTTGTACGGCGGCGCGGCCAGACGAATCGCCAGTCCCACCCACACCAGATTGAACGCGAAGAACCACAGCATGCCGGCGCCGGTGCGGCGCCTCAATGCGGCGCTGTCGCGCAACAGCCGCGGAATCGCGCCGATCGTGGCAGCGCGGCCGGAACGCCCTTCGGGGCGATCGCCGGGCAACAGCACGCCGCTGCCGACGGCCGCCAGCGTCACGCAGCCGGCCAATGCGAGCAGCGCGCCGCGCCATCCGCACCATTGCGACAACGCGCCGCCGACGAAACGGCTCAGCAGGATCCCGGCGGAAATCCCCGCGGAGACGACGCCCATTGCCCCGCCGCGCCGCTGCGGGTCTGCGTGCTTCCCGACGACCGCGCTGCATTGCGCGGCGACCGTCGTGGCCGCCCCCACCAACACGAAGCAGGCATCGAGCGCGAGCGGCGTCGACGACAGCGACGCGCACGCGAGCAATATCGCGAGCACGCCCAGTTGCGCCGGAATGAGCGTGCGCGGACCGAACCGGTCGACCAGCGGAACGAGCAGCGCAAGGCCGGCCAGATAGCCGAGCATCGTCACGGACGCGAGGGTCGCCATCCGCGCGGCCGGCACGCCGAAGTCGTCGGCCATCGCCGACAACGACGGCTGCAGCGCATAGCCGTTGGCGCTCGCGACGCCCGCCGCGAGCGCGAGCATCGCGATCGCGGGGCGGGACAGGGACGCGTGCGGGCCGGCGACCGTCATGCGGCGGTCCGGACCGCGATCGCCTCGACCTCGACGCGAATCTCGGGATCGACGAACGGCAACGCATGGACCAGCGAGAACGCCGGCCGGATATCGCCGTAGATCTCGCCGTGCGCCCGCGCCGCGTCTTCCCAATGGTCGAAATCCGCGACCACCAGCCGGCTCTGGACGACATCCGACAACGCGAATCCGCTGTCCGCGAGGACCTTGCCGAGCGTCGCCAACGCATCGCGCGTCTGCGCATATACGTCGTCGCCTTTGCCTGCCGTCCCCGACACGTAGATCGTGTTGTCGACGACCACTGCACGCGAATAGCCCACCTTGGGCTCCCACGGGGAGCCGGTACTGATCCGTTGACGCATCGTGTTGATCCTCTTCGGTAAGGTTCGGAAATCTCACTTACTACTTCGGTAGTAAGTGAGATCGATTCTATACTACTCCGGTAGTTAATCAAGCCCGTCCGTGACGCCCGTCACGGCCATTCAAGTCCATCCACATGAACGAAAACGCGGAACTGATCACGTCATTGATCCGGCTCGGCTTTACGCAATACGAGGCGCAGGCGTACGCGGCGCTCGTCGGGCAAGCCGCGCTGACGGGTGCGGAAGTCGGCCGGCGCGCCGGCATGCCGCCATCGAAGGTCTACGAGACGCTCGGCCGCCTGGAGGCGCGCGGCGCGGTGCTCGTCAACCGGTCCGAGCCGGTCCGCTATGCAGCCGTGCCGCACCGATCGCTGCTGGAAGAATTGCGCACGCGCTTCAACGCGGATCTCGAACTGGCGGCGGGCGCGCTCGACCGGCTGCCGGTGCGGCAAGAGCCGGGGCTGGTCTGGTCGTTGAGCGGACGCGAGGCGATCGTCAGCGCATTCGCGCGCGTGATCGACCAGGCGAAAACGGAGATCTTCGCGGGTGTGTGGGACGAGGAAATCGACGCCCTGGGGCCGCCGCTCGAAGCGGCCGCGGCGCGCGGCATCGATACGCACGTGGCGATCTACGGCAATCGCACGCTCGACGGGCCGCGCCACTACGACATGGCCCAATGCGGCGCCAGCGCGAGGCTGCGGCTCTCGGGGCGGCGGCTCGCCGTCGCGGTCGCGGACAACACCGAGGCAGTGGTCGCGGAATTCGGCGACCAGTCGCCCGACCATGCGACGCAGACGACCAATCCGGTCATCGCGCTGCTCGCGGTCGAGTACATCAAGGCCGACGTGAGCGGCCGCGTATTGATCGACGCGATGGGGCCGGCGGAATACCGGAAAGTGCTGAAGCATCCCGACCTGCAGGCGATGCTTGCACCGCTCGACAAGCAGGGCTGATCCGCACGAGATACCGATGACCCGATACACCTTCCGCCTGCTGAACGTCTTCGCGGAATCGACGTTCGGCGGCAACCCGCTTTGCGTGTTCGACGATGCGCGCGGCATGGACGACGCGACCATGCAGGCGCTGGCCGTGCAGTTCAACCTGTCGGAGACGACCTTCGTGCTGCCGTCCGAGCGGGCGCATGCACGCGTGCGCATCTTCACGCCCGGCTACGAGATGGCTTTCGCGGGCCATCCTACGCTCGGCACCGCGCACGTCGTGCGCGACCTGCTCGAGGCAGGCGACGCGCTGTCGCTCGAATTCAAGGCCGGCGTCGTCGACGTCACCGCGCGCGCCGACGTGTGGACCCTCATCGCGCCGCACGCCGGCATGCCGAACACGGCGCCGTGCGCGCTGTCCGATGCGCGGGCCGCGGCCCTGTTCGGGCTTGCCGAGGACGACCTGCTCGCGCCGCCGCTGTGGGTCGACACCGGCGCCGACCAGTTGCTGGTCGCGCTCAAGGATCCGGCTGCCGTGCGGCGCGCGCAGCCCGACGGCGCGCACCTCGACATCTGGCCGCGAAGCAGCCTCGGCCGGAAGACCGCCTATGTGTTCGCGTTCGACGCCGAACGCCCGGGAACGGTCGTGGCCCGCTACTTCTTCGTGAAGCAAGGCGGCGGCGTATCGGAAGATCCGGGCACCGGATCGGCCTGTGCGAACCTGGGCGGGTGGTTGCTCGCCGCCGGGCACGATCTGCCGGCCGCGTTTCGCGTCGAGCAAGGCGAAGCCGTCGGCCGGCCTTGCCTGCTGCGGTTGTCGGTCGATGCGGCGGGCGAAATCGGCGTCGGCGGGCGCGTGATCGAAATCGGGCGCGGCACGATCAACGTGTGATCGCCGCGCGCCCGCCAGCGCCGACGGTCATCGCGCGCCCACCCGCCACACCGTCACTTCGTGCAGCGTGTCGCCCGGCTTGAGCACCGTCGACGGGAACGCCGGACGATTCGGCGAATCGGGAAAATGCTCGGCTTCCAGTGCGAACGCATCGGTTTGCCGGTAGGCCGTGCCGCCCTTGCCCGCGACGCTGCCGTTCAGGCCGTTGGCCGTATAGAACTGCAGCCCCGGCTGCGTCGTGTACAGCTCGAGGAAACGCCCGGACGCCGGGTCGTAAGCGCGCGCGGCAAACGCGGGCGCCGGCTGGCCGCCCTGGTCCAGCACCCAGTTCTGGTCGTAGCCGTGCGCGATCGCGAGCTGCGGATACGCGTCGCGCAAATGCGCGCCGATCGGCGTCAACTGGCGCAGATCCATCGGCGTGCCCGCGACGCTCGCCAGTTGCCCCGTCGGAATCGACGTATTGTCGGTCGGCGTGAAACGCGATGCGGCGATCTCGATCAGTTGCCGTTCGACGCTGCCGCCGGCCTGCCCCGCCAGATTGAAGTAGCTGTGATTGGTCAGGTTCACGACCGTGTTCTTGTCGGTCGTCGCGCGGTAGTCGATGCGGATCTCGTCGTCGCGGGTCAGCGTGTAGGTCACGTCGGTCGTCAACGTGCCGGGGAAGCCGTTCTCGCCGTCGGGGCTCACGTAGCGCAGCGTGACGCTCGAACCGGTCGCATCGCTGTGCGTGCCGGTGACCTTCCATACCTTCGCGTCGAAACTGTCGGGGCCGCCGTGCAGCGTGTTCGGTCCGTCGTTGACCGGCAGCGTCCACGTCCTGCCGTCGAGCGCGAAACGCCCGCCCGCGATGCGGTTCGCATACCGGCCGATCAGCGCGCCGAAATGGATGTTGCCGTTGTGCGCTTCGTAGTCGCGCAGCGAATCGAAGCCGAGCACGATGTCGGCAACGTGGCCGGTGCGGTCCGGCACGTCGAGCGCCGTCACGATGCCGCCGTACGTGATCACTTTCAGCGTCACGCCGTGCCGGTTCGCGAGCGTGTACTGGCTCACCGCCTGCCCGCTCGCGGTCGTCCCGTAATCCGAGCGGCTGATCGACACCTCGGCCGCCGCCGATGCGATGGCGGCATGAAAGCCGAACGTTGCGAACACACCTATCGCGAGCATCGATTGTCGCGGCCAGCGTCGTTTCATGAAGACCTCCAAAGTGATGCGGCCCGTGCCGGCGTGCAAGTTGCATGCCGGCACGTCGCCGCGTTTGCTATGCTGCGCGCATCGTCCACCCGAGCCGGTCGCCGCCATGAACGCCGTCACCCCCGATATCGAGCGCACGCTGCGCGCCGCCTGTGATGTGTGCTTCGGCACGGCGGCCGTGTGGCCGCTCATCGAGCGCGCATACAGCGAGCCGCAGCGCTTCTATCACACGCTCGCCCATCTGGCGGAACTGTTCGCGCACCTCGCGCCGTATCGCGCGGAACCGCTATGGCCGGCCATCGAACTCGCGGCATGGGCCCACGATGCCGTCTATGCGACGACGCTGCCGGACTACGCGGACAACGAACCGCGCAGTGCGCAATGGCTCGTGCAGGTCACGAACGCGCACTGTACCGCGTCATGGTTGCACGCGCACGCATCGCATGTATCCGTTGCGTCCGATCTCGTCCTCGCGACGCAGTCGCACCGGCTGCCTGAAACGTTCGCCGCCGATCCGACATTGCAGCGCGCGGGACAGCTTTTTCTCGACGCCGATCTCGCGATCCTCGCGGCCGCGCCGGACCGGCTTCGCGAATACGACCGCGCAATTGCACGCGAGTGGGCGCAGGATCCCGATGCGCCATCGACAAGCTTCCGCATCGGCCGCAAGCAGGCGCTCGAACATCTGCGCGAGCAGGTTCCCCTGTTTCGCTCGGCGGAATTCGCGCCGCTCGAGCCGCGCGCGCAACGCAATCTCGACACGCTGATCGACTTCTACGCGTAGGCGCCGGGCACGTCGCGACGGACCGGCGCGCCCCGCCTCCGCGTCGCGACGATCACGTATGGTCCGCGCGCCACCGGCGTGGCGTGACACCGGTCAACCGCATGAAGGTTCGCGAGAAATGGCTCTGATCGGCGAAGCCGCACGCAACGGCGATCATGCTCAACGGCACGTTCGGATTGCGCATCCATTCCTTCGCCCGTTCGACGCGCTGCACGATGAGCCAGCGATGCGGCGGCAGCCCGGTCGTTCGATGAAACGCCTTGACGAAATGGCTGCGGGACAGCCCGCACGCGCTCGCGACGTCGGCCAGCCCGATGTTGCCGTCGAGGTGCTCGAGCAACAGCTCCTGCGCACGGCGCGCCTGCGACGGCGTGAGCTTGCCGTCCGACCTTTCCCGCCGTTCGCCGACGCCGCCGTAACGGTGAGCGACGTGTGCCTGAAACGCCAGCCCGACATGATCGATGAAGATCTGCGATGCCTCGCCCGGCCGGGCCAGCGCCGGCAGTAGCGACTGGCCGAGCGCATGGACGATCGAGTCGTGGGTGCTCAGATGCGGCGGCAGGTAAAGCTGCGGCCGCCGCCGGCCGCCGAGGTCGTCGACCGTTTCCTCGAGCGTGTGGCGCGGCAGATGGAAATGCAGGCAATCGAACGCGCCCTGGAGGTCGGCCACCCAGCGACGATCGAGATCGTAGATCGACACGGTTCCCGCGTCATACGGAACGAACGGTGCGGGGCGGCCATCGAGCCACAGATCCTGTTCGCCGAACGGACGCAGCTGCAATACGATGAGATCCGTATTCTCGAGTTCGTAGGGTGCGGTCAGCCCCGAGTTCCTGCGCAAGCTCTGGAGTCGGACGATACCGATTTGCCCGTGCGGCAACGCTTGCGTGACGACGGTCTGCCTGACGTCGGCCGGGATGAAATCGGACGATGCGGTATCCGGCTGAGGGGCGCTCATGGGGCGATGCGGGGTGGCGAATGACGATACCCGCCACTCTAGCAAATCGCGGCGACGCACGCTGCTCGCGCCGTAGCGGCACTGGTATGATGCGCCAGCCACCTCTACGGGAATTCGCAATGAAGCTGTCATTCGAAGCGCTCGAAGCCCTGGACGCGATCGACCGCACCGGAACCTTTGCCGAAGCAGCGGAACTGCTGCATCGCGTGCCGTCGGCGCTGACCTACCTGGTGCAGAAACTCGAAAGCGATCTCGGCGTGGCGCTGTTCGACCGCAGCGGACGGCGCGCGAAGCTCACGCATGCGGGACGCATCGTCGTCGAGGAAGGCCGGCGCCTGCTGCGCGCGGCCGAACAACTCGAAATGAAGGCACTGCGGGCGCAACAAGGCTGGGAAACGGAAGTCCGCGTCTGTATCGATGAAATTCTGCCGTTCGACGCGCTGTGGCCGTACGTGCACCGGTTCTACGCGCTCGGGATGGACACGCGGCTGCGTTTGTCGACCGAAGTGCTCGGCGGTGCGTGGGATGCGCTGATTTCGCGCCGGGCCGATCTCGTCGTCGGCGCGGCGGGCGAACCGCCGGAATTGCCGGGCATCGTCGCGCGGCCGATCGGCTCGCTGAAACACGTGTTCGCGGTCGCGCCGTCCCATCCGCTCGCGTCGATGCCCGAACCGCTGGCGATGGCGTCGGTCGTCCAGTATCGCGGCGCGGTGATCAGCGATACGTCGCGCGAATTGCAGCCGCAGTCGGTCGCGATCGATGCGGGCCAGCCGACCCTCGCGGTACCGACGCTGGCCGCGAAACTCGAAGCGCAATGCGAAGGGCTCGCGGTCGGCACCCTGCCGGAATGCATCGCGGCGCGTGCGATCGCCGACGGCAAGCTGGTCGCGCGCCAGGTGACGGGCATGCGCGACACCACGCACTGCTATCTCGCGTGGCGCGGCGACGAGGCGGGCCGCGCGCTGCACTGGTGGGTCGAGCAACTCGACCAGCCCGATCTCGTCGAGCGTTTCACGACGCCGGACTGACGCGCCCGTTCACGGGGCGCCGGCCGCCGGAGCCGCACGCGCGTCAGCCGAGCGAATCGTGCAGCCGCTTCATTTCCTTCTCGAGCCAGCCGATCAGGCTGAACCCCGCGTGCGCCTTCTCGACCGGCGGAATCATCATCCTCTCCTCCGTCGCGATATGGGCGGTGAGCGACTCGCACATCAGCCTGCCGAGCGCCGGCTTCCTGCCGATCAGCGCCGACAGATCCTCGCTGCGAAGCTGATGCACGGTCATCGCGGTCACTGCATGGACGGTCGCGTGAAGCCGCGTGCCGGCGAGCACGACCGACTGCCCGATCGCATCGCCCGGCGCCATCCGCCGGACTTCGACGTCGCCGGACGCGCCCGGCACGAACACCGCCGCGACGCCCGATTCGACGATCGTCAGCACGCGCGACTCCGAATTCGACGCATAGATCACGTCGCCCTTGCCGAACGAACGCGATATCAACGCATCGGCCAGCACGGCCAGATCGTCGTCGTCGACGCACGCGAACAATTCGACCGCACGCAACAGCAGCAGCCGACGCGATACCGGATGCCCTTGCGATGGCGATGCGAACGCCGGCGCCGGCCCGCCAAGCGGCCGCCACGCGACGCCCGCCGCGGCCAGATGCCGATGCGCGAGATCATAGAGCGCGTTGCGCACGGTCGTCTTCTTCTGTAGCGCATCGACGTAGCAGACGAGTTCGTACTGGATCGCGTTCGCGCGGAACGCCTTCACGACCGCGATCGGCGCCGGGCACGCGAGCACGTCGAGCGAACTCGCCGCGGCCCGTTCCAGCGCGCCGACGGCGACGGCCGGCCGCACCGCGGGATCGAGGTCGAGCGCGAGCGTGACGCCGTGCAGGCCGGCCGGCTCGCTGAGGTTCACGATGGTGGCGCGCGCCGCCGCGCTGTTCGGCACGACGACCAGGTTGCCGAGGCTGTCGATCAGCTTCGTCGATCGCCAGTTGCTCTCGACGATCCGCCCTTCGAGCTCGCCGATCGACACCGTGTCGTCGAGCCGGAACGGTTGCGTGGTGTTCAGCACGAGCCCCGAGAACACGTCGTTCAGCGTGTTCTGGAGCGCGAGACCGAGGATCACCGCGACGGCGCCGGAGGTCGCGACCAGGCCGCTCAACGGCAGGCCGAGCACATAGCCGAGCGCGGCTACCGCGGCCGCGCCGAACACGATGCCCGCGGCGATATCGTGAAAGAGCCGCTGGCTGTGCCACGCACGCGGCAGCAGCAGATGATTGAGCAGCAGGCTGAACACGATCGCGCACTGGAGCCACCACGCGATGCAGACGGCCTGGACCACGATCCGGTCGAGCCCGCCGAGCGACGCGGGAACGGCGAGCGGGCTGACGCCGGTCGCGAACAGCACGACGCTCAACGCGGCGAACGCCGCGCAGCGCCGGATGGCGCGAACCACGGGGCGATCGCGCGCGAACAGCCGCCACGCGGCGAGATCGGCGAGCACGATCGGCGCGCCGTAGACCGCCGTATCGGAGAAATTCAACATGTCGGATCGCAAGCGCGGCGCGCGAAAAGGGGGAAGCGGCAGCACGTCGGTCGCCGCGGGAACGGAATCGTCAGGCACATCGCGTGCTGCCCGCCGACGCGCGGGCTGCGGCTAGTCACGCCGACGCACGACGCCCGGCAACGGCAACACATAGCGGCCGGCGCCCGCGATCGCGATCGTGCCGAACAGGATCAGCAGCATCCACGCGAACTGCGCATCGCGCAGCGGCCAGTCCGGGTGGACGAACACCAGCGCGACGAGCGTGACGATCATCACCGGCAGCGCCGCCAGCCTCGGGTACAGACCGACGATCATGAAGATCGGGCACACGACCTCCGCGAAGATCGCGAACAGGATCGACAGCGTGCGGCCGAGATGGAACGGATCTTCGATGGCCGCGGCTTCGGCCGTGTAATGGACGATCTTCGGCAAGCCGTGCACCACGAGCAGCAGCACGCTGGCGGCGACACGCAGGAACAGCAGGCCGAGGTCGGTCGCGCGACGGGAAAGGTCCGGTTGGTCAGGTTTCATGCGGCGGTTCGTCGATTGAGCGGGATGCGCGGCCGCGCGCACGCCGGGCGTTTCGCCGCGCCGGCGTTCATTGGGGTCGCGCGATGTCGGCGAGCGCACGGGGTCGGCGCGCACGCGTGCCGACGAAGTGCGGGGCGCCCTCCGTTCAGGCAATCTACGCGTGCCGCCCGCCGCCGTCCTGTAACCGGGCTGAATCGTTCTGAAACGCGGCGGACACGCGCGAACCCGGCGTCACGACTCGCGCGACGGCAGCTCGGCCTCGGCCGCATCGAGTCCGAGCGCATGCACCTCCGACCACGCATCGTGCGCAACCTGTGTCGACCCCGCGGTATGCGCGAGCGCGGCCGCATACGCGGCCAGCAACCGCACGCGCGCATCGTCGGACACCGGGGTCGCGTCTGCGTCGCGCATCGCATCGAGCGCGACGCGCGCCCGCTCGCGGCATTCGTCGACGAGCGACAGGTCGAACAGGCAAGGCACCGCGACGGCCGCGAGCGCGATGCCGAGCGCCGCGTCGCCCTGCGCCGAAAACGCCCAGTCGAGCGCGGCCCGCAGATTGCCGAGTTCGCGCCGCACCGCATCGAGCCGGGTCGTGCCGTTCGCGTCGCTGCGCAGCTCGTCGCCACCGTGGGCCGCGCGCCGGAACAATGCGAGGAAGTAGGTCGCATGCGCGCGCGCGGCAGCCGCCCCCTCGCCGTGACTGTCGAGCTGCTGTTGCGCGTAGGCCCGCGTGGTCGTCAGCAGCCGGTAGCGCGGCGCGCCGTGTGCGGTCTCGAGGATCAGCAGCGACTTCGACACGAGGCCGGCGATCGTATCGAGCAGGTCGGCGCCGGCCAGCCCGTTGGCGCCGACGACCTCGCGCACGGCCTCGATCGAGAAGCCGTCGCGAAACACGCCGAGCCATCGGAGCAGCAGGCGCTCGGCCTCCCCGAGCAGCCGGTAGCTCCAGTCGTACATCGCCTGCAGCGTCTGATGACGCGGCAACGCGGTGCGAAAACCGCCGGTCAGCAGCCGAAAGTGATCGTCGAGATGGGCGGCCAGCACGTCGATGCCCAGCACGGCGGCGCGGGCCGCGGCCAGCTCGATCGCGAGCGGCAGGCCGTCGAGGCGGCGGCAGACCGACGCCATCAACGACAGGCTGCGCGCATCGAGCGGAAAACGCGGATCGGCCGCGCGCGCACGCGCCGCGAACAACTGCACCGCGCTCGCGCGCATCGCCTCGTGATCGCCGGCCCCTTCGTCGGGCACGTCGAGCGGCGGCACCGGACACACGCGCTCGCCGTGGATGCGCAGCGATTCCCGGCTCGTCGCGAGCACGCACAGCCCGTCGTCCGCATCGGTGAGCGCGCTCGCGATCTGTGCGGCGGCGTCGAGCAGATGCTCGCAATTGTCGAGCACGAGCAGCATCCGCCGACGCGCGACGCTGGCGAGCACCGCTTCGAGGGTCAGCGACCCGATCGGCTGCGTGATGCCGAATGCGCCGGCGAGCGCATCCGGCACGAAGCGCGGACACGCGACGGTGGCGAGCGAAACGAACACGGTGCCTTCCGGAAAGCGCGCGTCGGCGCGCGCCGCCGCTTCGATCGCGACCCGTGTCTTGCCGATGCCGCCGGCGCCGACCAGCGTCACGACGCGCGCGCCCTGCAGGGCGGCCAGCACGTCGGCGACCGTCTGTTCGCGGCCGAACAACGCGCTCGGCGCAGCGGACGGCCGCCACATCGCGGGACGCACGGGCGCGTCGCCGTCGTCCTGCCCGACGACCAGACGATAGCCGCGGCCGGGCACCGTCACGATCAGGTTCCGGTCGCCGGCCAGCGCCTTGCGCAGCGAGGCGATGTGCACCTGCAGGTTGTTTTCCTCCACCACGGTGTGCGGCCATACGCGCTGCATGATGTCGTCTTTCGATACCAGCGCGCCGTTCGCCCGAATCAACAGCTCGAGAATTTCGAATGCGCGGCTGCCGATGCGCAGCAGCTTGCCGTTCGAACGAATTTCACGTCTGTCGAGAAAAACGTGAAGTGTTCCAATCCGGATCATGAGAATTTCTTGAGGGTGACATTCAACGGCGCCCCGCTGAAATCGGGGGCCGGTTCGGTATCAATGCTACGGTATTTGCATGGTCGAATGATTCAAATTATCAGAATGAACGGCACGATTTTTTTGAAATGACGAAAAATGCCGCCCCGAAGCGCTGCCTTGCGCCCCCGCACCGAAATGCGGCAGGGCCGCGCACGTTTCATGTGCAAATCGTGGATGCGCCGATAAATACGATTTCGTTATATCAGACGAAATGTTTTTTGATCGGAGCAATGCGCCGCATTGTTCGTTTTGATTGACCGGCCGGTTTATTTTCAGACGCCTTTATTGTGCCGGCCGACTATCCGTCCGTCGGCGCGCTTGCCCGCGTTTGCGGCGCGATTCGCCGCGCGGCGCGGGCTCAGGCCCGCGCGAACGCCAGCAGTTCGTCGTTCAGCCTGGCCGCGTGCGTCAGGTAGAGCCGTGCGGGCCGCCTTCGTAGACGCTCAGCGTCGCATGCGGGACCCGTTTCGCGGTGGCGGCGCCGGTCAGTGCGAGCGGCGCCGTCTGGTCGTCGTCGCCATGAATCACCCGCGTCGGCACGTCGAATCGTTGCAGGTCGGCACGGAAATCGGTCTCGGAAAACGCGCGTACGCAATCGAGCGTGCCCTTCAGTCCGCCCTGCAGCGCCATGACCGACGTCCAGCCGAGCGCCGCGCGCGACACCGTCGAGCCGTCGCGGTTCGAACCGGTAAAGAGCGGCCAGAAACCGTCGAAAAACGCCGCGCGATCGGCCACGATGCCCGCGCGAATGCCGTCGAATACCGCGACGTCCACACCTTCCGGATGATCGTCGCGGCGGACGACGAGCGGCGTCACCGAGCCGATCAGCACCGCCTTCGCGATGCGGCGCGTGCCGTGCCGGCCGATGTAGCGGGCCACCTCGCCGCCGCCCATCGAAAAGCCGACGAGCGTCACGTCGTGCAGGTCGAGCGTCTCGAGCAGCGTCGCGAGATCGTCGGCCAGCGTGTCGTAGTCGTATCCGCTCCACGGTTGGCCGGACCGCCCGAAGCCGCGCCGGTCGTATGCGATGCAGCGCAGGCCGTGCGACGCGAGATGATGCATCTGCACGTCCCACATGTCGGCGTTCAGCGGCCAGCCGTGAATGAACACGACCGGGCGGCCGCTGCCCCAGTCCTTGTAGTGAATCGACACGCCGTCGCGGGTGGTGAACGTGCTCATGAGGGTTCCTTTCAGGCAGGAAAGTCGCGGCCGCGCACGCGGCCGAAGCGTGCGGCGCGGTGCGTCATGCCCGGGACTGCCGCGCGACGAACTGCTCGAGCGCCGTCGCGAGGACCATCTCGCGGCAGTTCGCGGGGCGTTTCTCGCCGCGCCACTGGGGTTTGTAGATCGCGTCGCCGATCCGGATCGGCTGCCCGGTGAGCGCGCAGCGCGCCAGCCTGCGCGCCTTCGCGCAGATCCAGCGTTGTTCGTCGTAGCGGCAGCGCGTCGGATCGCTCCACGACACCAGCATCGACGAATCGGTCTGCCGCTCGACGGCGACGATCGCGCTGCGGCGGCGCACGTCGCCGCTCGACGGCACCGGCGCATCGTCCCGATGCGGGCGACGCGAGCCGTCCGTCTCCCGCGCGCGCGGCATCGGCAGCATCCGGACGCCCGCGACGGGCAGCGGTCCGAGCGACGTGATCATGTGCTCCCAGCGATTGAAGGCGTCCATGGCGGCATATCCAGGCAGGTGACGGGCGGAGCGGGCCCGCCGGCCCGTTCGCGTGGCGCGCAACGTGTGCCGGTGACCCGATGTTGACGATAGTCGCCGTGCGCTGAAGAGTCCCTGTCCCGCGCTTAATTTTTCTGCAGCGCGGCAAATCCGCGCGCGGCGCCGCGGCGTTCAAGAAAATTCAGCCGGATTTCAGTACGGCGCGCATCGCGCCGGGATACGCTCCCGACGGCATTCGTTCGTCCGCGCGCGCCAGTCGACGCGCGGCAGCGCACGCCGGACGGCTGCCGGGCGGGATGGCCGCGGCCGGCCGCCACCGATCCACCATCCCGTGCGGCCTCGCCGCCGCCTACCTCAGGAGTCCAGATGCATCCCGAACAGACCGATGCCGTTGCGTCGGCCCGCCGCCGCGACATGCTGCTCGCCGGCGCGACGGCCGTTGCCGCGGCCGCGCTGCCCGCGATGGCGGCCGCCGCCGGCACGCCGTCCCCAAGCCCCTCTTCAGTCCATGCAGGAGCGCAGACGATGAACACGATCACGACCAAGGACGGCACGCAGATCTACTTCAAGGACTGGGGTAGCGGCCGCCCGGTCGTGTTCTCGCACGGCTGGCCGCTGTGCGCGGACGCGTGGGATGCGCAGATGCTGTTCCTCGTCCAGCGCGGCTATCGCGTGATCGCGCACGACCGCCGCGGTCACGGCCGCTCCAGCCAGCCGTCGCGCGGCAACGACATGAACACGTACGCGGACGATCTCGCCGCGCTGCTCGACGCGCTCGACGTGCGCGAAGCCATGCTCGTCGGCCACTCCACCGGCGGCGGCGAAGTCGCGCGCTATATCGGCCGCCACGGCACGAAGCGCGTGGCGAAGGCCGTGCTGATCGGCGCGGTGCCGCCGCAGATGGTGAAGTCGCCGACCAATCCGGGCGGCCTGCCGATGGAAGTGTTCGACGGCATCCGCAAGAACGTCGCGGAGAACCGTTCGCAGTTCTACAAGGATCTCGCCGTGCCGTTCTTCGGCTTCAATCGCCCGAACGCGAAGGTCTCGCAGGGCACGATCGACGCGTTCTGGTCGCAGGGGATGATGGGTGGCATCCATGGCCAGTACCTGTGCGTGAAGGAGTTCTCGGAAGTCGACTACACCGACGACCTGAAGAAATTCGACGTGCCGACGCTCGTGCTGCACGGCGACGACGACCAGATCGTGCCGATCGACGATTCGGCCCGGCTGTCGTCGAAGATCGTCAAGCACGCGGTGTTGAAGGTGATCGAGGGCGGCTCGCACGGCATGTGCGTCGTGAGCGCCGACCGCATCAACGCCGAATTGCTCGCGTTCCTGCAGGCGTAAGCACGCCGTCTGCCGCGGCGGCGCACATGTCGCCGCGACGGATGCTGCACACACGCCGTTCAGGAATTTTCAGGAAATTTCAGATCGCCCGGTGCGACGCTCACGGCGCCCGCACCGGGCGCAGCAGGATGCCGAGCAGCGCGCCGGCGAGCGCGAACGCCATCGCCACGCGGAAGTTGTCGGCCAGCGCGAGCGTGGTAGCCTGCACGCGCACCGCGCGATCGACGAGCGCATAGGTCGCCTGGTTGCCCGTCGCGAACGTGGCGCCGTGCGCGACCAGCGACGCCGCGCCGGCCCGCAGCCGTTCGAGCGTTTCCGGATCCGACAGCGACACATGCAGACCGACCAGATTCGAATGGGTAGCCTCCCTGATCCGCTGAATCACCGCGATCGACGTCGTGCCGAGCTGTCCGCTCAGCAGGCGCGTCGCCTGCACGACCGCGCCGAACGTCAACGCATGCTCGGCCGTCACGTGCTTGCCAAAGAAGAAGATGACCGACGTGAGCGCCATCGTCTGGCCGAGCGCCTGCAGCAGTTGCGACGGAATGAAGTCGGGCTCGGCCCAGACCGGCGTGAGCCGCGACCCGAGCGCGAACGCGATCGCCACCATCGCGAAGCCGGCGACGATCAGCCGGCGCGGGTCGACACGCTGCAGCAACAGCGCGACGCACGGCGCGAACAGCAGCTGCGGCATCGCGATCCAGCGCAGCGTATCGCCGATCTGCAGCGGGCGCAGCCCGTACGTGCTGGCGAGGAACAGCGACGGGATGAAGCTCGTGTTGAGCACGGTGAAGCGCACGAGGCCGACGAGCAGGATCAACAGCGCGATGTTGGGCCGCGCCAGATAGCCGAGATCGATGCCCGCGCGCGGCGACGCGAGTTCGTGGATCAGGAATGCGGCGATCATCAGGATGCCGACGGCCAGCAGCGCGACGATCAGCGGCGACTGCAGCCAGAACAGCCGCTCGCCCTGGTCGAGCGCGATGCACAGGCACGCGAACCCGCCCGCGCCGAGCAGCATCCCGCGTGCGTCGATGCCGGACGCGAAGCGCTTGATCGGCTCGTCGGCGAGCGACAGCATCAGGCACGCGATGAACGGCACGGTCAGCGCCGCGTTCTGCCAGAACAGCCAGCGCCAGCTCAGGTGTTCGCTGTACCAGCCTTCGAGCGTGGCAGACAGGTTCAGCGACATCTCCAGATTCATCGCATACGCGGCGATGCCGAATGGAATCAGGCGCGGCGGCAGCGTGCGCACGACGAAGCCGACCGTCAGCGGCACGAACACGCCGGACGCGAGCCCCGCGATCGCCTGGCACACGATGAACGCGCCGAATTGCGTGCAGAGGGGCAGCACGGTTTCCGCGCCGAGAAACACCACGGCGCCCGCGACCAGCACGCGGCGCGTGCCGAACATGAAGGCCGCCGCGATCGCGAGCGGCCCGACGAACATCTGCGATGCGGTGAACGCGGTGTTGATCCACGCGCCTTCGTCGAAGCCGATGCCCAGCGCGCCGCGCACGTCGGCCAACCCGAGCGACGTGATGCGCGACGTCAGCGTCGCGATGATCGCGCCGAGCAGCACGGCCGCGATCGCGGCGATCGACCGAAACGTCGGAATGTCGGAGGCCGGCCCTGCGGCCGGCGCCGGCACGGCACTGCCGGTGGCGAACGTCGTGTTCATCGTCGAGCGGCTCCCGCCTGTCAAGCTGGCGCAAGCATAACGCGGTGCGTCGAATCCTGCCCGTACGTTGGAGTTTGCCGATCATGACCCCACCCTCCTCCGCGCCGTCGCCCGCCGTGCCCGCGCGTTCCCGCAAGCCGGCCATCGTCGCGATCGCCGCGATCGCGCTGCTGCTCGTCGCATTGCTCGTGTACGAGTTCGACGCACGCGATCGCGGCACCGACGACGCGTACGTGACCGGCCACCTGCACGTGATCTCGCCGCGCGTCGCCGGCACGGTCGAACGTGTGCTCGTCGACGACAACCAGTTCGTGCACGCGGGCGACGCGCTCGTGCAGATCGATCGGCGCGACTTCGACGTGCGCGTCGCGGCGCAGCGCGCACGCGTCGCCCAGGCGCATGCCGATGCGAGCCGCGCCCGCGCGCTGATCGAGCAGGCGGACGCGGCGCTCGTGTCGGCGCACGCCGATGCCGAAAAGGCCGAACTCGATTACGCGCGTGCACGCGAACTGACCCGCGAGACACCGCGCGGCTTGTCGAAGCAGGAGTTCGACGCGGCCGACGCCGCACGCAAGTCCGCCCGCGCGCGCGTCGCGGCGGCCGATGCGCAACGGCGCAGCGCCATCGCCGCCGCTCAGGCCGCCGACGCCGCGTCGAGCCAGAACGATGCCGAGTTGCGCGACGCACTGCTGCAGCTCGGCTACACGGCGGTCGTCGCGCCGTCGGACGGCTATGTCGGCAAGAAGACCGTCGAGACCGGCGAGCATGTCGCGCCCGGCCAGGCGCTGCTCACGCTGGTCGAGCCGCATCCGTGGATCGTCGCCAATTTCCGCGAGACGCAGCTGCGGCACGTGCGCGCCGGCGACGCCGTGCAACTGCGCTTCGATGCGTTGCCGGAGCGCGCGTTCAGCGGCCGCATCGACAGCCTGTCGCCCGCGACCGGCGCGCAGTTCGCGCTGCTGCCGCCCGACAACGCGACCGGCAATTTCACGAAGGTCACGCAGCGCGTACCCGTGAAGATCCTGCTCGACGGTCCGGCCGCGACGGAGCCGCGCATCCGGCCCGGGCTGTCGGTCGTCGTCACGCTGCAGCACAGCGGCGCAGCGCAATGAAGCGCGCCTTCGCCGTGCTCGCCGCGAGCCTGCTGGCCGCATGCTCGATCGCGCCGCAGCCGCTCGCGCCCGTTCCGGTCGGACACGACGGGTTCCGCCATGCCGATCCGTCGACCGATGCGCGCGCGCCGTCGCTCGCCGCGTGGCCCGCCGGGTTCGGCGACCCGCAGCTCGGCCGCCTCGTCGACGTCGCGCTCGCGCACAACCTCGATATCCGCGCGGCGGCCGCGCGCGTCGACCAGGCGCAGGCGCTGCTCGGCGTGCGCGAGGCCGCGCTGGCGCCGACCGTGCGCGTCGACCCGTCGTTCAGCCGTACGCGCGTATCCGGCACGGTCGACAACGCGCTGCCGAAGCGCACGATGCACAACTGGTCGGTTCCCGTCGCCGCGAGCTACGAAGTCGATCTATGGGGGCGCTTGCGCGGCGATGCCGACGTCGGCGAACAGAACGTGCTGCAGGCGGCGGCCGACCGCGATGCGGTGCGTCTGCGGGTGGCGACCGAAGTCGCGATCGACTACCTGACGCTGCGCTACGTCGACGACGATCTCGTGACGCTCACGCGCGCGATCGCGCTGCGGCGCACCGCGCTCGACGTGATCGCCGCGCGCGTGCGGGCCGGCGCGGCGAGCGATCTCGACGGGCTGCGCGCGTCGGCCGATCTCGATACCGCGCAGGCCGATCTCGCGGAGAGCCGCCGGCTGCGCGAGAACCTCGTCGACGCGATCGCGGTGCTGACCGGCGTGTCGCCGACCGCGTTCGACGTCGACACGGGCGCCGTGCCCGTGCAGGTGCCGGATGTGCCGGCCGGGCTGCCGTCCGCGCTGCTCGCCCGACGCCCGGACGTATTCGCGGCGGCACGGCGCGCCGACGCGGCGTCGCTCGAGCTCGGCATCGCGCGCACCGCGTGGCTGCCGACGCTGACGCTGACCGCCGACGGCGGTTTCGCCACCCGCGACCTGCGGTCGTTTCTCGACCGCAACAGCTCGCTGTGGAGTCTCGGCGCGAACGTCGCGCTGACGCTGTTCGACGGCGGCAAGCGCGACGCGGCGGTGGCCGCCGCGCGGGCCGGCACGGACGTCGCCGACGCCAACTATCGCGCGACCGCGATCGGCGCATTGCGCGACGTGCAGGATGCGCTCAACGACATCGCCGCGCAAAAGGAGCGGATCGTGCGCTACGACCATGCGGCGCGCGCGACGGACGCGGCGGCGCGGCTGTCGCTGAGCCGCTACGCGCACGGTTACGTCAGCTACCTGGAAGTGATCGACGCCGATCGCGATGCGCTGAATGCGCGGCGCCAGCTGATTCACAGCCGGCAGGCGCTGGCCGTCGCGACGGTGAGCCTCGTGCGCGCGTTGGGCGGCGGATGGACGCCGCCGGCGCGCGCCGGCCGGGACGGGTTACGCGGCGCGACGCAGGCCGACGCGCGGTGAATGCATCGAACGGCCCGCGAGCGCGTCACGCGCCCGCGAGCCGATGGGCATCCTCGCCGAGAAACCGGTGCACGAAGGTCACGGCCATCGCGCCTTCGCCGACCGCCGACGCGACGCGCTTGACCGATCCCGATCGCACGTCGCCGGCCGCGAACGATCCCGGCACGCTGGTTTCCAGATGGTACGGCCGGCGTTCGAGCGGCCATACGCGCTCGAACGCCGGACAGTCGTACAGGTCGCCGCCGGTCACGAGATAACCGTCCGGATTGCGGATGATGTCGGTGTCCTTCGCCCACTCGGTATTCGGCGCGCCGCCGATGCACACGAACAGGCGCGTGGCCGGCAGCCGTTCGAGCGTGCCGTCCGCCGAGCGAAGCTCGATCGCGTCGAGCCAGCCGTCGCCGTGCAGCGCGGCGACGCTCGACCGGTAGCGCACCTCGATGTTCGGCGTCCGCTCGATCCGGTCGATCAGGTAGCGCGACAGCGTGTCGGCAAGCGACGCACCGCGCACGAGCATCGTCACCTGACGCGCATGCCGCGCGAAATTCATCGCGGCCTGGCCGGCCGAATTGCCGCCGCCGACGATGAACACCTGCTCGCCCGCGCACATCGGCGCTTCGCTCGACCCGGCGCCGTAGAACAGCCCCGCATTGAGAAACGCCGGCTCCTCCGGCAGCCCGAGGCTGCGATATTCGATGCCGGTCGCGCAGATGTTCGCGCGCGCGACCAGGATCGACCCGTCGGCGAGCTCGACGCGGATCTTGCCGTCGACGAACGTCGCATGCACGCCCTCGCGCATCGTCAGCAGCTCGACGCCGAACTTCACCGCCTGCTCGCGCGCGCGTTCCGCGAGCTCCGCACCCGGGATGCCGTCGGGAAAGCCCATGTAGTTCTCGATCAGCGAACTCGTGCCGGCCTGCCCGCCTATCGCGCCGCGCTCGATCACGACCGCACGCAGCCCCTCGGACGCCGCGTAGACCGCCGCCGACAGCCCGGCCGGCCCCGCGCCGTAGATCGACACGTCGTATTCGACGAAGCGCGGGCGCGCGATCCAGCCGAGCCGCGCGGCGATCTCGGCCAGGGTCGGCTGGTACAGGCGCGAGCCGTCCGGAAAGATCACGACCGGCAGCCGGATGTCGCGCAGCGGCGCGATGCCGAGCACCTGCGCGCAGTCCGCGTCGGATGTCAGCTCGCACCAGTCGTACGCAATCATGCGCCGCTGCAGGAAATCGCGAATCGCGTACGCATCCCTGCTGTGCGGCAGGCCGACGATCCGCAGGTGTTGCGGTTGATCCATGAGCGCCTCCCGATGATGTCGATGTCGAATGCGGTCCGGCCGGTGCCCCGCCGGACGCATCCGCGACTGTACGCCGCCGCCGCGCGCCGCGCGGGCCGCTTCATGACAATTAAGGTGCGGCCGCGACGCGACGCTGCACAATGCCGCGTACCCCTCCCGCTTGCGGCTTCGCGCCGGCCGTGCCGCAAACGTCGCTCCCGCGCCGGCACCGGAGCGCAAGATGGCCAACGCCTGTACGCATCTCGACGAAGCACGCGTGTTCGACACCGACAAGGACTACTGTGAGGCATGCATCCGATCGGGCAGCCGCTGGGTGCATTTGCGGATGTGCCTGATCTGCGGGCACGTCGGCTGCTGCGACTCGTCGCCGAATCGCCACGCGAGCCGGCATTTCCACGAAACCGGCCACCGGCTCGTCCGCTCGATCGAGCCCGGCGAGCGCTGGATCTGGTGCTACGCGGACGAAGTCGTCGCCGGCGAAGTTCCGTCGTAACGGGACACGCGGCGCCATCGGCGCCCGTTCATCCCCGATTCGCCCCCGATTCCGGGCCAAGGGTTAACACGACTCGATCACGGCTTTGCGCTACGCCGTTTTCGGCCTAGAATTTATCGAACGATAACTTATCCTTCGATAAACAAGAGGTTCGTCATGCCCGTATCCCGACTCGCGCATTACTCGATCCGCACGCCCGATCTCGACGCATCGTGCCGCTTCTACGAACGCGTGCTCGGCTTCAGACGCGGCTACCGCCCGCCGTTCGACTTTCCGGGCGCGTGGCTCTACCTCGGTGACGACGAAGCCGATTACGGCACGGTCCACCTGATCGGCATCGATCCGGCCAACCCGAACGGGCTCGCCGCGTATCTCGGCGACAAGCCCGTGCCGGCCGCGGGCACCGGCACCGTCGACCACATCGCGTTCGTCGCGACCGGCGTCGAGGCGATGTGGCGCACGCTGCGTGCCGAGCACGTCGCATGGCGCGACCGCACCGTGCCGAGCCTCGGATTGCATCAGGTCTTCATCGAGGATCCGTCCGGTGTGACGATCGAACTGAACTACCCGGCCGCCGAAGTCGCCGGCCTCGACATGCGCGGCGCCGCAGCGGCCGCCGCTACCCGTGGAGACTGACATGCGCACCCATTCGACGCATCGCAAGGCCGCCATCGTCGGCGGCTCGCTGGGCGGGCTGTTCGCCGCGAACCTGTTGCTGCGCAACGGCTGGGACGTGGACGTGTTCGAACGCGTGCCCGACGCGCTGTCCGGCCGCGGCGCCGGCATCGTCACGCATCCGGAGCTGTTCGACGTGCTGCGCGCGGCCGGCGTGCGCATCGACGCATCGATCGGCGTGAACGTCGAATCGCGCGTCACGCTCGCGCGGGACGGCTCGCTCGCATCCGAGCGGCAACTGCCGCAGACGCTGACCGCATGGAGCAAGATGTACCACGTCCTGCGCGCCGCGCTGCCCGACCAGCACCATCACGCGGGGGCCGTCGTCGCCGACGTCGCGGACGGGCCCGAGCACGCCACCCTCACGCTGGCCGACGGGTCGGTCGTGCATGCCGACCTCGTCGTCGCGGCCGACGGCTTCCGTTCGGCGATCCGTGAACGATTCCTGCCGGACGCGCGCCTGCAGTACGCGGGCTACGTCGCGTGGCGCGGCCTCGTCGACGAGCGCGAACTGTCCGGGCGCACGCACGCGGCGCTGTTCGACAAGTTCGCGTTCGGCCTGCCGCCGCGCGAGCAGATCCTCGGCTACCCGGTCGCCGGCCAGCACAACAGCACGCGGCCCGGCGAGCGCCGCTACAACTTCGTGTGGTATCGCGCGACCCGCGAGGACACCGACCTGCCGAACCTGCTCACCGACGCGACGGGCAAGCTGTGGGCGACCGGCATTCCGCCGACGCTGATCCGCCGCGACGTGCTCGCCGACATGGAAGACGCCGCGCATGCATTGCTCGCGCCGCAGTTCGCGGAAGTCGTGTCGCGTGCCGCACAGCCGCTGTTCCAGCCGATCTACGACCTCGAGGTGCGGCGCATGGCGTTCGGCCGCATCGCGCTGCTCGGCGATGCGGCATTCGTCGCGCGGCCGCACTGCGGGATGGGCGTCACGAAGGCCGCGGGCGATGCGCTTGCGCTGGTCGGCGCGCTGGCCGCGCATGCCGATCCGCTGGACGCACTGCACGCGTACAGCGAAACGCGCACGGCGTTCGGCGCCGCGATCGTGGAACACGCGCGCCATCTCGGCGCATACATGCAGGCGCAACTGAAGAACGACACCGAACGCGAGATGGCCGAGCGCTACCGCACCGCGGAAGTCGTGATGCGCGAAACGGCCGTGCCGCCGCGGTTCTGACCACCGGCGGGCGCATGCACGACATCTCGCGTCCGCCGCATCGCGCCCCGCCCCATACCGACAAGGAGACACCGTGAACCGCTCGATTCCGGCTGCCGCCGGCCCCGCACCCGATCAGGACGTGCCCGCCGCGGCCACGCATCCGCTGCTGCGCGATGCCCGCTTCCGCCATCTCGTCACGCGAAGGAGGCGCTTCGCGTGGTCGCTGACCGCCGTCATGCTCGCGCTTTACTTCGCGTTCATCCTGTCGCTGGCGTTCTCGCCGGCATGGCTCGGCCGGCCGATCGTGCCGGGCCGCCCGACCACGTGGGGCATCCCGGTCGGCTTCGGCATGTTCGTCGCGACGTTCGCGCTCGTCGCGCTGTACGTGCGGCGTGCGAATGCGGTGCACGACGCGCTCGTCGCGTCGATCCGCGACGGAGGCGCCCAATGAAACGCACCTTCGCCATCCTCCTCGCTGCAACTGCGAGCGCAGCCGCGGCGCCGGCGTTCGCGGCGGGCTCCGCCCCGCTCGCGCACCCGCACAATCCGGTCGCCATCGGCATGTTCGTGCTGTTCGTCGCGTCGACGCTCGTCATCACGCGCTGGGCCGCCCGCCAGAACCGCAGCGTCGCCGATCATTACGCGGCCGGCGGCCGCATCACCGCGCTGCAGAACGGCTGGGCGATCGCCGGCGACTACATGTCGGCCGCATCGCTGCTCGGCATCTCCGCGCTCGTGTTCACGAGCGGTTACGACGGGCTGATCTATTCGGTCGGCTTTCTCGCGAGCTGGCCGATCATCCTGTTCCTGATCGCGGAGCCGTTGCGCAACCTCGGCAAGTACACGCTCGCCGACGTCGTGTCGTACCGGCTGCAGCCACGGCCGATCCGCGCGTTCGCCGCGTCGAGCTCGATCGTCATCGTCCTGCTGTATCTCGTGTCCCAGATGGTCGGCGCCGGCAAGCTCGTCGAGCTGCTGTTCGGGCTCGACTACACGGCCGCGGTGGCGATCGTCGGCGTGCTGATGGTCGTCTACGTGTTCTTCGGCGGCATGCTCGCCACCACGTGGATCCAGATCGTCAAGGCCGTGCTGCTGCTCGCCGGCGCGGCCTTCATGGCATTCATGGTGCTGAGCCGCTTCGGCTTCAGCCTCGACGCGCTGTTCGCGCAGGCGCTGCGCGTCCATCCGAAGCACGCGGCCATCATGCGGCCGGGCGGCCTCGTGTCCGACCCGGTGTCCGCGGTGTCGCTCGGCCTCGCGCTCATCTTCGGCACGGCCGGCCTGCCGCACATCCTGATGCGCTTCTTCACGGTCGGCGACGTCGGCGCGGCGCGCAAGAGCATCCTCCATGCAACCGGCATCGTCGGGGCCGGCTATGCATTGATCATCGTGATCGGCTTCGGCACGATCGCGCTCGTCGCGGCGGACCCGCGGTATCACGATGCGTCCGGCGCGGTGGCCGGCGGCGCGAACATGGTGGCGATCCATCTCGCGCATGCGGTCGGCGGCAACTTTTTCCTCGGTTTCATCTGCGCGGTCGCGTTCTCGACGATTCTCGCCGTGGTCGCCGGGCTGACGCTCGCCGGCTCGTCGGCGATCTCGCACGACCTCTATGCGAACGTGCTGCGCCGCGGCCAGGCGACCGACCGCGAAGAAATGCGCGTCGCACGCGCGACGACGCTGGTGCTCGGCGTGCTCGCGATCGTGCTGGGCATCGCATTCGAGAAGCAGAACATCGCGTTCATCGTCAGCCTCACGTTCTCGATCGCCGCCAGCTCGAATTTTCCGGTGCTGCTGCTCTCGATCTACTGGCGCGGCCTGACCACGCGCGGCGCGGTGATCGGCGGCACGATCGGGCTCGTCACGGCGGTCACGCTCACCGTGCTGAGCCCGACCGTCTGGGTCCAGGTGCTCGGCCACGCGCACGCGCCCTACCCGTACGAATATCCGGCGCTGTTCTCGATGGCCGCCGCGTTCGTCGCGATCGTCGCGGTGTCGGCCACCGACGGCTCGGCCCGCGCGCGACGCGAACGCGCGCGGTTCGACGCGCAGCTCGTCGCATGCGAACTCGGCGCCCAGCCGCGCCGCGGCGCGCCACAACACGACAATCACGACCTGGAGACGATCCGATGACCTGCCCCTGCTGTCTGCCCACCGGCCGGCGCCGCATGCTCGGCACATTCGCCGCGCTTGCCGTCGCGGCCCTTGCCGGACGCCCGGCCGCGGCGGCGCAACCGGCGCCCGCGTCGTCCGCGGCAGCCACGCTGCCGGCCCGGCGGCCGCGCGCGATCGACATCCACGCGCACTATTACCCGGAAAGCTTCTGCGACCTCGTCGGCGGCGAAGGCAAGCGGTTCGGCGGCGCATTCGCGTGCGACGACACGACGTTCACGTTCCGCACGCCAGCCGGCGGCCTCGGGCCGCTGCCGATGAAATTCATCGACGTCGACGCGCGGCTCAAGGACATGGACGCGTCGGGCGTCGACGTGCAGGCGCTGTCGCTGAGCGTGCCGATGGCGTACTGGGGCGACCGGCCGTTCAACGCGAAACTGGCGCGCACATGGAACACCGCCGCGTCGCGCGTGCACCAGCGGCATCCGGCGCGCTTCGTCGTCCTCGCGACGCTGCCGATGCTCGACGCGACCGATGCGATCGACGAGCTCGAGCGCGCGTCGTCGCTGCCTGGCGTGCGCGGCGTGTACATGGGCACGAACATCGACAACCGCGACCTCGACGATCCGCGGTTCGCGCCGGTATTCGCGCGCATCGAGCAGCTCGGGCTGCCGGTGTTCCTGCACCCGCAGCAAACCGTCGGCGGCGCGCGCCTCGGCGATTTCTACCTGAGCAACCTGCTCGGCAATCCGTTCGATACGGCAATCGCCGCTTCGCACCTGATACTCGGCGGCGTGCTCGACCGCCATCCGGCGCTGCACGTCACGCTGCCGCATGCGGGCGGCGCACTGCCGATCCTCGTCGGCCGGCTCGACGCCGGGTGGAGCGTCCGGCCGGAAACGCGCCGGCTCGCGCAACAGCCGAGCCGCTATCTGCGGCGCTTCAGCTACGACACGGTGTCCCACTCGGGGCCGGTGCTGAACTTTCTGATCGAGAACGTCGGCATCGACCGGCTGGTGCTCGGCAGCGACTATTGCTTCGACATGGGCTACGCGCAACCGGTGCGTTTTCTCGACCGGCTGGACCTGCCCGACGACCAGCGCGCGCTGGTGCTCGGCGGCAATGCGGGCCGGCTACTGCGGATCTAGCGCGGGCGTGCCGGGCGCCGCCGAACCGGGCCGGACCCCGTTCAGAACGTTTCAGCCCGGCTTCAGGAAATGACGCGGGCGTCTGCGTAGACTCGCTGCAAGAGCGACCGCGCAGGCCAGCGCCTGCGCGCCTTTTCGATTGATGGAGTGACAACGTGAATCCAGTTGCCAATCACCGCCGCGCCGCCACGCGTTCGCGGCCCGGCCGGCCGACGCACGACGCCGCGGGCGCGCCGCGCACGACGTGCGGCGCACCGCTTCGCGCGGAGCGCGCATGAAGCACAAACGACTCTGGTTCGGCGCGGCCGGCATCGCGGTCGCGGGCATCGCGGTCGCGATCGGCATCATGGTGCGGCCGTCGATCGCGCCGATCGATCCGCCCGCCCCTGCTTCGTTCGATCCGCAACTGGTGCGCGCCGGCGCGCGCGTCGTCGCGCTCGGCGACTGCATCGTGTGCCACACCGCGAAGGACGGCAAGCCGTTCGCGGGCGGCTTGCCGCTCGCGACGCCGTTCGGCACGATCTACGCGACCAACATCACGCCGGACGCCGAAACGGGGATCGGCCGCTGGTCGCGCGACGCATTCGCCCGTGCGTTGCGCACCGGCATCGGACGCAACGGCCAGCCGCTCTACCCGGCGTTTCCGTACATTCATTTCACGCGGATGTCGGACGACGACATCGCCGCCGCTTATGCGTACCTGATGACGCGTGAGCCGGTACATGCGACGGCGCCCGCCAACGACCTGATCTTTCCGCTGAACTTCCGGCCGCTGGTCGCGTTCTGGAACGTGCTGTTCCTGCGCGAAGGCGCGTATCAGCCCGACCCCTCGCAGTCCGCGCAATGGAACCGCGGCAGGATGCTCGTCGACGGGCTCGGCCACTGCGCGTCGTGCCATTCGCCGCTGAACGCGATCGGCGGCGAGCAGCGCGGCCGCGCGTTCGACGGCGGCATCGTCGACGGCTGGGAAGCGCCGCCGCTCAATGCGCTCGGCCAGGCCGCGCGGCCGTGGACGCAGGCGCAACTCGTCACCTACCTGCGCACCGGCCGCGCGAGCGAGCACGGCGCGGCGGCCGGGCCGATGCTGCCCGTCACGCGCGACCTTGCGACGGTGCCGGTGGAGGACGTCGAGGCGATCGCCGCGTACATCCTGTCGATCCAGAAGCCGGCGACCGCGCGTGCGGCCGCGAATCCGCTCCAACGCGCCGCGACGACGCCGGCCGCGCGGCGCGGCGCAACGCTGTTCCAGGCATCGTGCGCGCAGTGCCACGGGCCGGCCGCGCCGATGCAGTCGATCGGCGAGCGGCCGACGCTGTCGTTCAGCACGGCAGTCAACGCCGATACGCCGCGCAACGCGATCCAGATGATGTTCAACGGGATCGGCTGGCACGGCGAGGACACGCTGAACTACATGCCGTCGTTCATCGACCAGTACGACGACGCGCAGATCGCCGATCTCGCCGCGTACGTGCGCGAGACCTATACCGATCGTCCCGCGTGGGCGGGCGTCGACGCGATGGCCGCGAAGCTCAGAAAAGAGGACACCGCACGATGATTACCCTCACCGTCAACGGCGTGCGGCACACGCTGGACATCGATCCGTCCACGCCGCTGCTGTACGCGCTGCGCAACGACCTGCACCTGCACGGCGCGAAGTTCGGCTGCGGCCTCGGCCAATGCGGCGCCTGCACCGTGATCGTCGACGGCAAGCCGACCTTCTCGTGCCTGATGCCGGTGGCCGCGGTCGGCTCGCGCAGCGTGCGCACCATCGAAAGCCTCGGCACCGCCGAGCATCCGGGGCCGCTGCAGCGCGCGTTCGTCGAGCATCAGGCCGCGCAGTGCGGCTACTGCATCGCCGGGATGATCATGCGCGCGCAGGCGCTGCTCGAACGCAATCCGAAGCCGACCGAACAGGAACTGCGCACGCACATGGAACCGAATCTGTGCCGCTGCGGCACGCACATGCGGATTCTCGCGGCGGTGCGCTCGGTCGCGGGGCTGCCGGCCCCCGAACCGGCTTCCGCTCCCGTCACGATCAGCAAGGGGCTGTAATGAATTCCCACGACGACATCGACGAAGGCCGCCGGCACTTCATCGTCTCCGGCGCGCTGTTCGTCGCGTTCAGTCTCGCGCCTGCGTCGCGCGCGGCCGCGCAGATGGTGATCGCCGACGAAGGCGCGGCCGTGCACGTGGCGAAGGCCACGCAGGCGCTCGCCGGCAGCCTGAAGACCAATCCGCTGCTCGATGCATGGGTCAAGATCGCGCCCGACGGCAAGGTCACCGTATTTACCGGCAAGGTCGAGCTCGGCACCGGCGTGCGCACCGCGCTGCTGCAGGTGGCCGCCGAGGAACTCGACATGAAGCCGTCGCTGATCACGTTCCTGACCGCCGACACCGGTGCGTCGCCGGACGAAGGGCTGACCGCCGGCAGTCACACGATGGCCGACAGCGGCTCCGCGCTGCTGAACGCGACCGCGCAGGTGCGCGCGCTGCTGGTGGAAGGCGCGGCGAAACGCTTCGGCGTCGATCCGCGCGTGCTGACGACCGCCGACGCGGTGATCACGGCGCCCGACGGCCGCACGATGACCTACGGCGATGCGATCCGCACGGTCGACCTGCACCGCAACGCGACGCCCACGTCACCGCTGAAGAACCCGGCGACGTTCGCGGTGATCGGCACGTCGCTGCCGCGCGTCGACATCCCGAACAAGGTCACGGGCGGCGTCAGCTACGTGCAGGACATGCAGCTGCCCGGCATGCTGCATGCGCGCGTCGTGATGCCGCCGGTATACGACGCGAAGCTGCTGTCGTTCGACGAAGCCGCGATCCTGAAGCTGCCCGGCGTCGTGCGGATCGTGCGCAACGGCAGCATGCTCGCGGTGGTCGCGCAGGGCGAATGGCAGGCGGTGGTCGCGCAGCGCGCGCTCGCCGCCGGCTGCCAGTGGTCGCCGGGCCGCAAGCTGCCCGAGCGCAGCACCGTGCATGCGGACCTGAAGCGGATCTCGACGCAGCGCATCGAGATCGCGAACACGCACGCGGCCACCGCGCCGGCCGTGAAGACGCTGAACGCGACGTTCCTGAAGAACTACCTGCTGCACGGGTCGATCGGGCCGTCGTGTTCGGTCGCGCATCTCGAGAACGGGATGATGACGGTGTGGACCCACTCGCAGGGCGTCTATCCGCTGCGCGACGCGCTCGCGGAGATGCTGTCGATGCCGAAGGCGAACGTGCGCTGCATTCACACCGAAGGGTCCGGCTGCTACGGGCACAACGGTGCGGACGACGTGGCCGCGCATGCGGCGCTGATCGCCGCCGCGATGCCGGGCAAGCCGATTCGCGTGCAATGGATGCGCGAACAGGAACACACGTGGGATCACTTCACGCCCGCGATGGTGACGGAGGTCAGCGCATCGCTCGACGCGAGCGGCCGCATCGTCGACTGGAACTATGCGCTGTGGAGCAGCTCGCACAACGAGCGGATCGTCAACGCCGGCCGGCTGCTGCCCGCGCGGATGCTGGAGCCGCCGTTCGTGCCCGCGCCGTCGACGCCGATGCTGCAACCGGAGGGCGGTGGCGACCGCAACGCGATTCCGCTGTATGCGCTGCCGAACCAGCACATCGTCAACAACTTCTCGCCGACGATGCCGCTGCAGACCTCCGCGATGCGCTCGCTCGGCGCGCACACGAACGTCTGGGCGATCGAAAGCTTCATGGACGAGCTCGCGCACGCGGCCGGCGTCGATCCGGTCGAATTCCGGCTGCGTCACATGGAAGACCATCGCGCGCGGCAGGTGATCCAGCTCGCCGCGAAGCACTTCGGCTGGCCGCGGCCGCCGCGCGCGCGCAACCGCGGCGTCGGCTTCGCGTTCGGCAAGTACAAGAACCTGATGGCTTACGTCGCGATCGCGGTCGAGGTGTCGGTCGTGCCGGAAACCGGCCAGGTGACGCTCGAACACGCGGAAGCCGCCGTCGACGCGGGGCAGATCGTGTCGCCGGACGGCATCCGCAACCAGATCGAGGGCGGCATCGTGCAGGCCGCGAGCTGGACGCTGTACGAGGCGCTGAAGTACGACACGGAACGGATTCGCAGCTTCGACTGGAGCAGCTACCCGATCCTGCGCTTCTCGGCCGCGCCGCAGAACGTGAAGGTCCATCTGGTCAATCGCCCCGGCGCGCCGTTTCTCGGCGCGGCCGAGGCGTCGATGGGGCCGACCGCCGGCGCGCTGGCCAACGCGATCTTCGACGCGACCGGCCAGCGCATGCGCGAAATGCCGTTTGCCGGTGATTCGCTGAGAAAGCGCATCGACGCCTAGCGGTCGGTCGCACCCGCTACGCGACACGCCCTATCCGATACCCGACAAGACGGCGCCGGCACGCACCGGCGCCGCATGCCGACAGGCTGGAGAGCTTCCGACGATGGATACCTTGCTTTCGATGCGCGTGTTCACGCGCATCGTCGAAACCGGCAGCTTCACGCGCGCGTCCGACACGACCGGCCTCACCACGCCGCGCGTGTCCGCGCTGCTGAGCGCCCTCGAGCAGCATCTCGGCTGCCGGCTGCTGAACCGCACCACGCGCCGCATCTCGCTGACCGAGGACGGCCAGGCGTATTACGAACGCGCCGTCGCCGTGCTGCGCGAGATCGACGACATGGAGGCGTCGGTGTCGCAGGCCCGCAACGTGCCGCGCGGCCGGCTGAAGGTGAACCTGCCGCCCGCGATGGCGAAGCAGGTCGTCGTGCCCGCGCTGCCGGCGTTTCTCGACGCCCATCCGGACATCATGATCGAACTCGGCGTGACCGACCGGCAGATCGACCTCGTCGGCGAAGGGGTCGACTGCGTGGTGCGCATCGGCGCGCTCGACGATTCGGGGATGATCGCGCGGCGGATCGGCAGCCTGACCACCTGCACGTGCGGCTCGCCCGCGTATTTCGCGCGGTGCGGCGAGCCGGAGACCGTCGACGATCTCACGCAGCACGTGGCGGTCAGTCACATCTCGGCCGACACCGGGCGACCGCGCCCGTGGGACTACGTCGTCGACGGCGAGCCGCGCATCGTGCAGATGTGCGGCACGGTGGCCGTCAACGACGCGGACAACTACATCGAATGCGGCGTCGCCGGCATCGGCCTGATCAAGACGTCGCTGTACCTCATCGAGCCTTACCTGAAATCGGGCCGGCTGCGCGAAGTCCTGACCGATTTCAACGCGCCGCCCAAGCCGATTTCGGTGCTGTATCCGCCCAATCGCCACATACCGGTCAAGCTGAAGGTGTTCGTCGACTGGCTCGCGGGCCTGTTCGAGCAGATTCCGACGCTGCAGGGCAAACGCGGCTGAACCGGCGCCGCGCGGCACCTTTGCGTGCCGCGCAACACTCGATTGCGCGGCGCCTCGCTTCCGGTTTTATCGATTGATCAATAGTATGAACGGCAATGCGATACACCGTAGCGCGGCCGAGCGACTTCGATGCCGGCGCGACGCTTCGGTGTCCGGCCCTTCTCTTTTCCAGGAGTCGATCATGTCAACGAATTCAACACCGCTCGCGCCCCCCGCGCACGGCGCCAAACTCACGCAGGGGCTGATTCTCCTGTTCGCCTTCAGCTGCGGCGCGATCGTCGCGAACCTGTACTACGCGCAGCCGATCACCGAGCTCATCGCGCCGGGCCTGCACATGTCCGGCAACACGGCGAGCCTGATCGTGTCGCTGACGCAGATCGGCTACGCGCTCGGGCTGTTCTTCATCGTGCCGCTCGGCGACCTGCTCGAAAACCGCAAGCTGATGATCGTGACGGCCGTCGTGTCGATCGCGAGCCTCGCGGCGGCGGCGTTCGTGCGCACGCCCGGCCTCTTTCTCGCGATTTCACTGCTGATCGGGTTCAGCTCGGTGGCCGTGCAGATCCTCGTGCCGCTCGCCGCGCACCTCGCGCCCGACCATTCGCGCGGACGCGTCGTCGGCACGATCATGAGCGGGTTGCTGCTCGGCATCCTGCTCGCGCGGCCGCTGTCGAGCGTCGTGGCCGACGCGTTCGGCTGGCGCTTCGTGTTCGCGGCCGCCGCCGTGCTGATGACGCTCGTCACGGCCGTGCTCGCGCTGACGATTCCGTCGCGCCAGCCCGATCACCGCGCGACCTATTTCGAACTGATCGGCTCGCTGCTGCACCTCGTTCGCACGATGCCGGTCCTGCGCCATCGCGCGTTCTACCAGGGCCTGATGTTCGCGTCGTTCAGCCTGTTCTGGACCGCCGTGCCCGTCGAACTGACGCGTCACTACGGGTTGTCGCAATCGGCGATCGGCCTGTTCGCGCTGGTCGGCGCGATCGGCGCGACGTCGGCGCCGGTGGCCGGGCGCCTCGCGGATGCCGGCCATACGGTGCGCGCGACGCTGATCGCGCTCGTCGCCGGCGCGCTCGCGTATGCGGTCGGGTTCGTGCACGGCGCCGGCCTGTACGGGCTCGTCGTCACCGGTATCGTGCTCGACTTCGCGGTGCAGATGAACATGGTGCTCGGCCAGCGCGAGATCTACGCGCTGCATGCGGCGAGCCGCAACCGGCTCAATGCGCTCTACATGACGAGCATCTTCGTCGGCGGCGCCGTCGGCTCCGCGCTCGCGAGCCCGCTGTACGAACACGGCGGCTGGCCGCTCGTCGCCGCGGTGGCCGGCGCGTTCCCGATCGTCGCGCTCGCCCACTACCTGCTCGTCGGCCGGCCGCACGCGCAACGTCACGCCGCAGGTTGAACCCTCGTCACACGTCGAATCGATCCGTTCGCGGGGCGCGAAGCCGCCCCGCTCCCCGTCGAACCACAGGAGTCCATCATGTCTTCCCTGCTCAGTGCCTACGATCTGCGCGGCCTCGCGCTGCCGAACCGCGTCGTGATGGGGCCGATGACGCGCTCGCGCGCGCCGTCGCGCGGCCTGCCCACCGAACTGATGGCCGAGTACTACGCGCAACGCGCGTCGGCCGGCCTGATCGTGACCGAGGCCACCAACGTCAGTCGGGCGTCCGCCGCATTCGAGCTGACGCCCGGTCTCGTCGACGATGCGCAGGCCGCCGCGTGGAAAACCGTCACCGATGCCGTCCATGCGAACGGCGGACGCATCTTCGCGCAGCTGTGGCACGGCGGCCGCGTCAGCTCGCTGACGCTGCTCGGCGGCGCCGCGCCGCTGTCGCCGTCCGGCGTGAACGACGACCTCGAACAGTTGCAGGTCTGGGCGCAGTTGCAGAACGGCTACTACACGAAGATTCATGCGACGCCGTCGCGCGCGATGACGACCGATGAAGTCGTCGCGGCCGTCGACGAATTCCGGCAGGCCGCCGCGCGCGCGATGGCCGCGGGCTTCGACGGCGTCGAGATCCATGCGGCCAACGGCTACCTGCCGCACCAGTTCCTGTCGTCGACGCTGAATCGCCGCGACGATCGCTACGGCGGATCGGTCGCGAACCGCGCGCGCTTTCTCGAGGAGATCGTCGACGCGGTCGGCGGCGTGATGCCATTGAGCCGCGTCGGCGTGCGCATCTCGCCGTATGCGAAATACAACAACGTGCGCGACGCCGATCCGGACGCGACGCTCGCGTACGTCGGCCGGATGCTGGACACGGCAGGCGTCGCGTATCTGCACGCGGCCGACACCAACGGCTGGAGCGGCGAGCCGGATCTGCCGCGCATCGTCGAGCACGCGCGCCGGTCGTTCCACGGCACGCTGATCGTCAACGGCGGCATTTCGCCGGACGCGGCGAACGCGCTGATCGACGCGGGCGACGCCGATCTCGTCGCGTTTGCGCGTGCGTATATCGCGAACCCGGATCTCGTGGAGCGCATCGCGGCCCGCGCACCGCTCGCGGAACCGAAGGCCGCCGGCTGGTACGGCGGCGACCGCGCCGGCTATGTCGACTATGCGCGGTACGACGCGGCGCCCTCGCACGCGTGATCCGCACGGGCGGCGCGCCAGGTGCGGCATCCCGGGCGCGGCCGCGCGCCGCGGCCGGTCGAGCGTGCGACTGCCGCACGCCGGACCGGCGCCGTCACGTGTCGTTCCACCGTGCGCCCAGCACGCGCCCGCAGAAATTCGGCCGATGAAAATCCGGATCGACGCGTTCGAGCACGTCGGCGCTCCACGTGCCGAACGTCGACTGCGGCCGGTGCGCGACGCCGCGCGCGACCAGGTCGAGAAACGCTTCGGGAAAACCGCTGCCGCGCGGGTAAGCCGCGAGGAGCGCCGTGCGCTCGTCGGCGGTATAGGCGTCGAAGTCGGTCGCCATCAGGTCCGTCGACATCGCGCACGCCAACGCGCGCGCGAGCGGCGACGCGCGGACGGCCACACCCGGCGTCGTATGCAGCGCGATCGCATGCCATACGTCGTCGCGCATGCGCTGCGACCGGCGGTGCCGCAACAGCAACGCACGCGCGGCATCCGCGCCGTCGAGCTCGTAGCGTTCGGTCGAACGGCCGTACGCCGGGCTCAGCCCCATGTTCGCGTACATCGCGGCGACGTACAGCGCATCGGCGTCGCACGCGTCGCACGCACGCCGCGCGGCGAGCGACGCGAACACGAACACGCGCGACGCGTGATCGACGAGCGCGGCGGGCAACGACGCGCGGGCCGCGTCGGCTGCCTCGGCCGCAACGGGCGTGCGCGGAATGCGAACGCCGGCCACTTCGTCGCCGGTGGCCGATGCGCGCGGGTGCGCAGCATTCATCCTGTCTCCTTCATGCCCCGTGCCCGGGGCGGAAAATCGTTCCATGCACGGCGACGTGCGGCGCGCGCCGGCACGCGCCGCTCAAAACGCGACGCAGCAGCCGCCGAAGGCTTCGCAGCGTTCGGCGGCCGCACTTGCCGTCGGATAGCGCGACCGCGCGAAGCGGCGCCCGTGACTGTGCGCCCGGCACACGTCGATGCCGGAAGCCGCGCAAGCGTCGCCCGCCGCCGATGCGTGCGGCGCGGCGCGCCCGCCGGCGTCCGCCGCATCGGCGACGCCGCCTGCTGCGACCGGCGACCATGCGGGGCTGACGGGCGGCGGCGGCGGCGCCAGCGGCGAGAATTCCTGTTCCGCGTGCACGACCTTGCCGTCGACGACCGTCAGCACCGACGACAACGCCGGGATACGCCGCGCGTCGACCGTGAAGTAGTCGTCACTCAGCACCGCGAAGTCGGCGTACCGGCCGGGCACCAGCGCGCCCTTGCAATGCTCGTCCGCGGAGAACCACGCGCTGCCGACCGTGTAGCGGCGCAGCGCCTCCATCCGGCCGAGCCGGTTGCGCGCGGGATACAGCGCGGTGCCGCCGACGCTGCGCCCCGACACCATCCAGTACAGCGCGACGAACGGGTTGTAGCTCGCCGCGCCCGTCGCGCCGGAGCCCGCACCGACCGGCAGCCCGGCCGCGAGCATCGCGCGGATCGGCGGCGCGCGCGTGGCCGCCGCCGCGCCATGGCGCGCGATGAACGCTTCGCCCTGGAACGCCATGCGCGGCTGCACGGTGATGCCGCCGCCCAGCGCCGCAACACGCGCGATATTGGCATCCGAAATCGTCTCGCAGCGATCGAAGCTCCAGCGCAGCCCGTCGAACGGCGTGTCGCGATCGACCGCTTCGAACACGTCGAGGAAGCGGCCGATCGATTCGTCGTAGGTCGCATGCAGCCGGAACGGCCAGCGGTGACGCACGAGCAGCCGGACGATGGCCGCCAGCTCCGCGTCGACCGACGCGGGCAGGTCGACGCGCGGATCGAGAAAATTCCCGAGATCGACGGCCGAGAACAGCAGCCGCTCGCCCGCGCCGCTCGCGCGCAGGAACGCGTCGCCGCGGCCGGGCGCCGTCAGCGCGATCCATTTCGCGAAGTCGTCGAGCTCCCGGCCGGCGTGCCGCGCGCCCAGCGCATAGGCGATGCGCGTCGTCAATTCGCCGCGCCGCGCGAGCGTCGCGACCGCCGCATAGTCGTCCGGATATGCGAGGCCGTCGCCACCGGCGTCGATCGCGCTCGTCACGCCGACGCGGTTCAGCGCGCGCATGAACTGCCGCGTCGAGTTGACGCGGTCGTCCGCATCGAGCACGGGCGCGCGGGCCAGCGCCGCGCCGAGCACCGCCGGGTCCGGGCGCGCGAGCAGCAGCCCGGTCGGCCGCCCGTGGCGGTCGCGCCGCAGTTCGCCGCCGGGCGGATCGGGCGTGTCGCGCCCGTAGCCGAGCGCGCGCAGCGCGGCTGCATTCAGCCACGCACTGTCGGCCAGATGCTGGATGAACACCGGCGTGTCGGGGGCAATCGCGTTGAGCTCGGCCGCCGTCGGGCCGCGCTTTTCCGCGAACTGCAGCGCGGTCCAGCCGCCCGCCACGCGCGCCCATTGCGGCGCGGGGGTGCGGCGTACCTGCCGGCCCAGCAGCTCGAGCGCGTCGGCCAGCGACGGCACGCCGTCCCAGCGCACCTCGAGGTTGAAGTTCATGCCGCCGCGGATCGCCTGCAGGTGCGCATCGATCAGGCCCGGAATCACGGTACGGCCGTTCAGATCGATTCGGGTCGTGTCGTCGTGCGCATGGCGCAGCACGTCGCGATCGTCGCCGGTCGCGACGATGGTCCCGTCCTTCACGGCGAGCGCGCGGACGAACGAGCGCTGTTCGTCCTGGGTCGCGATCTTGCCGTTGAACACGACGAGGTCCGCCGAACGCGCGGGTTCCGTCGCTCTAAGCACCGTCGGGCCTCCCGTGCGCGCCCGCGCGCGCGTCGGCACGCATGCTGCAATCACGCGACCGCACTGCCGTACCGGTTTCGCGCATCGTTATGCCGCCTGTTGGGCCGCGTCGGCGGCATCGCGTCGCGCGCGCGTCAGGGACGGCGCGAGCGGCGCATCCGGACGAACGAAGTTCTGCACGCGCAGCAAGCGGCGCACGTCGTGAGCGCGCGAATGCGGATCGAAATGCCGCGCGACCCCGGCGACGAGCGCCGACGCCTGCGCGGTGTGCCCGCGCTCGATCAGGTGATCGGCGAGATCGAGCGAGCCGCGCAGCGCCCACATCGCGGCGCCCTGCGCGTTCGCGGTCTGGATCGCCATCTGCAGATGACGATGCCCGTCCGCCTCGTACGCGACGGCGAGATCCGCGCCGACGGTGCGCGCCTGCTCGAGCATCGCGACACCTCTCACGCGCAGCAGTTCGGGGACGAACAGGTGCTCGCCGTGCGCGCGGCACCGCGCGAGCGTCGCATCGAGCCGGGTGCACGCTTCATCCGCGCGGCCGGTCCGCACGAGGCCCTCCGCATATGCGACGGTCAACGGCGCGAGCACGCGCCGGAATCCGCTCGCCTCGACGCGTCGCAGCGCGGGTTCGAGCCGGGCGAGGCCGGCGCCGGGATGGCCGGACTGGATGTCGAACTGACCGGTCAGGCATTCGGCGTGACTGCGCCAGATGTCGAACCCGTGCGCGTCCGCGGTCCCGCGCAGCGTCGCGAGATAGTCGGAGGTGATGTCGTGATCGCCGTAGCGCAGCGCGATCGGCACGGCGGCCGCGCCGAGCACGATGCACAGCGCGAGTGGCGACGGGCCGCGGCGCGCGCACTCGACCGCCTGCGCGGCGACGCGCATCGCATGCTCGGGCTCGCCTTGCATCCACAGAAGACGGATCAGCATCGTGCGGCCCAGCGTCGCCATGTCGACGCCCAGCGCGGCCTGCGCGCACGGCGATTCGCCCGCGTCGGCGAGCTCGGCCGTCGCCGCTTCCAGCCGCTCGCGCGCCTGCGCATGCTCGCCGAAGTAATGCAGCGACGTCGCGACCATCGTGTTCGCCAGCAACCGCTGCGACCGGTCGCCGCGCCGCTCGGCCGCCCGCTCGAAGCGCGTCGCGTAGCGCAGCGATTCGTGAATGTCCGACAGCGTCAGCATCGTGTTCCACAGCCCGACCAGCGCACGCGCGTCGAACGCATCGTCGCCGACGTGCGCGGCGAGACCGAGCGTGCGGTCCCACATCGCGGCGGCGGCCAGCGCGTCGCCGTCGGTATGCAGCAGCGCCGACGCGCAGGCCGCCCGCAGCCGCATCTCGCGCGCGGCGTCGACCGGGTCCGCCGCGCCCGTGTCGAGTTCGTCGAGCACCTCTCTCGCGCGCGCCGTGCACGCGCGCATCCGCGACGGCTCCAGCAGCGCGCGCGCCAGCCGGTCGGGCTCGGGCACGCCGGCGGCCTCGGCGGCGTCCGCCGGTTCGTCCACGGCCGGCGCGGGCGCATCGGCAAGCGGCACGTCGGCGGGCGCCACGAGCCGCACGGGCGCGCGCGCGCGCTCGTACTCCGCATGGCGCGCGACGATGCGCTCGAACTCGCCTTCGTTGTGCAGTTTTTCGACCGCATACGCGCGCGTCGATTCGGTCAGCCGATAGCGCGCATACGCGCCATGGAACTCGACGGTCACCAGCGATTTCGCCACCAGCTCGCCGAGCACCGCGATCATGTCCGCGGCCGACGTGCCGGGCTCGGTGGCGACCGCGTACGCGGCATCGAACGAAAACGGCCCGATGAAGCACCCCATCCGGCGAAACAGCGCGCGCGCGGCCCGATCGAGCAGCACGTAGCTCCAGTCGAACGTCGCGCGCAGCGTCTGATGACGCGGCAGCGCCGAACGCAGCCCGCCCGTCAGCAGGTTCAGCCGGTCGTCGAGACGCGACGCGACCACCGCGAGCCCGAGCGTCGCCACGCGCGCCGCGGCCAGTTCGATCGCGAGCGGCAGCCCATCGAGGCGCCGGCAGATGTCGCCGATCAGCCGCACGCCGGCTTCGTCGACCGTGCAATCCGGCGCGGCCGCGCGCACGCGTTCCAGGAACAGCGCGACGGCCGAACAGCGGACGATTTCGTCGGCGGACGCGTCGCCGTCCGGCACCGCGAGCGGGCTCATCCGCAGCACCGCTTCGGCCGAGATGTGCAGCGGCTCGCGGCTCGTCACGAGCACGCGCAGCAAGCCGGCGCTCGACGTCAGCGTTTCGACGAGGCTCGCCACCAGGTCGACGATGTGCTCCGCGTTGTCGAGCACCAGCAGGCAGGGCGACGTCGCGAACGCGTCGCCGATGCGGTCGAGCGCGGGCACGCCGTGCGTGTCGAGACCGAGCTCGGCGGCAAGCGCGATCAGCATGTCGTCGCGCGTCGACGCACGCGCCAGTTCCACGAACAGCACGCGCTCGCGCGAGCGGCTGCGCACGCCGTGCGCGACGCGCACGGCAAGACTCGTCTTGCCGATGCCGCCCGCGCCGACGAGCGTGACGACCGGCGTGCGTTCGAGCATGTCGACGATCTGCGCGAGTTCGGCGTCGCGCCCGACCAGCGGCGCGAGCAGCGGCGACGCGGGCGCATCGGGCAACGCGACGACGGCCGGCGGCGTCGCGACGGCCGGCGCGTCGACCACGGGCACGAGGTCCGGGCCGGACGACGCGCTCGCCACCAGCAGGTAGCCGCGCCCGGGCACCGTCTTGATCAGATCGCGGCTCGCGCCGAGCGCCTTGCGCAGCGTCGCCACATGCACCTGAAGCCGGTTCTCCTCGACGATCAGGCCCGGCCAGACCGCGTCCATGATGTCGTCTTTCGACACGACCGAACCGCTCGCGCGGTGCAGGACTTCGAGAATGTCGAGCGCGCGCGCGCCGATGCGCAGCGACGCGCCGTGCCGGCGAATGTCGCGTTGCTCGAAATCCACAGACAAAGTTCCGATCTGGATCATGGCCGCCTCCGGGTCCCTCGGGATGGCTGCCCGATGAACGCGGCAGTTCACCCGGCAGGAAGTCCGCGTCCGGCGCGCCGTTGCACCGGACGGAAAGTGTCGAATTCCGGACCGAGTGTAGACGGGTGGTCGCCGGAAATCTTGAATGAAAATGCGCTCTGGCCGCGGATTTCGGTGGAGCGCGACCGGCACGATCACTTGCGTGTAAAAGTCGGGCGCTATACTCTGCCGGGCCGCTCGCGCAGGCGTCGAGCCGGGTGGCGCACTCGCCGCGCACACGCATTGAAAGCAATTTGTCAGGATGGCCGGCGGACGTTTATGCAAATTCATTTTGAACGTTCGCGTGCGCATCTAAACTGGACTCGTCATTTCACGCTCCGAGTCCCTCGTTGGGGAATTCCATGTCAGACTCCGTCATCGCCGCGCCGGTGGCATCGGCTCCGCGGCGGCTGAAAGACACGCTCGGCTGCGTGTCGAGCCTGCTGGCAAAGGATGTCGAGACGACATCCGGCGGCCTGAGGCTGCACCGCAAATGCATGCGCGAGGCGCACGTCGAACGCATCGAGATGCCGCCGTGCGACCGCGGCTTCCTGGTCGGCGTGTCGCTGAGCGGCGGCCACCGCCGCACGCTTTATGGGCGCGCCGGCGCGAGCGAGCGCCGGTTCCAGCATCACTCGATCTACATTCGCGACTTCTCGCGCCATTTCCACGCGGATCTGTACGGCCACTTCGACTTCGTGCTGGTCGAGCTGCCGCATGCGTATCTCGAACGCGTCGGCCCCGAGCACGGCGGCCAATCGATCGGCGGCCTCACGTGCCGCCCCGACGTGCGCGATCCGGTGCTCGGCCATCTCGCGCACGCGGTGGCCGACAGCCTCGACGCAGGCGGCCCGCTGAACGCGCTGTTCATCGAACAGATCGGGCTCGCGATGGGCACGCACCTGGTGCGCCGCTACGGCAACGCACGCACGCGCGAGCTCGAACGCAAGGGCATGCTGTCGCCCGCGAAGGTGGCGCTCGCCCAGGAGCTGTTGATGGAAAAGGCGGACCTCGGCGTATCGATCGAGGAAGTGGCGAACGAATGCGACCTGTCGCGCGGCTATTTCATCCGCGCGTTCTCGCGCACGACCGGCCGCACGCCGCACCAGTGGCTGCTCGAACAGCGCGTGACGCGCGCGCGCGAGCTGATCGAGACGTCCGACATGACGCTGGCCGACATCGCGGTCGCGTGCGGCTTCGCCGACCAGAGCCATCTGAACCGCGTATTCGCACGGATCGTCGGCCATCCGCCCGGCGCGTGGCGGCGTGCGCGGTCGCGCTGATCCGCCGTCCGGGTGCGTCAACGCGCTACTGCCCGCTTTCCTGACGCGATCGATCTGTCCCATATTCACTGTCCGCGCAGCGTCGCGCGGATCGTGCCGCATGCCAATCGCAATGCAGCCTCGGTGGGCGGCGTGTCGGCAAGGCCGTCGAGCACCGTGAAATCGCGAATCGTGCCGAGGCAGCGAACCGCGCTGACGCGAACCCCGGCGAGCATCAGCTTGCGAGCGTAGGCTTCGCCGTCGTCACGTGCGACATCGTTTTCAGCCGTGACGATCAGCGCGGGAGGCAGGTCTTCGAGATCCGTGTAACTCGCGTTTAGCGGCATTGCGATTGTTTCGCCGAGGTTTTCTGACGGAAAGCGCGCCCGTGCATGCATGCGCCCCGTGTGTGCGGTAAAGCTCGGACCGTCGGCGCATCTCGCTGCCGAGGCGCCCGCCGTGCTTGTCGAAAGCGTCGGACACAGCATGATCTGAAGCGCGATACGGGGGCCGCGACGCGCCTTGACCAGCAGCGCGAGGGTCGCGGCGAGATGACCGCCCGTGCCTTCGCCGGCGACGATAAGGGTGCCGCCGTCGAGATTCAATGCGCGTGCGTGCTCGTGCAGATGGACGAGCGCGGTGAACGCCTGCTCGTTTTGGGTCTGAAAGCATGCAGCGGGTGCCGAGGTGTAATCGACGAGTACGACGGCCGCCTCGGCGTCGGTGGCGATCCTGCGCGCAAGCCGGTTGTCGCTTTGGCAACCCGCGAAGCTCGCGCCGTCCGGCAGGAAGAGCACGGCGGGCAGCGGAGTGGGCGCCGCCTGCGGCGGCCGGACGATCCGGATCGTGAAATCCGACGCCGCCGCGCCAGCTTTCAGCGCGATTTCTTCGGCGTGTATCGCGTCCGTCGCATCGCCGTTTGCCCATTCGCGCAAACGCTCTGCCGGAACCCCTGCCTCAGTGGCATGGTCGACGAACGATTGCGTTTGCGCATCGAGGATCGGATACGAGTCCGCGGATCTAATCAGGCCCGGTGCGGCGTCTTCGGGCAGACGGGCAGACGTGAAATCGTTCATGGGGCAGTTTCCGATGAGTGAGCTTGCTTGTCGATCCGGCACCGTTGGCCGTCGACAGAAGAAATTTTCATCGGATTCCCGCACGAGCGACAGTTAAGCGTTGCTAAGAGGCGTTAAGCCCGTGTCCAGCAAAGCGTTCGCGCTCGTGACGCACGCTTCGAGCCGATTTACCGTCGCTTCATGTCCGCACACCGCGCGTTGCCGCGACTTCCAGCAAATGCGCCTGTAACCACGATGGCGTGTTCGCCCGTCCAGCTTCGATCAATGCGTTTGCGCTCCCTGCGTCGCCAGCGCACGCGAACACTTCGAGTTGCATCGGGGTGGCGCCTGCCGGCGTGACAGGTCTGCCTTCGTGAATGGCCTCGAAGCCCTCGCCCCATTTGTCCCAATACGCGAGACCGCGCCGGCGCGTGCGCTCGCGAAGCCGCACGGTCCATTCGCGCGCGAGCGCCGCTTCGCCTTCCCATGTCGCGACGGCGATCGAGCCGATCGCGAGCCCGTAACAGACAGTCAGATCGTGATCGATCGCAAGCGCCTCCGTCGCGCAGTCGCGCGCGAGCGCCATCGCCGCGTCCGTCTCGCCCTGCAGCCACAGAATGCGCATCAGAATGGAAATCGCCGCGATATGCGCGTCGACCTGCGCGTGGTTCGCGTGCGTCGCGCGCACCGGGTCCTTGTCGCGAGCCATCACCGCTTCGATCAATGCGCGCGCGATATCGTGGTCCCCGAGGAAGTGATGTGACAGCGCGCACATCCGTTCGCCGGTTTGCGTCGTCGAAAAATCGCCCGTGCGTGCGGCGGCAGCGCGAAACGCACGCGCATGTTCGAGGCTTTCCGCGTACGCGCCCGCGAGCGTCCGATGCGCCCACACGCCCCACAGCATGCGCAATGCGAGCCGGTCGTCGCCGAGGCGCTGCGCGGCGGCCTGTGCGGCGTCGAACGCGTTCGCCATCGCCGCCGTCGGCCCGCGCGTGTGCCAGAGCGCGTGACCGTACGCGGCGAGCAGTTCGATATGCTGCTCCTTGCCCGCCAGATCCGAGTTTTCCGCCGCGGCGATTGCGCGCTCGGCCATCCCGAGGAATTCGTGAGGTAGCGAAAGATGAAACCACAGCGGCGCCGTCGCGATCAGCAGGTCGATCGCGAGCTTCGGCTCGCCATCCTGGCCCGCCGCCCAATCGAACGCGGCTCGCACATCGTCGATTCGCTGGCTGTGAATCGCGAGCCACTGACGCGGCGCCTTGCCTTCCCACGCCGCCACGGGGTCGGCAAAAATCGCACAGCAGTACAACGCATGGCGGCGGCGCGCGTCATCGAGTTCGTCCGCCTCTTCAAGTCGCATATACGCGTAATGGCGCGTCGTGTCGAGCAGTCGATAGGGATGGTCCGAATCGTCGATTGCGCAGGCGATCAGCGACTTGGCGATCAGGCCGGTGACGGCGTCGAAGGCGGCGAGGTCATCGACGTCGCCACCGGCTGCGACAGCCGCGGCGGCATCCATGCCGAAGGCGGCCCGCATGACCGAGAGGCGGCGCAGCACCTGGCGCTCCTCCGGCCGGAGCAATTCATAGCTCCAGTCGAGCGTTGCGCGCAGCGTCTGCTGGCGCGCAAGCGCCGTGCGGCGGCCCTGCGTGAGCAGCGCGAAGCGGTCGTCGAGCCGCGCTGCAATCGAATGCACGTCCATCAAGCCGACGCGCGCCGCTGCAAATTCGATCGCGAGCGGGATACCGTCGAGCCGTCGGCAAATATCGATAACGGGGCCCAGATTCGCGTCGCTCAACGCAAACCGGTCATTGGCGGCGCGCGCGCGATCGTGAAACAGCGCGATCGCCGGGAACTGCACGGCGTCGTGGAGGCTCACGCCTGCGTCAGTCTCGGGCGACGGCAACGCGGCGAGGCGATGGACGGATTCGCCTTCCGCGCGCAGCGGCTCGCGGCTCGTGACCAGCAGATGCACGCCCGACGCGCCTTGCAGCAGTTGCTCGGCGAGCACGGCAACGGCATCGATCAGATGCTCGCAGTTATCCAGCACCAGCAGCACCGGCGACGCCCCAAGCGCCTGGATAAGGTCGGGTACCGGATCGCCGCTGGAGACGGCAACGCCGAGCGCCGACGCGATCGTACTGGCCGCGCTCGCGGCCGCGGAAACCGGCGCGAAATTGACGAACACGGCGCGCACGCCGGTGCGCTGGGCGAAGCGATGCGCGACGGCGACGGCGACGGTCGTCTTGCCCATGCCTCCCGGGCCGGCGATGGTGAGCAAGCGTCGCTCGGGCAAGTGGTCGGTCAGACCTGCGATGACGTCTTCGCGGCCTATCACGCGAGCGAGCGTGACCGGCATGCGTGAACCGCTGTCGGACCCGGTGGAAGGCCGGGTTGCGTGCGTATGAGGCCGTGGTGCGGCCGGGTCCACTGCTTCGGCCCGGGTAACGGGCGCGGCGAAACGATAGCCGCGTCCGGTCTCGTTGACGATGTAACGCGCACCGTCCGGTCCGTCACCGAGCACCTTGCGCAGCGCCGACAGATGCACGCGCAGCGCGCCTTCCTCGACGACGTTGTCCACCCAGACGCTGTCGCACAGATTGCGCGTCGAGACCAGCGCGCCCGCATGCTCGACAAGTACGACGAGAATGTCGAGCGCGCGGCTGCCGATTTTCAGCGGCGTCCCGTCCTTGAGCAGGACGCGTTGCGGGAATTGCAGCGTAAAAGGGCCGAACGCGAGGCTGTAAGGAGCGGTCATCGAGAGCGTCATCGCGCGGGTTGAGTGTCGGCCAATACGGTGCGCCGGGCGCGCACATTGACGCAAAAACAGCCAATCATTACTCAAAAGCGCAGTACGCGCCCTTAAAAGATCTTAAAAAAACCCGTTTTGCTGCAGCCGACGAGGATCGGCACGGATGCGGGCGCCGACTTAGCAACGCTTAACAAGTCGTAACTGGCCCGATGCGCGTCTCCCCGCCAACATGGCTCCATGCAAGCCAATCAATGATCGGAGGTCGATATGGAGCGTCTGAAAGCGCTGGAGGTATTCAAGGCAGTGGCGGACCACGGCAGTTTCACGCGGGCAGCCGACGCCACCAATGTTGGCGTACCGTCGGTGAGCCGCGCGGTGCAGGATCTTGAAACGATGCTCGGCGTGCAGCTCTTCAACCGGACCACGCGCCGCGTCGCGTTGACCACGGCCGGCCATGCGGTGCTCGAGCGCGTCACGGGCGTCCTGTCCTCCTATGAAGACCTCGCGCGTACCGGCAGCGACGAAGCCGGCGATTGCGCGGGTAACGTCCGCATCGAGGTGCCGGCAATCTTCGATACCGCCCGCCTCACTTCCGTCCTGGTCCGCTTCATGCGCGCGTGGCCGAAAGTACGGGTCGACGTGCGGCGCGTCGATCACCTGGCCGATACGCTCGGCGATCTTGCAGACCTCGCGATCGTCGTCGGTCGCTCGGCGCCGTCGTCGTGCATCGCGCGATCACTCGCGGCCGTGCATCTCGGGCTCTATGCGAGTCCTGCGTGGCTCGAACGGACCAACGATCTCGCTCACCCGCTCGATGTGCGTGCCGAAGCTTGCCTCGCGACGGGCGCACAGCATTCGGTATGGACGGTCAGCCATGCAGCATCCGGGGAGTGTGTGTCGCTTGCCTCGCGCGCGGCGCTGCGCACGAATTGTCCTCATGCGCTTCTCGCGGCGGCCGTCGACGGCGAGGGGGTAGCAATCCTGCCCGACCCGCTCGCACAAGCGGCGCTCAATCGCGGCGAACTCGTGCGTGTGCTCGATGCGTGGCAGGTCGCGCCGCTGGAAGCCTGCCTCGTCTACCGGTCCAGACGCAATCTCCCCGCGCGGGTGCGGAGATTGACCGAGTATTTGCTCGACGCCTTCGGCGAGCAACGCGACGAGATTGACGCAATGGCGGCTGTACCGAACATTGCCCGGCTTGCAGCGACGCAGGCGACGCTCGCGCCGTGCGCGGCGTGATGAAGATTTTGCTTATACGAATACAGGGGAAACAACGAAATGATGGTTGATTTTGCCGGATGTCTGCTGGACGTGTCGTCGCGGTATCTCGGACTCGCGATCACGCACCGGACGGCCGTGGCTCACGACGACGCCGGATCAGGACACGCGGCGCGCGTGAGCGATTCACATCGTGGCGCGTCGTCCTCCAGAATGCCGCAGCATGCGCATGCTGCCACGGATGTGGCCTCGCCGATGTGGCCGGCTCGTCACCGCACCGGCGTCGCGTCGTAGTTGACCGGCACCCAGTCGTATTGCGCACCGTCCCGGCGCAGGTGGCCAAGCCCCGGAAACGCGATATGCGCGGCACCGACGAGATAGCGTCGATCGGCGACGCGCTTCAGCGTGTCCCGCCGCGTACGGCGGGCGGCGCCGGCATCGCTGTCGTACTGGACCGTCGCGTCGACGTCGCGCAACTGGATCGCCGCCACGTGCACGATGTCGCCCCACGCGAGCAGGCCCGCATTGCCGCTCTCGATCAGATAAGCCGTATGCCCCGGCGTATGGCCGGGCATCGGAACCGCGCGAATGCCGGGCGCGAGCGTCGCTTCGCCCCGAAACGTCTTGAAGCGGCCGGCCGCCACGTAAGGCGCGACCGCCGCCGCGGCCGCGTCGAAGAACGACGCGAGGAACGCCGGCGCCTGCGCCTTGTTGGCGGGATCGAGCCAGTACGCGGCCTCGACGGCGTTCACGCGCACGACGGCATTCGGAAACGTCATCGCGCCATTCGACGCAATGCCGCCGACATGGTCCTTGTGCAGATGCGTGAGCAGCACTTCGTCGATCTGCGCGGGCGCGTAGCCGGCCGCGCGCAGGTCGTCGATCAGCTTGCCGCAGCAGTCGCCGTAGAGCGTGCCGGCGCCCGCGTCGACGAGGATGCGCTTCGATCCGGTATCGACCAGGAACGCGTTGATCGACCCTTGCACGGGCGGCTCCAGGAATGCGCGGTCGAGATCGCGCCGGATCTCGTCCTTCGAGATGTCGCGAAACACCGTGTCGACCGGAAACGGATGGGTGCCGTCGGACAGCGCGATCACCGTGAAATCGCCGATCTTCTGCCGATAGAAGCCGGGAGGCTGCAGGCCCGCGGCGGCGGCTGGCGCCGGGGATTGCGCGCCGGGTCGCGCATCGGCGCGGGCGTCGGGCGACGTTGCGGCCTGCGCGAACGCCGCGGACGCGAGCAGGCCCGCCCATCCGGCCACGACGAGCAAGCGGGCCGCATGCACGACGCACGCGTGCCGGAACGGGTTCTTCATGTGTTCTCCGGGACGAACCGTGCGCGCGCCCGGTCACGAACGACCGACCCGTGCAACACGCAATGTCGCGCAGCTTATCGGGCGCCGCGGCGAAAATCCTGAGCGTGGCCTGAATTGTCCTGAAGACGCGGCACGTGCGCGCGGCCGCCGCGCCGGCCGGCGCTAGAATGCGAACCGCATGCAATGCGCCGTTACAACCCGCACCGAGGCGACCCCATGGACAAATTCTCCGCGCTGCGCGCGTTCGTCGAAGTCGCGGAAGCCGGCGGCTTCTCGAGCGCGGGGCGCCGGCTCGATCTCGCCGCGTCGTCGGTCGTGCGCGCGGTGGACGCGCTCGAGGCGTCGCTCGGCACCGTGCTGCTGAACCGCACGACGCGACAGGTCACGCTGTCCGACGCGGGCGCCGTCTACTATGCGCGCGCGAAACGCGTGCTCGGCGAACTCGCCGATGCCGACGCGCTGGTGGCCGATCGCGGCGACGAGCCGTCCGGGCCGCTGCGCGTGTCGGTCCCCGTCGCGTACGGGCTGCGCCGCATCGCGCCGCACGTCGCCGCGTTCGTCGCGCGCCATCCGAAGCTCGACCTCGACCTGCAGCTCACCGACGAACGCGTCGATCTCGTGTCCGCCCGGATCGACGTCGCGATCCGGCTCGGCGACGCGGCCCCGACCGCGGAAGTCGTCGCGCGGCCGCTCGGCACGTTCCGGCGCTACGTGGTCGCGAGCCGCGCGTACCTCGACGCGCACGGCACGCCCGCGACCCCGGGCGAACTGGTCGATCATGCGTGCCTGCGCTTTCATTTCGGCGTCGACCAGCAGACGTGGACGTTCGCCGGCGCGCAACGCACGACGCAGGTCGTCGTCACCGGCCGGCTGAAATCGAATCACAGCGAGGTGCTGCGCGAGGCCGCGCTCGACGGCGCCGGCATCGCGCTGCTGCCCGACTGGCTGGTCGACGCGGACATCGAAGCCGGCCGCCTGCAGCGGCTGTTCGATCGATACGATGTGACGCCGGGCTCGGCGCGCGCGGTGATCACCGCGCTGTACCTGCCGAACCAGCGCGGCTCGAAGCGCGTGACCGCGTTCATCGATTTCGTCGAATCGCTCGCCCGCGCGCAGCCCTGACACACGCGCGGCACGGCGCGACGCGTCACCAGCCGAACTTCGCTTCCATCCCGAGATAGTCGGCATTGCGCGCGCCGAGCGCGCGAATCGACGAGCCGAGCTGGAAGTGCACGGCCTCGAGCGCGAGCGCGACGTTCGCGTTCACGAGCCAGTCGACGCGCGCCTGCGCGTACATCCCCGTCCACGCGCCGCCCTTGCCGGCCGTGCCCGGCACCGCCGACATCCCCTGCCCGTAGATCGCGTCGGCGGTCGTCTGCCGCCACTGGAAGCCGACGGCGGTGAGCACCGTCACCGAGCTGGCCGGCTTGAACGTCAGCGACGGCTTCACGTGGATCAGGTTGCTGTATCCGGTGTAGCCGGCGAGCGTGAAGTAATAGCCGTTCGGAAACATCGGGTTGAACGTGCCGACGCGCCGGTCGCCCGGATGCGCGTCGCCCGATGCGCCGTCGACCTGGATGCCGATGCGCGGCGTGCCGGCCGTCTTCGCGAACGTGTAGCCGCCCAGCGCGCCGAACGCCCATGCGCCCACCGTGTCCTGCCCGACGTGGCCGGTCTGCAGCATCGCCTCGACGTCCCAGTCGAACCCGTCGGTCTTGCCCGCGTAGCGCATGTCGAACACGTCGCGCCGCTCGGTGCCGGAGGCATCCGGATAGCGCGCGTTGTCGCGCGTATAGCGCGACCAGTACGCGGACAGATCGCCGGGCCCCGTGCCGGTGCGCTCGACGCGCACGCCGTCGAATCGCAGGTGCCGGTTCGACACGTCGTCGAACACGGCCGCATTGCGATACTGCACCGGGCGCGTCACATAGCCGATCAGCCGCCATTTGCCGATTTCGTAATCGGTCCACAGTCCATCGTATGCCTGCCGCACGTTCGGGCCGTCGCGCACCGACACGAAACGCTGCAAGTCGAACGCCATCTCCTGGCGTCCGATCCGCGTCTTGAACGTGCCGGGCCCCAGTTGATCGACGTACGCGACGAACGCCTGCTCGAGGTCGAGCTGATCCTTGTCGACCGGGCCGACCGTGTCCTTGCCGAACGGCCGCGCATCGACGAACTGCACGAATGCCTGGCAGTGTCCGCGATAGCGCAGGTCCGCATGCACGTTCGCGCGCTGGATCACGTAGTTGTCGTCGTGCGCGGCGCCGAGGCCGAACAGCGGCGCGTTGTTCAGTTCGAAGCGCTCGCGCAGGTTCGCGCCGAGCGACAGGTAGGTCGACGGGTCGTCGCCGAGCCGTATGTATTTCAGCGCGTCGAACGGCTTGCGCGGCACGCACGGATTCGCGAGCGCCGACCAGTCTTCCTGCCAGCGGTTGAACGACACCGTCGGGCGCTTCGCGGTGCACGCCGCGGCGGCGGCGGCCGGCGACGCGGCCGCGCCGGCCGCCGACACATTGGCATCGCCGGCGGCATCGGCGCCGACGGCCGACCCCGCGTGCAACGCGGCGCCGCCCGCCAGCACGACGCACGGCAGCGCACCGCGCCACGATCGCTTCATCGGCCGGCGCCCCGTCATTTCGACCGCGCGTGGATTTCGGCGACGTAGCCGCCCGGGAACTGCACGAGCGCCGCGTCGCGGCCGTCCGACTTGAACGGCGGCACGAGCACGGTCACGCCCGCGGCTTCGGCCTGCTTCAGCGTCGCGGCGAGATCGGCCACTTCGTAGCCCGTCATTTCGCGCCCGAACGGGTAAGGCAGGTGGCCATCGGTCGCGAGCACGGTCATCTTGCCGAAGCCCGACTCGATGCGAATGCGGCGGTACGTGTCGTTCGGCCGGCCGATTTCGATGCCCGGTGCATGGCGCACGTCGGACACGATCTTGCCGTGCGAGAACGCGGCGAAGTCGCGTGCGAGCTTGCTCGCGCTTTCCGGCGATACGTACACGCGGTTCTCCGGCACCGTCTGCAGCGGGTCGTAGTTCGGCGCCTGCGTGTGCCAGTACAGCTGCATGTTCACGCCGCCCGGCCAGCGGACGATCGCGTCGCGGCCGATCGGGTCGGGGAACGTCGTCACGACGATGTCCGCGCCATGCGCGCGCGCCGACTTCACCGCGACGTCCATGTCGGTGACGAGATAGCCGGTGCGTTCCTCGCAGAACGGATACGGGATCGGCGTCTTGAAACCGAATACCGAGATCGTGCCGACCGGTGTCAGCACGAGCTGCGACATCGTCTGGCTCGGCGTCGGCGTGACCTGGAACACGCCCTGTTTCGACTTCTTGCCGCCGAACGTCGCGACGAAGCTGTCGGTGAAACGGTCGAAGTCTTCGGGTGCGACGCACACGTGGGTCGTGTCGTACTGCGGGCCGACCGCAATGGCGGGAGCGCGCGCGGCGGCGGCCGGCGACGCGATGTCGTCGAGGTGGGTTTCGTCGGCGAATGCCGGCGCGCCGGCCAGCAGCGCGGCGAGCACGGCCGACGACGCGGCGGTCATGCGCAGCAGGTTGCGCAGGTTGAATGAACTCATTGGTTTTCTCCGTGATGTTGACGCGCGCGGCCTGGCGCCGCGCGCGGATTCTGATTCAGCGGGATGCAGGCGACTCATCCGGGCGGCCCGGACGACCGACGAGAAACGCGCGCACCGCGAGCGGCAGCGTGCGGAACCATGCCGGGGAGTCGCAGCGGTAGGCACGCGATGTCAGATCGCCCAGCAAGAGCACCCGAACGCGCCCCAGAAGCCCTTCGCATCCGACGTCGGCAACGTGCTTGCCCATGCGCTCGCGTGCGCATGCTGGTGAAGGTTGCATTCATTCGCGCAGCCGCACATCGCGGCGGCCGCCGCGCGTTGCAGCGGCGCGCCGTTGCGCTGCGTCGCGCCCCAGCCGCCATAGCCGCCGAACTCGCGCACCGGCGACCAGTCGGGCATCGCCGGCGGAATCGGCGCGTCGTGCGACGCGAACGGCCCCGCGCCCCACACGATCTTCCCGTCGACCACCGTCAGCAACGCGGTCGTGGCGGCGATGTCGTCCTCCGCGCATGCGAAGAAATCGCGATCCGGGACCACCAGGTCGGCAAGCTGCCCCACCGCGATGCGCCCCTTCTTGCCCTCCTCGTTCGAGAACCACGTCACGTACTCGGTCCACATCCGCAGCGCGGTTTCGCGATCGAGCAGGTTGCGCTGCGGATACATGCGCATGCCGCCGACCGTCTTGCCCGTCACGAGCCATGCGAGCGACACCCACGGGTTGTACGATGCGACGCGCGTCGCGTCGGTGCCGGCCGACACCTTCAGCCCCTTGGCAAGCATCTTCGCGACCGGCGGCGTCGCCTCCGCGGCTTGCGCGCCGTAGCGCTCGACGAAGTATTCGCCCTGGTACGCCATCCGGTGCTGCACCGCGATGCCGCCGCCGAGCGCGGCGATCCGGTCCATCGATTTCTCGGTGATCGTTTCCGCGTGATCGAAGAACCAGTTCAGCCCTTCGAGCGGGATGTCTTCGTTGACCTTCTCGAATACGTCGAGCGCGCGGCTGATCGTTTCGTCGTAGGTCGCGTGCATGCGCCACGGCCAGCGGTTTTCCGCGAGCACGCGCACGACGCCTTCGAGATCGTCCTCCATCTGCGCGGGCAGGTCCGGCCGCGCGACGCGGAAATCCTCGAAGTCGGCCGCGGAAAACGCCAGCATCTCGCCGGCGCCGTTATTGCGGAAGTAGTCAGTGCCGTCGTGGTACTTGACGCTCTTCGTCCAGTTCACGAAGTCTTCCTTTTCCGCGTTCGGCTTCTGCGTGAACAGGTTGTACGCGATCCGGATCGTCATCTCGCCCGCGTCGTGCAGCTTGCGGATCACTTCGTAATCGTCGGGATAATTCTGCGAACCGCCGCCCGCATCGATCACGCCCGTCACGCCCAGCCGGTTCAGCTCGCGCATGAAATGGCGCGTCGAGTTGTACTGATACTCGAACGGCAGCTTCGGCCCCTTCGCGAGCGTCGCGTAGAGGATTGTCGCGTTCGGGTTCGCGAGCAGCAGGCCGGTCGGGTTGCCCGCCGCATCGCGCAGGATCGTCCCGCCCGGCGGCTCCGGCGTGTCCTTCGTGTAGCCGACCACCCGCAGCGCCGCCGCGTTCAGCAACGCGCGATCGTACAGATGCAGGATGAACACGGGCGTGTCCGGCGCGACCGCATTGAGTTCGTCGATCGTCGGCAGCCGCTTCTCCACGAACTGGTGTTCGGTGAAGCCGCCGACCACGCGCACCCACTGCGGCGCGGGCGTGATCGCGACCTGCTGCTTGAGCATCTCCATCGCGAGCGCGAGCGACGGCACGCCGTCCCAGCGCAGTTCCATGTTGTAGTTCAGGCCGCCGCGAATCACGTGGCAGTGGTTGTCGATCAGGCCCGGCAGCACGCCGCGGCCGCCGAGATCGACCACCTTCGTCGCGCGGCCCGCGAGCGGCATGACGTCCGCGTCGCTGCCGACGGCGACGAAGCGGCCGGCGGCAATCGCGACTGCCGTGGCGACGGGGTTCGTGCGGTCGAGCGTCGTGAATCGTCCGTTATGCAGGATCAGATCCGGTTGGGTCACGGTTGCGGTCATGTGCATCACCTCTTGTTGATCAGAAGCCAAACAGCTGTTTCACGGTGGGTAACGCTTGCACGCCGATCAGCATGCCGAGCAACCCGACCAGCGCAATCAGCGGCGGTGCGGGAGAGCGAACCTTGATGGCGCTGTAAATCACGCCGATCAGCAGGCCCGCACCAAGGGAAACCAGATAAGGTTTCATGCGATAAATCTCCCGGACAAATTCAAATGCAGGCGCCGTGTTTCGACCGGCATGCCGCGGGCGGCATGCGTGTTTCGGTCACGTCCGCCGCCCGCGGCCATGGAGCCAATGCGGCGCGTTCGCATCGAACCCGCCGCACCGGCATCAGCCGTTGCCGGCCGTCTGCGCTTACTTCGCCGGAACCGGCGCAATCGACTCATGCGGCGTCGCGGTGCGCTGCGGCGCCTTGTGGAGCATCGTGTACGCGTAGTCCACGCCCATCCCGTATGCGCCCGAATGCTCCTTCGCGATCGCCATCACCGCGTCGTACGTCTCGCGGTGCGCCCAGTCGCGCTGCCATTCGAGCAGCACCTGCTGCCACGTGACCGGCACCACGCCGGCCTGCACCATGCGCTGCATCGCGAAGTCGTGCGCAGCCTGCGTCGTGCCGCCCGATGCGTCGGCGACCATGTAGATCTCGTAGTCGCCTTCGAGCATCGCGCACAGCGCGAACGTCGTGTTGCAGACTTCGGTCCACAGGCCCGACACGACCACCTTCTTGCGGCCGTTCGCGGCAAGCGCGTCGCGCACCTTCTGGTCGTCCCACGAGTTCATCGACGTGCGTTCGAGCGTCTTCTGGTTCGGGAACACGTCGAGCAGCTCGGGATACGTGTGGCCCGAGAAGCTCTCGCTTTCGACCGTCGTGATCGTGGTGGGGATGTTGAAGACCTTCGCGGCCTTCGCGAGCCCGACGACGTTGTTCTTCAGCGTCTGGCGATCGATCGACTGCACGCCGAACGCCATTTGCGGCTGCTGGTCGATGAAGATCAGCTGGCTGTTGTGCGGGGTAAGTACTTCAAGCTTGGGGTTGCTCATGATGGTGATGTCCTTTGACGCGGAGAAAAATGAAGCTCGCCTGGCCGACGAATCCGCGAAGCGTCCAATGCGCGGTGTCGGAAACCGGCCTGCGTCATTCAATACGCGAATGTGCGACCGCACCAGTTAATTGTTCTGATTCTCGCCACGCGTTGAATTCAGACTGAAAAGATCTGAATTTCATTGAATGCGCTCACGACGAACACGCAGACCTGATAGGCTGGCCCAAGACTTTCGGATCGACGCCAGCCCGGTATTTATCCGTCTTTTCAACGGCCGTCACTCCACCCAAGACCCATGAAACCGTACATTGCTTCGCTTCTCGCCGGCATCCTCGCCGGCGTCGTTTACGCGCTGATCGGCGTGCAATCGCCGGCGCCGCCCGCCGTCGCCCTGGTCGGCCTGCTCGGCATTCTGGCCGGCGAGCAGATTCTGCCCGTGGTGCGACGGATGGTCGACGGCATCCGACCGGGAACCGCATGGCGCGATGCGAAGTGCAGCCAGCACATGTTCGGCGCGCTGCCCGGCGCACACGCCGACGCCGCCGTGAAGCGACGCGAATCCACGCCGACGTGACAGGCGGGACGTCGAGCGAATGCGGCGGCGGCCCGACTGTTGGCCCGCACGCGTGCGTGTCTCGGCACGTCGGATGACGAACCGTTGTGAACAGCATCGCTCGACGGTCCGACACCGCCCGATGCCCTTGCTGTAGCGAAATTCACCATGAAGCTGTCTTTCGAAGCACTCGAGGCACTGGACGCGATCGACCGCACCGGTACGTTTGCCGACGCGGCAGAGCTGGTGCACCGCGTGCCGTCCGCACTGACATACGTCGTACAGAAACTCGAGAGCGACCTGGGCGTCGCGTTGTTCGATCGCAGCGGGCGTCGTGCGAAGCTCACGCGCGCGGGCCGCGTCGTCGTCGAGGAGGGTCGCCGTCTCCTTCATGCCGCCGAACAGCTTGAACGGAAGGCGCAGCGCGCGCAGCAAGGTTGGGAAACCGAGGTCCGCGTCTGCATCGCGGAGATACTGCCCTTCGACATGATGTGGCCATACGTCCATGCGTTCTATGATCTTGAAATGGACACGCGGCTGCGACTCTCCACCGAAGTGCTCGGCGGCACCTGGGATGCGCTGATTTCGCGGCGGGCCGATCTGATTATCGGCGCCGCGGGCGAGCCGCCGGAACTGCCCGACATCGTGGCGCAGCCCATTGGCACACTCCGGCACGTGTTCGCGGTCGCCCCTGGCCATCCGCTCGCGGCGCTGCCCGAACCGCTGTCGATGGCGTCGATCGTCGAGTATCGCGGCGCGGTGATCTCCGACACGTCCCGTGAACTTCAGCCGCAGTCGGTCGCGGTCGATGCTGGCCAACCGTATCTCGCGGTGCCGACGCTCGCGGCGAAACTGGCCGCGCAATGCGAAGGGCTCGCGGTGGGTACGCTCCCGGACTGCATCGCGGCGCCCGCGATCGCGCAAGGCAGGCTCGTCGCGCGAGAAGTGACCGGCATGCGCGACACGACCCATTGCTATATCGCTTGGCGCGCCGACGAAGCCGGGCGCGCACTACGCTGGTGGGTCGAACAACTCGGTCACCACGACCTCGTCGACCGGTTCACCGCGCGCGCGTGACGCTGCGCTTTCTGCGAATGGTCGAACGGTCTCGCGCTTGCCGACCTGCATCAAGCCGGTCCCGAAGTCAGCGTTGAAGAAACGAAGAAACGCGGAGCGGCTTCGCCGCTCCCCTTGGCGCTCGCAACGCAGCGTGCGGAATCGGCGTTCAGCGCGACGCGGAAGGCTCGCCGGTCCGGCCGGAGCGCCAGGTGAGGAAACCAAGCACCACGAGCGGCAGCGCCAGTGCCCAGAACCCGGCGTACAGGTAGGCGCTCGCGCCGGCGCCCGCGCCGAGCGCGAAACCGACAACCGGCGGCAGCGTGCGTCGCAGCCGCGCACGTGCGGCTTCCCGTTCGGCCGGCGCGGCGATCGGCACGAGCCAGTCGAATGCATCGATGACCGCCTGCGTGACGTTGCCGGTCATCACGGTATTCGCGACGACGGTGCGCGCGGTCAGCCGGCCGTGCGCGTTCTGCACGCCCATTGCCGCCGCGCCGAGCAGCCCGCAGACGATCGTCGCGGGCGCATCGGCGCTGCCGATCGGCGACGCCGCGACGCCCGCGAGCATGAATCCGGCCAGCAGGATCGTCTGCAGCGCGTACAGCGAGCGCGCCCGCGGGCCGTGCCCGCGCACGCGCATCCGGTGATCGAGCATACGGGCGGCCACGATTCCCGCGATGAATGCCGGAAATGCGAGCCACTTGATCATCAGGCCCTGACCGACACCGGCGAGGCCCGAGCCGATCAGAATGAAGTTGCCGGTGACGTGCGCGGTAAAGAGCCCGAACAGTGCGACGAAGCCGAGCGTGTCGACGTAGCCGGCGATCGATGCAAGAAACACATCCTCGCCGCGCAGGCGATCGGGGGCCGCCGCGCCCGCTGCCGTTACTTGCGCGGGCTGCATGGCGTGGCTTCCGCGGTTCTATCGAAGGTGTCCGCATCGCGGACCCGCGCGGCGAGCGCGCGCAATTGCGCCTGCACGAGCGGAATCGCCTGCTCGCGGAAGACGAGGCCGGGCAGGCCCGCTAGCGCGATCAGCGGCCGCGCGGGCGACTGCACGCGCACGAGGGGGTGCAGGAAGCCGACTGCAATGCCGGCTCCCGGCGAGATCAGGTAAGCCATGGTCCGTTCCGGTTGCGCCGCGGGCCGGCCGAAGGGCTTCGGCCTCGTGCAGCGGTTCGGGAGCAAGCGTAGGGAATGCGGGCCTGAAAGTCATGGCGGCGACCTGAAATTTTCTGAAACCGCCGACCCGTGCGCGGCACGACGCGCGCCTTCGCGGCCGGCCCGCGCGGCCCCTCGCCGAGGTGCGCCTTGCTATTTTTCGATCGATAAGTGCAGAATGGCCGCATTCAGGAGCCGACGCATGACCGAGACCAAGCGCAATGCAGCGCCCCGTGCGCGCGGGACGACCGCCGACGACACCGCCGGCACATCGGGCCGCCGCCTCACGCCGGAAGCACGCGAGCGACAGATCGTCGAAAAGGCGGTCGAACACTTCGCGACCCACGGTTTTTCCGGCAGCACGCGCGAGCTCGCGCGGCAGATCGGCGTGACCCAGCCGCTGCTCTACCGGTATTTCCCGAGCAAGGAAGCGCTGATCGATCGCGTATACGACGAGGTCTACACGTGGGACCCCGCGTGGGAAAAACTGATCGCCGACCGCTCGGTTCCGCTCCAGCAGCGGCTCGTCGCGTTCTACCGGTCGTACGCGCAGACGATCCTGCGGCGCGAATGGATCCGCACGTTCATCTTCGCGGGGCTCAGCCGCGAGGGCTTCAATACGCGCTATCTGTCGCGGCTGCGCGAACGCGTGTTCCTGCCGGTGCTGCGCGAGCTGCGGCACGCGTACGACATCGCGACACCGGCATCGGAAGCGCAGCGCAACGCGGAAATCGAACTGGTGTGGAGCCTGCACGCGAGCATCTTCTATCTCGGCGTGCGCAAGTGGGTATACGGGTTGCCGGTGCCCGACGATCTCGACGCGGAAATCGAGCGGCAGATCGACGCGTTCCTGAACGGCACGCCGGCCGCGCTGCAGCGTGTCGCGTCCGACGCATCCGGCAAGCGCCCCCGCCGCAAGTGATGCCGCCGCGCGGCGCGGCGCTCAGGCCGGTTCAGAACGATTCAGCCGCGACGCACGTCACCTGCCCTATCCTCGGACAGCATCGGACGCGTGCCGTATCGCGCACCGCCCACAGAACCGGGATTCCCACATGACGACCGACACGCTTGCACCGACCCATCACACCGTTACGGCAAACGGCATCCGCCAGCACGTCATCGAGGCCGGCGCGGGGCCCGTCGTCGTGCTGCTGCACGGCTTCCCCGAAACCAGCTTCGCGTGGCGCTTCCAGATTCCGGCGCTCGCACGGCACTATCGCGTGATCGTGCCCGACCTGCGCGGCTACGGCGAAACCGACAAGCCCGCGACCGGCTACGACAAGCGCAACATGGCCCGCGATCTCGCCGCGCTGCTCGATGCGCTCGGCATCGGGCGCATCGCGCTCGTCGGGCACGACCGCGGCGCACGCGTCGCGACGCGTTTCGCGAAGGACTTCCCCGAACGCGTCGACCGGCTCGTCGTGATGGACAACGTGCCGACGCGCATCGTCGCGCAGAACATGACCGCGCAAACCGCACGCGCGTACTGGTTTTTCCTGTTCCACCAGGTGCCCGACCTGCCGGAGGCGCTGATCGCCGGCAAGGAAGCCGAATGGCTCAGCTACTTTTTCGCCGACTGGTGCTACAACCCGCACGCGATCTCGGGCGATGCGTTCGACACGTACGTGCGCGCGTATCGGCGTCCGGGCGCCGTGCGCGGCGCGCTGGCCGACTATCGCGCGAACGCCGAAGACGTGCGGCAGGACCTCGTCGATGCGGATGTCAGGATCGCGTGCCCGACCATGGCGATCTGGGGCGAGGATTTCTACGCGGTCGGCAAGATGTTCGACATGAAAGCCGTGTGGGAAGGCATGGCGACCCATCTGCGTGCCGAGCCGATCGCGCAGTGCGGACATCTGCCGCACGAGGAGCAGCCCGAGCGCGTGAACGCGCTGCTGCTCGATTTCCTGCGCGGCTGGGCCGGCTGACGCAACGCCCACCGCACGCGGCATCATCGGGAGAACATCGGATGGAACACGGATCGGGCCGCAAGGCCGTCATCGCCGGCGGATCGGTCGGCGGGCTGTTCGCGGCGACCGCGCTGCGCGCGACCGGCTGGGACGTGCGCGTCTTCGAGCAATCGCCGCACGCGCTCGACAGCCGCGGCGGCGGCATCGTGCTGCAGCCGCCGATCGAGCGCGCGTTCGCGTTCGGCGGCGTGGCGCTGCCGCGCGACGCGGGTGTCGATTCGATCGACCGCATCTACGTCGACGCGCAGGACCGGATCGTGCAGCGCTTCGCGATGCCGCAGACGCAGACCGCGTGGAACGCGATCTACACGGCGCTCAAGCGTGCGCTGCCCGCCGGGATCATCCATGCCGGCGACGCGTTCGAGCGGTTCGAGCAGGACGGCGAGCGGATCGTCGCGCATTTCTCGAGCGGCCGCGCCGAGACGGCCGATCTGCTGATCGGCGCGGACGGCGGCCGCTCGACCGTACGCGCGCAGTTGCTGCCGGACGTGCAGCCGGCGTACGCGGGCTATGTCGCGTGGCGCGGGCTCGTCGACGAACGCGCGCTGCCCGAGCAGGTGCTGATGCTGCTGCGCGAACGCTTCACGTTCCAGCAAGGCGACCGGCACCTGTTCCTTACCTATCTGGTGCCCGGCGCCGACGGCGCGACCGAACCGGGCGGGCGACGCGTGAACTGGGTGTGGTACCGGCGGCTCGCGTCCGACCGGCTGCCGTCGCTGTTCCTGGCGCGCGACGGCACGCAGCGCGACGGGTCGCTGCCGCCCGGCGCGATGCGCGACGACAACCGCGCGGAACTCGTCGACGCCGCCGACCGGATGCTCGCGCCGACGCTCGCCGCGCTCGTCGATGCGACCCCCGCGCCGTTCGCGCAGTCGATCGTCGATCTCGCGGCCGCACGCATGGCCTTCGGCCGCGCGGTGCTGCTCGGCGACGCCGCCTGCATCGTGCGCCCGCACACCGCGGGAGGCGTCGCGAAAGCGGCGGACAACGCGGTCGATCTGGCCGAAGCCTTGCGCGACGTCGCTCGCGGCGCCGCGTTCGACGCCGCGCTGGCGCGCTGGGACGCCCGTCAGCGGGCGGCCGGCGCGCTGTTGTCCGCGCGCGGGATCGCGCTCGGCGCGCGGCTGATGGGCGCGGCGTGACGGCTCGCCGGCCGGAGGTCGACTGCCGCGTGGTGCGGATCGAAGTCGGGATCCAGCGCGCGCAGCACGCTGGCGCGCCCGCCGTCGTCGTCGGGCAGTTGCGGCTGCCCGCGCGCGAAAGCCGGGGCCGCGGCCGCCGCGAGCCACGCGGCGATCGCCAGTCCCGTCGCGCGTGTCGATACAGTGCCCCGCTTCATTGCGCGCTCGCCGTCGACACGGCGGCCGACGTCGCGGCCATTGCCGTGGGCCGGTCGCCATGCGCGATCGCATACAGCTCGCGATTGCGCGCGATCGTCTGCGTGCTCGGCGGATAGTCCCAGTTCGACGTCGGCACGGTGCCGTCGCGCTCCGCCCGGACCAGGTCGGCGCGCACGTCGGCGCGCGTGACCGGTTGGTCGGCGGTTTGCGCAAATGCGACGATCGGTGCGCTCAGCGCACAGGACAGCAGGACTGCACGAATCAGGTTGTTCATGGTGTTCACCTCTCGAGATGGCGTGTTCGCGTCCGCAGATCAGGCCGGACCTCCGCTCCGCATCGATGCGATGAGGAGTGGTGTCCATTCTGCGATTCGCGCGCTGTCCGGAAGGTGAGGCGTCGATTACGGTCTTGTCATCTGGTCGGCGGCCCGGCCGCACGGCCGTGTCGGTCAGCGCGTAGCGCTTTCCGGGTTCCGCACGCTGCCCAGAAACCGCGTCAACTCCACCGTCTGCGGCCGCTCGAAGATCTCGTCGGCCGTCCCGCTCTCCCACACGCGCCCCTGGTGCATGAACACGATCCTGTCGCTCACCGCGCGCGCGAAGTTCATCTCGTGGGTGACCATGATCAACGTCATGTCCTCGCGCGCGAGTTGCTCGATCACGCCCAGTACCTCGCCGACGAGCTCGGGATCGAGCGCGGACGTGATCTCGTCGCACAGCAGCACGCTCGGCTTCATCGCGAGCGCACGCGCGATCGCGACGCGCTGTTGCTGGCCGCCCGACAGGTGTTCCGGAAACGCGTCGAACTTGTCGCCGAGGCCGACGCGCTCGAGCATCAGTTCCGCGATCGCGCGCGCCTGCTGCCGGTGCGACTTCTTCACCACCGACTGCGCGAGCATCACGTTCTGTCCGGCGCTCAGGTGCGGAAACAGGTTGTATTGCTGGAACACCATGCCGACCTTCAGCCGCAGCGCGCGCAAATCCGCGTGCCGTGCGTCGACGCGTTCGCCGTCGACCGAGATCGTGCCCGCGTCGATGCTCTCGAGCCCGTTGAGCGTGCGCAGCAGCGTGCTCTTGCCCGAACCGCTGCGGCCGATGATCGACACGACCTGCCCGCGCTCGACGGACAGATCGATGCCCTTGAGCACATGATGGGTGCCGAAGTTCTTTTCGAGACCCCGGGTTTCAACGAGCGGCATGCCATCTCCTTTGCAACGTGCGCGCATAACGGGTAAGCGGATAACAGAGCGCGAAATAGATCAGCGCGACGAGGCCATACACGACGAACGGCCGGAACGTCGCGTTCGAGATCGCGATGCCGACCTTCGTCAGCTCGGTGAAGCCGATGATCGACACCAGCGCCGTATCCTTCACGGCCTGCACGCCGAAGCCGACCGTCGGCGCGATCGCGATGCGCGCCGCCTGCGGCAGGATCACGTGACGCAACTGCTCGACATAACTCATCGCCAGGCTGGCCGATGCTTCCCACTGCCCTTTCGGCACCGCCTCGACGCAGCCGCGCCAGATCTCGGCCAGATAGGCGCTGGTGAAGAACGTGAGCCCCGCGGTGGCCGCGACCCACGGCGAAACGTCGAGCCCGACGAGCGGCAGGCCGAAGAACACGATGAACAGTTGCATCAGCAACGGCGTGCCCTGGAACACTTCGATATAGAGCTTCGCGACGCCGCGCAGCACCGTCGAATTCGACACGCGCATCACGAGCAGCCCGAGGCCGACGAGGCCGCCGGACACGAACGACACGATCGACAGCACGATCGTCCAGCGCGCGGCCAGCAGCAGGTTCGCGAGAATCTGCCCGAACGTGAAATCGGTCATCGCGCACCTCGCACGCGGCGGGAGAACAGGCGGCGCCCCATCGCGCCGAGCGTCGCGCGCATCAGCAGCGCCATCGCCAGATACGCGAGCGTGATCACGAAGTACGTCTCGAACGCGCGGAAGTTGCGCGACTGGATGTAGCTGGCCGCATAGGTCAGGTCGGCCACCGAGATCTGGGACACGACCGCCGACCCGAGCATCGTGATCACGATCTGGCTCGACAGCGCGGGAAACACCTTGGCGAGCGCCTGCGGCAGCACGACGTGGCGCAGCATCTGCGCGCGCGACATCGCCAGCGCGGAGGCCGCCTCCAGATGCCCTTTCGGCACGGCGGCCACGCCCGCGCGCACGATCTCGACCGAGTACGCGCCGAGATTGAGCGTCATCGCGAGGATCGCGGCCGTGTATTCGTCGATGTGCACGCCGAGCGCCGGCAAGCCGAAGAAGATAAAGAACAGCTGGACGACGAACGGCGTATTGCGAATCGCCTCGACGTACGCGCCGATCAGCGGGCGCAACCGCACGGCCGCGCGCGCGTCGGCGCTGTACGCGGCCGCGCCGAGCACGCCGACCGCCACGCCGAGCACGGTCGCGACCGCGGTCAGCGCGAGCGTGATCGCCGCGCCGCTCGCGAACACGCCGGCGTACTCGGCAAGCTCGCCGAATTGAAGCTGGTAGCTCATGGGAACGGGATAAATTCGGGTTCGGACAACGACACGCGCCGCGCCGGGCATCCCCGCCGCGGCGCCGTGTCACGCGACACGGCGATACGTCACAGTCCGGCCGGCAACGGCTGGCCGAGCCACTTGCGCGACAGCTCGCCCAGCGAGCCGTCCTGCTTCGCATGCGCGATCGCATCGTCGATCTTCGCGAGCAGGCGCGGTTCGTTCTTGTTGACGCCGACGAAGCACGGCGAATTCTTGATCACGAACTTGACCTCGGGGCGGCGCGGCGGATTCTTCGCGAGAATCGCCGCCGCGACGATGTTGCCGGCCGCGATCAGTTGCACCTGACCCGACAGGAACGCCTGGATCGTCGCGTTGTTGTCCTCGAAGCGCTTGATCGTCGCATTCGGCGCGAGCTGCGACAGCGCGATCTCCTCGAGCGCGCCGCGCGTGGCGCCGACCGTCTTGCCGGTGAGGTCGGCGGGCCCGCCCACCTTCACGTCGGACGGCCCGAACACGCCCTGGAAATACGGTGCGTACGCGCTCGAGAAGTCGATGACCTTCTCGCGCTCCGGGGTCTTGCCGAGCGACGAGATCACCATGTCGACCTTGTTGGTCGTCAGGTACGGAATCCGGTTCGCACTGTTCACGGGCACGAGCTTCAGCTTGACGCCGAGCGCCTTGGCGAGCAGTCCTGCCATGTCGATGTCGTAGCCCTGCGGCTGCATGTCCGTGCCGACCGAACCGAACGGCGGATAGTCCTCGGGTACCGCGACGCGCAGCGTGCCGTTTTTCGCGATGGTGTCGAGCGCATCGGCATGAGCCGGCGCGGCGGCGAACAGCGCGATCACGGGGGCGGCAAGCAGCGCAGCCAGCCAGGTGCGTCGGGGAAACGGTCGGGTCGTCGGGCTCACGGTGAATCTTCCTTGTCTGGTATGTCGTCGGGCAGCGCGCAACGATTGCGCGGCCGACACCACTCCAGCAAAAACCGGGCCATCGCCGTGAAACGCTTGCCGCACCGGCGCGAGACGGAAATTTCGGCGAACCGTTCGGCGAACCGGATTCCTCATTTCGGTGCATGAGCCGGCGCCGTCGGTAACGGTTGCCCCCGTAGCGCGCGCGGGCGCACCAAATTACCTATCCGGTTCACCCGGCGCCGCGACCCTATGCACGGATTCGAACAGGCTCAGTCCAAATTTGCATTCCGTTTGTGACTGGAATTACGGCTGAATACGTTCGCGACGTACCGTGCCTTTCGTCAGGTCCGACGAATCGCGATCAGGATGGACACGCTCGATTCCGCGCGCTGCTCCCCCGGTACCGGTGGTCCCGATCGTCCCGCGATCGGGGCGAGTCCCATCCCATCCGTACGCGAGGATACCGTCATGGCATCGATTCCCGACCCGTCGACAACCGGCGAAACCGACAAACGCAGCTGGCTCGAATCGCACGAAGCCGGCTATCACAAGACCCTCGGCAATCGACAGGTGCAGATGATCGCGATCGGCGGGGCCATCGGCACCGGGCTGTTTCTCGGCGCCGGCGCCCGGCTGCAGGCCGCCGGCCCGGCGCTCGCGATCGTCTATCTGGTATGCGGCGCGTTTTCGTTCCTGATCCTGCGCGCGCTTGGCGAGCTCGTGATGCATCGCCCCAGCAGCGGCAGCTTCGTGTCGTACGCACGCGAATTCCTCGGCGAGAAGGCGTCGTTCGTCGCAGGCTGGATGTACTTCCTGAACTGGGCGATGACCGGCATCGTCGACATCACCGCCGTCGCGCTCTACATGCATTACTGGGCGCCGTTCGCGGCCGTGCCGCAGTGGATCTTCGCGCTCGTCGCGCTGTGCATCGTCGCGACGATGAACCTGATCGGCGTGAAATGGTTCGCGGAGATGGAGTTCTGGTTCGCGCTGATCAAGGTCGCCGCGATCGTGCTGTTTCTCGTGATCGGCACGGCGATCCTCGGCACGGGCATGCCGGTGGCCGGCCATGGCACCGGCATGCATCTGATCACCGACAACGGCGGGTTCTTTCCGCACGGACTGATGCCGGCGCTGGTGCTGGTGCAGGGCGTGGTGTTCGCGTTCGCGGGCGTCGAGCTGGTCGGCACGGCCGCCGGCGAATGCAAGGATGCGCGCAAGGTGCTGCCGCGCGCGATCAACAACGTGATCTGGCGCATCGCGATTTTCTACGTCGCGTCGGTCGTCCTGCTGGTCTGCCTGCTGCCGTGGAGTGCGTACAAGGCGGGCCAGAGCCCGTTCGTCACGTTCTTCGGCGCGCTCGGCGTGCCGGGCATCGGCTCGGTGATGAACCTGGTGGTGCTGACGGCCGCGCTGTCGAGCCTGAACTCCGGCCTGTATTCGACCGGGCGCGTGTTGCGTTCGCTGTCGATGGGCGGCTCGGCTCCCGCGTTCCTCGCGCGGATGAGTTCGCAATCGGTCCCGTACGCGGGCATTCTGGTGACGGTCGCGATCTATGTGGTCGGCGTGCTGCTCAATTATCTGGTGCCGTCGAGCGTGTTCGAGATCGTGCTGAACATCGCGTCGCTCGGCATCATCAGCACATGGGGCTTCATCGTCGTGTGCCAGATGAAGTTCCGCGCCGCGGTCAGGCGCGGCGACGTGGAAGACGTAGCGTTCAGGATGCCGGGCGCGCCCGTGACGTCGTGGCTCACGCTGCTGTTCCTGCTCGGCGTGCTGGTGTTGATGGCATTCGACTATCCGAACGGGACGTGGACGATTGCGTCGATCCCGCTGGTCGCGCTGCTGCTCGTGGCCGGCTGGAAGTGGCTGAGCCGTCGCGCGCGCCGTGCGCTGCTCAAGCCGACGATTCCGTCGATCGCGCTCACGCAGAACGTGCTCGAGAACGGCGAGCACTGACTCGCGGCGGCATGCGCGCCGTCGAACGATCCGCCGTCGGGCCGCCGACGGCGGTCGACCGCCGCATTCAGTGATGCTCGTACAACGGCTGCGCGTCGAGCGACGCGAGCGATGCGAACGACGGCGCAGCGGTCTTTGCCGCGACGCTCGGCCGTGCGGCGGCCGATTGCGCTTGCTGTGCCGCGACCTTCGCTTCGGCGGCCTGGATGTCGTCGGGATAGTACGGATCGCTGCCGACCGGACGATAACCGGCCTTTTCGACGCGGACGAGATCGGCGCGCACGTCGGCCCGTGTGACCGCGTGGTCGGTGGTTTGCGCAAATGCGACGATCGGTGCGCTCAGCGCACAGGAAAGCAGGACTGCACGAATCAGGTTGTTCATGATGTTCACCTCTCAAAGATGGCGTGTTCGCGTCCGCATATCAGGCCGGACTTCCGCTCCCCATCGATGCGATGAAGAGTTGAGTGCATTCTGCGATTCGCGCGCTTTCCCGAAGGTGAGGCTTCGATTACGGTTTTGTTATCTGGTCGCTCGCGCCCGTCGCGGGCGCGTCGAGCGGCCGCACTTCCGGAATCATCGCGGCCTGGCCGTGCACGATTCCGTCTGCGTCCATGAGCTGCCACACGGTCGCGCGCTCGATCCAGAACCGCTTGCCGGACTTCGTCACCCGCACACCGCGGTATTCGGACACGAAGCCGTCGCGCATCACCTTGTCGAGAAACACCTGGCGCTCGTGTCGCTCCATCGGCTCCGCCGACAGACGGGACGGCAACGCCGTCAGTTCATCCCAGTCGTATTCGAAGATCGCCTGCGCGCGCCGGTTGCCGTACACGAACACCGGGTCGGCCGACGTGTCGTGCGCAAGGATGCCGAACGGCGCCGTATCGTACAGCCATGCGGCGCCGTCGGAAGCGCACATGCCGTCGGGCACGAGCGGGCCGTTCACGAACCGGCGATACGAATCGGCAAGAAGGACGAAGAAGTTTGCATCGGTGCGCAACGACATCGGGCTGGCTCCTGAAATCGGCGAGATACGCGAATGAGCGAAGGATTTGCCGCCGGACATTATAGGGATGAAGCGGCGCACCGCCGTCGGCGGCGACGGGTCGGCCAGCCCGCATCGCGCTGGGCGGCCCGCCGCGCGGCCGCCACCGCGCCCGCACAGATAACGGTTTCGTAATCCTCGAGTCAGGGTCGGGTCAACGCCGCGCCGGCAGACTGCATGCTCGTCGCATCGAATGCGCATCCAAGCCCTGCTTCGAGGAGCACCATCATGTGGATCGTCCGGCTGGCGTTACGCAGGCCCTACACGTTCGTCGTACTCGCACTGCTGATCTTCATCGCGGGGCCGCTCGCGCTGCTGCGCACGCCGACGGACATTTTCCCGAGCATCGACATTCCGGTCGTCAGCATCGTCTGGTCGTACAACGGCTTCTCCGCCGAGGACATGGCCAAGCGGATCACGTCGAACTACGAACGCGCGCTCACGTCGGACGTCGACGACATCGAGCACATCGAATCGCAGTCGCTGAACGGCGTGTCGGTCGTGAAGATCTTCTTCCACCCGGGCGCCGACATCAATCGCGCGATCGCGGAAGCCGCGAGCAACGCCGCGTCGATCCTGCGCATCCTGCCGCCCGGCACGCTGCCGCCGAACATCATCACGTACAACGCGTCGACCGTGCCGATCCTGCAGCTCGGGCTGTCGAGCGACACGCTCCCCGAGCAGCAGTTGTACGACCTCGGCAACAGCTTCATCCGCACGCAGCTCGCGACCGTCCAGGGCGCGGCCGTGCCGCTGCCGTTCGGCGGCAAGATCCGCCAGATCGTCGTCGATCTCGATACGCGTGCGCTGCAGGCGAAGGGACTCGCGCCGATCGACGTCGTCAACGCGATCAACGCGCAGAATCTGATCCTGCCGGGCGGCACCGCGAAGATCGGCACGCACGAATACAACGTGCAGATGAACGGCAGCACGCAGACGGTCGCCGCGCTGAACGACCTGCCGGTGAAGACGATCGGCGGCAACGTCGTGTACGTGCGCGACGTCGCGCACGTTCGCGACGGCTACGCGCCGCAGACCAACATCGTGCGGGCGGACGGCAAGCGCGCGGCGCTGCTGACGGTCGAGAAGACCGGCAGCACGTCGACGCTGACGATCATCGACCAGGTGAAGGCGATGCTGCCGAAAATCGCGGCCGGGCTGCCGAAGGCGCTGCACATTTCACCGCTCGACGATCAGTCCGTGTTCGTGAAGGCGGCGGTCCAGGGCGTCGTGCGCGAGGCGCTGATCGCCGCGTGCCTGACCGCGCTGATGATCCTGCTGTTCCTCGGCAGCTGGCGCGCGACGCTGATCATCGCGATCACGATCCCGCTCGCGGTGCTCACGTCGCTGCTCGCGCTGTCCGCGCTCGGCCAGACCATCAACATCATGACGCTCGGCGGGCTCGCGCTCGCGGTCGGGATCCTCGTCGACGACGCGACCGTCGCGATCGAGAACATCACGCATCATCTCGAGCTCGGCGCGCCGCTCGAGGAGGCCATTCTGACCGGCGCGGGCGAAATCGCGGTGCCGACCTTCGTGTCGACGCTGTCGATCTGCATCGTGTTCGTGCCGATGTTCCTGCTGACCGGCGTCGCGCGTTATCTGTTCGTGCCGCTCGCCGAGGCCGTGATCTTCGCGATGATCGCGTCGTACTTCTTCTCGCGCACGCTGGTGCCGACGCTCGCGATGGCGCTGATGCGCGCCAAAGGCAGCGGCCGGCCGCCGCGCGGCGTATTCGCGCGCATCGCTCGTTTCCAGGCCGCGTTCGAGCATCGCTTCGAGGCCGTGCGGCTGCGCTACCGCGCGCTGCTGTCGGCGGCGATCGCGCGGCGCCGCCGCTTCGCGGCCGCGTTCCTGCTCGCCTGCGTCGCATCGACCGGCCTCTACGCGTTCGCCGGGCAGGACTTCTTCCCGTCGGTCGACACCGGCGAGATCCGCCTGCACCTGCGCGCGCCGACCGGCACGCGGATCGAGGAAACCGCGCGGCTCACCGACGAAGTCGAAGCGAAGATCCGCGGCGTGATTCCGGCGAACCAGCTCGCCGGCGTGCTCGACAACATCGGCGTGCCGGTGAGCGGGATCAACCTCACGTACGACTCGTCGGACCCGATCGGCACCGAGGACGCCGACGTGCTCGTCACGCTGAAGCCGAATCACGCGTCGACCGCCGCATACGTCGCGAAGCTGCGCAACGTGCTCGCGCAGTCGTTCCCCGGCGTGACGTTCGCGTTCCTGCCGGCCGACATCGTCAGCCAGATCCTCAATTTCGGGCTGCCCGCGCCGATCGACATCCAGATCGTCGGCAACAAGCTCGACCAGAACCGTGCGGTCGCGAATGCGCTGCTCGCGAAGCTGCGCGGCGTGCGCGGGCTCGTCGACGCGCGCATCCAGCAGCCCGGCGACGAACCGGCGATCAACGTGAACGTCGATCGCACGAAGGCGATCCAGGCCGGCCTCGAACAGCGCGACGTCGCGCAGAACCTGCTGATCGCGCTGTCCGGCAGCTCGCAGACGACGCCGAACTTCTGGCTCGATCCGCGCAACGGCGTCAGCTACCCGGTGCTCGTGCAGACGCCGCAATACACGGTGAATTCGCTGCAGTCGCTCGCGAACGTGCCGCTGCCCGCCGGCACCGCCCGCTCGCCGCTGACGCCGGCCGGCGGCCCGGCCGCGGGCGCACCCGCGCAGAACCTGCTCGGCTCGCTCGGCACGTTCTCGCGCGCGACGCAGCAGGCCGTGGTGTCGCACTACAACGTGCAGCCGGTGCTCGACATCTTCGCGTCGGTGCAGGGGCGCGACCTCGGCGGCGTCACGGCCGACGTGACGAAGCTCGTCGACGCCGCACGCGCACAACTGCCGCCCGGCTCGTCGATCGTGCTGCGCGGCCAGGTGCAGGCGATGCACGAGTCGTTCGCGGGCCTGCTCGGCGGCCTCGCGCTCGCGATCTCGCTGGTCTACCTGCTGATGGTCGTGAACTTCCAGTCGTGGCTCGATCCGCTCGTGATCGTCGGCGGGCTGCCGGCGTCGCTGGCCGGCATCGCGTGGATGCTGTTCGTCACGCGCACCACGCTGTCGGTGCCCGCGCTGACCGGCACGATCCTGTGCATCGGCATCGCGACCGCGAACAGCATTCTCGTCGTGAATACGGCGCGCGAGCTGCTCGCGACCGGCGCATCGCCGTGGCAGGCAGCGCTCGACGCAGGCTTCAGCCGCTTCCGGCCCGTCGTGATGACCGCGCTCGCGATGCTGATCGGCATGTTGCCGATGGCGCTCGGCCTCGGCGACGGCGGCGAGCAGAACGCGCCGCTCGGCCGCGCGGTGATCGGCGGCCTCGCGTTCGGCACGGTGTCGACGCTGCTGTTCGTGCCGGTGCTGTTCGGCTTCGTCCACGCGTGGCTCGCGCGGCGTCGCGACGCCGCGGCCACCCGGCGCGCTCAGCACGCACCCGATACGCCGGCGCTGCGTTGAGCGCGGACGCCCGCCCTTTCTCATCCTTCGATTCGCCCGACCCGGACCCATCATGAACGACTCGATCGAACCCGTCGCCCCGCCGCCCGCCGCCGAAGCGGCCACCGCGGCCGCAGCCGTACCGCCCGCCGCCCGCGGCGGCGCCCCCGACACCCCGCCGGCCCGCCGCGGCCGCAAGCTGGCCGTGCCGCTCGCGGCCGCCGCGCTCGCCGCCGCGCTGCTCGCGCTCGGCATCGTGCCGCGTATCGATGCACGCGCCGCACAGCGCGCGCAGGTGGCCGTGCAGCAGGCGCTGCCGGTATCCGTCGTCGTGCCCGGAACGGCGCCGGCCGACCAGACGCTGACGTTGCCCGGCTCGGTCGCGCCCTATGCGGACGCATCGATCTATGCGCGCACGAGCGGCTATATCGCGCACTGGAGCGTCGATCTCGGCACGCACGTGAAGGCCGGCCAGACGCTCGCGCAGATTTCGGCGCCCGATCTCGACGCGCAGTTGCGCCAGGCGCGCGCCGACGAGGCGAGCGCGCAGGCGAACTACGATTATGCGAAATCGACCGCGCAGCGCTGGCAGGACATGCTGAAAACGCAGTCGGTGTCGCAGCAGGACACCGACACGAAGGTCGCGGACATGAACGCGAAACGCGCGATGCTCGCGTCCGCGCAGGCGAACGTCGCGCATCTCGCCGAGCTCGTGTCGTACGAGTCCGTCACCGCGCCGTTCGACGGCGTGATCACCGCACGCAACGTCGACGTCGGCACGCTGGTCACCGCGGGCGGCACGCCGGGCAGCCCGGGCCTGTCGGGCGAACTGTTCCATCTCGAACAGACGGACACGCTGCGCGTGTTCGTCGACGTGCCGCAGGACAGCGCGACCGGCGTATCGACCGGCACGCCGGTCTACCTGACGACGCCGCAGTATCCGGGGCGGCGCGTTGCCGCGCGTGTCGCGCGCAGCGCGGGCGCGATCGATCCTGTCACGCGCACGCTGCGCGTCGAGATCGACGTCGACAATCGCGACGGCACGCTGATGCCCGGTGCATATGCGCAGGCGCATCTCGTGTTGCCGAGCGCGGCGCCGGCGCTCGACCTGCCGGTCAGTGCGCTGCTGTTCCGTCCGAACGGCGTGACGGTCGCCACCGTCGGCGCGAACGGACGCACCGCACTGAAGACCGTGCAGATCGGGCGCGATTTCGGCACGCGCGTGGAGATCGTCGCGGGGCTCGCGGCGACCGATCGCGTGATCGATAACCCGGGCGATGCGATCACGGCCGGGGAAGCGGTGAAGATCGTGGCGACCTCGCACGATGCGGCGCCGGTTGCTGCTTCGTCTGCTTCGTCCGCTTCGTCTGCTTCGTCCGCTTCGTCCGCGCAGGCCGCGCAACCGGCGTCCGCGGCCGGTGCGCGCGACGTGCCGCAATTGCGCACAGCCGGCGTCGCACCATCCGAGTCAACACCCGCTCCGGCGCCCACCCGCGGCTAACCCATCGACGACCACCCACGAGATGCCTGCCATGCGCCTTCTTCATCCGCTCCCGTTCGCTCGCCGCATCGTCGCGCTCGGCGCCGTCGCCGCACTGACCGCCTGCTCGACGCTGCCTCCCTATTCGCCCCCTGCCGTCGCGGTGCCCGCGCACTACGCGGGCGCGCCGGCCGCACCGGCGGCGCAGGCCGGCTGGCGCGCCGCAATGCCGGCCGACGCCGCCGCGCGCGGCGCGTGGTGGACCGTGTTCGGCGACGCCGATCTGAACGCGCTCGAAGCGCGCGTCGACGTATCGAACCAGACTGTGAAGAAAGCCGTCGCCGATCTGCAGCAAGCGCGCGCGATGGTCGACTATCAGCACGCCGGGTTCCTGCCGACGATCACCGCGGGCGTCGCACAAAGCCGCTCGCGCGTGTCGCAGAACCGGCTCGGTTCGTCGCTCGCCGGCAAAACGACGCCCGACTACCAGGCCGGCGTGGCCGCGAGCTGGGAACCGGACGTGTTCGGCCGCGTGCGCGACGCGGTGACCGGCGCGCAGGCGAATGCCGCCGCGAGCGCGGCCGACCTGCAGGCCGTGAAGCTGTCGGTCACGGCCGAACTCGCAACCGACTATTTCGCGCTGCGCTCGCTCGACACGCAGAAGCAGTTGCTCGACGACACGGTGCGCGCGTACGCGGACGCGCTGACGCTGCTCAAGCAGCAGCTCGCGGCCGGTGCGATCGACGCGTCGGCGGTTGCGCAAGCCGACACGCAGCTCGAATCGACGCGCACGCAGGACACCGACATCGATGCGTCGCGTGCGCAGTTGCAGCACGCGATCGCGACGCTCGTCGGCGAGAGTGCATCGACGTTCGCACTGCCGCCGCGCGTGCAGGCGTTCCACGTGCCGGCCATTCCGGCCGGCGTGCCGTCGCAATTGCTGGAGCGGCGGCCCGACATCGCGGCGGCCGAGCGTCGCGTCGCGGCCGCGAACGCGCAGATCGGCGAGGCGCGCGCCGCGTTCTTCCCTGATCTCGTGCTGTCGGCGAGCGCCGGCCTCGAGAGTTCGTTCTTCGCGCCGTGGCTCGCGGCGCCGAGCCTGTTCTGGTCGCTCGGCCCGCAACTCGCCGGCACGCTGTTCGACGGCGGCCGCCGCAGCGCGTCGCTGCGGGGCGCGCATGCGCAATACGACGGCGCGGTCGCCGATTACCGGCAAACCGTGCTCGTCGCGTTCCAGCAGGTGGAGGATCAGTTGTCCGCGATCGATGCGCTCGCGTCCGAAGCCGGCAGCCAGCAACGCGCGACCGACGCGGCCGACCTGTCGCTGCGACTGACGACGAATCGCTTCAACGCGGGCGCCGTCAGCTATCTGGACGTGGTGACCGCGCAGACGATCGCGCTGACGAACCGGCGCACGGCCGATCAGATCGACGCGCGGCGGGTCGAGGCCGAAGTCGGGTTGCTGAAGGCGCTGGGTGGCGGGTGGCAGGCGAGCGCGAGCGCAGTATCAGGCGCGGAATCGAACACCCACGCGAAGGAACACGCGGCGGCCGTGCGGCCCGAACCCGCCGTCACGGTGCCGCCGGCCGGTTGAACCTGCAAGGAACGCTTGCCGCGCGCCATGCCCGCAAAAATCTTTTCGCGCCGCACTTACGATGCTGTCTTTCCGCCTCGGCGTAGGCCTCAAACGATGGTGTTGAAGCGCGGCCTGGGCGTGCGCCAAGGCTCAATGTGGACAGCCTCCAACACCCTGTAAAACAAGCACTAGCGTCGCCCCCATCGGGCTTCGGATGATCGTTATATTGTTGTGCGCGCACCCAATTTGTTGATCATCCGTTACGTGCACGCTATGCTCTTGTCACGAGTTGTTTGCCTCATTACGCCGCTCATGAGCCAAATCTGAAATTGCAAGCTCTTGAAAGCGCATTAGCACAATCTTCGCGCATACTTCCCCCATTTTTTACATGAGCGCAACGCGTGCAGACACGAAAAGAACGTCGCTCTCAGCCTTTGCTGACGGCACTACCACGAGTGCTCCCATTAGCCGTATCTGCGGTGACTGTTAGCAGCACCTTCGAACGGCAACAGCTATGGACCACGCTGTTGCTCGCCCCCGTTCAACTGGGCGCGACCGTCTGATGTGCGGCTTGGCTGGGCTGATTCGCTATGACGGCCAGGCGCCCGCACAGGTCGAGCGGGTGCTCGCCATGCGCGAGCGACAGCGGCATCGTGGGCCAGACGGCCGGGGCTTATGGCATGACCAACACGCCTTGCTTGCTCACGACCGTTTGGCGCTACTCGACGCCGAGCATGGCGCGCAGCCGATGCGCAGTGCCGACCATCGTTACGTGCTGGTCTACAACGGTGAGGTCTACAACTATGCGGAGCTTCGCCGCGAACTGAGCGCGCGCTGGTCGTTCCACACGAACACCGATACCGAGGTGGTGCTCGCCGCGTATGCGGTTTGGGGCGAAGCGTGTCTTCGGCGCTTCAACGGCATGTTCGCGTTCCTGGTGTGGGACACCCGTCGTCAGCGAGCCTTTGCCGCGCGCGACCGGCTGGGCGTCAAGCCGTTCGTTTACCTGCAACAGGGGGCGGAATTCCTGTTTGCCTCGGAGGCCAAAGGACTGCTGCCTGCGATGCACGCGCCGCGTGCGAATACCGACGCCGTGCTGGAATACCTGGTGGCGCCGTTCTTCAGCGGCGTGGCCCAACCCATGTTCGAAGGCATGGCGTACCTGCCGCCCGGGCATCTGCTGCGCCTGGATCGCGATGGCTTGCAGCTATCGCGCTGGGCGCCGGAGATTGCCGAAAATCCGGCTGCCAGGGCCGACGATATCGCTCCCGCGCTGCGCGAGCGGCTGGCCGCGGCCGTCCAGCGCAGCTCGATCGCCGATACACCGGTCGGCCTGTTTCTCAGCGGTGGCCTCGACTCCACGCTGATAGGCGGCCTGGCGCGAGCAGCAGGTACGACACCGCCGTGCTTCACCATTCGCTTTGAAGATCACGATCGCTACGACTACGCGCGTTCGCTGATCGTGGCTTCCGATGATCAGCCTTTCGCCGAACAGGCCGCAAATGAATTGGGCCTGCCACGCGAAGACGTCGCACCGACGCGCTCCGCGCTGGCCCAGGATCTGCTGCAATTGGCCACCCAAAACGATGCACTGCCCGCATGGGAACAGGAGCTGGCGCAACATTACCTGGCGCGAGCCGCCAGCACGCGCCTCAAGGCGGTATTGGTGGGCGATGCCGCCGATGAAACGCACTACGGTTATCACTTTCTGCTCGACCCGCACGCCACCCGTGACCCGACCCATATCCTGCAACGCTTGACCGGCGATCCCTATCTACGGCCCGGCCTGCTGGAGCGACCGTTGCAACACTACGGCGAGGCCTATCGCCAACTGGCGATCGCGGCCGGACACGATTGGCATACGCCCGCGTCACGTTTGCGCGCCACGCAATGGCTGGTGCGCCATCGTTGGTTGCAGCGGCTGTTGCATAACGGCGATATCCATGGCATGGCACATGGACTGGAAGCGCGCGTCCCCTTCAGCGATACCGAAGTTTTGGACCTGGCTGCCACCATTCCGGCCGAGCTGGCGCTACGTGACGGCGTGGAAAAGGCCATGTTGCGTGAAGCGTCGCGCGGTGCGTTGCCGGAAGCCGTGCGCCTGCGCAGGAAGTCGGCCTTACCCAAGGATCAAGGCAACGGCGAGTCATTGCGCCACCACACCCGCGAAATACTGGCTACGGACGCCGACCGCATCGCCGGCTTGCTCGACGTACGCCGGCTGCAGCGCCGCTGCGCCGATCCATTGCCGCTGAATGAGCAAGAGCGCGCCGTCATGTTTCGGGCGTGCTCGTTGGCTCACTGGTCGCGGGTTCACGGCGTGAGCATGCCATGAGGCGAGCGTTGTTTCGCGTGGCGCCCGAGACGGGGCATCTCGATCTTTGAGTCGAACCGGACCAGCGCTTGCGAACCGCTAGGCTTCGAAGTGGCGTTCTACGCGCCCGCCATCCCAGCCTGGTCGGATTGTTGAAGACGCTGGGCGGCGGCTGGCAGGCGAGCGCAAGCGCAGGCGCGGAGTCGAACACTGGCGCGACGGAACCCGCGGCGGCCGCACGGCCCCGACCCGCCGTCACGCAGCCGGCGGCCGGTTGAACGTGAGCACGAACCGCGTGCCGCGCGCGTCGCTTTCGACCTGCGCGGTGCCGCCGTGCAGCTCCATCACCGAGCGCACGATCGCGAGGCCGAGCCCGGCCGTACCGCCCGGCACACCGCCGCTGCGCGCGGGGTCGCCGCGCACGAAGCGGTCGAAGATCCGCGGCAGCAGCGCGGGATCGATCGGCTCGCCCGGATTCGCGACGACGACGCGCACCGCGTCCGGCGTTTCGTCGACACGCAGCGTGATGACACCGCCGGCAGGCGTGTAACGCAGCGCGTTCGCGAGCAGGTTGCCGACCGCGCGACGAAACAGCTCGACGTCGGCGGTCAGCTGCCCGTGCCCGTCGACGCGCAACGACGAGCCCGCTTCGTCGGCGAGCCCCTCGAAATACTCGGCGATGCGCTCCAGTTCTTCACGCACGTCGAACGCGCGCTGCCGTGTGACGAAGCTCGGATGCTCGGCTCGCGCGAGAAACAGCACGTTCTCGATCATCCGCGCGAGACGGTCGTATTCCTCGAGATTCGATTCGAGCAGCGTCTGGTACTCGTCGACCGAACGCGGCCGCGCGAGCGCGACTTCGGTGGCGCCGCGCATGTTGTTCAGCGGCGTGCGCAAGTCGTGCGCGAGATCGGCGCTGAATTGCGACAGATGCGCGAACGCCTGCTGCAGGCGGCCGAGCATCGCGTTCTGCGCATCGACGAGCGCGCGCAGCTCGGGCGGCGCGCGCGACGCATCGAGCCGCGTGTCGAGCTTGTCGACCGTGATCCGGCCGGTGTCGTCGACGATCTCGCGCAGCGGCGCGAGCGCCTTGCGAATCAGCCCGTAGCCGAGCAGTAGCGCGAACAGCGCGCCGAGGGCGCCGGCGAGTTTGAGCCGGTCGCGATAGCCTTCGAGCAGATCGGCGCGGTCGCGCATGTTGCGCGCGATCGCGATGCGGATCGGCGTGCGGTCGCCGAGCGCGGCCTCGATCAAGACGCCGCGCATCGGCGTGCCGCCGCCAGTGGTCCACGTGACGAGCCGGTCGGCCGTGATCCGGTCGTTCGCGGGAACCGGCGCCGCGTGCGGCGCGAACAGCTGCGCGTCCGCCAGCGGAACGGATGCGGCCGCAGGCGGGTCGTCGAGCGCGGCGAGCCGGACGTTGTGGCGCGCGAGCACGTCGCCCTGCGCATCCACGACGACCATCGACAGCGCCTCGTTGCCCAGCACCTGGCTCGTGAGCCGCTCCGCGTGCGCGCGGACCGCATCGAGCGACTCGAGCTCGCCCGCGAGCCGGCGCGTGTGACGCGCGGCCAGCACGATGTCGAGATCGTCCTGTGTGTTGACCTGCCGCTCGAGGCCCGCATACACGTACGCGCCGACGAGCGCGAACGCGGCGAGCGTGGTGGCGGCGAACGCGAGCGCGAGCGTCGCCGCAAGCGAGCGCGGGCACGTCATGCGTCGTCCTTCGGTTCGAGCACGTAGCCGACGCCGCGCACGGTATGGATCAGCTTGACCGGGAACGCGTCGTCGATCTTCGCGCGCAGACGCCGGATCGCGACCTCGACGACGTTCGTGTCGCTGTCGAAATTCATGTCCCACACGTACGACGCGATCTGCGTGCGGCTCAGCACCTCGCCCTGCCGGCGCGCAAGCAGCTGCAGCAGCGAGAATTCGCGCGGCGTCAGGTCGATTCGCGTCGCGCCGCGCTTCACGCGGCGGCGCACCACGTCGATTTCCAGATCGCCGACCGCCAGATGTTCGGTCTCGCGCGGCGGCCCGCGACGGGCGAGCGTGCGGATGCGGGCGAGCAGTTCGACGAACGCGAACGGCTTCACGAGGTAGTCGTCGGCGCCGAGTTCGAGGCCGTGCACGCGGTCCTGCACGTCGTCGCGTGCGGTCAGGAACAGCACCGGCGTCGTGTGTGTTTCGCGCAGCCGCTTCAGCACGCCCCAGCCGTCGAGCACGGGCAGCATCACGTCGAGCACGATCACGTCGTAACGCTCTTCCTGCGCGAGCATCAGCCCTTCGGCGCCGTCCTTCGCCAGATCGACGCTGAAGCCCGATTCCTCGAGCCCCTTCTTCAGGTACGCGCCCGTCTTCGGTTCGTCTTCGACTATCAGGATGCGCATGGCCGGCTCCGTCGCTTTCGTGGGGACATCCGGCGATGTTACCCGGAAACGGCGACACGGCTTCGCTCCGTGCAGGCGCGAACGGCGTAGATGACAAAACGGTAATCAGACGGTCAGCCTGGCGTGCGGTCACGGTGCCAGGCGGCGGGTTCCCGTGCCGTCAGCCCGATCGGGCGCCACATTGCTTTTATTGACGACGCACAGTCCGCAAACGATTGCGCACAAGACGAAAATAAAACGTTTCTGTACCATTCAGATAATAAGGATCACTTCCAGATATGAACACGAACCGTGTCTGACACATGAATTTCATTATGTACTTAAAACGGGAGTGAAACGATACGCTCGTCTCCCCGGCGCCCATATGGGTGCTTCCGCGCCTCCACCTTCTAGTTATTGCACCCACCGGCTGCCCAAATGCTTCGAGCGTGACCGAAATCGGCGCGCTTGTCGGACGGTTGGAGTGGGCGGGATTCCATCGCCGTCTTGTCTGACAAAACCCACCGAACGAGCGATGCGAGTGCATGCGTACCGCATACATCGCATGCTTCACATACGAATGGCCCGTCACATCGTCCCCGCGGCCACCCCATTATTCTCGACCGGACGTCGACACGGATGCGAATGCGATTGCCCTGCACTGCGCAGACCATTTCCATGAGAACAGACGTAGCACCCTTTAACGCAAGACCATGCCGCTAGTCAGACCGAGGTTTTCAACGCAATTGTCGCTACTCAGGGCACTTGCCGCGGCGTTGTGCGCATCGCTGGTCGCAATCGTCTGGTTAATGGCCAGTTGCACCGAGGGCCACCGGATCGCATCCGCCAGGCAGCGCGCGAGCGACGCGTGCGAGGCGATTGCTTCCCACTACACGCTGTCGTTACCGCACGCGACGGAGCCGAACGTTGAACTGTTGCGCGACGTACTCAACACGGCCCTTGCCGCATCCGCGGGTATCGAGGGAGGGTTCTGGCGGGCTGGCGCGCCGCGCTCCACGCCGCCTGCGAGTGCGCCCGGGCATGGCGGTGGATTCCTCGCTTATGCGTTTCCTTCTTACCCGGGCAGCGGCATCAAGCGCGACATTCCGGAAGCGGAAACGCCGCTGATCCTGAGTGCGCTCTCCGCCGCTTCCAGCGCCGTTCGTCCCGCCGCCGAGATAGTCGGACGACACCGCGAGGCGGTTATCGCGATCGCGTGCCCCGTGAACGGACATACCGGGCTCTATGCGTGGACCCTCGTGCGCGCGCAATCGATGTGGGTCCGTCAGGGCAACGCCATCGTAGCGACGTTCGCCGGCGCGCTGGCGGTTCTGTTCGCCGTTTCCCTGTATCTCGCATTCGCACTGTGCGCATGGCGCGACAAACTGGTACGGCTCGACACCGCGCTCTCGAACGACGACGCCGATTGGACCGGAAGCATCTCCTGCCCGGGCGAACCGGAACTCGATCGAATCGCGCATGCATTCAACCGCTGGATTGCGCGTACCCGCGATGCGCGCGAACGGGCGAGCGAACTGGAAACACGCCTCGCTCACGCGCATCGTGTCGCGCTGCTCGGCACACTGGCCGCCGAGGTTGCGCATGAAATCCGCAATCCGGCCGGCGCGATGCGATTGAAAGCCGAGAACGCGCTGGCCGGTGATGCCTCCCGGCAGCAATCGGCACTGCGCTCGATACTCGGCCAGATCGAGCGCATCGAAATCCAGGTGTCGAGGCTCCTGGCGCTCACCCAGCCCGTTACGCCGCGCGTCGAGCCGGTCGATCCGGCCACATGGCTTCCGGAAAGCGTGCAGACACACGATGAGTTCGCGCGCAGCAAGGACGTCGCGTTGACGGTGGCCTGCAATATGCCGACGGCATCCGCCGGGGAAATGACCGATCGCCCCGTTTTCGACCCCGCCCAGATGCGTCGTGCCCTCGACAATCTGATCGTCAATTCGCTGGCGCACGTTCGCCCGGGCGGCACGGTTCACATCGAGGCCAGCCGTCGCGCTTCGCCATGTGGCGTGCGCTTCGTACTCGAAGTCGCCGACGACGGCCCCGGCGTGGCCGAAGCCGAGCGCGCGCGCATCTTCGAACCCTTCGTCAGTGCGCGGCCCGGCGGCTGCGGGCTGGGTCTCACCCTGGTTCGAGAGATCGCAGCGTCGCACGGCGGCAACGCCTATCACGCCGCCACCCCTACTGCCTGCTTTGTCCTCGATATCCCATGGCAACCATCCTGCTGATCGACGACGACGATGCCTTCTGCGAAGGATTGTCTGAAACGCTGACCGATCTCGGTCACGAAACCCTATGCGCCGGCACGGGCAAGCATGCGCTCGCACGCATCGAGCGAGGTCTGCAACCCGCCTGCATCTTTCTCGACATCCGGCTGCCCGACATGGACGGAATAGCCGTACTCGAGAAGCTGCGGCACGTCGATCGCCTCGCGACGGTACCCGTCGTGGTACTGACCGCCTATGCCCGTAGCGGCAACACGATCGCCGCCATGCGCTTGGGCGCGTTCGACCACCTGGCGAAGCCGGTCGGCCGCGACGATATCGCGCGCCTGCTCGAGCGCATCTTCGCGGCCCATTCTCCGTCCGACGCCGTTACCCGTATGCCTGCGAACGTCGATGCATTCGACGAGCCTGTCGGTACGGAACCGCGCTTGCTCGGCATCAGCGCGGCGATGCGCGAAGTACAAAAATGTATCGGCCGCGCGGCAGCGTCGGACGCGACCGTTCTCATCACCGGGGAAACGGGAACCGGCAAGGAAATCGCGGCCAGGGTGCTCCACGTCGAGTCGTCGCGTCGCGCTCGCCCGTTCGTTGCCGTCAATTGCGCGGCGATTCCCCATGAGCTTCTCGAAAGCGAGCTCTTCGGCCATTGCAAAGGCGCTTTCACGGGCGCCACGGTCGCACGGACGGGCCGGATCGTCGAAGCCGATGGCGGCACGCTTTTTCTGGATGAAGTCGGCGACATGGCGACCTGCATGCAGGCCAAGCTGCTGCGCGTGCTGCAGGAACAACAAGTCACCCCGCTCGGCGTCAACCGGTCCGTTTCGGTGAACGTCCGCGTGATTGCAGCAACCCACCGGGACCTGCGGACCATGGTCGCGAACGGAACGTTTCGCGAAGACCTGCTTTACCGACTCAACGTCATCCCCATTCATCTGCCGCCGCTGCGCGAACGGCTGGACGATATCCTGCCGCTCGCCGTCCATTTTCTCGACACGACGTCGAGCACGACTACGACGAAGCGGCTGTCCGTGCAGGCGGAGCGCCGCCTGATCGCGTATGCGTGGCCGGGCAACGTACGCGAACTGCGCAACGCGATCGCACGCGTGAATGCGCTCGCGCCCGGCGCCGTCGTCACTGGATGCGATCTCGCGTTCCTCGACGAACCGGGTGTTCCGTCGCGCGACGCGCTGCTGCCGGTCGCGATGCTCAATCGTCCGCTGTCGGAAGCCCTCGCCGCCGTCGAGCGCGAGATGATCCTGCGCACGCTGGCACTCACCGGCGACAATCGCGCGGAAGCGGCGAAGCGGCTCGGTATCAGCCGCCAGTCCCTGTACACGCGCATGGCGAACCTCGACATCGGCTAGCGCCGGATTGCCGGACACACGTGTGCGGGCGCGTTGACACGCTCGCTGCCGCACTGCCGGCGCAGCCTTGTCGCCCGGCTCTACAGTGCTTCACCGCGTCCAAGCTGAAACACCGAGACGACCTCCACCAGTTCCCGTGACTGCTGGCGCAGACTGATCGCCGCCGCAGCAGTTTGCTCGACCAACGCGGCGTTTTGCTGCGTCGTGCGCTCCATCTGGCCGACGGCTTCACCGATCTGGGCCACGCCGAGCGATTGCTCGGTGCTCGCGGCGCTGATTTCGCTCATCGTCTCGGTGACGCGACGAATCGAGTTCACGACTTCTGTCATCGCCACCCATGCGCGCTCGACTTCCGTCGAACCTTGAGCGACGCGCCCCACGCTCGAGCCGATGAGCTTCTTGATCTCCCTGGCCGCATCGGCGGAACGTCCGGCCAGGCTGCGCACTTCGCTGGCGACCACCGCGAAGCCTCTTCCCTGCTCGCCGGCACGCGCGGCCTCGACCGCGGCATTCAAGGCCAGGATGTTCGTCTGAAAGGCAATGCTGTCGATCACCCCCGTGATGTCCGAGATTTGGCGGGAACTGTCGTTGATGCCCTTCATGGTTTCCACGACCTGGTTGATCACTTCGCCGCATTGCGCGGTCACCGTCGATGCATTCATCGCCAATTGATTCGCTTCGTGAGCGTTGTCGGCGTTCCGTGCCACGGTGGAACTCAGTTCCTCCATGGACGCGGCGGTTTGCTCGAGCGCGCTGGCCTGGCTCTCCGTGCGGGAACTGAGATCGTCGTTGCCCTGCGCGATTTCGGCGCTCGCCGCCGCGAGGTTATCCGAGCCGCGGCGCACGTTGGACACCACGCGAAGCAGTGCAGCCTGCATGTCGCGCAAGCTGCCGAGCAGCCGGCCGAGTTCGTCCGTGCCATGAACGTCGACATGAACGCTCAGGTCGCCTCTGGCCACCCGATGCGCGACGTCCGTCGCACGCATGAGCGGCTGGGTAATGCTGCGGGTGATCAACCATCCGCATACCACGCTCAGCAGCATGCCGACAACGCCGAACGCGATCATCAGCGTGCGTCCGAATCGATAATTCGCGTCGATCTCGGCCGCAAGTCCATCGATTTCTTCGCGCTGGTACGTCACCAACGCGTCGACTTTTTCGACGAGTTGCCGCGCGGTCGGTATGAACTGCTGTTCGAGCAACTGGTCGGCCTGTTCCGCTTTTCCTTCCTTCTTCAGCGCATAGATCTGATCCCGGATGGCGAGGAAGCGCTTGCGTTGCTGGCCGATGGCAGCGAACAAGCGCTTTTCCGCGTCCGACGTCATCACCGCCTCGATGGCCGTCTGCTTCGCCGCGGACACTTTCGATGCGGCGATGGCTTCGTCGTTGAAATAGTTGGCCAGCCCCGGATCGGCACTCTTCGCAATCGCGGTAGTGCGCGTCACCGCGACGCTGATTTGCCGAGACCAGTCATTGACGAGCCGCTCGGTCTGCAACGGCCTAGCGACCATGTCGCGGGTGGCCTGGGCAACGGAAGACAGACGCATCAGTCCGATGACGATCCCGATCAGCGACATCGCCAATACCATCGCAAAACCGAGCCCCAGCCGCTTGCCGATGTTCAACTTCGAAATAACGGTCAACATACCGGTCACTTGTTCGTGTTGTTGGAAAAATGGATGAATTGCAGATACGTGACTCGCGAGCGTATGTCGCGACATGCCGAAGCAAGACCATTTTTGTCGTATTAGTAGATCAACATGTTCTCGGCGATCGCGTGCTTCAACGCCTTCAGAACAAGCGTGAAAAGACGAGATACCTGCATTTCGACCTCGTCATCCTCGAAGGTCACGAGGGCCCGCACCCTGTTCCCTTCGATGCCGCCGAGCCAGTCGAGGTCTTGCGGGCGCGTCGACCACACCAGCAACGGCACGCCCCGCGGCAATCGACGCAACCCGCAATCCGTGCTTGTCTTCGCCGCCTCGGGGACGCCACCCGGCATGAGCGACGCGCTCCATGCACGGTGCGCATCGACCGGATCGTCAATCTGGAGAAGCGCGACTTCCGGCATCGCCGTGAAGCAGGCTACGGTCGCTGAAACCGCGGCAGCGCCGAGGCTTGAATCAATGACGACACACACGCGGGCCCGCTCCGAAGGCGGTAACAGCCAATTCCACGTCGACGCCCCCGACGATACCGTGTCCAGTTTCCTTGCACTCATTCCGATCTCACCTCGCATGTGGTCGAAACAGTCCCGGACCGCACCCGTCGAAGCAATCGCTCGGCTGTGCGGAATTCCCTCGATGCGCTGCCTCATCGGAGATTCAACATTGATCGACATCCGCGCAATGCAATCAAACTCAGCACACCGACCAGCATCAGGTAAAACGCCGGCGATGCCAAATTGCCTGTCTGATGGATCAACGATGCGACGATCAGCGGCGCGAAACCGCCAAACAGCGTGACGCCGATGTTGTAGCTGATGGCCATACCCGTCGCTCGGGTTTCTGTCGGAAAGACTTCCGCCATCAGCGCCGGAAGCGCGCCGAAATAGACCGCCTTGAGCGTCCCGATCCAGGCCATCATCGCAATGAGCCTTCCCAGATCGGGATGCGCGCCAAGCAATTTGAAAACCGGATAAATGGTCAGGATGAACGCCATCCCGGCCCAGATCATCAGCCTGACGCGGCCGATCCTGTCCGACAGATAGCCGACGAACGGCGTAACGAACGTCAGGATCCCGCCGGTCAACATCGTTGCAATGAAGCCGAAACTGGCGGGCAGATGAAGCTCGCGTACCGCGTAGGTCGGAACATAAAGAATGACGTAACTGGCGCCGGTGGAAAGAACGAGCGTACCGATCGCCAACAACATTCTGGCTTTCTGATTGACGAACACTTCCCTTACCGGGAACGATTCGCGCCTTTCACGCGTTGCGCCGTCGGCCTCATGCACGTGCTTTCGCAAGTACAGGCCGACGGGGCCGATCAACACGCCAAAGAGAAACGGTATGCGCCAACCCCATGCGTCGATGGCGTCTGCATCGAGGGTCAAGGTCAGGAGAACGCCAAAACCGGCCGCGAGCATATAGCTCAATCCCTGACTCGCGAACTGGAAGCTGGCGAACAATCCCTTGCGTTCGGGGCACTGTTCCACCAGAAACGCAGTGGTACTGCCGAACTCGCCGCCGGCGGAAAAGCCCTGAAGCAGTCGAGCGCAGATGACCAGAATCGGCGCGATCATGCCGATCGACTCGTAGCTCGGCGTCAGTGCGATCGTCGTCGTGCCCACCATCATCGTCACGATCGACACCATCATCGATGCCTTGCGACCGCGACGATCCGCATACGACCCGAGCACGAGCGCGCCGATCGGCCTGGCCAAATACGAGATCGCGAACGTCCCGAACGTCAGAAGAAGGGATACCCCGCTGCTCGACGCCGGAAAGAAAGCCTTTGAAATCGAGATTGCGAAGAATCCATAAATCAGTATGTCGAACCACTCCAAAGCGTTGCCGACGGTTGCGGCGGACACCAGTCGAAAAACGTTAGGAGCCTGTTCTCTAGTCGGCGCGGCATCCACCATTTCCATAGTACGCATCTCATTCTCCGTTAACTTACGACAACAAGTGCATTAAAAATTGGCGTCTTATGCCTGGACGACGAGCGCTCCTTCCTTGCGTCGATCCCGGACGGCGGATGCCGACTCCCCGAGATCCCAGAATATGCCGGCCATGATCTGCAGCGCCTCACGCGCGACGCTTCCAAGCAGGTGTTCGTTCGGGGCGTGCTGCGAGCAGGCTCCGTACGAGTGCGGAATCCAGATCGTCGGAAGGCCCAGCACCTCGGAAAAGACGTCGTTGGGCAGCGACCCGCCAAGATTGGGAAGCAAATCGGGATGCTTTCCGGTCGTCCGTTCGATCGAATCGAGCGCCCATGCGACCCACGGATCTTCCGGCGGCAGGCGCGTGGCGCCCATTCGCTCGCCGATAGCCACCTCGACCCTGTCGAACCCGCATGCGTCGAGGCGATGCCGTAGAACTTCTTCGATGCGCCCGCAATCCGTACCGACGACGTATCTGAGTTGGCAATGCGCATGCGCAACAGGAGGAATCGCGCCGATCGGGCTGATCGGGTTACCGGTGGTAAAGGCCAGTACTTCCAGCGCGTTCCATGCATAGACACGCTCCTGGGTGGTCAACCCAGGTTCGCCCCAATCGGCATCGACGTGAGGATCGTTGGGCCCGCCACCGACGCTAATATTCTTCAGCGCCGTTCGTACCGAGGCCGGAATATGCGTCGGCAACAGCGCGTCGACAAGGATCCGCCCACGCCCGTCGACGAGCGACGAAATCGCGTTCGCGAGTACGGTTCCGGCATTGCCGAGCGCCCCTCCCCAATTTCCGGAATGATGGGCGCCCGACCGGAGCCGAACGGAAAGCGTGAAGTTGACGAATCCGCGCGACCCGAGAAAAACACAGGGGACGTGCGATCTGGCCCGGGGGCCATCCGAAGCGATCAGAACGTCGGCTGCGAGAAGATCCTTGTTCTGCTCGCAGACTGCACGTAGCCCGGGCGATCCGGTCTCCTCCCCCATCTCGAGCAGCAGCGTCGCATTGAAACCCAGACGTCGATTCCTGGCCTCGATGACTTGCTCCAGCGCGGCGAGGTTGATCGTGTGCTGCCCTTTGTTGTCCGCCGTGCCCCGCCCAAACCACCGGTCTCCTTCAATCGTAATGTTCCATGGCGACATCTGGTCGTTCCACTGTCCGTCATGGCCACGGACGACATCACCGTGCCCGTACATCAGGATCGTCGGAAGCGAGGGATCCTCGATACGTGTCGCAATCAAGAACGGCGCGCTCCCCGCAACCGGGTTCTCGACGATACGAGACTCAAAACCAATACGGTCGATCGATGGGATGATCTCGTCGACGAGGTAGGCTCGAAGCTCGCCGGCCCTTCCGGAATCCTGACTTTCCGTCGCCATGTGGACGCGTCGCGCGAGATCTGTCAGGAATCCACCCGAATCGAAATATTTTGTGGCAGAGTCGATTGCTTGGCGACGCGTCATGGTGATCCTCGCGTGTATCGTGGAAGAGCGGTTTGTGCAGCCCTGATGGATCAAGCGTACGGAGCCAAAACGCGCACCACAATTGACTTTTTTGCGTGCCCTGCTTTCCAATAACGCAAACTTGGCGGACGTCATGCACAACGCTGCACTCCGATACTTCCTTGCCGTTGCCAACACCGGTTCGCTGAGCGAGGCGTCCGAAAAGCTGCACGTTTCGATCTCGGCGATCAGCCGTCAGATAACGAAGCTCGAGGAGGAGGTCGGCTGCCCGCTGTTCGAGCGTCAGGCGCGCGGCATGGTCCCCAACAAGGCCGGGGAGCTGTTGGCTGCGCATGTCCGACGAACCCTGCTTGAAGGTCAGCAGGTGCTCGAGGAGATCAAGGCGCTGAACTCATTCGATCGAAGCACGATCCGCGTCTCGACGTCGGAGGCGTTTGCCCGGGATGTTCTCCCTCGCGCCATCACGCAATTTCTGGAAAAGTCGCCCGGTACCCGTTTCGAGGTGGCAGTGACAGCGCCGAAAGAGGTGACGGCACACGTACGGAGCGGCGAAGCCGATATCGGCCTGACGTTCGGTGTCGTACGAGAGCCGGAGATCAACGTCGAGTACACGCGGAGCGCGCCCATTTGTGCCGTCATGCCCCGTTCTCACGCGCTGGCCGGGTATGCGACGGTATCGATGGCCGAGTTGCGGAATTTCCCGATTGCGCTGCTTGACCGCGGCACGACGATCCGTCAGCTTTTCGATACGACGGCGAGCCTGGAGAATCTTCTCTTCGAGCCTGTCCTGACCTGCAACAACTCCAACACGCTGTATGCATTCACTCAAATGTCGGGAGTCGTGTCCCTGACCAGCCGTCTGACGGTGCAGGCGCGTCTGGCGACGGACGGTCTGGTAGCGATACCGATCGATCATCCGGGCATGTCGTTGCGTGCGATCCAGATCCAGACCCTGTCGGGCCGAGTGTTGTCGACCGTCCTGGTCGACTTCGTTGGCGAATTGGTGAAGCAGCTGCAAACGGCCGACTAGTTGCGCGACGACTTCGTGCTGCCACCACCCAGTCCCGACATACCCGACTTGCGGCGGCAAAGAAACCACCAACCTGAGCAGAATCACCTTTGCCGTCCGCCCAAGGACGCGCCTTTCTTTTGGTTACTTTTCTTTGGAAGACAAAGAAAAGTGACCGCCGCCCCGCGCAGGGGCGACGCTAATAGACCGATAGCAAAACGGGTTCAACGACAAGCGTGTGGAGAGCCGCCTAAAACAACGGCCCACGACCATATTCCCAGGGAGCCCCACGTCAGTGCGCCACCACCCCGACGACATGAGACGCCCCTGCCCGTTCGCGAACCTCATTCCCCGCCGCCTGCCCCTCGAGGGCCCGCAACCCCGCCTGCACGATGGCTTGAGCGTCCACCTCAAAATACCGCCGCAACTGCGCGCGAGAATCGCTTCGACCAAACCCATCGGTCCCAAGCGTGACATACCGCCGTCCTTCCGGAATATACGCACGCACCATTTCCGGAAGCGCTTTCACATAGTCGGACGCAGCGACAATCGGCCCAACCGTCGTACGCAGCTGGCGAGCAATCCATGCGTCCCCGATGTCGCCCGAACCAAGCCGCCATTCCCGCTCGCATCGCGCACCATCCCGCCCCAGCTCGACATAGCTGGTAACACTCCAGACGTCCGCGGCCACCCCATGTAACCGCTCGAGTTCGTCCGCCGCCTTGAGCACCTCGCCCATGATCGCGCCGCTGCCGAACAACTGAACCCGCCGCTGAAAGCGGCCTCCTTGTCGGAACAGATACATGCCTTTCACGATACCTTCATGCGACGCGTCAGCAATACTCGGTTGCGCGACGTTCTCATTGGTCACGGTGACGTAATAGAACTCGTCGTGCGCGTCACTCAGCATGCGCCGCAACCCGTAGTCGATCAGCACCGCCAGTTCGCCGGCAAAGGACGGATCGTACGCCCGACACGTCGGTATCGTCGACGCGAGAAGATGACTCGAGCCATCCTGATGCTGCAATCCTTCTCCTCCGAGCGTCGTGCGGCCCGACGTGGCACCGACGAGAAAACCCCGGGCGCGCTGGTCCGCAGCCGCCCAGATCAAATCGCCGATACGCTGAAAACCGAACATGCTGTAGTAAATATAGAACGGCATCATCGGAATACCGTGCACGGCGTAACTCGTCGCAGCGGCCGTCCACGACGAGATGGCCCCTGCCTCCGTAATACCTTCCTCGAGAATTTGACCATCGGACGCTTCACGATACGAGAGCATCGACGAATTGTCTTCCGGATCGTACAACTGCCCGAACGGCGCGTAGATGCCGACCTGTCTGAAAAGATTCGCCATGCCGAACGTTCTGGCCTCGTCCGCCACGATCGGAACCAATCGCGGGCCAAGGTTGGCGTCCTTGAGCAGCGCACCGAGTTGCCTGACGAAGGCGGTCGTCGAACTCATGACCTTGCCGTCCGCATTCATCGAGAAGCCGGCGACGCTCGCCAGCGGGGGCACCACCAGTCGCTCGGATGCCGCACGTCTCTGGGGAAGATAGCCGCCAAGCGTCTCGCGACGCTCCCGCAAGTACCGCAGCTCATCGCTATCGTGCGGCGGCCGATAAAACCGCGCTTCCGATGCCGCTTCGTCGGAAAGCGGGAGCGCGAATCGATCCCGAAATGCAATCAGGTCGTCCCGCTCCAGCTTTTTCTGCTGATGCGTCGTCATGCGCCCTTGCGCGATCGTGCCCATGCCATAGCCCTTCATGGTCTTGGCAAGCACCACCGACGGTCGACCATTCCTGACGGTCGCCGCGGCAAAAGCCGCATGGATTTTCACGGGATCGTGCCCGCCGCGCCGAAGCATCGCGATGTCGTCGTCGGACAGCGACTCCACCAGCGCTCGCAGTTCCGGATTCCGGCTGAAGAACGTCTCGCGATTGAACGCGCCGTCATTGGCCGACAATGTCTGAAAATCGCCATCGACGGTGTTCGCGAAAGCGCGCTCGAGCACCCCGGCATGATCGCGGCCGAGCAACGCATCCCACTCCGAGCCCCAGATGCATTTGACGACGTTCCATCCGGCGCCGGCGAACAACGCCTCGAGCTCGTCGATGACCCGGCCGTTGCCGCGGACGGGGCCATCCAGTCGCTGGAGATTGCAGTTGATGACGAATGTGCAGTTGTCGAGCCGCTCGCGAGCCGCGAGCGTCAACGCGGCGATCGACTCGGGCTCGTCCATTTCTCCATCGCCGAAAAAACCCCACACGCGACGGTCGCCGTGCTCCTTCAAGCCGCGATTGTCCATGTACCGCATGAACCGCGCCTGATAGATGGCGTTGAGCGGCCCCAGCCCCATCGATCCGGTTGGAAACTGCCAGAAGTCCGGCATCAAAAAGGGATGAGGATACGAACTCAATCCCCGGATGCCGCGAGCCTCCCCCACGATCTCCTGGCGATAATGGGACAGCGATTCTTCCGACAATCGTCCCTCGAGAAACGCCCGAGCGTAGACGCCCGGCGCGGAATGCGCCTGGAAGAACACCAGATCGCCGCCGTGCACCGCATCCGGGCCGCGAAAAAAATGCTGGAAACCGACCTCGAACAGATCCGCGGCGGAAGCATAGCTTGCGATGTGCCCGCCGAGCTCTCCCTGCGCGCGGTTGGCGCGGACCACCATCGCGAGTGCGTTCCACCGTATCAACGCCGCGATCCGCCGCTCGATGTGCAGATCGCCCGGATAGGCTGGCTGCTCTTCAGGCGCCACGGTATTGACGTACGGCGTGACCAACGGCGGCCGCCACGCAACGCGACGGGCCTGTGCGTGCGCCTGCAACGAGTCGAGAAGGTGACGTGCACGCGCCTTGCCTTGATCGCCGCCCCACGCGTGCAACACGCCATCGAGCGCGTCGCACCATTCCCGGAGCTCCTCCGGGTCGGGGTCCGTCATCGTGCTGGCCGGAAGTCGATTCTGCATGTCCATACTTGGCACCCCGAATTGGCGATATGCACGCCGCGTTCCGACTCAACTTGCAGCCGGAACGCAGCCGAGCCTCAACCGTTCTTGAACAGGAAGCTGTATGCGTTCAATGCGGGGACGCCACCGAGGTGCGCATACAAGACCCGGGACCCTTCCGGAAACTCGCCGCGGCGCACCCTGTCGATCATCCCGTGCATCGACTTGCCTTCATAAACCGGGTCGGTCAGCATCCCCTCGGTCTTCGCGCACAGTCGAATCGCTTCGAGCGTCCCTTCCGACGGCAAGCCGTATTCAGGGCCCCCGTAGCGCGTATCGAGCACCACGTCCGCGTCCTCGATCGGCCGTTCGAGTTCCACGAGATCGGCGGTCTGGCGTGCGATGCGAAGAATCTGCTCGCGCGTCTGCTCGGGTTTGGCCGACGCATCGATACCGATCACGCGATCCGCGCGTCCGTCCGCCGCGAACCCCACGACCATGCCGGCCTGCGTGCTTCCGGTCACCGAACACACGACGATGTAGTCGAACTTGAATCCGAGTTCGGCTTCCTGGGCGCGCACTTCCTCCGCGAAACCGACGAACCCGAGGCCGCCAAGCCGATGCTCGGAACAACCGGCGGGGATCGGATACGGCTTCCCGCCCGCGTTGCGGACACTCTCCAGCGCCTGTTCCCAGCTCGGACGAATGCCGATGTCGAAGCCGTCGCTGACCAGCCGAACGTCGGCGCCCATCATGCGGGACATCTGAATGTTGCCGACGCGGTCATACACAGCGTCCGAGTAGTTGACCCAGTTTTCTTGAACCAGCACGCATTTCAGGCCAAGATGAGCCGCGACTGCCGCGACCTGACGCGTCTGGTTCGACTGGATGCCGCCAATCGATACCAGCGTGTCGGCGCCGCTCGCCAGCACGTCCGGCACGATGTACTCGAGCTTGCGGGTCTTGTTGCCGCCGAACGCCAGGCCGCTGTTGCAGTCTTCGCGTTTTGCATAGAGATGCACTTTGCCACCCAGCGCCTTGCCGAGGCGCGGCAACTCATGAATGGGGGTGGGTCCGAAGGTCAGCTTGTGGCGCGGGAAGCGATCGAGGTTCACGGAGGTTCTCCGAAAGTGGGCGGTGGGTTCCGACGCCCGATGTCGTCAAGGGCGACCGGGCACGAAGAAATTCTAGTGAAATACCTACGAAACGGGGTTGCAAACATCCGTCCACCGCCGCACTTTGAAATACAATTTCCCCCATCTCCACGAATTGTTATTTTTTAGAACCGATGAAATCGACAACAAAATTTCTCGGCAAATCGCGCCCGGCTGACGCGAGCCACGTCGAACTTGACCGTACGGACAAAGCAATCCTGCGGGCCCTTCAGAAGGACGCATCGATCTCGAACGTCGCGCTGGCGGCGAAGGTCAATTTGAGTGCGCCGGCCTGTTTGCGCCGCGTCGAACGGCTCAAGAGCCTCGGTTTGATCCGAGGAATCGTCGCGTTGCTCAACGCGCCTGCCCTCGATGCGGGCATGGTCGTGATCATCGGGGTCGTGCTGGATCGATCGACCCCCGAATCCTTTGCCGCGTTTGAAAAAGCCGCACAGAACGTATCCGGCTGCATGGAATGCCACGTGGTGACCGGCGAGTTCGACTACTTCATGATGCTGCGCACGCGCGATAGCGAAAGCTTCAACCGGCTCCATGCCGAGCAACTGCTTTACCTGCCCGGCGTGCGTCAGATTCGGACTTTCATGGTGCTCAAGCAGGTTCTTTCTTCGACGCAGATCGCCATATAGCGGCGGTGCAAGGCAGCCGTTTTCTGCTCACGCCGGAACTCACCGGCGACAATCGCGCGGAAGCGGCGAAGCGGCTCGGCATGAGCTCCCGGTCTCCGTACACGCGCATGGCGAGTCTCGACATCGGATAGCGTCGGATTTCCGGACACGCGTGTCCGGGCGCGTTGACACTCCCGCTGCCGCACTGCCGGCAAAGCCTTGCCCGACAGCCCCCTTTATGTGGCACACCACTTGCGTGTATTGCTCGGAACGATCTCGCAGATCGTACCAGGCAGGCGGCGCTCGTCCTTCGCGAACCGGCATGCGAAGACATCGAAGCCGGTACCGGTATCTGCGTGGTCGCGGTTACAACGACGGGGCGCGGATGGGCTTGGATGCATGTCGACGCTTTCCCGACCCGACGTTCATAACAAGCACAACGATATCCGCTCGACAAGGGCGAACGACAGGGGAAGATTAAACATGAGCTTCGGACAATTGACCGTGCGAGCGAAACTCGCGCTGACCTTCGGCATGATGGCTGCGCTGGTGGTTCTGGTTTCGGTGCTTGCAATCAGTGCGCTCGGGGATGCGAACGACAGCTTCGCGGATTACGTCGACGGGGCGCGCGCACGCGCGGCGTTGACGGAGAAAATTCGTGCGGCTGTACTTCAGCGCGCGGTCGCCGTCCGCAATCTCGTGCTCGTGATGAAACCCGCCGATGTCGAAGCGGAGCGCGTTGCGATGACACAGGCACATGAGGAAGTGCAGACACGGCTTCGCCAGCTGAACGAAGCAATCGCCACAAATCCAGACGTGACGGCGAAAGCCCGCGTGCTGGTGGCCGAGATCAACCGCATTGAATCGCGATATGGCCCGGTGGCCGTCGCGATCGGCGACGCTGCGTTACACGGCCAGCGGGATCAGGCGATCGCGATGATCGACGATCAATGCCGGCCGCTACTGAAGGAACTTGTCACAGCAGCCGACACCTACGCCGGTTTTGCAAGCAATCGGGCGGCTGAGAGCAAGCAGGCGTCCGTGCAACAGTACAGCCGACACCGCGCGTTGCTGATCGGCATCTGTCTCGCTGCACTCGCGGCAGCCGTCGTTGCGGCATGCCTGATCACGCGCAGCATCACGCGCGCACTCGGCGCGGAACCCGGCGACCTGAGCGACATCACACGCCGCGTCGCGGCGGGCGACCTCGGCACCGTCGACGGCGCCGCGGCCGCGCCGCAAGGTAGCGTGCTCGCGTCGATGGGCGAGATGCAGGCGAGCCTCGTCCGGCTGATCGGGCAAGTCCGCACCGCTGCGGACAGCATCGCGACGGGATCCAGCCAGATTGCGTCCGGTAACCAGGACCTGTCGTCCCGCACGGAACAACAGGCGGCGTCGCTGCAGGAGACGGCATCGAGCATGGAACAGCTCACCGCCACCGTGCGGCAGAACGCGGAGAGCGCGCAACAGGCGAGCGCCCTGGCCAACGGCGCGTCGGACGTCGCCCACAAAGGCAGCGCGGTCGTCAGCCAGGTCGTGGAAACCATGACCGACATCAGCGACAGCTCGTCGAAGATAGCCGAGATCACCGGGATCATCGAAGGCATCGCGTTCCAGACCAATATCCTCGCGCTGAACGCCGCCGTGGAAGCTGCCCGCGCGGGCGAACAGGGTCGCGGCTTCGCCGTCGTGGCGAGCGAAGTGAGAAGCCTCGCGCAACGTTCATCGAGCGCAGCCAAGGAAATCAAGGCGTTGATCGGCGCATCCGTCCAGAAGATTCGGGACGGCTCGCGTTTTGCCGACGATGCAGGTCACACGATGGCCGAAGTGACGAAGGCCGTGGCGCGCGTGACGGACATCATGGGTGAAATCGCCGCGGCGTCCTCCGAACAAAGTCGCGGGATCGAACAGGTCAACATCGCGATCACGCAGATGGACGAAGTCACGCAACAGAACGCGGCACTGGTGGAGGAAGCGGCGGCCGCGTCGAAGTCGCTCGAGGATCAGGGCCATCGATTGACCGAGGCTGTCTCGTTCTTCCGCGTCGGGTCCGCGAACAGCCGTGCATACGACCAGCCGGCGGCGCACCGGGTTGCGACAGCCACGGCGGCAGTGTCGCGGCCGGTGCGACCGGGCCGCACGCCCGTGACGGAGGCGAGAACACCGTCACCCCGTGCCGCGATGGACGCTGCAGCAGACTGGACCACCTTTTGATTCGGCACGAACCATCCGTTTCCTGGAGCATGACATGACGGAAGCAGTTGAAATCGCGGAGAGCACACCCGGACGCGATAACGCCGGCGACGCGACCACGCAGGTATTTGTCGCCTTCGTACTCGGCGGCGACGAATACGGAATCGATATCCAGAGTGTCCGCGAGATCCGCCCTTATGTAGAACCGACGCCCGCCGCCGATGCGCCGCCGTTCGTCAAAGGCACGATCAACCTGCGCGGCCTCGTCATGCCGATCGTCGACCTGCGTATGACGTTCTCGCTGGACCCGATCGGCGACACCGTGCCGACCGCCATCATCGTACTCGACGGTGCGGAACAGACGATCGGCCTGATCGTCGACTCGGTGAGCAGCGTCGTCGATATCGATCGCTCCGCGCGCCGCCCGGCGCCGGAGGTCGGGACCGCGATGCAAACGGAATTCGTCACGGGCCTCGCCGTCCACGAAGGAGACGACGGCAAACAACTGCTGACCCTGCTCGACATCGATCGACTGATGGAAACGGTCGACGTCGGCGCGCGCTGGAACCGTCCGAGCGAAGCTTGATCGACATTCAAACGATGACGAAAGACACACAACGGCCGCCGGTATGGCGGCCCATCGAGTTTTTGCCGAGCCTGTTCTATCTGGTCGACGCTCAAGTGGACGAAGCCCGGGCGACCTTCGACAAATTGACCCGGCACACGACGGAACAACACATGCCCGACCTTGCGATGCGCGAGCGAGTCAGACATGACTACATCGGGCAACGAAAGCTGCTGCCGATTCAATACGAGCAATTCATGCGTTGGCAATGGGAAGCCACGACGGCGGAGCAACGGGACATGCTCAAGCGGATCGGCGAGCGCGCCGACCACCTTGCCGCGCTGTACGATTCGATCATCGCGTGGCTCGACGAATCGTCCCGGGTCACATCCGGCGTATCCACCTCGATCGACGTCTAATTCGTTGACGCCGGTGTATCGATCGATTGACACATCCGATTGCTCGCTGCCGGCAGTGCGTTGCCCGGCATAGGCCCCGATGTGGCACGTCGACGGTGTGCGCCTGCCTCGGTGCCCGGGATACGAGCGAACAGCAGGTTCGGCTGGCCTTCGAACTGAACCGGCACCGGATCCTTCGCGCGGTCGGACCGTTCTCGGAGATGCCGTATCAAGGCGAGACGATCCCCGTTCCGGTCGAGAACCTGTAGACGGCTCGCGCCAACACGCATCGACGCCCGTCGCGTCGACTTCCGGCGAAGCTCCGAGGCCGAGCCCGTCAGTGCGCGAGCGCGCGACCGATCCTGAATATCCCGACCACCTCGCGCAGCGTGGTTGCCTGCTGCGCCATCGCCTGCGCCGCTGCCGACGCCTGCTCCACGAGCGCCACGTTCTGCTGCGTGACCGAATCCATCTGGCCGACGGCGACGTTCACCTGCTCGATACCCGTTCCCTGCTCGTCCGACGCCGATGCGATTTCACTCATGATGTCGGTCACGCGCCGCACGGACTGCACGATATCCGACATGGTCGTGCCCGCGCGTTCGACCTGCTGCGACCCCTGCGCCACGCTCTCCACCGAACCCGTGATGAGATCCTTCACTTCCTTGGCCGCGTTCGCGCTGCGTTGCGCCAACGTGCGCACTTCGCCGGCCACGACCGCAAAGCCGCGCCCCTGCTCGCCCGCACGCGCGGCCTCGACGGCCGCGTTCAACGCGAGGATGTTCGTCTGGAACGCAATCCCTTCGATCACGGTAATGATTTCGGCCACTTTGCCCGAACTGTTCGCAATGGCACGCATCGAGTCGACCACCTGGCTCACTACTTCGCCGCCGCGCATCGCGACCTCGCACGCGCTGCCCGCAAGCGCATTCGCCTGCTTGGCGTTTTCCGTATTCTGACGAACCGTCGCGGTCAGCTGCTCCATGCTGGCCGCCGTTTCCTCGAGCGAAGCCGCCTGCTCTTCCGTTCGCTGCGAGAGGTCCAGGTTACCCTGCGCGATCTCACCAGCCGAAGTCGTGATCGATTCCGCGGTCGACTGAATTTCCGACACGATGCCGCTCAGTTGCCGCCGCATCGATTCGAGCGATGCCATCAGGCTGCCGCGATCGTTCGGCGCGACCGGCACGGATGCTTCGAGATTGCCTTCGGCAATCCGCCCGGCCACGACCGCGGCGTCGGCCGGCTCGCCACCCAGCGACCGCATGATGCCGCGCGTGATGACGGTTCCCAGCACGATCGACAGGATGACGGTGATGATGCCTGCCGCCGCGAGCGTCAACTTGGTCAACGCAGTCAAGCTGGCCACCTCTCCTGAACGCTGATCGAGCAGCGACTGCTCGGCCTCGTTCAGCTCGGTGGCCACGGCTCGATAGCGATCCATGAACTGCTTGTCGTCGCCCTGCTTGAAGTAGTCGATCAGCGCGTTGGCAGGCTGCGTACCGGCATTGACGTCACGCCGCATGGCGATCAGCTTGTCGTCGACCTCCGCCACCTTCCGATGCATGTCGCGCAGTGTCTCGAGACGACGCTGCTGCGTCGCGTTGTCCGCAGTGAGGCCGCGAACGACGTCGAACGACGTGGCGAACTGCTTGAGGCCTGCCTTATAGGGCTCCAGGAACCGGTCATCCCCGGCGGCCACGTAGCCGCGCACACCCGTCTCCATGTTGACCATGCTGGTCAACATGTCGTCGTTCGCCCGCAGGACCTGGTAACTATGGACGTTCCAGCCGTTCGCCCGGTTCAGCTTCAGAAAATTGACGATCGAGATCGCGCTGCCGATCAACGATATGAGTACGACGATGCCGAATGCCAAGCCCAGCTTCCTGCCGACTGTCATGGACCCCATGCTTGCTTCCCCCCGTGTGTTGTTGTTCGTTATGTCGGCACGCAAGCAAACTTACTGTAATGCCCGCACACCCCGCCCGAAGAGACATTGCTCAAGATGGCCGGCTATATCGGTTGGCTTTCCCTGGCACGCAGCCGCATCAGGTGACTATCCGTCCTCGCAAACGATCGCGGGCGTATTATCTTTTTATCGGTTGCCGCAAAAAACATTGCGCCGGGTGTGAGAAACACGCCGGAATCCTCTGACAAATCCAGGATCCGGAGAATTTCTCCCGTGAATGGAACCGCTGCAATGCTCATGGCCCCCATACACCGCTGTCACGAACCGTTGACACACGGATTGCAGCACTGCCCGCAAACCCTCGCTGGAACGAGCGGACCAGACGGCATACCGATTGCGTGTATTGCACCGTCGATGTCGGCCCAGGGGCGTTCAATACCGGCGCTCGCAGCGGGATGCGCTCTCGACACAGATCGACAAAACAGTCCAGCAGGACGCCGAATGCGTCAACCTCCGCCCAACCTCTTCTCGCGGCATTACCGTGATGCCGCCGCATCGGGGCCCGTGCCGACGGTGCGCAATGCACCATCCGTCACGTACGGAATGAGACCCGTCGCGCGAATCTTCGCGGCGATCGTGCTGCGGCACGCCGCATCGTCCGGCGCGCAATAGTCGATCGAGATCACCGGTAGCGCGTAGCGCTCTTCAATTGCCTTTGCTTGCGCGAGCAGCCAGTCGCGATCCGCTGCAGGGACGGCGCCGTAATGCCGGTTGCGCTGATCCCAGCTGCCGAACAGCGATTCGAATGCAACCGCGGCGATCGCGTCGTGCACCCTCGGCAAGATCTCGAAGCCGCGGTTCAGGATCAGTTGCGCGCTCGGGTAGCGCGACTTCACCGCGCGGATCACCGCGACAAGGCCAGCCGCCTGCTTCGCGCGCGCCGCTTCCGTCTTCGCGACGAGCTGGTACGAATCCAGCGTATCGAAAAAGAAGCCGCGGTAACCACGCGCCCACAGCGGCGCGATCACCTGTTCGACGAAAAACGACGGCCACCCCCGTGCCGACTGATCGACGACCGCCGACGCCCAGGTCGTATTACGCCCGAACAACCACTGTTTCGGGATCCTGCGCGCATAGTCGCGCTCTGGTGTGACTTCGCCGACGCTCACATAGGCGAACCATGCAGGGCATCGCACGTCTTGCGCGCGTGGATCGAAGCCGCTGTCGGGTTCGACGACAACGACATCGAACTTCGCCAGCTGACGAACCGGCACGTCGTTGCCGTAGAAGAACGCGACGGAATGCGGACGCATCGCATCGGCCGGATCGCACGCGTCAGCCGACGATACGGGCGGTGCGGGCTGCGCATGTCCTGGCCGCCCGCACAGCGCGCCCAAGATGACGACTGCGATGGCAGCCACGGACGATGCCGCTGCCAACGTCGGCCGCCTGCGCGACCGACGGATTCGGAATGAAAACATATCTCCTCAATGACGCAACATATAGGTTTCGTATTCGAGGCGGCCGAACTTGCGGTCGAGCAACAGCACCGCCGCGACATCGAGAATGAGCAGCGCAAGCGCGAAGCCGTAGCCGTATGCATCCGGCGTCATCCATAGCGTAATGCCGGTCAGCACGCCGTTGAGCACGACGAAAGCCGCCGACAGCGCCACGACCAGCCGACGCGCGTCGAGATAGAAGAATACGTTCAGCAAACCCAACAGCAGCACCTGCAGACTCGCGGCGATCACGTCGACGAGCAGAAGCGGAAGGTACAGTGTCGAAATATTCAGGGCCACCAGCAGCCAGTGACCGAATGCGACGATCAGCACCAGCACGGCGGCCTGCACCTTGATGATTTCATACAGCCCGGTGCGCACGCTGCCGACCATCATGTCGCGCATGTCGTTGATGTGCCGCAGCGTTGCTCCACTGCGCACGGCTTCGTAGAACGCATCGTAATACTCGACAAAATCCGCCTCGATGCGTACCAGGAACGTCGCCATCCCGGGCATCACGCAAACGTACGCGATGAACACGGGAATGTCGTAGATCACCGATGCATGCAACGGGCCGATCACCTGCGCCCCCGTGCCCGGCGCATACCAGAACATGAATTTGTCGAGCCATACGCCGAGATTGAACAGCAGTCCGACGAGCGCGAGCGTCGGATACGCGAAGCGCCGGTCGAGCAAGTCGAACGACACGAAGCGATCGCTGCGGTAGTTTCGGTAGATCAACCCCGAAAGCCCGGAAAACAAGACGAGATGCCCGGCGACGAAACCGCCGAGCAGGCCGCAGATGCCCTGCCGGTTCAGCATCAGCGCGAACGCGACCGTGCAGCCATAGCCGACCAGGAACACCGCAAGAATCTGCCGGTACTGTTTCACGCTGGACAAAAAGATCACCGCGATCCAGATGTTGCTGACGATGACGAATCCCACGACCATCAGCAGCCGATACAGCAGCGGCTCACCGCGAAATCCCGCCGCCACCGCGATGAAGCCGACGCATCCCGATGCCGCCGTGGCAATGAGCGCCACGCCGTTATAGTTCGACAGCACGAGATCGTCGCGCTTTTCGAACACCCGGTCGGAGATGAAGCGCGTGAACGACAATTGCAGCGGCCCGGTCAGAATCAGACTGCACGCGATCAGGTAAGTCACCGACACTTGAAACTGGACGATCGCATATTTTGGTATCACGAACGCGACGCTCATCACGCCAATGATCAGGATCCCAAATATAGAAAGAATCAGCGGCCCGGAGCTGATCAGCCCCGCATACGCGTATGCGCGCGCGACGCCGAAGAGGGTTTGTTGCCGCAGGATCTTGCGCAATTCGAAGCCAATGCCGGCCATCAGCGGCCCTCCTTGCTCGAGCCGGATGCAGCCACGCCCGCCCGTGCACGGTGCACCGGGCAGCCGGCTTCGAACGGCTGCCCGCGACGCATCCGGTCGGGAGCGATCGCGAGCGCATCGTACAACGCCCGATACCGGTCGATCATCTGTGCACGCGTGTAGAAGCGCCGGACACGGGAGAGACCGGCTTGCTGTGCGGCCTGCCAGCGCTGCGCGTCGCCGAGCAGGTCGAGCGCCGCCTGCGCGAACGCGGCAGGATTCGCGATCGGCACGACCGCGCCGGCGGCCCCGAACGCGCGGTCGTCCTCTTCGAGCCCTTCGATCAGTTGCCGGCAAGACCCGACATCGGTGGTAATCGACGGCACGCCGGCCGCGAAGCCTTCGAGCACGACGAGCGGAAGCGCCTCGCTGATCGACGTCAGCGCGATCACGTCGACTTTCGGCAAAATGTCGTGAATCCGCTGGAAGCCGAGAAAGCGCACCGTTGTCGCGAGCCCGAGGCTCTGCGCGAGCGCCCGGCATTCCAGCGCATAGGCTGGATCCTCCTCTTCCGGCCCGACGATCCAGCCTTCGATTTCCGGCATCGTCCGCGATGCGATGAACATCGCGCGGACGAATGTCTTGATGTCCTTGATCGGCACCACACGGCCGATCAGCGCGACGACGCGGCGCGGGCCGCCGTCCCGCTTGTCCAGCAGCGGCGCGAAGCCGTCCACGTCGACGCCGTTCGGAATGTTGCGCGTCCGGGTGGCATCGGCGCCGTCGGCAATCTGACGGTGCCGATTGGCCTCGTAGAGCGCGACGATCTCGTCGGCCGCGTCGTAGGCGAGCTTGCCGAGTGCTTCGAAGAAACGCACCCACAGCGCGCGGAAATAGCTGATCGTCGATACGTCCCGCTCGAACGCGCCCCGGTTGTCGCGGATCCACTCGCTTTGCAGCAGATCGATCTTGCGTTCCTTGGTATAGATACCGTGCTCGGAAACGAGCAGCGGCCGGCCCGTGCGGTAATGCAACAGCGCACCGAGAAAGCCCGCATAACCCGTCGATACGGTGTGATAGACGCGCGCCGGCGGCAGTCCGCGTGCGATCCGCGCAAGCTGCCACAGCGGCTTGTGCATGATCCGCACCGTCCAGAAGTAGTCGGTGAAGGAAGGGTCGGTGCAATAGCGATGATAACGCTCGACGATGAAGTCCCACGCCGCGCGGCTGGTGGAAAACTGCCGCTCGTTCAGCGGTCCGTCGTCGTCGATCAGTTGGACGAGATCGGCCATCAGCGCAGCCGGGTTCGCCGCGGCACCGTCCGTGTCCTGCCCGCGCCACGCATCGTGCAGCGCAGCCGAACGCTTGAACGCTTCGGGGTTGCCGGGAATCTCCCGTGCGCTGCCCGCATCGGCAGGTACGTCGCCATACAGATAATGGGACTCGAAGTGGACGACGTTGTCGGGCAATGCGTACGCGGCGCCATGATAGTCGTCTTCCCGGCTGCCGATGAACACGATCGCGAAGTGCTTGAGCGGGTATGCACGAATCATCTCGTTGACCCAGCTCGATACGCCGCCTCGCACATACGGGAACGTGCCTTCGAGCAGCAGGCAGACGTCGATCGCGGTCGACGGACCGGCACGGTGGTGAATGGACGGTTTCATGACGACCAGTAACTTACGACGGGATTGAGAACGGGCAGCGCGGCGGCGTTGCCGAGCGACGCGAGCAGCTCGGCCGTGCGCGAATACTCGCCGCGCAGGAATGCGGCCTCGGCCAGCCACGGCACGAGACGCTCGCGCGGAAAGCCCCATTCGAGCGCACGGCTCATGTATTGCATGGCCGCGTCCGCGTCGCCGGTCGCGAGTGCGAGGCGGCCGCGAACGAGCCACATCGCCGCGTCGCCTTCATCGATCGCGAGCGCGGCCTGCGCGTGGCGGTCGGCCTGTTCGCGCGTGTGCCCGTGCACCGCACCGAGCACGAGATTTTGATAGACCAGCTCGAAGTACAACTCGGCAAGCCGGCGGTGGGTCGCCTGGCGCGTTGCGTCGTCGTGGGCGGCGTCGAGCGTCTGCTGCGCGTGGAAGATGTTCTGCGCGATCTCGTTCTCGGCGCGGTCGAGCGTGCCGTATGCGATGAGCCGCACGTCTTCGAGAGGATCGGCGAGCAGATCGCGCAGCAGCGTGCCGGTCGTGCGCGTCGGCATGTTCTGGATCGCAACGAGCGCGGAGAGACGATCCGACGCGGCCACCCGGGTATTCACGAGACGCGCCTGCAGACGCGCGCCGCCGCCGTGCGAGACGCGCGACACGAGATAGGTGACGAACTCGGGCAAAGGCACGTCGGCGTATGCGTCGTCGCCCTGCTTCGCGGGCCAGCAAGCCGCCCACGCACAGCTGGCCAGCACGACGAGGCCGCCGCCGACAGGCACGAACGTACAGGCGAGCCAGAGCGCCGCGAGCGTCCCGTTGCGTGGGGTTCGGTAACGTTGCGGCAGCAACTGCCGGTACAGCACCGCCTGCGCCGCGCCGCCCACCACCATCGCGCCGAACACGGGCCACAGGGGGGCGACCGGCGGTGCGGAAACGGGTATCGCCGCCCCGGCCTGGGCGAGCCCGCCGAACCGCGCGAGCACGGCATACTGCAGCGCCGCGACGATCGCAATGCCGACGGACGACGCGAGTGCGGCCAGCATCGACGCCGGGGGCACCCGTAACGCGCTGGGGGCCCACGAACCGGATCGCAGCCTATACATGGATGCCGCTTCCCTTCAGCAGGCGTTGCAATGCCGGCCCCGGTTCGAGGCTGCCCAGATGCAACGTATGCACGCCGATGCGCGCGCCTTCGAGATCGAGACCGAACTGCGCATCGAGGCTCGCCTCGACGCGTGCGAGATAGCCGTCGACGCCGGCCGTATCGGTCGCCGGCATCAGGTTCACGAGCACCGATTGCGTCGGCGTCTTCAACGGCCAGATGAGATCGAGCGAACGGCGCCCGCGCATCACGTGCTCGAACAGCGAATCGTCCGCCTCGTCGTGCTGGAACACGAGCGCGACCGCCGACGACGCGATCCCCGACTCGCGCTGCAGGCGCGTCAGACGCGCGACGTCGAGCGCGAATTCGTACGGGCACGCCGGTACTGCCGCCACCACGTCGCGCACGCACGCCGCATGCTCGACGCCGTCGGCGTAATAGCCGAGCAGCACCAGCAGCAGTTGCAGATTGTCGAAGTTCAGCGACAGAAACGGCATGCGCTTGATCGCGAGCAACGCGATCAGGCGGCCGTCGGCGCACACGACCGGCGCGGCGACCAGCAGCGCCGTATTCGGCGCGACGTCGCCGCTGCTTTTCGGATGGGCGATGCATTTCGTCTCGAGCGCGCGGGCCACGAGGCCGTCGCGCGGATCGAAATCGAATGCATCGCCGAGCCGCGCAACCGGTTCGCACACGATTGCGGGCGAGTTCGTCGCGCCTTCGACCGGATACAGCGCCGCCATCTCGATCTGACACGCCTGCGCGACGAATTCGAGCAGCGCGTGCGCACCGGGTAGCCGTACCGTGCTCGCCACGCCCTGCGGCGGCGCATCGAATCCGTGCGCGAGCGACAGACGGCGCAGTTCGGTGATCGAATCCCGTAGCGTGGTCGGCTTCGACAGCAGATCCTTTTCCAGCCGCTCGTGCGACAGACGCATCAGGTAGTGGCTCTTCGTGATCGCGACGAGCCGGTCGTTCAGATAGTCGTTGAGCGCGTTCGCCCGAGTTGCGCGAGCGCCCCACGTGTCGCCGAAATGGCCGACGACGATCGTCTGCAGCAACCCGCCGGCGAAGCGCTGCAGCGGCCACGCTTCGCCGGCGGCGGCAGGATGCAGGTGGGCGACGCATTGCCATGCGCCGATCATCAACGCGTTCGCAAGCAACCCGAGCAGCGTCCCGTAACGCAGCGCGACGATGAGCGGGCCGAACCACAGCCACGGAAAGTCCGCATGCAGCAGCAGCGGATCGTTCCGGTCGAAGTGCCACGCAAGCGCGAGCACGATCAGCATGAACGCGATCGTTTCCACGACCGAAATCGGCCGTGCAGCGGCAGGCGCGACGAGACGGCGTACCGTACTCAGGTGCCCGAACGGATTCGCCTGACGCGATCGAGGCGACGTCGGTGCAGGGCCGCTCCCGCCGTGAGGGTTGCCGGTAGCGTTCGCGGCGCTCATGGTCGTCTCCCGGTCCAGTCGTGTCGAGCGCGCATCACGAGCGCGGCCGCAGCGGCGCGAGCAGGCGGCCGACCAGTGCATTCGCGACGCTCGACAGGCTCGAACGGCTCCAGCCGCTGCGCGTACCCGCCGCGCTCCAGACGACCCGGCCCGACTCGACGTCGACGAGTTCGAAGGTCAGGGCCGCGACCGGCTCGCCGTCGACGCCCGCCTTGTAGCGCCACTCCTCGACGGCACCGGCCAGCACGTACTTCACGTGATGCTCGCGCGCCCACGCGAGCCGACGCTCGCCCGTGTCGCGCTGCGCGGTGTCGAACATCGCGTTGCCGTCTCCGTCGACCGGCGCGAGACGCACGTCGGCCAGCCCGTTCGCGCGCAATATGGCCGCCGCGAGCGCCGCGGCGCTCCCGCCCGCTGCGGGCGTTTCGGTGAAGTTCGCAATCGGTGCGATCGCCACCGCATCGGTGGCCGCGAGCGTCGGCGCCGCGGTCTGTCGCATCGAGCCGCAGCCCGCGAGCACCGCCACCGACGTCGCGATCACCGCGCCCCAGCGGACGAGCCGGGCCGCCTCCGCGCAGCGCAACCATCCGGACCGTACAGCCGCTTCGTTCATCTCGTTCATCGAACCACTCCCTACTCACTTCGTTGTATGCATCATCGTGTGCGTCGTTCCGTTCGCGCCGCACAACGATGGAAACCGGAATCAATAAAACCAGCGGTATTGCGCACCGACCACCGTCACAGGCGTACCGAGGCGTGAGACACGCTGGTGCTGGATGAACAATGCGGCATGATCCCCGCCGAACACCGAACCCGCCATGCCGGCATCGATGGCCGCTCCGCCGCCCTGGATCGAATCGTGCACGACACCGACCTCGAGAAACGGCCGCCACCGATGCGTGTACCGTTCGCGCAGATCGGTCCCGAACCCCGCGAACAATCCGTATTGCGTGTACGTGGCCGGCATGAAATTTCCTGCGGAGGCCGACCGGCTCGCGGCAGGCAGAAGCGACGAAATCAGCGCGTCCGCCCGCCCCCCCGCACCATAATCGCCGTGCGTGCCGACGACGCGGATCGTATAGTCCGGGTACGCCGTGCGAATTCGGTAGCTCACCTGCGCGGTCGACAGCACGCCGCTCCCGAGATAGGTGCGCGCCTGGCTGTAGAAGCGGTCCATCTCGACACTGCCGGACACCGTCACGCGTTCGTTCGCCTGCCAGCTTCCATCGGCGATCAGGTTGTCCTTCATCCCGCCGATGCGCAACGTCGGCAGCTCGTCGGCGACCTGATCGCGGCCCGCACGCATGCCGAACTGCAGCGGTCCGTTGCGTCCGAATTCCACGCCCAGTCCGATCGTATAGAAGGCGTCGAGTCCTTCACGGCGGCCCGCCCTCATCGTGAACGCATCGTCGCGCGTCTGCCACCTGGCATGGAAGATCAGCGAGCGGTCCGCCGACGGCACGTTGACCAGTTGCGACGCGTCCGTCGATCGCTGGAGGTCCAGCGTGGCGGTCATGCCGATCAGGTAATGCCCGGCGATCTTGCGGCTTGCCGCGATTGTCTGCTCGCTGTAATCGAGCGGACGTTCGGCGTAGGTCGTCATGCTCGCGTCGAGCGACTGCGGCCACGCGAGCGCGGTTTCGACGAGACGCCGATGCATTTCGCTGTCGTCGGGCGCGCCATCGAGGCCGTCGAACGCGAGCGCTTGTGCTTGCCCCGGACGATCGACAGCTACGGCCGCATCGATCCGGTCGTAGCGCGGCAAGCGCACGCCCTGATCGAGCAGACGCTCCATCGTTCCGATGTCGCCGTCGGCAAGCGCGACGGTCAATTGCGCGGACGCCGGCTGCGCGAACAGGTTTGCCGCCTGCAACGCGAGCCACCGCTTCGCAAGCGGATTCGCCTCGTGCGACAGCGCCCACGTAATCGCCACCTCCTGCGCGACTGCCGCGTACGCACGGCGATCTTTTTCCAGCATGTCGTGCATCGATTTCGTACTACCCCGTGCCGACGACTCGAGCGGCGAAAGACCGCGTGCGTCGCCGAGCAAGGTACGGCGCTCGCTGACGAAATCGGCAGTCGCCGAGCCGTCCTTCAGCAGTGCGTCGAGCAGCGCGACCGCGTGGTCGGCGCTCGAATATTGCGCGGCCAGATCGACGCCGCGGCTGCGCAGTTCCAGGCGCGTCTCGATGTCCTGCGATGTACGCGCCGGAACACCGCGTTGCACGTGTTGCGCGTCTTGCGGCTCCTGCGTCGTCCGTCGCGGCAGCGAGGACGGTGCATCCCGTTCCTGCGGCGTCTGCCGCGCCTGCGTCCGGCCAAATGCGCCGATCTGCAGCCACACCTTGCGACGAATCGACCACGCGAGATCCGGACGCCCCGCCATTTCCTGCGCATCGGCGTACGTGAGCAGCCACAGCGGATCGTGCGACATCATCACGGCCTGACGGCGCAGATATTCGAGCGCATCGACGGGCCGGTTCAGGCGGAGTTCGGCCGCGGCATACGGCCCCCACAGCGGCGCGTCAGTCCAAGCCTTGTTGCGCCAGCGGTTGAGCGCCGCGCGCAACTCGGCATCCGTGCCGTAATCGACCAGCGTCCACAATAGCGCCGCATTCAGATCCGCCGATGCGCCCGGCAGATCGACCGCATGCCGCAGATCGCGCAACGCATCGAGCGGACGGCCGGCTTGCCGCTCGTACTCGGCGCGGACGCCGAGAAAACCCGGCGACGCCTCGGCTGCCTCGCGCTCCTGCGGCGTGAGGCTCGCAAGCAGCGCGTCGATGCGCTCCATCGCGCCGGCCGCGGTGTAGTAGTAGACCGCCTGCTGCAGCGCGCGCACGGTATGGTCGCGCCGGTAGCGGAGCGCCGAGATGCGGCCGGCGTCGATCGGGTACGCATCGTAGAAGTACGACATGTCGGCCAGATCGTCGGGTGTCGCCGCATCGCTCGCCAGCAGGTGACGATACGCGTCGTGCGCCGCGTCGTCGCGTTGCAGCAGGCGCGCCAGTTCGCCGTAGTTGCGCCAGAACGCCACTTCGCCGTCCTGCGCGTAACGGCTCGCGTTCGTCATTGCATCGAGTGCGCCCGCGTAGTCTCCGTCGCGATACAGAACATTGGCGGTGTGCAGCGCGTAGCGCGGATTGCGCGGCTCGCGCCGTTGCAGCCGACGGTAAATCACGAGCGCCTCGTCGTCGTGGCCGGCGCGTTCCGCGAGCGCACCGGCGCGTTCGTCGAGCGCGTTCGCTTCACGGCCGTGCGGTAGACGGTCGAGGAACGCTATCGCGTCGTCCGGCCGCCCGAGGCGCTCATACGTTGCCGTGATGGAATCGACGAGCTTGAGATCGTCGGGCGTCGCCCGTGCCGCCTGCAGCAAAGCGGCCAGGTAGGCGTCGTCGTCGTCCAGCATCGGGGCGATGCGCCGAACGTTCCGCCAGCCGACGGGGTCGCCGGTTTGTCGCGCATAGTCGAGCCAGGATTTCAGCGCGAGCTGCGACGACCCGTTCCATTCGGCCACCTGCGCCAGGCGCTTGCGCCACAGCGCCGAATGCGATTCCTTGGCGAGCTGCGCGAGCGCGACCTTCTGCGCATTGGCGGGATCGGCGGACTCCAGGAACGACTGATAGAGGAGATCGGCAATGTCCGCCCCATCGGCAGCCGGCGGCGACGGAAGTTGCACAGCTGCCGCATGCTTCGATACCTGCGTCGCGACGGCGAGGCGCATCATTGCGTCGCGTCGTCGCAGCGCGACCTTCACGATATGCACCCGCGGTTGCGTCCGTGCGGTGACTTGCGCTTGCGCCGCATCGATGAACAGGCCGTGGCCGCCCTGGCCTGCCCGGAGCTGCAGCGCGACGCTACCGCGACGTGCGCGGCCCCATACCATCGGACCGTCCAGATACGCGTACGTCTGCGGCGTCGAACCCGACCAGTGAACCGCCGGCATGGCGAGCACGCGGCCCGCGCGCCTGCTCCGATAGGCAATCCCGCCGATTCCTGCGCGCCGCGCCAACGCCTTCGCATACCGCTCGATCAGGTCCGGCCGCTGCGCTGCCCGTGCGAGATCGAGCAACGCAACGAGCGTCGGCTGATCGTCGATGAACGCGTCGTTCTGGCGCTGCGCAACCGCGATTGCATCGGCGGTCAGATTGCCGGCCTGCAGCACACGAATGCCCGCGATGAAGCAGCGTCGCCGCGCGTCGAGCGTCGTCGCGTTCTGCTGACGCCGGAACCAGCTGTCGGCCGCCTCCTTGTAGTCGCCGATCTGCAGCGCGTAGCGCGACACGTATTCGTCCCACGTATCGCGATGTGCGGTGTCGCGCCGCGCGAGGCGCACATAGAAACGCAGCGCGAGCGCGGGGGCACCGACCGATGCCGCGGATTGCGCGAACCATTCGAGATCGCGATCGGACCAGTCGAGCGCGGCTGCGTCGGAGAGCTGCAGACGCAGCGCGGCAAGCGCAGCGGAACGGCGCGGATCGTCGGCCTGCATCTCGTTCGTGCGTTGCTGCGCGATCGCGAGCCGCAGCTTCATCGCGGCCTGCCGCAGTGGCGGGGAAGCCGCCTCGTCCATTCGTTGAACGACCCGCCCCGCATCCGCGAGCCGGCCCAGCGACACATATTGCTCACCGAGCATCGCCAGTAGCACTTCGTCGCGCGGCCGCACTTTCACCCATGCTTCGAGATACGCCGCGCTCAGATCGCTCGGGCCGCCAACCGCGGCCATCCGCTCACGCAACCCGTCATGTGGTGCAGCCGCATAGCCAGCCAGCAGCACGACGCCTGCCAGCACCAGCACGAGCCATGGCGGCGCGATACGCGGGCGATTACCGGTCACACGCGATCTCGACCGGCTGGTAGCGCATCGGCTGACGGACGTCGGCCGCCGTTTCGAAACGAAGCACCGTTCCGTCGCGCCGAGCGTCGATCGGTCGGCCCGCGATGCGCACACGGCACCGCTGCGCGTCGGCGAGCTCGACGAACGGCTGGTAGTAGCCGCCGAACTCGAACGACATCCCGTCGGCGGTTCGATGGAAGTTCCGGACGAATCCGTTCGCTTGCGCGATGTACGGTGTCCTGCCCGGGCCATGCGATTGAACTCCGCCGCGCAATCCGTTCTCCGTGTCGCGCTCGAACACGACACGTGCGGCGCCGTCGGCAATATGGATATAGAGGCCGTCCGGGCCGGGCGCATAACCGGTCACGCCCTGCGACGCACGCAGGTCGGGCACGTCGTTGCGCGGCCAGTGCAATTCGCGCACGTCGCCGTTGCCGCGCACGACCCATGCGCCGCCGGCCATTTCGCGCGCGACCGCGAAACCGCGCCAGTCCAGCACCTTGTGCGTGTAATCGGTGATGTAGACAGGCAGCACGGGCTGCTTCAGCACGGTCGAGTAGATCTGGTCCAGCGCGCGCAGCGACGCGAGCTTCGTGCCGCTGTACATGTGGTAGTACACGTCGATCGGTTTGAAGCGATGCGGATGCTCCGTCATGTCGTAGGTTTCGAGTACCTGCGTGAAACCATAAAACGGGCCCTGCCAGTCGTTCGTGTAAACGTTTTCGTCCTGGTTCGGCGCGTATACCTGGTACGCGCCCGGCCCCTTGTCGACGCCGAGCGGCGCAATATGGGTCCAGCTGTTCACCGACTTGCGAATGATCGTGTCGCCGCCGTTGATGTTCTGGACGCCGGCCGCATAGGCCTTGCGCACGGCGACCGCGGGCGGCTCGCAGTCGCCCGGCCATTGCAGCACTTCGGTACGTTTGCCCGGCGGCGCGAGGCGCGAATCGATGTAGGCGATCGAGCCGGCGATCTCGCGGTCGAGGTCGAACGTGTAGCCCGGGATATCCAGCGAGAACGCCGTGTCGCCGCCGTTGCCGCGCTCGACGTTGTTCCGGTGGTCGACGCGTGCGCCCGTCGTCGCATCGAGGTCGGCCATCTGGAACGGATGCGAATAGGTATGCGAACCGATCTGCACCCACGGCAGCGCGAACATCTGCCGCGCGAGCGCCTCGAGGCGCGGCGACAGTTTCGGATACAGGCCGGTCGGCCCTACTTCGCCTTCGATGACCGACAACGTCATCGGCACCTTGTAGCGCGCGAAGATACGTCGATAGAGCGCGTCTCCCGAATAATCCGCACCGGGGAATTCCGCGCGCGACGCATAGCCGTCGCCGTCGACGTGCGTCATGAACAGGCGCCGGCCGTTCTCGGTCGTGACGCTCGGCGATGGCATCCGCACGAGACGCAACGCGTCGGTCACGAACGAGATCGGCTGAATCGCCCAACGCGTCTGCCCGATGCCGTTCAGCGAAACGACCGTGTACGGACTCAGCGTATAGCCGCCCCACGGCGTGATCGCGGCCGCGTCGACGTTCGTGCCTGCCGCCGCAAGCCGCAACAGCACACGGCTGTGCGATCCGACGCGCATCCCGACGAGATCGCGCGCATCCGGCCTCGGATCGATCTCGAAGTCCATCATCGGATCGCGCGTCACGACGCTGAGCGGCGCCCTGAACGGGCCGGGCACCGGCTGCAGATCGAGTGCCGCGCCCTCTTCCTGCGCGGCGTCGAAGCCGAACTGTCCCATGAACGCGACCGGCACGTGATCCGCGATGCGCGCATCGATCCAGCGCCGCCATCTCGCAGGATCGGCGGGCTCCGCGCCTTCGATCCAGGCGACGACGCCCGCGTAACGGTCCGGTGTGATATCGGTCGGCAGCGGTGCGTCGAGATCCGCGTATTCGACGTCGTAGCCAAGATAATTGAGCGGCATCGCGAGGTCGCGCACGCCACGCGTTTCGTCCACTGGCGTATCGGCGTCGCGGTTCTGTACGATCAGCACCTTGCGCGGCAGCACTTCGATCGCACCGATGCCGACGACGTCACGGCCCGCGTCCGTCACGTACGGCGTCACGCCGGTCGCGACGACCTGGGCGGCCGTCGCGCGGGCACATGCCCGGTCGGTGCGCTCGCAGATCTCGAGCGACAACACCGGCACGTGCGTCTCACGCATGAAAATCCGCGCCGTGTCGACGCGCGCGGTGCGGTCTGCGGCGGCGACGTCGCGTACCGCACGCATGTCGTCGCCGTCCATGAAACCGCGCACCAGCGGCGGACCGAGCACCGCGTAAAGCACGTTCGCATGCGGTTGCGCCGCGCGCAGCGCATCGTTGCCGCCGACGATCAGACGAGCGTCTGGATAAGCCGCATGAATTGCCTCGCTCGAGGCGATCGCCTCCGGCGTGTCGAGCAGGAAGCCGCGATAACCACGCGCCCACAACGGCTCGATGCGCTGCGAGACAAACGCCGCCGGCCCGAGTGCCGGGCCCGACGCGCCGTGCGGTACGCGTGCGACCCAAACGGTATGCGCGAGCGGGTGCGTCGCCGGATCGAAGCCCCGGGCGGGATCGAGCACTACGGCGTCGAACGCTTGCAGCAAGCCCTCGGGCGGCTGGGCACCGTCGAAAAACGCGACGTTTGCACGTGGCGCGGCCGGCGGGGATGGATGTTCCGGGGTATCGGCCGCCAGGGCGTGCAGCGAAGCGAACGCAAGCGCCGCGATGCACAGGGTCGCGGCAACGCTGCCGCGGACAGCAAGCACAGAAGCCATGCCCGCTCTGGGTTGATGATTCAATTCGTGTCGTTCCGGACGTCAAGCAATGCCGGCGCACGCCGCCCCGGCACAGGTAAGATCTAACGGATGGTGTCTACAGTCGGGAAACGTCCCCACATGCGCACGGGACCGTCGCGCCCGATCGGCGCACGCGCATGCAGCAACCACGATGCAGGGGAGGTCGTTTGCGCACTCATCGTTTGCCGGCGCCCATGCCTGCTGCGGCCCGCATCAGCGATACGCGCCATCCCAAGCGCGTGGCGACGTTGAAACCGGCGGCCCTGTCGGCAGCCAGGACGAGGGCGGCTTGAAGTGCGCCCATGCCGTGTATGTCCGCGCAATATTCGAGGCGATCCGTGCTCTCGGTCTTCGCCCCGGAGGGCAGCATCTCGCCTCGATAGACGACGAAAAAACAGCACGTGATGACCCACACACACAAGACCCGCACCGCAAATGGCTGCACGCGCAGCGCATTGCCGCCATCGACCGCGGAAGAGCCGATGGAACCGGCGACCAGCATCAACCCGGATGCTTTTTCCGACTTGGCCATACTTATTATTTCCCCGTTTGTTCTTCTTTTTAAAATTACCATGCCCAATGGTGAATTTTATGTTCTTACATAAATTTATGTTTTGATGCGACATCGTAAAGATGACGAAGGCATTTCGACGGAATTCGCCGCGTGACGGGATAACGCCATCGCCCAATCCAACCAGAGCCATTCAGCGAGATCGAGATCACTGGCGGAGTTTTCGAATTGTCCCGATCCAAGATGACCTGCGTATGGCATTTGCCTGCTTCGATACGCCGCCGACGGCGCGACGCGCACCATGGCCGCACACGTTTGCGCCGTCGCACTGCCGTGGATACCGATTGCTCTGAATATCGAATTCAATTGCCGTACAGCGTGCCTTTAACCGGGATTTACCCACGCCGCAGCGCATGCGGTTGGCGTGCCTACGCGCAGGCACGCCCGCTTCGCTTCGATCGATACAATCGCCGGCCGGGCGCGACCCGACAATCTTGTCATCGCGTATCAGGCATATCGATGTCGCCAGCAATCCTCGGCATCGCCGCGGCACCGCTATCGGCCGACGCGGTCGACCCACCCCCGGTAGAACGCGCGGTACTTGAGCACGAGCTTGTCGTACTTGCTGTACGCGCCGCCGCCGTCCGGCTTCATCCCGTTCCAGATCTTGACGTCGTACCCCGCGGCCTGCCGGGTCTGGAGCCCGAACAGCACGTAGTCGGTCGCGCGGCGCAGGACGCCGCCCACCTTCCGGATCGAGATCAGCATGTGCATGACGTTCTTGCCGTCGCTCACCGGCGTCACGCACTGAAGCAGCTTGTACTTGACGTCTCCGTCCAGCGCGACGGTCATCACGCACCCGCCGGGGTAGCCGTCGAAGTGCAGGTTCATCTGCGACATGTTCAGGCCCAGCGCGCGCGACAGCATGCCGAGCGGCCCGAAGTACCGGTTCACGGTGAAGTCGATCCCGGCGCCGAACCACGCGCCCGCCCGCGCCAGCGATTCGACCTCCGGCCACGCGCGCCAATCGTCGAAGAGCTTGAGCTCGAAGGCCGAGACCGGCAGCGCGTGGACGGGCGTCGCGTGCTGCGCGTCGTAGAAGTTCTCGACGATCCGCAAGACCGCCGTCGTCGTCTCGAACGCGAAGTGCAGGTGCATGAAGTCGCCGTTGTCCACGTCGGCCGCGGCGATCTCGGGCAGCGGGTGCAGCGGCTGCGGCGAGCCGTACCAGACCCACACGTAACCGTATCGCTCCACGGTGACCCACGTCGGCTGGCGCGCCCCGCGCGGCACAGGCTCCAGCCGGTGCACCGCCGCGCTGTGGCCGGGAATATGCACGCACTGGCCGTGCTCGTCGTACCGCCAGTGGTGAAACGGGCACTGGATGCACCCATCCTTGATCTGCCCGTCGGCCAGGTTCGCGCCAAGATGCGCGCAGTGGCGGTCCATCACCACGGCCCGGCCCGTCGTGCCGCGCCACGCGACGCACGGGCGGCCGAAGAGCGTCAACGCGGTCGGCTTGTCCTTGAGGTCGTCCGAGCGCATCGCCACGTACCAGCTCGCGGCCACGCGCGTGGTCGCGTCATACGCCGCCGACGGATGTTCGCTGGCACGCACTTGATTCAATTGAACGTCGTCTATCATTTTCGTTCCGGGGTCGGTCGACTACTTCAGCGCCAGGCCGATGCGGGTCGTGACGTACGCCCTGAGCAGCGCGAACATCGGGTTGTAGTCGAAGTACCGTTTCACCTCCGCCGGCGCGCTGGTCTGCGTCCAGTGCAGCAGCTTCATCGCCGGCAGCAGGCTGTACTTCGAGTTGTTGAGCTGCGGTTTGGCGCCGGTGATGCAGTACCCGAAGCCGAACATCGGCTTCGCGAATTCGCGTTCGTCGATGAGGGCGTGAATCCGCGCCGCGGCCTCCCCGGCAGGCTTCAGCCCCGCGCTCACGGCCTCGACCTCGGCTTTGGCGTCGTTGAACAACTGGTAGTACCCCTCCATGTCCGCGCACAGGTACCCGAGATACGGGGGATCGTCGTCGAGATGATCGAGGGCGCGCTCGTCGCGCGACGCGCGGAACCTCGCATGAGCTTGCACGAGCCGGAACTGCCCGAGGATCGTGCCGACCGCCCACAGCCTGTGGAACGCGTCCCACAGGCGGAAGTCCGAGAACGCCGTGTAGCAGCAGCTGACGAAGTCGTCGTTGTGGTCCAGCAGCTTCTGCTGCAGGCGCTCGATGTACTCGAAGCGCTCGGGGGAGAAGTCGTCGTCGCGCAGCGCCTTGATCAGGCGTGCCGCGAGTGCGTGGATGGTTACCGCGGTGTTCTCGAGCCCGCGGGAGAAAAGCGGATCGATGAACCCGTTCGCGTGCAGCATCAGGCAGTAGCGGTCGCCGACGCAGGCGCTCGACGAGAACTGCAGACGGTCGGTCTTGACCCAGTCGCGCACCGGCACGGCATCCCGGAACTGCGCCGCGATGCTCGGGAACCGCGCGAGGAATTCGTCGAATTCCTGCTGCGCGGAGATGTCCGTTTTCGGGTAGACGCGCGGGTCGAGCTGCAGGCCGACGCTCACCAGGTTGTTGGTCGATCGCGGGTGGTTGTTGAACGGGATCACCCAGAGCCAGCCGCCCTCGAACATGTGGTGCAGGGTCCCCTCGTGCCAGCGCCAGCGCTGCCCCTTGACCTTGAAGATGTCGTCGAACGGCTTGACCCCGAGCATGTGCGTGTAGAGGCTGCGCGAGTGCGTCTTGAAGCGGCACGGCTCTTCGCGCAGCCCGAACTTGGTCGCGAGCGGCGCACGCGGGCCGCCGCAGTCGATCATGTACCGGCCGGTGAAGCGTTCGCCCTGGGCGGTGGTCACCGCGACGCCGTCCTTGTCGGCGTGGTATTCGGTCACGCTCGTCTTCTGGCGAACCGTGCAGCCGTACTTGATGGCGGCTTGCAACAGGTACGCGTCGACGTCCTGCCGGTAATAGTGGCTCTCCGGCCCCCACGGCAGCTCGGGAATCACGCACTGCGTGAATTCCTTCGGGTCGTGTTCCTCGCCGGGCTTGTGGAACACGAAGCCGAAGTTGCGCTTGATGCCCGTGCTCGATGCGACGTAACGCTGCGTCGCATAGAACGACGTGATGTGGTCCAGCTCCGGAATGCCGTAGCGATCGGCGATGATGCGGTTCATCAGCGACGTCTCGGGGATCGACGATTCACCGATCGTGAAGCGCGGGTGCGACGATTCCTCGATGATCAACACGCGAAACCGTTGCTTGGCCAGGATGGCCCCCATCTGGGTGCCCGACATGCCCGAGCCGAGGATGATCACGTCGTAGTGGTTGTTGTCGCGCCCGTTCGCGGGGCTCTGCTGAGTCATGAGGCAAACTCTCCTGGTGAGATGGAACACATGGCCGCCGCCCGCGCCGCGCCGTCAACGCGCGTCGAGCACGGCGCGAACGCGTGACCGTGCCGCGCGCGTGAGCGTGAGCAGATCGCCGAGCATGCTGGGCGCGTACCCGCCGCTGCCGATCGTGGGGCCGCTTCGCCCGACTTCGTACGCACGCTCGGCCAATTTGCCGTGCGGCGCGCGAAAGCGCAGCAGGACCTCGAATACGCGGTCGAGGGCCGCCAACCCGGCCTCGACCGGCTCGCCCCGCGCACGGGCCGCTTGCGCTTCGCCGAGCACGCGGTCGACGAGCGCCGGCCGCCCGGCGAATCGCGCGTAGATCGCCCTGAACGCGGGAAGCACGTAGGGCAGGTACGTCTCCTTGAATTCCCGATAACCCTGGTGGTCCGATTGCGCGCCCCACAGCACGTGCTCCAGCACGAAGAGGGGCATTTCCACGGCACCGGGGCCGAGGTAGTTCTGGCCGTCGACTCGAATCGGTTCGTAGTACGGACGAAGCTCGTCGTAGAAGACCTGCACCGAGATGAAGCGATACGCGTAGACGATCGAGTCGACCATTTTTTGCAGATAGTCCGCCAGCGCGTCGCACCCTTGCGCGAACGCGGGCGAGCGCAGCGGCACGTCGGTCAGCTCGACCGTCAACGCGATGGCCGCCTCGAGCGCCGCCATCGAGATGCGCACGCTCTCGAGCAGGTGCGCTTCGTCGCGCAGCCCGGTGTAGCTGCGCTGCGCGTCGGCCGCCGCGGGGTTCCAGACCGTCACGTGCAGCAGCGTCTCGCGCGGCGGCAGGTCGGTCGCGCGCGCCAGGTCGAGCAGCACCGGTTCGAGCCCGGGCACCGCGTCCACGGGCTCGTGTCCGTGCCGCTTGAGCGATCCCAGGAAGAACCCAATGTCGCGCATCGCGGCGGCGGCTTCGACGAAGCCCCAGCCCGAGGGCATGCCGCGCGCCGGGAGGAACTCGCGCAGCAACCCGACGATGCCGGGCACGTCCCGTCGACGGTTCAGGCCCGGCAGCCGCAGGACGAGCGCGCGCGCCTGCAGCGGGTCGCAGGCCGCCACGGCAGCGTGCGTGGCCGCGATCGCGCGCACCCGGTCCGGGGCGCGGTCCACTACAGGATCTCCGGCGTCGCGAGCGTCGGCCCGGGCTGGCTGCGGGACAGCCCCGCATCGCCCTCGCGCAGCGAGCGCAGGTAATCGTAGTTCGTCGGCAGGCTCGCTCGCAGACGCTCGGCCTCGCGCCGGATCCGGGCAAACATCGCCTCGGCCTTGTCGATCGACTCCGGCCGGTGCCGCAAGAGCGGCAGCGACTGGTCGGGCAGCAGCCCCAGGCCGGCAAAAATGCAGTAGTAGTTTCCGTTCAGCCAGAAGTTCTTGAATTCGTAGTCGAAGGTGTCGTAGTACGTGGAATCGTCGAACGACGTGGTGGTCAGCGGCAGCCCCGCCTTGTAGCGTTCGACCTTCTCCTTGATCGCGTCCGACAGCCGCAGGTCGTGCCGGTTCGCGCGCCAGAACGCGGTGTCGTCGCGCGACGTGGTGAAATAGTGCGCCTGCACGAAATCCCGGCAGTCGTCGAACATGTAGACGATTTCGGCGTTGAATGCGTCGGCCAACCGCGGGTCGAACGACGTATCGGGGAAGTGCTTCACGAGCTGGTAAAGCGCTGCGTAGATGAAGTAGATGCCCGTCGATTCCAGCGGCTCCAGAAAGCACGACGACAGCCCGATCGCGACGCAGTTGTTGACCCACGCGCGCCGGTTGCGCCCGACCCGGAACTTGATCTGGTTGAGCGGCTGCTTGTCCGAGAGCCCCCAAAGGTCGAGGAAGTCGGCGGTGGCCTGATCGCGCGACGTGAACTTGCTCGAGAACACATAGCCGCTGCCGAACCGGCCCAGCATCGGGATTTTCCAGGTCCACCCGGCGTTCATCGCGATCGCCGACGTGTACGGCTCGATCCCGTCGCGCGCGTCGTCGGCGGGCACGGCGCTGGCGACCGCGCTGTCGCACAGCAGGTAATCGGACATGTCGATGAAGGGCTCCTTCAGCGCCTGGTTGATCAGGAGCCCGCGCATGCCGGAGCAGTCGATGAACAGGTCCGCTTCCAGCGTGCGCCCTTCCTTGGTGGACAGGCTGGCGATGTAGCCGCGATCGTTCAGGTGAACCTGCTCGACCTCGTCGACCGCGCGCTTCACCCCGCGTTCGGTGGCCCAGCGCTTCAGGAAGTCGGCCACCAGGTGCGCGTCGAAGTGCCACGCATGCGACATCTGGCGGGTGCCGTCGGCCAGGCACGGCGCCAGCTTGCCGTCGAGCGCCTCGGTCTGCGGGTAGCACGCGTATTCCATCGGCTGCTGGAAGCCCTGTTCGCGCTTGCGCAGCCAGTAGTGGGTCAGCGGCACGCCGTCGCAGTTCGGCACGTTGCCGAACAAATGGTAAAAGTGATCGCCGCGCGAACCATCGGCAGACTTCCGCCAGTTCACGAACCTGATCGCGGATTTGAACGCGCCGTTCACCTGGGGCATCCACTCCCGCTCCGGTATCCCGAGGAAGTCGAAGAACACCTTCTGCAAACTCGGGATGGTCGCCTCGCCCACGCCGATCCGGGGGATCGCCGCGGATTCGACGAGCGTGATGTTCGCGTGGTGCTGGAGCGCCCGGACGAGGTACGAGGCGGACATCCAGCCCGCCGTGCCGCCGCCCACGATGACGATATTCTTGATCGGGTGAGTCATGACACGCTTCCCATAGGATTTGAAACCTGAATGGATAGTGCCGCCTTGTCGAATTGAACCGGCAACTCATCCGGTAACGCGTGATGACGCGCCCGGTCCATCACGACAAATGACACCGAAAAGGCGTAGCGAATCGCAGCGAAGTCAGACAACAACGCGAAACCTCCATCGCACGCGGCGGCACACCGCGTAACGGATTCCGCTTCGACAAATTGAATTTCCGATACGGTGACTGCTATTAATTCATTTTAAAATTCGGCCTACCTGATTGCTTCCAGGATCGTCGCACCGTGCACTTGACTGTCCGACACACCATAGCAGCGTTCATGATGGCACACCTCGAAAAATTTCATATCAATCGCCGGTTGTTCAGAGAAATTCTAAATACCGGAAAATATCGATTAATTACCTCACAACAGTCGATTCGATTTTTTCGAAACAACGAAATTCATTTTTTCATTTGGAACGCATGATTCGAGAATCATTTCGCCAAAAATATATGGAATGACTGACGGAATTAACATGAAAGAAACAAAGAATTCACCACTTCAAATGCAAATCCGCCGACCGTTTCACATTTCGACGATCGTGATCTCGACCCAAAAATAATCCGACTCGTCGGCAGAGAAATTCGTCATGATGTGCCCGAGCAGAACGAAGGCCATGCGGCGAAGACGGGCAAGTTCACGGAACGCGCAGATCGAACGATCTGTGCATGAAGGTCAACCGCCATTTCAGCGGTGCGCCGGCTTCGGCCTGCCGCGAACCGCGACACTGACGAATCGAGGAGGCCGCGTGCCCATCCAGGAAGCGTTGCTGAAGATGTCGATGTACGTCTCGCTGGTGCTGATCGTGCCAGGGCCGACCAATACGCTGCTGCTGTCGTCCGGGCTGAAGGTCGGCCTGCGCGGCACGTGGCCGCTGGTCGTCGCCGAGGCGCTCGGCTATGCGATCGCGATTGCCGTATGGGGATTCTTCCTGTCCGCGTTCGCTGCAGGCCGGCCCTGGCTTTACGACGTGGTCAAGCTCGCGAGTTCCGTCTATATCTTTTTCCTCGCGCTCCGGATGTGGACGCATAGCCGCGTGCTGCAGGACGTGTCGGTCGCGCCGGTGCGCTTTCGCGACGTGTTCGTCGCGACGATGATGAACCCGAAGGCGCTGCTGTTCTCGAGCACGCTGTTTCCGTTGGAGGCGTTCAGGTCGGCGCACTATTTCGCGTGGGCGCTCGTCGTATTTCTGGTCGTGCTCGCGCCGATCGGTGTGGGCTGGTCGTCCCTCGGCGGGCTCCTCACTTCGCAACGCGCGTGGGCCGCCCGCACGTCGACGCTGCTGCGCGGCGCATCGCTCGTGCTGTTGATGTTCTCCGGCACACTCGTGTACTCGGTCGTGAACCGCTGACCGACGCGGCGCTTCTCGGCGAAAACGCATTTCGCTCCGGAAGCGAGTTATTCAGGCGCTTGCTTGCTGCGTATTAAGGTTGTCACTATCCACCGCGTTGCGAAGACCTGTGTCGACTCTTTCGCGATACCGTTGTAGCGCCGGCCGTCGCGGCCGTGCGTTGTTTGAGAGCCGTTCAATTCCCGTCGGCAGTGGTCGGCACCCGCACGTTCAATCCCGGCAGGTCCGCGAAATCCGCCACGTTCAGCGTCATCAGTGCGTAGCCGTGCTCGATCGCCTGCGCCGCGATCCACAGATCGTTGCAGCGCGGGCGCGGCGAGCGGCCGGCCTGCTTGACCGCGGCGGCCAGCACGCCGAACGCGGCGGCGGTGTGGCGTGTGACATCGAGCACGGGGCGCAGCTCGAGCTGACGCAGATGGGCCCCCCGCCGCGCGCGCTCGGCGGCGTCGGCGCACGACTGCACGCCGAACGCCAGTTCGCCCAGCGAGATCGTCGAGATGAACACCGGTGCGTCGCCGGCGGTGTCGATCACGGCGCGCGCGTCGACGGTGCCGCCGGCGAGACCGACCCATACGCAGCTGTCGATGATCACGCCCACGGGTCGCGCACTCCGTCGTCGAAGCCGGCGCGGCTGTCGCGCAACCAGCGGGCCGCGCCGTCCGCGCCGAGATTCTGCGGCAGGCCCTCGAGCGCCTGCGCGGCGTTCATGACAGGGTCGGCGGGCACCAGGCGCGCGATCACGGTCTGGTTGCGCTCGACCACGACGGTCTCGCGGCGCTGGGCGACCTGATCGAGGATTTGGCGGGTGTGACGCGCCAGTTCGGTGGCGGTGATAGTGGGCATGGTCGCCTCCGCGAAGCAATGAATACGTATTATACGTATTTTTCGCATCACAATCCGACGACCGGCCTGAACAACGCCTTCATCCCCGATCGGAAGGTCGACATACCGGCGCCTCTGCCTTTCCGGCGGCCAAGAAAGTGACCCCACTAACATCATAAGATTGCATTTTCACATTCAATGTGATTTTATTATCGCCTGTCGCGGCCCGCCGCCGCCCACGCACACGGCCGCCCCCATACCAAGGAAGAGACACAGATGGAGACAATCGCCGTCATCGGCAGCAACATGGTCGACCTCGTGACCTACGTCGCGCGCATGCCCGCCCGGGGCGAAACGCTCGAGGCGCCGAACTTCGAGCTCGGCTGCGGCGGCAAGGGCGCGAACCAGGCCGTCGCGGCCGCACGTCTCGGCGCGCGCGTCGTGATGGTCACCAAGGTCGGCGACGACGTGTTCGCCGACAACACGATCCGCAACTTCGAGCGCGAAGGCATCGATACCACGCACGTGCGCAAGGTCCCCGGCGTGCCGAGCGGCGTCGCGCCGATCTTCGTCGAGCCCGATTCGAGCAACAGCATCCTGATCGTCAAGGGTGCGAACCGCCATCTGCGGCCGGCCGACATCGACGCGGCCGCGCCGATGCTCGCCGAATGCGCGCTGATCGTGCTGCAGCTCGAAATCGAGCTCGACACCGTCTATCACGCAATCGAATTCGGCGCGCGGCACGGCATTCCCGTGTTGCTGAACCCGGCCCCCGCCGTGGCCGACCTCGATTTCGAACGCATCCGTTCCGTCGAATTCTTCGTGCCGAACGAAACCGAGCTCGCGATCGTGTCGGGCATGCCGGTCGATTCGCACGAGCGCGCCGCCCGCGCCGCCGAAGCGCTGGTCGCACGCGGGCTCAAGCACGTGCTCGTCACGCTCGGCAGCAACGGTTCGCTGCTCGTGTCGCGTCACGGCGCGCACCACGTGCCGGGCGTGCCCGTCGACGCGCGCGACACGACGGGCGCCGGCGACGCGTATATCGGCTGCTTCGCGCGCTGCTATGCGGCGTCGCGCGACGCCATCGATGCGATGCGCTACGCGTCCGCGTACGCCGCGCATTCGGTCACGGGCCTCGGCACGCAGAAATCGTATGCCGACGCCGCGACGTTCGAACGCTTTCTCCGCGACGCCGGCTTCTGATCGGCGCCTTCATCGACGAGACATTGGGAAGGAGACACCCATGAGCCGGACCCCGATCGAACACACACCCGACGGCTATTACCTGAATCGCACGCCGCTCTTCGCGTTCACGTTGCTGTGCTGCCTGTTCGCGCTGTGGGGCACCGCCGCGAACCTGAACGACGTGTTGATCGCGCAGTTCAAGAAATCGTTCTTCCTGTCCGATTTCGAATCGGCGTTCGTGCAGTCCGCGTTCTATCTCGGCTACTTCTTCCTCGCGATTCCGGCCGCGACCGTCGTGAAGAAGTTCAGCTACAAGACGACGATCCTCGTCGGCCTGCTGCTCTACACGACCGGCTGCCTGCTGTTCTTCCCGGCCGCGTCGATGGCGAAGTACGGGATGTTCCTCGTCGCGCTGTTCGTGATCGCCGCGGGCCTGTCGTTTCTCGAAACGGCGTCGAACTCGTATTCGACGCTGATGGGCCCGCGCGACACCAGCACGCGGCGGCTGAACATCTCGCAGACGTTCTATCCGTTCGGCGCGATGGCCGGCGTCTACATGGGCAGCTTCCTGATCTTCAAGGAAGGCGACGCGTCGCATGCGCAGCTCGCGGCGATGTCGGCCGCCGATGCGCACACGCACCAGCTCGCGATGATCCAGGCCACGCTCGAACCGTACAAGTGGCTGATCGTCGTGCTCGTCGCCGTCTTCATCGTATTCGCGCTCACGCCGTACCCGGCCTGCAAGGGCAACGGCGCGAGCGCGGTCACGCACCGGATCGACGCGCGCGGCACGCTCGCAAGACTGTTCGGCAACCGGCGCTTCGTCGCGGGCATCGTCGCGCAATTCCTGTATGTGGGCGCGCAGGTCGGCGTGTGGAGCTTCACGATCCGGCTCGCGATGCAGATCGGCGGCCTCACCGAGCGCGGCGCATCGCGCTACCTGCTCGCGACGTTCTTCGCATTCTTCGTCGGCAAGCTGGTCGCGACGCTCGTGATGAAGCGCGTCGGGCCGGCCAAGGTGCTGATCGTCTACGGCATCCTGTGCATCGCGCTGCTCGCGTACACGATCAGCGTGCACAACATCACGGCAGTCTATGCGGCCGTGTGCGTGAGCATCTTCCTCGGCCCGTGCTGGCCGACGATCTACGGGCTGACGATCGACGGCCTCGGCAAGGACACCGAATACGGCGGCTCGATCCTCGTGATGAGCATCGTCGGCGGCGCGGTCGTGCCGCTGATCCAGGGGCTGATCTCCGATCACACCGGCGGCAACATGCAGCTTGCGTTCGTCGTGCCGCTGCTGTGCTTCGTCGTGATCGTGTACTACGGCTTCTACTGCCTGCGCCACCTGCCGGCGGCGACGCCCGACGCGGCGGCCGGCGACCATGCGTCCGCACGCTACGCCGCGACGCGCAACACGTCGGGTGCCTGACCATGCGCGGCGAGATCGAATTGCGGCGCGACGACTTCCGCGAAGCGCCGCGCACGCTGTACCGTACCGACGGCCTCACCGTCACCGCGTTCGCGTATCCGTCCGGCGTCGAGGCGCTGAAGCTCGAGAACCGACGCGGTCATCTGGTCGTGCTGCCATATCTCGGCCAGATGATCTGGGCCGCCGAATTCGACGGCCGCGACCTGACGATGAAGCACATGTTCCGGCAGCCGAAGCGCGCGGTGTCGATCATCGATACCTACGGCTGCTTCATGTTCCATAGCGGGCTGCTGCGCAACGGCTGCCCGGGGCCGGACGACACGCACGCGCTGCACGGCGAGATGCCGTGCGCGCCGATGGACCGCGCGAGCCTCGTCGTCGGCACGGATGCGCGCGGCGCGACGGTCGAAGTGACCGGCGAATACGAATACGTGCAGGGCTTCGGCAGCCACTACGTCGCGCGTCCGTCGGTGCGGCTGGCCGAACACGACGCGCGGATGACGATCGCGATGGATGTGACGAACCTCGGCGGCGCGCCGATGGACCTGATGTACATGGCGCACCTGAACTACGCATACGTGCCGGGCGGCCGCTTCGTGCAGTCGCTGCCGCGTGGCGGCATGCGGCTGCGCGACAGCGTGCCCGCGCACGTGAAGCCGACCGCCGCGTGGCGCGACTACACGGCCACGCTGGCGCGCGATCCGGTGCGGCTCGCGACACTCGATGCGCCCGCGCTGTACGACCCGGAGATCGTGTTCTTCATGAACGACGTGGCAACGGACGCCGACGGTGTCGCGCATTTCCGGCTCGCGCATCCGGACGGCGGCGCGTTCCACACCGCATACCGGCCCGCGCAATTTCCGCATGCGACGCGCTGGATCCTGCACAACGCCGATCAGCAGGTGGCCGCGTTCGCGCTGCCGTCGACCTGCGAGCCGGAGGGTTACGAAGCTGAGCGCCGCAAGGGCCACGTCGCGGCGCTGGCGCCCGGCGCATCGCGCCGCTTCGAGGTGCTTACCGGCTACCTCAGCGCGGCGGAAGCGCGCGATGTGTGACCCGATGCACGGCGCCGCGTCAGGTCACGAGCGCGATTCCGTGCTCGCGGATCGCCGTTTCGTAGCGGTGGCTCAGTTGCCCGTCGGAGATCACGTAGTTGAAATCGGTCAGTTCGGCGAAATAGGCCGCGCGCACTTCGTCGAACTTCGTGTGGTCGACCAGCAGGAAGCGGTTCTGCGCGCGCGCCATCACCTTCTTCTTCGCATCGACTTCGTGGAAGTTGAAGCACGTGACGCCGCAGCGCTCGCTCACGCCGGCCGCCGAGATGAACGCCTTCGACACGCGCACCGAATCGAGAATGCCCGTTTCGGCGACCGATTCGAACACCATGTTCTGCCGGTGATACGCGCCGCCGCACAGGATCACGTTGCAATGCGGCTTCTGCTGCAGCTTCGCGAACACGTTCAGCGAATTGCAGACCGCCGTGAACTCGAGGTCGTCCGGAATGAAATCGACGATGAACGGCGTGGTCGACCCGCAGTCGACGAAGATCGTGTCGCCGGTCGTCACGAACTGCGCGGCCAGCTTGCCGATGCGGCGCTTTTCCTCGGTCTGCCGGTTGTTCTCGGCGCTGATCAGGTACTCGCCGATGTCGCTGCGCTGCGCGGCGAAATGGCGCGTCACGTAGCCGCCGATCAGGCTGAGGCCGTGCGGGTTGTCCGCGAGATCGCGGCGGATCGTCATTTCGGACACGCCGAACAGCTCGGCGACTTCCCTCAGATGAATCGCGTTCTGCCCTTGCAGCACGTTCATCAATGTCTTGATCCGTTCGCCCTTCTTTGTTTCCATGCCTGTATCCTGCGTGCCCGCCGCGTGAGTCGCTCGTCGTGCCGGGCGCGCGGGCCCGGCCGGAATGTCGTATTTGTAACAAACCGATGTGAAAACATCAACTTTCCGTGTGCCCTTTCCGCACACGATCCGTGGAGTCCTGACACATGCCGCTTTCCAACGCCCAACTCGCCCAAACCATCGATCACACGCTGCTCGCGCCCGACGCGAGCGACGCGCAGATCCGCGAACTCTGCCGCCAGGCGGCCGAGCATCGCTTTTACTCGGTCTGCGTGAATTCGGCGAACGTGCCGCTCGCCGCGCGCGAGTTGGCCGATACCGGCGTGCTCGTCTGCGCCGTGGTCGGCTTTCCGCTCGGCGCGGGGCTGTCCGCCGCGAAGGCGTTCGAGGCCACCGCCGCGATCGCGGCGGGCGCCGGCGAGATCGACATGGTGATCAACATCGGCGCGCTGAAAAGCGGCCGCGCCGACGACGTGAAGGCCGACATCGACGCCGTGCATCGCGCGTGCGGCACGGTGCCGCTCAAGGTGATCCTCGAAACGGGGTTGCTGACCGACGACGAGAAGGTGCGCGTGTGCGAGATGTGCCGCGATCTCGGCGTCGCGTTCGTGAAGACGTCGACCGGGTTCGGCCACGGCGGCGCGACACTCTCCGACGTCGCGCTGATGCGCCGCACGGTCGGGCCGACGCTCGGCGTGAAGGCGTCGGGCGGCGTGCGCGACCGCGCGGCCGCGCTCGCGATGCTCGAAGCCGGCGCGACGCGGCTCGGGACGAGTTCGGGGGTGGCGATCGTCAGCGATCTAGGCGGCGGCGGTTCGGGGTATTGACACGCGAATGGCCGGCCTTCGCGTGCATGCATCATGCATCAGGACCGGCCGTGGCAATGTATCGCGCGAGCAGCACCGTGCGGCATCGCCCCGGCGGACAGGCGCGCGCTCGGCCCAAGACACGTGCCCGACGGCTTCCCCGCATGCGACAACCTCGGCACAATGCCGCCCATGCGCCACGACAACGCCTTCGTCTACCCGTCCCCCGGCCTCGCCGGCCGGCTCGCCAACCGGATCGTCGCGAGCGGCCCGCTGCTGCGCGCCCGCCGCGCGCTGCTGTCGCGGCTGCCGTTCCTGCAGCTCGCGAGCGACGTCGAGCATGTCGTGTATTGCACGTGGGTCGTCGATGTCGCGGCCGTCGCGCACCTCGTGCCGCGCGGCGTCACGCTCGCGAGCCGCGGCGGCCGCACGCTGTTCACGACGCTCACCTACCGGCATCGGCATTTCGGCCCGCGTGTCGCCGGCCCGCTGCGGCGCGTATTTCCGTCGCCGCTGCAGAGCAACTGGCGGCTCTACGTCGACGCGCTGCCGAACGGCGCGCCGGCCGAGCGCACCGTGCTGTTCGTGAAGAACGTGTTCGATCACCCGCTCTATGCGCTCGGCAGCCGGCTGTTCAGCGATGCGCTACCGTCGCATCTCGCGCGGCCCTTCACGCATGAGGCACGCGACGGACGCTACGACACGCGGCTGGCAGGCAGCGGCGGCAGCGCGCCCGACTTCCGCTGCACGGCCGAAGCGTCGCACGACCGGACGTTGCCCGATGCATTCGCCCCGTTCTTCGACGACTGGCGCGCGGCCGTCGCAGCGCTGTCGCTGCAGCACGCGGCCGTCGCCCATGTCGAGGACTGCGACCGCCTCGCGTATGCGTCGATCGACCTGCCGATCGACGTCGACGCGGTGCAACCGCTGAAAACGGTCGGGCCCGCCGGCGGCGACTTCCTTGCCCGCATCGGCGCGATCGGCGAACCGCTGTGCTTCGTCGTGCCCGACGTCGCGTTCCGCGTGCTGTCCGAGCGGCTGTTGTAACGCGCTGCTCGGGCGGTCCGCGCCTAAATCGCGGCGGCCGGAGCGCCATACAAAGCACGCGGCCGCCCGAAGGCGGCCGCGCGAAGTGGGGTGAAGTGCCGCTTACTTGCTGTAGTCGTACACCCCACGCCCGGTCTTGCGCCCGAGCCTGCCCGCCGACACCATCTCGCGCAGCAGCGGACACGCGCGATACTTCGGATCGCCGAAGTCCTTCAGGAACACGTCCATCACCGCGAGGCACACGTCGAGGCCCACGAGGTCGGCCAGCGCGAGCGGCCCGATCGGGTGGTTCGCGCCGAGCTTCATTCCCGCGTCGATTTCCTCGGCCGACGCGATCCCTTCGGCCAGCACGAAGAACGCCTCGTTGATCATCGGCACCAGGATCCGGTTCACGACGAACCCCGGCGAATTGCGCACGCCGATCGGCGACTTGTCGAAACGCTCGGTCAGCGCGCGCACGGCCGACGCGGTCGCGTCGCTCGTCTGCAGCCCGCGGATGATCTCGACGAGCGGCATCAGCGGCACCGGGTTGAAGAAGTGCATGCCGAGAAAACGCGACGGATCGGCGAGCGGCGCCGCAAGCGCGGTGATCGAGATCGACGACGTGTTGGTTGCGATGATCGCGTCCGGGCGCGCGACGGCCTCGATCTGCTTCAGGATGCGGCCCTTCAGCTCGACGTTCTCGGTCGCGGCCTCGATCACGATGTCGACCGAGGCGAGCGTCGCGTAGTCGGTCGACGTCGTGATGCGCGCGAGCGCCGCATCGCGTGCGTCGGCCGCGAGCTTGTCCTTCGACACGAGCCGCTCGAGGCTGCCCTTCAGCGTCGCGAGGCCCTTGTCGAGCGCGGCGTCGCTGACGTCGATCATCACGACGTTCAGTCCGGCGACGGCAGCGGTTTGCGCAATGCCGTTACCCATGGTTCCGGCGCCCACGACGCCGACGGTTTCGATGGCCATGACGATTCCTGTGTATTCGGATGCTGAGCGGTCGATTATCAGATGTTCTCGAAGATTGCGGCAATCCCCTGGCCGCCGCCGATACACATCGTGACGAGCGCGTAACGCCCGCCGATGCGCTTCAGCTCGTACAGCGCCTTCACCGTGATCAGCGCGCCGGTCGCGCCGATCGGGTGACCGAGCGAGATGCCCGAGCCGTTCGGGTTGACCTTCGCGGGATCGAGGCCGAGCTCTTGCGTGACCGCGCACGCCTGCGCGGCGAACGCCTCGTTCGCTTCGATCACGTCGAGATCGGCGATCTTCAGGCCGGCGCGTTCGAGCGCCTTCTGCGTGGCCGGCACCGGGCCGATGCCCATGTACGCCGGATCGACGCCCGCATGCGCATACGCGACGAGGCGCGCGAGCGGCTTCACGCCCTGCGCGCGTGCGGCGTCCGCGCTCATCATCAGCACGGCGGCAGCGGCATCGTTGATGCCCGATGCGTTGCCGGCCGTCACGGTGCCGTTCTCCTTCGCGAACACGGGCTTGAGCTTCGTGAAATCGTCCGCGCTCGCGTCGTGCCGCACATGCTCGTCGGTGTCGAACGCGACCTCGCCCTTCTTCGTGCGGATCGAGATCGGCAGGATCTGGTCCTTGAAGCGCCCTTCGGCGATCGCGCGCGCCGCGCGGCGATGCGATTCGAGCGCCAGCGCATCCTGCGCGTCACGCGAGATGTCGTATTTCTTCGCGACGTTCTCGGCCGTCACGCCCATGTGGATCGTCTGGAACGGGTCGTGCAGCGCGCCGAGCATCATGTCGACGAGCTTCGCGTCACCCATGCGCTGGCCGAAGCGCGCGGCCGGCACGGTGTACGGCGCACGGCTCATGCTTTCCGACCCGCCGCCGATCGCGACGTCGGCGTCGCCGAGCATGATCGTCTGCGCGGCCGACACGATCGCCTGCAGGCCGGAGCCGCACAGGCGGTTCACGGTCAGCGCCGGCGTGTGCTGCGCGACGCCGCCGTTGATCGCCGCGACGCGCGCGAGGTACATGTCCTTCGGTTCGGTGTTCACGACGTGGCCGAACACGACGTGCCCGATCGCATCGCCCGGCACGTTCGCGCGCAACAGCACTTCGGCGACCACCTTCGCGCCGAGGTCGGTCGGCGAGAAATCCTTCAGGCTGCCGCCGAAATCACCGATCGCGGTACGGACACCGCTCACCACCACGACTTCCTTCGCTGCATTGCTCATCGTCTCACTCCGGTTCGTTCGCGCCCGCGGGCGCGGGGATACGTTGCGTTACATGTTCGGGTAATTCGGCCCGCCGCCGCCTTCGGGCGTGACCCACACGATGTTCTGCGTCGGGTCCTTGATGTCGCAGGTCTTGCAGTGCACGCAGTTCTGCGCGTTGATCACGAGGCGATCGCTGCCGTCGTCGTTCTTCACGAACTCGTACACCGCCGCCGGGCAGAAGCGCGCCTCCGGTCCCGCGTAGGTCCGCAGGTTCACATTCACCGGCACGCTCGCGTCCTTCAGCGTCAGGTGCACCGGCTGGTTCTCCTCATGGTTCGTGTTCGAGATGAACACCGACGACAGCCGGTCGAACGTCAGCTTGCCGTCCGGCTTCGGATACGCGATTGGCTCACACTGCGACGCCGGCTTCAGCATCTCGTGGTCCGCGTGCTGGTGATGCAGCGTCCACGGCACGTTGCCGCCCATCACCTTCTGCTCCAGCCCGACCATCAGCGTGCCCAGGTACAGGCCCTTGGCCATCCACTGCTTGAAGTTGCGCGCGCGGTACAGCTCCGTGTACAGCCACGATTGCTTGAACGCGTCCGGATAGGCGTTCAGCTCGTCCGACTGGCGGCCGGCCTGCACCGCGTCGAACGCGGCGTCGGCCGCCAGCATGCCGGTCTTGATCGCCGCATGGCTGCCCTTGATCCGCGATGCGTTCAGGAAACCCGCGTCGTCGCCGATCAGCGCGCCGCCCGGGAACACCGTCTTCGGCAGCGACAGCAGGCCGCCGGCCGTGATCGCGCGCGCGCCGTACGACACGCGCTTGCCGCCTTCGAGGAACGCGCGGATCGACGGATGCGTCTTGTAGCGCTGGAATTCCTCGAACGGCGACAGGTACGGGTTCGTGTAGCCCAGGCCCACCACGAAGCCGACCACGACCTGGTTGTTGTCCATGTGATACAGGAACGAGCCGCCGTACGTATCCGGTTTCAGCGGCCAGCCGGCCGTGTGGATCACCAGGCCCGGCTTGTGCTTCGCGGGATCGATTTCCCACAGTTCCTTGATGCCGATCCCGTACGCCTGCGGATCGGCGTTCGCGTCGAGCTTGTACTTCGCGATCAGTTGCCGCCCCAGATGGCCGCGGCAGCCTTCGGCGAACAGCGTGTACTTCGCGTGCAGCTCCATGCCGAGCTGGAAGTTCTCGGTCGGCTCGCCGTCCTTGCCCACGCCCATGTTGCCGGTGGCGACGCCTTTCACGGAGCCGTCGTCGTTGTAGAGAATCTCCGCAGCGGGGAAGCCGGGGAAGATTTCCACGCCGAGCGCCTCGGCCTGCTGGCCAAGCCAGCGGGTCACGTTGCCCAGCGAAATCACGTAGTTGCCGTGATTCTTGAAGTTGTCCGGCAGCGCCCAGTTCGGCGTGGTCACCGCGCTCTTCTCGGACAGGAACAGGAAGCGGTCTTCGCTCACCTCGACATCGAGCGGCGCGCCGCGCTCCTTCCAGTCGGGAAACAGCTCGGTGATCGCGCGCGGGTCCATCACCGCGCCCGACAGGATGTGCGCGCCGATCTCGGAACCCTTCTCGAGCACGCACACGCCGATCTCGGTGCCTTTCTCGGCGGCCAGCTGCTTGAGCCGGATCGCCGCCGACAGCCCGGCGGGGCCGCCGCCGACGATCACGACGTCGTATTCCATCGATTCGCGCGGGCCGTATTGCGCGAGCAAGTCCTGTGTGGTCAAAATCCTGTCTCCTGCTGCGTCCCGACCGTCAGCGGTCAGAACTGGTCTTCCGTCAACGCGAGCACGCTCTCGTTGCCCTTCGCGCCGACGATCGACGCTTCGAGCGCACTCGCCTGCACCAGCACGTGCTCCGCATAGCATTGGGCGATCGCGATCTTCGCATCGAAGAACGCGACGTCGCTCGCGCGATTCGCGTGCGCGGCCAGCAGCGCGCGCGCCATCTGCCATCCGCACAGCACGACGCCCGCGAGCTTCAGGTACGGCACGCTGCCCGCGAACACCGCGTTCGGGTCCTGCTTCGCGTTCGCCAGCACGTAGTCGACCACCGCCGACAACGCGCGCACACCCTTCTCCAGTTGCGCCTTCATCGATGCGGCCGCCGCGCCGTCGAGCTTGCCGAGCGCCGCGACCGTGTCGCCGATCTCGGCGATCAGCGCCTTCGCGACCGCGCCGCCGTCGCGCAGCGTCTTGCGGCCGACGAGGTCGTTCGCCTGGATCGCGGTCGTGCCTTCGTAGATCGCGAGAATCCGCGCGTCGCGGTAGTACTGCGCGGCGCCGGTCTCCTCGATGAAGCCCATCCCGCCGTGCACCTGCACGCCGAGGCTCGCCACGTCGTTCACCATCTCGGTGCTCCAGCCCTTCACGACCGGCACCAGATATTCGTAGATGGCCTGATGACGCGCGCGCGTCGCGTCGTCCGCATGGCGGTGGGCAATGTCGCTGTGCGCGGCGGCCACGTAGGCCAGCGCCCGCGCGCCTTCGGTCAACGCACGCATCGTGCCGAGCATCCGGCGCACGTCCGGGTGATGGATGATCGTCACCGACTGCTTCGCCGAGCCGTCCACCGGGCGGCTCTGCACGCGTTCCTTCGCGAATGCGGCGGCCTTCTGGTACGCGCGGTCGGCCACGCCGATCCCCTGCATCCCGACGCCGAAGCGCGCCGCGTTCATCATGATGAACATGTATTCGAGGCCGCGATTCTCTTCGCCGACCAGGTAACCGATCGCGCCGCCGTGATCGCCGTATTGCAGCACCGCGGTCGGGCTCGCCTTGATCCCGAGCTTGTGCTCGATCGACACGCAGTGCACGTCGTTGCGCGCGCCGAGCGAGCCGTCTTCGTTGACCATGAACTTCGGCACGATGAACAGCGAGATGCCCTTCACGCCTTCCGGTGCGTTCGGCGTGCGCGCCAGCACCAGGTGGACGATGTTGTCCGCCATGTCGTGCTCGCCCCACGTGATGAAGATCTTCGTGCCGAACACCTTGTACGTGCCGTCGCCCTGCGGCTCCGCGCGCGAGCGCACCAGCGCGAGATCCGAACCGGCTTGCGGCTCGGTCAGGTTCATCGTGCCGGTCCACTCGCCCGAGATCAGCTTCGGCACGTAGCGCTGCTTCTGCGCGTCGGTGCCGGCCGTCAGCAGCGCCTCGATCGCGCCGTCGGTCAGCAGCGGACACAGCGCGAACGACAGATTCGATGCGTTCAGCATCTCGATGCACGGCGTCGCGATCAGCTTCGGCAGACCTTGGCCGTCGTATTCGGCCGGATGCTGCAGCCCCTGCCAGCCGCCTTCGACGAACTGGCGGAACGCTGCGCCGAAGCCCGGCGTCGCGGTCACGACGCCGTCCTTCCAGCTGCTCGGGTTGCGGTCGCCTTCGACGTTCAGCGGCGCCAGCACCTCGCCGCAGAATTTCGCGGATTCGTCGAGCACGGCCTGCGCCGTGTCGTAACCCGCATCCTCGAAGCCCGGCAACTGCGCAACGGCGTCGATGCCCGCGAGTTCCTTCAGCACGAACAGCATGTCCTTGACGGGGGCGTTATAGCTCATGGTCGATGTTCCATTCAGGCGGTGAATAGGGCGCCACGGGGGCCGGTACGGCAAAACCGGCCAGTGCCGGGCGACGCGATGGGCCATCCTAACGCCGGGGATCCCGATTCCCATTGTCATATCCGGCCCACATGGTGACAAAACCGGCCACGGTGCACGCCGCCCGCGACCCTTGCGCATGGCGGTGAAGCCCGTCGGGCGGGCGTCGGCGCCCGGTCCGTCCGTCTCGACAATGGCGGCAACGCGCGCCAAAAAAGCGACCGGGCGCACGCGCGGCTCCCCGGCTCGACGTGGCAAAGGGAGCCGGTTATGGGAGTGTCCTCTGAAAAACCGGCCGTGAACACCGCAAAGGAGCCGGTTATGGGATGCGATCCTCGAACCGGCGAACCCGCGATACCCGGCCCCACTCCGGCGTCACGCGCGGCGCCGATACGTCCCCGGCGTGCTGCCCGTCCAGTGCCTGAACGCGCGATGAAACGCGCTCGGGTCGTCGAAGCCGATATCGGCGCCGATCGCCGCGATCGTGTCGGGCGTATCGGTCAGCCGCTGGATCGCGATATCGCGCCGCAGCTCGTCCTTCAGCACCTGGAACGTCGTCCCTTCGGCGGCGAGATGGCGGCTCAGCGTGCGCACCGAGCAATGCAGGTGCTCGGCCGCCTGATCGATCACGGGCAGATCCGGCAGCGCCGCCGACAGGTACTGCCGTACCCGATGGCACACGAGCTGTTCGCTGAACGATTCGAAGATCCAGTCGCCGGGCGCGCGCGCGAGGAACTTGCGCAGGTTGCGCTTGCTCTGCCGGATCGGCGCGTCGAGGTAATCGGCACTGAAGCGCATCAGCGTGCGCTCGCGGTCGAACTGCACGGCGCCGGTGAAGAAGTACAGGTGGTCGACCGCATGGCGCGGCCGCGGGCACGCGAACTCGATCTGCAGCAGCGGAATTTTCTGGCCGATCAGCCAGGAGCACACGCCGTGCACGAGCTTGAGCATCAACTCCTGGCCGAGCGCGCCGATCGGCCCGATGGCGTCGTTCGGGCGCAGCAGCACCTGCGCGACGAGCTCGTCGCGCTTCGATTCGACGAAGAAGTCGTCGAGCAGGATATGGAAGAATTGCCCGAAACGATGCAGCGCCGTTTCGAGGTTGCGCGCATCGAGCAGGCTCAGGCACAGGTACTTCAGCGTGCCGCCGCGCAACGGGCGCGAGAAGATGCCGGGCATCTCGTCGTCGAGGTCGATCGCGAGCGTGCGATACAGCGTCGAGAACTGCTCCTCCGTCACGCGCGCATGCGGCTCGCCGAGCAGCTCGATCGGAATGCCGGCGCCGCGCAGGTAGCGCTCGACCACGTCGCGCTGCACGCCTGCGCTCGCGAGAAAGCCGTTGACGAGCGAGATCGGCACCGTCGCGCTCGGCGACGGCAGCGCACGCCCGGGCCGGGCGGAAAGTGAATCTGAGCCGGTCATCGCGTCCCCGTCGATCGAACCGACCGCATTGTACTTGAGCGGCCCGCGCGCCACCTTCGGGGCTTTCCGCGCACCGGGCCGCGCAGCCTGGGCCGCGCGGCGCGGCGCCGTCATCAGTCGGCGCGGCTGAGTTCCCGGCGCAGGATCTTGCCGACCGTCGACTTCGGCAGCCGGTCGACGAAGCGCACGAGCTTCGGCACCTTGTACGCGGCCAGGCTCGCGCGGCAATGCGCGACGAGCTGCGCCTCCGTCACGTCGGCGTCCGGCGCGAGCACCACGAACAGCTTGACGGCCTCGCCCGTGCGCGGGTCCGGCACGCCGATGCACGCGCATTCGGCGACGCCCGGCAGCGCGGTCGCGACCGCTTCCACCTCGTTCGGGTACACGTTGAAGCCGGACACGATGATCATGTCCTTCTTGCGGTCGACAATCCGCAGGAAGCCGGCCGCGTCGAACACGCCGACGTCGCCGGTGCGGAAATAGCCGTCCGCGGTGAACGCGGCCGCATTCGCGTCCGGCTTCTGCCAGTAGCCGCTCATCACCTGCGGCCCCTTCACGCAGATCTCGCCCGCGTCGCCGATCGCCACCTCGCGATCCTGGTCGTCGAGCAGCTTCACGTCGGTCGACGGCAGCGGCACGCCCGTGGTGCCGGTGAACCGGTCGATCGACTGCGGGTTGAACGACACGACCGGCGACGTTTCCGACAGCCCGTAGCCTTCGCGGATGAAATTGCCCGTCACCGCCTTCCAGCGCGACGAGATCACGTCGATCACCGCCGCGCCGCCGCCGGCCGACAGCTTCAGCCGCGACCAGTCGACTTCCTTCAGCCGCGGATGGCCGGCGAGCCCCGCGTACAGCGTGTTCACGCCGACGAACACCGTCGGCCGCGCGGCCTTCAGCACGTCGACGAACCCGTCCATGTCGCGCGGGTTCGCGACGAGCCAGTTCTGCGCGCCGATCGCGAAGTAGGACAGGAAGTTCACCGTCAGCGCGAAGATGTGATACAGCGGGATCGCCGTGACGACGACCTCCTCGCCCGGCTGGCGCGCATCCGGCACGATCGCCGCGAACTGCGCGACGTTCGCGACGAGGTTGCGATGCGACAGCGCCGCGCCCTTCGACAGGCCGGTCGTGCCGCCCGTGTACTGCAGCAGCAACAGGTCCGCGCCGCTCAGCGCAACCGGCTCGCACGCGAGCGATTCGCCGGCGGCGATGGCTTGCGCGAGCGCAGTCGAACCGGGCGGCAGTGCGTCGCACGCGCCGGCCGGCGCATCGACGACGCCGAGATCGTCGCGCCCCACGCTCAGCACGGTGCGCACGCGCGTGCCGCCGATCACCTCCGCGAACGTGCCCATCGACCCGCCGCAGACGATCGCCACCTCGACCCCCGCGTCGTTGAGCTGATGCTCGAGCTCGCGCGCGGTGTAGTGCGGATTCACGTTGACCTGGACCGCCCCGATCTTCGCGACGGCGACGAACACGACCGGAAACGCGAGCACGTTGGGCAGCATCACGGCCACGCGGTCGCCCTTGCGCACGCCGACGACCTGCTGCAGATACGCGGCCAGCGCGCTCGACAGGCGTTCGACGTCGGCATAGGCGAGCGTGCGGCCGAACGCATGGAACGCCGGACGGTCGGCAAAGCGGTGCATCGCGTCGTCCAGCAGCGCGCTGACGGAAGGATGGCGATCGGCGTCGATCTCGGCGGGGATCGGGCCATACGACCCGAGCCAGTGTCTGTTCGTCATGTCTCACTCCTCTGGGGACGGCACGCCAGCCTGCGTGCCGTGCGCACGGCAGCCTGCACGCCGGAAGGACGCGGGCCGCCGCCTGATCGGCGACTATCGCGCGCACGACGCGCTTTGCAAATGATCCGGGCGGCCGAAACATGATCGAAACGGACAGGCGAAGCGCGTGCTGCGCAACATCACACGGCGAACACCTGACCGCCCGGGCAGCTCCGTCGGCGCATCAGGGTGAACCCGGTGGCGAATGGGACCGTTCCCGAGCAGAATTGCGTGCCGTCAACGATATCGATTCGGACGCAGGATCCCGTCATGCCGCGCAGTGCGCTCTTCAAACCGACCGACGCCCGCTCCATCCGGCTGCCGGATGCCGCGGCCGCCCACGCGTTGCGCGAGCAGCGCTTCACGCCGGCCAAGCTGGCCGTGCTCGTCGACGTGGCCGCGCAAGCCGGCCTCGACCCGGCGACGGTGCTCGCCGGCACCGGCCTCGCGCCGGCCGACGTCGCGGACCCGTTCACGCTCACGTCGCCGCTGCAGTTCCTGACGGCCGCACGCAATGCGGTCGGCCGGTACGACGGCACCGACCTTGGCGCGCGCGTCGGCCGCCTGCTGCGTGCGTCGAGCTACGGGATGTACGGCTACGCGATGCTGTGCTCGGAATCGCTCGCGCGCGCGTTCGATTCGGCCGTCAAATATCACCGGCTCGCGAACGGCATGCTGCCGATCCGCTGGGTCGAACAGGGTGACACCGCGTCATGGCTGTTTCCGGACCGGCACGACGTCGCGCTGCCCGATCTCGACGAGTCGCTGTACCGTTTCCTGATCGACATGCAGTTCGCGCTGCACGTGACGATCATCAAGGACGTGATGGGCGGATGGTGCGTGCCCGCGCGCGCGCAGTTCGCGCAGCCGCGGCCGCCGCACGGGGCGTTGCTGGCCGACGCGCTCGAATGCCCGATCGCGTTCGACCAGCCGCATCACGTGCTCAGCTATCCGGCGGCATGGCTCGCGCGTGCGCCGCAGCTCGCGAATCCGATCACCGCCGCGCAGATGTCGTCGCACTGCGCGCAATTGCTCGACGAATTGCGCAGCCGATCGGGCATCACGCGACGCGTCTACGAGGAGCTCACCCGCACGCCGGGACAATTCCCGGACATCGACGCGATCGCCGAGAGCCTGTGCATGACGTCGCGCACGCTGCGCCGCAAGCTCGAAGCCGAAGGCACGTCGTACAGCGAACTGCTGACGAGCGTGCGCAAGGCGCTCGCGATCGACTATCTCGGCACGACCACGCTCAGCACCGAGGACATCGCGCTGACGCTCGGCTTCAGCGATGCAGTGGGATTCCGCCACGCATTCAAGCGCTGGACCGGCACGACGCCGAGCGACGTGCGGCGCAAGCGCGGCAAGTAGCGCCTGCCGGGCGCGGTCAGCGCGTGCCGTCGCCCGCCGCCGGCGACGCGACTGCCAGCGCGAACTCGAACACCGCGCCGCGCCCGGGCCGATCGACGAGCCGGATGCCGCTGCCGTTGAGCGCCAGCATCCGGTGCACGATCAACAGGCCGAGCCCGCCGCTCGTCGCCGTGCCGCCGCTCATCGGCCGCTGCGGCCGCTGGAACAGCCCTTCGCGCCGCGCCGCCGGAATCCCTTCCCCGGTATCCGATACGGTCACGATCACGCGGTCGCCCTGCGGCGCCAGCGCGATCTCGACCTCGCCGTGCGAAGGCGTGTGCCGCAGCGCGTTGTCGAGCAGGTTGGTCAGCACGCGCTCGATCATCCCGAGGTCGGCCGACACGACCGGCACGCGCGGCGGAATCCGCGCATGCAGCGCGACCCCACGCGATTGCGCGGCCAGCTCGAATTTCTGGAACACGTCCTGCACGAGATCGACGAGCGAGAACGGCTCGCGCTCGGCCTGCACGCCGCCCGATTCGAGCCGCGCGAGTTCGAACAGCGCCTGCGCAAGCCGCCCGACCTTCGCGCTCTGCGCGAGCGCAATCGACAGGTAGCGCCGCCGCTCGGGCTCGGGCAGCGTGTCGGCCTTCAGCGACAGCGTCTCCAGATAGCCGTGCAGCGACGTGAGCGGCGTGCGCAGGTCGTGCGAGATGTTCGTGATCAGTTCGCGCCGCTGCTGGTCCTGGCGCGTCAGCGCGCGCCACTGGTCGCCGATCCGGTCGGCCATCTGCGCGAACGCGGATTCGAGCACCGCGATATCGTCGCCGCGGCGGCCCGGCGGCAAGTGCAGCATCGGCGGCGGCGTGTCGGGCGTGTCGGACCCACCCGGCGCGCGGGGCGCACCGTTTGCGTCGAAGTCGCGCATCGCGGCCGTCAGCCGGCGCAGCGGGCGCGTGATGAAGCCGAAGGCGACGAGGCCCGCGAGCAGGCCGAGCAGCGCGACGATCGCCATCGACCACAGCGTCGTGCGCAGCACGTTGCCGGCGTCGACGCGCGCGGCGAGCCGGTCATGCGCCTCGCCGAGCAGCACCACGTAGATGTAGCCCGACGGCGGCTGCCCCGCGCGCTGCAGCGGCGCGGCGCTGAACACCTTGCGCGCGTCCGGGCTGCGCGGATCGTCGCCGAGGATCGGCAGCGGCTGGCCCGCGATGAAGCGCTGCACCGGCGCGAGATCGACGCGGTCGCGCTTCACGTGGCCGGGCGGCGCATCGTCGCCCTTGATGCGCCCCGTGTTGTCGAGCAGGTACACCTCGACGCTCGGGTTCACGCCCATCAACTGTCCGAACAGCGTGCGCACGGCGTCGGGGCGCAGCCCGTTCGCGTCCATCAGCGGCGCGCTGCCGGCGATGTTGGCGGCCAGGTCGCGCGACAGCGCCTGCACGACTTCCTTCTCGCGCATGTCGTTCGCGCGGATCTGCAGCCACGCCGACGCGCCCGAGCACGCGAGCAGCAGGATCGAGAACACGAGCGACAGCCGCCGGGTGAGCGTGAGCTTCATCATGCGTCCCGCTGGCCCGGCGCGGCGAGCTTGTAGCCGCGTCCCCACACGGTCAGGATCCGCACGGGCTCGGCCGGATCGGCCTCGATCTTCGCGCGCAGACGGTTGATGTGGGTATTGACCGTGTGTTCGTAGCCTTCGTGCTGGTAGCCCCACACGGCGTTCAGCAGGTCCATCCGCGAGAACACCTTGCCCGGATGGCGCGCGAAGAAATACAGCAGGTCGAATTCGCGCGGCGTGAGGTCGATGCGTGCGCCGTCGACGCTCGCCTCGCGCGCGATCGGGTCGATCGCGAGCCCCGCGACGTCGAGCGTGCCCGCATCGATCCGCGAATCGCGCGCGAGCGCATCGACGCGCCGCAGCAGCGCCTTCACGCGCGCGACGAGTTCGAGCACCGAGAACGGCTTCGCGAGGTAGTCGTCGGCGCCGAGTTCGAGGCCGAGGATCCGGTGCACCTCGCTCGACCGCGCGCTCGTGATGATGATCGGCGTATAGCGCGTCATCGCCCGCGCGCGCCGGCAGATCTCAAGGCCGTCGACGCCCGGCAGCATCAGGTCGAGGATCAGCGCGTCCCAGTTGCCCTGTTCGAGCAGGCGCAGTCCTTCGGCGCCGTCCGCGCTGTGCACGACCTCGTAGCGCTCGTCGCGCAGGTGCAGGCTCAGCACGTCGGCGATGTCGGCGTCGTCCTCGACGATCAGGATGCGTTTCGGTTGGTCCATGGCGGTGGGCGGCGGCACGTCGGCGCGGGGCTCAATGACGGTGGTCGGCGGGCGGTCGGCCCGCGTCGAAGCGCGGAGGAAAACCGCGCTGCCGTCATTGTGCAAAATTTTGCGGCGGCGAGGGATCACATTTCGTTTAAGTTTGGATCGTGCTCGCGATGTCAGCCAATATCCGCAAGGCTTCCCGCTCCGGCCCTTCAAACTCGATCCCACGCGCCACGCGCGACCACCCAACGGACACGAAAAAACCGGGCGCGGGATGCCCGGTGCCGCCCTTTCCCTCGGCGCGGCGCGCGGCCGGCACCCGCGCGCGCGCCGGTGTAAAAACGGGCGCGGCGCCGAATGCCAGCCTGACCCAGCCGCTAGCGGTCGATGATCGAAAGGCGACCGCCGGCCGCCCTTCCCCGCGTTACGCCGCGGCCGCTTCGGCCCAGGGCGGCCGGAAATCCAGGCCGAGATGCTGGCTGATCGCCGCATCGAGCCGCTCGAGCGCGTCCCGCTCGATCCGCGTGATGCCTGGATGCCAGATATCGACCAGCAGGCAAACCCGCGGCTCGTCGCTGTCGTTCCAGCTCTCATGCTCGAACGTATCGTCGAAAATGATCGCGCGCCGATCCGGCCACTCGCGGGTCTCGTCGCCGACGCGCAGTCGCGAGCCGTGCGGCACGATCAGCGGAAGCTGGCAGGTCAGCTTGAGATTCGTCGTGTCCGAATGCGGCGGAATCCGCGTGCCGCCCTGGATCACCGAAAAGATGAACGCGCCGCTCGGGCTGAGGAAATCCTGCACCTCCCGCATCAGCGCCGCGGTGCGCGGGCAGCGGCGGCAATTCTCCTCGACCTCGGGCTCGCCCTTGCGCCTGAAATAGAACGACCCCCAGTCGTTGCGCCGGATCGACTCGAACCGTCCCGCCACCTGCTCTTCGTACGGCAGCAGCATCGGCGTGGTCACCTGCGCGAGAAACTCCTCGCGCAGCACGTCGACCGACGCCTCGAGCGTCGACGTGAACGCCTCGAGTTCCGGATAATCGGACGCTTCGTACCACGGCTTCCCGTCGAGCCCCGGGAAATAGAACAGCAACGGCCGCTGATGTTTCGGCAACACGGGCAACGGAACCCGCCCCGTATTGATGTCGACGAACTCGATCACGCGTTCGAGCTCCGCCATCCCGTACTGGGACACGAGCGCATCCAGCGTGTCGTGAATCGCATTGCGCATCTCCTGTTTCAAAGTCGCTCTCCTTGGCTATCGTGGGGGTGACAAACGAAAAAGATTGCCGCTACCGCATGACGCATCGCACCTGAATCGAACCGGCGCGCCCATCCCTACACGCGCGCCGTCGCCTTCGCCTCTTCCACCGGGTCGGCGGCCCAGCCGCCGATCGTGGCGCCGTATCCGGACGCCGCCGCGACCAGCACGCCGACGCCGCACCACACCGCCTGCACGCCCCATTGGCTGACCAGGTAGCCGAGCAGGACCGACGCGATCATGCTGCCGAGCTGAAACACCAGCGAAAAGAACGAGACGGCGCGCGATCGCAGCGCATCGGGCGTCCGGTGATGCAGCACCGCGTTGACCACCGCGCCGGCGATGCCGAGGCACAGCGCGACCCCGCTCAGCACGACGCCGAACGCGACGACGTGATTCGCCCAGCGCGTCAGCACGAGGCTCACGGCGAGCCCGGCGAACGGCAGCGTCACGGCGAGCGCCGGCCGCGCGGCGCATTGCTTCATCACGCGATACGACACCCAGCCGCCCGCGCCCTTCACGACCAGCATCAGCGTGAGGAACAGGCCGAACGCCCAGGTCGCGCCGTGCATCGGCACGAGCGTCTTCAACACGACCGGCCAGTAGCTCTCCAGCACCGACACGACGCCGCCGAGCAGCATGCAGAGCAGGATCAGCGGCCGCACCGCGCCGCCGTGCCACGTGAACCGGACCAGTTCGCGAAGATCGTCGAGCATCCTGCCGGCCGGCACCGCCTCGCGCGGCGCCTGCTCCGCCTCGGCGAAAAACCACGACGTGAGGCCCAGCAGCACGACGAACAGGCCGCATGCGAGAGCCAGGCCGATCTTGTACGGGTTGTCGAACAGCCGGCTGCCGATCAGGTCCGGGAGCACGCCGCCGACCAGCGACATGCTTGCCAGCCCGAGCGCGGAGGCCAGTTCCGCGCGGCCGAGAAAATACGGAATCCGCTTCGTTTCGCCGTGCTCGCGCAGCAGGCCGACATACCACGCGTCGACGGTCCCGGAACTCATCGCGCGCGCGATGCCGAAGCTCGCCGCCGCGAGGTACAGCATCGGCTTCTGGCTGAAGCACAGCATCAGCGCGCAGCCGACGCTGTTCATCAGCAGCGATACGCGATAGGTCCGGATACGGCCGACGCGGTCGGCCATCGCGCCGAACGGCAGCTCCAGCGCGATGGTCGACAGGCTGAACAGCGCCGCGTAAAGCCCGATCTCGAACAGCGTGAAATGGTTGTGCAGCAGGAACAGCGTGACGACCGGCAGCACGAGGCCGAAGGTGCCCCACAACGCCGCCTGCTGCAGGCAGTACCGCAGGTGAACGGTCATCGGCGGTCCTTGTCGCCGGACTCGAGCAGCAGGTACTCGCCGTCTTCCGCGCTGCCGGCGCCGATCTCGACGAAGCCGCACGCCGCATAGAACGCCAGCGCCGGCGCGTTGGCGCGCAGGCACTTGAGCCGATAGCGGGTGGCCGGCCAGCCCGGCAGCGCGCGCAGCAGCGCCCGGCCGACGCCGCTCCGGTGGTGCGGCCGGGACACGTGCAGGTGATGGATGAAATGGTCGGGCTCCCAGACCGACACGAAGCCGGCGAGTCGCCCGCTTCCGTCCTCGGCGACCCTCAGCCGCTCGCCTTCCGTCTGGGCGTCGAAATCGGCCAGCTCGAACGCGCCGGCCGGCTGCCAGACGAAGGTCTCGCGGCGCGAGTACAGGAACAGCTCGCGCAGGGCCGGCATATCGGCGGCCACGGCGTCACGCACGGTGATCTTCATGATTCGCTTCCCTTGCAGCGGTCGTGGTTGCCGGGTCGGCGCAGCCTGGCAGGCTCGCCATCACGTCGGCGACGAAGCGTTCGGTGTCCCAGCTGTGGTCCACCGTCGCGCCCAGCCGCGTGATGACCGCGCGGCACGACGGCACGATCACCACCAGCTGGTGATTGAAGCCGTCCATCATCATCAGGTCCTCCGGCAGCGACGGAAACCGGCGCGCGCCGCCGGCGCCGGCATTCAGCCACAGATGCGCGCCGAGCCGGCCGTCGTGCCGGGTCGCCTCGGGCGTCGCCATGAAACGCACCCAGTCCTCATCGACGATGCGCGCGCCGCGCCACACGCCGTGCTGCAGGATCAGCTGGCCGAGCTTCGACCAGTCCCGCGCCGATGCCAGCATGTAGCTGCTGCCGACCAGCGTGCCCGACGCGTCGGGCTCCATCATCGCGGTGCGGATGCCGAGCGGCTCGAACAGCCGCGCCCGTGCGAACGGCACGATGTCGAGCGGCCGCGGCGAGACCGCGCGCGCGACGATCTTCGCGATCAGCACGCTCCCGCCGCTCTGGTAGTCCACCTCGCGGCCGGGCGCGACCTTCAGCGGCCGGCTCGCGACGAAGCGCGCCATGTCGGTCGACTGGTACAGCATCTTCGTCGTGTCCGAGCCGGGCAGATAGCCTTCCTGGTAGTCCAGCCCGCTCGTCCATTGCAGCAGGTCGCGCAACCGGATCGCCTGGCGCGGGTCGCCGGACGACGCCCAGTCGTCCAGCAGGCGATCCTGCGCGAGCGTCAGTTTGCCGTCGCGGGCCAATACGCCCGCCAGCAATGCGGTGACGGTCTTCGTCATCGACCAGCCGAGCAACGGGGTGTCGGCCGTGACGCCCGGCGCGTACCGCTCGCCGACGAGCTTGCCGTCCTGCCGCACGACCACCGCCAGCGTGTTGCGCAGCGATCCGGGCGCCGGCTCCGCCACCGCGCGATCCAGCACGGCGCCCAGCGCCGGCGGCGGATCGGACGGTGCGGCATCGTCGAGGTGGTCGGCCTCGGCCGCCGCGCCCGGCAACGCGAGGCCATGGCCCTCCACGCGCAACGCGTCGAGCGCGTCGGCCGGCGCGATCGTGCAGCCGAGGCCCGGCCGGTACAACGCGACCGTCGCGCGCAGCACGCCGAGCCCGGCGGCCTCGACGGTCTGTCGCGCACGGTCGATCCGGTACGTGACGAAGTCGAACAACGGATTGATCGGCTGCACCTCGCGCGCGAACACGGCGCGCGCACCGTCGTCGCGACCGTCGCCGCCGGCGAGCACGCGCACGCACAGGTAATGCGACGCATAGCCGGTCGCGGCGGGCAGCGCCCAATACAGCAGGCCCACCGCAACGGCCAGCAACAGCATGACGGTGACGGCGAGAATCCTGACGGCGGTAGCGACACGGGACGGAGGACGATCCGGCATGGGCGATGTTTTCCTGGTTCGACGATTCGACGAGACGATGCGGGCGGCCCCGCGGTCGCGCGCGCTCAAAGGACGATTTCCTTCTTCAGGTACAGCCGCTCGGACTGGATGTCGTGTGCGTGGCAGCGGGCGATCAGCTTGTCCGATTCGACGATCGGCAGCGAGGTCGGCGCGTATTCGATGCTGGAGATGAACTTGAGCCACGGCTCCGCGCCCATCGCATAGACGAACACCTGGCGCGGCGCGAAGCACTCGACCAGCGGCCACGCGCGCTCGCAGTCGGAGCCGTTCAGGCGGCGGTTCTGGTCGAACTGCCGCCCGAGCGGCTCGTTCAGGAGCGCGCCGTACAGCCAGGACATCGGCGCGCCTTCGCATTCCATGCCGATGAACAGCGTGCCGATCCGGCCGATGCGCTGCGCGATGCGCTGGTACAGCTCCGGCTGCAGGTTGTTCGAGTCGGCCGCGAACAGCAGGCTCTTGCCGTCCACCTTCAGCGCGAACGCCATCTTCGCGGCGATATGCAGATCGCCGTGCTCGCCGAGGAACGGCAGCGCGACGATCTCGCCGCCCGGCACGGGCACGCTGTCCAGCTCGCCGACCTCGATCACCCGCTCGAACCCGCACGCTTCGAGCGCGAGCCGGATCGACGGGTCCTGCAGGAACCCGCCGTGGCTGCGCGGCACCACCAGCGTGCCGATCCGGTGCCGTAGCTGGAGCAGGCTCTCGAGCACGATGTGATCCTGGTGGTTGTGGGTCAGCAGCACGTAATCGATGCGCTCGGGCAGATCCGCGAACGTGAACGGATCGTCGCCCTGGCCGAGCGGATAGCCGACGATCGGATCGGTCAGCAACGAGAATTCCGCGGTTTCGACCAGGACCGTCGCATGGTTGAAGTAGCGCACCCGCACCGGCTGCCCCGCGCGCGCCGGCGCCGACGGCGGGCGCGGCGGCGGCGCGTCGGTGAACCAGGTTTCGAGCGCCGTGCGCCGCGCGGCGCCGCCCTCCGCGTGCGCGAGCAGGCGGTCGATCAGGTCCGGCGCGGCGCCCGTGTGGCGGGCCGCGAACAGCTCGTCGTACAGCGCGTCGCGGAACGGCAGGCGGATCTGCACCATGTGCTCGTCCGGAAAGCGCGGCGTGCTCAGCATGAAGCTCCGGTCGTCGCTGGTCGCGAGGAAGCCGTTCACGCTCTGCAGCGCGTCGAGATAGCCGGCGCTGTCGTACAGCAGCCGCTCGAACAGCCGGTACGACGCGTGGCCGCGCAGGTCGTAGCCCAGCTCGACGAATCCCTTCAACGGCTCGGGCACCCGCGCATAGAGCGGCGACAGCGTATCGCCGCCCCCTTCCCGCGCGAGCAGTTGGTCGAGCTCGCGCAGCGCGTCCGCCAGCGCCAGCAGCGGCGCGGCGCGCGTGCGGGTCTCGCGGATCAGCGCGTCGACCGCCGGCACGAGCTCACGGCCGCCATTGAGAAACGGGCCGCCGGCCATCTTCGCGGCGGAGCGCCGATGCAGCTCCGGCGCGCGGATGAAGGATTCCATGATGCGCAGATGCACCTGCTTCATCACCAGCGCGCAGGTCGCGGGCTGCAGCAGGAAAGTCCACGCATACCATTGATTGATCAGCGGTTCGAAGACGACGTTCGGTTTCAGGTAGATCTGGGTCATGTCAGGAATGATCGTGTTCGACTACGGGAACGGCTGCGTCGGCGACATGCGCGAGCGCGGCCTCCATGTGTTCGCGCCACCGACGCAACAACTGTTCGGCGGTGGCGCGCGTGTGGACGGCGTCGCTGTAGCGGCACTCGAACGCGAGTTCGCCGTCGCCCGCGACGCAGACGAGGTTCAGCAGATGGGAGCGTTCGTCGCTCGCCGCGCGGTCCGCGCCCACCGCCTCGGTGGCGGCGGAGAACCACGCGGACGGACGCGCGGCGGCCGCCGACACGAAATCGACGCTGACCTGCGGCTGCACGCAGCGCCGCCACGCGTCGGGATCGACGCCGGCGGGCGGCGGCAGGTCTGCACCGCCCAGCGCCGCCAGCGGCAGCGCGGCGAGCGTCGTCTCCCATTCGCGCAGCGCGGCGACGCCCGGCACGCCGGCGTGATGCGGCAACAGCAGCGGCACGTCGCAGACGAAGCAGCCGACCGCGCGCTCGACCGCCGGCCCGTCGTCGAGCCAGTCGCGGCCGTGCCGGCCAAGATCGGCGACGACCGCGCCGCCCGCCCAGTCGGTGAGCGCGCGCGCCGCCGCCGCGATCGCGACGGTGGCGGCTTTCACGCGCAGGCGCTGCGGCACGACGGCCAGCAACCGTCGCGCCGCCTCGCCCGTCAGCCGGTCGCGCACGACCTGCTGGCTTGCCTCGGCGTTCGCGCCGGCTTCCGCGTGCCGATCCCGCGGCAGCGCGACGTTGGCCGCCATCGGCGCAAAGTACGCGGCGGTTTCGCCCGCCCGCCGCGCGGCCGCCATGCGTGCGTCGAGCGCGCGCAGATAGGCCGGATACGCCAGCGTCGGCGCGGCCACTGCCGGCGTCCGGCCGTTCGCATGCGCCGCATACGCATTGGCCAGGTCGTCCAGCAGCACCGCCCAGCCATGGCTGTCCGCGACGAGACCGTGCACGACGAGCAGCAGCCGGTCGCCGGCCGCGCCGCATCGGTAGTGCGCGATCCGCACCAGCGGCCCTTGCGCGAGATCGAAGCCCTGCTGCAGCGTCGTGCTGTGCGCGACGATGAAGCGCGCCGCATCGTCCGCCGCGAGGTCGTGGCTGCTGAAGCAGCGCTGCACGGCGTCCGTGTCCGCCGGCGCGACGCGGCCCGCCAGCGCGCTGCGATCGAATACGCAGCGCAGCCCCGGATGCGCGTCGAGCAGCGAGCGGAGCGCGGCCCGCAGCGCGTCGGCGTCGAGCGGCTGCGCAGCCTGAACGAGCAACGCGCGGTTCCAGTGGTGCGCATGCGGGCGTTGCAGCACGCGCCTTTGATACGGCGTCAGCGGGAACGCGGACACATCGTGCGCGTCCGGTCGCGCCGCCAGCGGCCGCAGGCAATCGGCCAGGTCCGCGAGGGTCGGGCTCGCGAAGAAATCCTGCGGGTCGACCGTCCAGCCGGCCCGGTTCAGCTGCGCGACGGCCCGCAGCACCAGGATGGAATCGCCGCCCAGCCCGAAGTAGTTGTCGTCGCGGCCGATCCGATCCAGCCGCAGCACGTCGCGCAGCACCGTCAGCAGCGCGCGCAGCGGCGGCGTGTCGTCGCCGTCCGCGGCCGCGGACGGCAGCACCGCCGTCGATACCCACTGGCGATCGATCTTGTCGCCGGACGTCTTGGGCAGCGACGGCACGATTGCCAGCGCATGCGGCACCAGATGCGCGGGCGCGACGCGGCGCAACGCGCGCAGCCGCTCGCGCGCCGCCTCGCGTGACGTGTCCGCCGCGCCCGATGCGTCTGAGCCGACCACGATGAACGCCTCCAGCCGCGGCGCCGGCGCGTCGGGTCCGCCCGACAGCCGCACCGCGGCCTCGCGCACGCCGTCCTGTTCGAGCAGCAGCGCTTCCACTTCGGCCAGATCGACACGAACGCCGCGCACCTTGATCTGGCGATCGCTGCGGCCGAGGTAGATCAGCGCGCCCTCGCCGTCGCGACGCACGAGGTCGCCGGTGCGATACATGCGCGCGCCCGGTTGCCCGGCGAACGGATCGGGCAGGAACGCGGCGGCCGTCTGGCCGGGCCGGCCCGGGTAGCCGCTCGCAAGTGCGCTGCCGCCGAGGTAGAGCTCGCCGCGGCACAGCGGCGGCACCGGTTGCAGGTGCGCGTCGAGCACATAGGCCGTGGTGCCGGGCAGCGGCGCGCCGATCGGCACGTCGCGTTCATCCGGGCGCGCGTCGGCCGGCACGTCGTGCACGACGGACGTGATCACGCTTTCCGTCAGCCCGTACGCGTTCATCAGCGCCACACGGCCGCCCGTCACGGCGCGCCATGTCTGCACGGCCGCGAGCGGCACCGTCTCGCTGCCCGTCACGACCAGCCGCAGCCGCGCAGGCAGCGCGGCCTCGCCGAGCCCGATCGCACGCACCCATTCGCGCCAGAACGACGCGGGCAGGTTGAGCACGGTCGCGCGCTGCAGGTCGAGCAGGCCGCTGAACGCGCCGAGCGTCGGCCATGCCGCGCGCTCGAGCAGCAGCAGGCAGGCGCCGGCGGACAGCGTCGTGAAGATTTCCTCGATCGACACGTCGAACGCGAGCGACGAGAACTGCACCACCCGGTCGTCGGCCGTCATGCGATACGCGGCGCACAGCGCCTGGATCTTGTGCGCGACCGCCCGATGGCTGACGTCGACGCCCTTCGGCACGCCGGTCGAACCGGACGTGAACAGCGTATACGCGGCCTGTTGCGGATCGATACGTGCGGGCGGCGCGCCGGCGGACGCGTCGCCAAGCGCGGCGAACGCGATCGTCGCGCAGCCGGGCCACGTCGGCGGCGCCGCCGTCGCGTCGTGCACGAGCAGCACCGGCGCCGCTTGCGACAGGATCGCGTGCTGCCGCGCGGCCGGCGCGGCGGGATCGAGCGGCAGGTAGGTCGCCCCGATGCGCAGCACGCCGAGCAGCGCCACCAGTGCGTCGAGCCCCATCGGCAAGCACAGCGCGACGCGATCGCCGGCGCGGACACCGCGCGCGTGCAGCGCGCCCGCGACCTGCTCAACCCGCGCCCGCAGCGCCGCGTAACTGAGTGTTTCGTGCGCGGTGGCGACCGCCGGCGCGGCGTTGCCGTCCGTCAGCGTGCCCGACAGCAGCGACACGAGGTCGGACGCCGCCCACGACGACACGTCGGCCACCCCGGACGCCGCCTGCCAGGCCTGCCGCTGCGCGGCCGACAGCACGCCCGCGTCGCCGAGCGGCGCATCGTCGGGCAGCGTCAGCAGCAGGTCCAGCGCGGCCTGGAACTGTTCGATCACCTCGTCGGCCTCGCCACGCTCCAGCGCGCCGTCGCGGGTCAGCAGCACGCCGCCGTAGCCCGCGCCGTCGCGATGCAGGTTCATCGTCAGGTCGTATTCGGTTTCCGTTTCCGGCGTGTCCTCGAACGCGACGTCCAGCCCGCCGATCCGCACATGGCGAACCGGCGCCTCCTGCATCGAGAACACCACCTGGAACAGCGGCGTCAGCGACGTGTCGCGCGGGCCCGCGAAGCGCTCGACCAGCTTTTCGAACGGATAGTCCTGGTGCGCGTGCGCGGCCATCACGCAGTCGCGCACCCGCTCGATCCACGCCCGCGCGCGGCTCGCTGCCGGAAACGCCACGCGCAGCGCGAGCAGGTTGACGAAAAAGCCGACGAGCCCTTCGGTGCGGCTCGACGCGCGGTTGGCGACCGGCGAGCCGACCACCAGGTCGCGCTGCCCGGTGCGCCGCGACAGCATCAGCAGGAACGCGGACAGAAACACGACGTACGGCGTCGTCCGCAAGCGCCGCGCCAGCGCGTCGACCTGCCGCGCACGCTCGGCATCCACCGCGACGCGGCCGCTGTGCGCGAGACGCCCCGGCGTGCGTGCGCGACGTCGATCGCCGCCGAGGTCGAGCACCGGCGCGCCGTCCAGGTGCGCCCAGAACGCCTCGTGCGCCGCGTAGTGTCCGGCGGCGAACCGCGTCGCCTGCTCCTCGCTGTAGTCCGCGTAATCCCATGCGGGCGGTTCGGTATCCGGCGCGCCGCCCTGGCTCGCCGCGCCGTACAGCGACGCGAGATCCTGCGCGATCAGCCGGAACGACCAGCCATCGACGACGATGTGATGGAACGACATCAGCAGGCACGCGCGGCGCGGCCCGAGTTCGAGCAGCCGTGCGCGAAACAGCGGCGGCCGCGCGAGATCGAACGGCTCCGCCCGCAGCGCGTCGCGATGCTGCGCGATGAACGCGCGCAGTGCGTCCTCCGTGCCGCCTGCGTACGCATGGATCGACAGCGCGACCGTCGCGTCGGCATGCACGTGCTGCTCGCCGTCACCGTCCGGTCCTTCGTGGAACGACGTGCGCAGCGCCGGATGGCGCGCGACCAGCCCCTCGAGCGCCGCGTGCAGCGCGGCGCGGTCGAGCTCGCCGTGCAGGTGCAGGCATTGCGGCAGATGGAAGACCGAACCGCCCATGCCGAGCCGTTCGAGCGTCCACAGCCGGCGCTGCTGGAACGACATCGGCGCGCGGCGCGGCCCCGCGCCCGGCAGGCCGTCCGGTGTCGTTGCCGCCTGCATGGCAGGCGGCGTCGGTTCGGACTGCACGCGAATCGCGCGAGCCAGCCCGTCGATCGTCGGCGCACCGAAGAACGCGTCGAGCGTCAGCTCCGCCTTCAGGCGCTCGTGAATTCGCGTGAGCACGCGCCCGGCCAGCAGCGAATCGCCGCCCAACTCGAAGAAATCGTCGGTCGGCGCGATCCGCTCATGGCCGAGGCACTCGGTCCAGATACGCGTCAATGCATGCCGCACGTCGTCGGTTTCGGCCGACGCAGCGGGCGCGGTGTCGACCGCGGCCGGCGCAGCAACCGCTGCGATCGACGGGGGCAACGCCTCCGGCTGCACGCGCGCGATGTGCTGTGCCGGCAGCCAGTGACGCGTCCGCTCGAACGGATAGCCCGGCAACGGCAGGCGCTTGCGGCGCTCGCCCGCGTAGGCGTCGCGCCGTGTCAGCCGCGCGCCCTTCGCCCACAGCCGCCCGTAGCCGGCGAGCAACGTAACCATCGTGCGCGGCGTGCGTTCCGTGAAGGTCGCCAGCACCGCGTCGGCCGGCGCGCAGCGATGCGCGCGCACCAGCGCCGCCAGCACGTCGCGCGGGCCGATCTCGACCCACAGCGCATCGCCCAGCGCCGCCAGTGTTCGCACGCCTGCCGAGAAGCGCACCGTGCCGAGCACGTGCGCGGCCCAGTACGCCGGATCGGTGGCGCGCGGCGCGTCCAGCAGCGTGCCGTCGAGGTTGGAAATCAACGGGATGCGCGGCGCATGCAGCGTCATCGTCGCGGCATGCGCGTGCACGCGCGCCGCCGCGTCCGTCATCATCGGCGAGTGGAACGCATGCGACGACGCGAGCCGCGCATGCGCGACACCGGCGTCGCGCAGGTGCGCCGCGAACGCGTCGACCGCATCCACCGGGCCGGACACCACGCATTGCAGCGGCCCATTGACCGCCGCGATGGCGAGCGTCGGCGGCAATTGCGCGGTCAGCTCGTCTTCCGCGATCGATATAGACAGCATCGCGCCGGCCGGTTGCGCCTGCATCGCCGCCGCGCGCGCCGCCACGAAGCCGACCGCGTCGTCGAGCGAGAACACGCCCGCGCAGCACGCGGCGACCAATTCGCCGAGGCTGTGGCCGATCAGGTAATCCGGCGTCACGCCCAGCGCTGCCCACGCCTGATACAGCGCGTACTCGTACGCGAACAGCAGCGGCTGCACCAGCGCGGTGTCGGTGGTGCTCGCGTCGCCCAGCAGGTAAGGTTCGAGCGCGAGCCCGGCCGTGCTCGCGAACCGCCCGCACACCTGGTCGAGCGCCGCGCGGAACACCGGATTCTCGCGATGCAGGTCGCGCGCCATCCCGGCGGCCTGCGCGCCCTGCCCGGTGAACAGGAAGATCACCGGACGCGCGGACGGCGCGTCGTCGGCGGCCGGCGACACGCCCGCCGCCAGCGCGTCGAGCGCCGTGTCGCGCGACTCGGCGACCACGAACGCGCGGCATGCGTGGTCCTGCCGGGCGGCCTGCAGCGTGTACGCGACGTCGGCCAGCGCCCATTCCGGGTGGCGGCGCAGCGCGGCGGCGAGGCCGTCCGCCGCGCGCCGCAGCCCGTCCGGCGTGGCGGCCGACAGCCGCAGGCAATGCGCGGCGGCGGCCGTCGGCGCGTCCGCCTCGGGCGGCGCGGCTTCCAGGATCACGTGCGCGTTGGTCCCGCCGATGCCGAACGAACTGACGGCCGCGCGGCGCGGCGCGCCGCCGTCCGGCCAGTCGGTCGCTTGCGCGGTGATGCGGAAGGCCGCGTCATCGAGTTCGAGCAGCGGGTTGGGCGTATCGAAGTGCAGCGTGCCCGGCACCTTGCCGCGCTCGAGCGCGAGCGCCGCCTTGATCACGCCCGCGAGCCCCGCCGCGCTGTCCAGATGCCCGACGCTCGTCTTGACCGCGCCGAGCACGCGCGGCGCACGTGCCGGATGCTGGCCGTAGGTCGCCTTCAGCGCGGCCATTTCGATCGGGTCGCCGAGCAGCGTGCCGGTGCCGTGCGTCTCGACATAGCCGACCGACGCGGCATCCACGCCCGCGTCCGCCAGCGCGGCGCGAATCACCCGTGCCTGGCCGGCAGGGCTCGGCGCGGTGTAGCCGGCCTTGTCGTGACCGTCGTTGTTGATCGCGGAGCCCTTGACGATCGCATACACGTGATCGCCGTCGCGGCGCGCGAGATCGAGCCGCTTCAGCACGACCGCCCCCGCGCCGCTGCCCTCCACGGTGCCGCTCGCGGCCGCGTCGAACGCGCGGCAATAGCCGTCCGCGGAAAAGATCCCGCCGGTACGGTGCAGATAGCCCGGCACGCCGTCGACGCCGATCGACGCCGCGCCCGCGAGCGCGAGTTCGCAGTCGCCCTGCGCGACTGCGCGCGCGGCCATGTGCAGCGCGACCAGCGACGTCGAGCACGCGGTGTTCAGCGTGAGCGCGGGGCCGGTGAGATTCAGCCGGTAGGCGATCTGCGTCGCGGCCTGGTTCAGCACGTTGATCTGGTACAACCCGAGCGCGTCGACCGCGTCGCGGTTGCCGAGCACGTGGTTCGCGAGGTACTGGCTCGCGCCGACGCCGACGTAGACGCCCACGTCGCGCGCGGGGCCGGGCCCGGCGTAACCGGCGTCCTCGAGTGCGCGATAGCTTTCCTCCATCAGCTTGCGCTGCTGCGGATCCATGATTTCGGCTTCGCGCGGCGTATAGCCGAAGAACGCGGCGTCGAAACAGTCCGGATCGCGAATCAACCCGCGCGCGGCGACGAAGCGCGGATTGCCGAGCAGCTCGTCCGGCACGCCGAGCGCGCGCAGCCGCGCGTCGTCGAGCCGGGTGATGCCGTCCTCGCCCGCGAGCAACATGCGCCAGAACTGCTCGACGTCGTCCGCGCCCGAGACGGTCGCGCTCATCCCGATGATCGCGACGTCGCGGCTGTCGACCTGCGACGCGCGTGCGGCCTCGGCCGTGCCGCCGGCATCGGCCGCCGGCTCGCCGGACGCCGACAGCCAGCCGGCCAGTGTGCGAATCGTCGTGTAGCGGAACAGGTGATCGATGTCGACGTCGCGGCCGAATTCGCTGCGCAGCCGCGCCTGGCACTGGATCAGCGCGAGCGAGTGGCCGCCGGCGTCGAAGAAGTTGGTGTCCGGATCGATCTCGGCGAGGCCGAGCACGTCGCGCCAGATCGCCGCGACCGCGGCCTGCGCGTCGCCGGGCGCGCGGCGCGCGGCGCCGGCGGGGACGGCGCGATCGGCGACGCTCGCCGCATCGAGCGGCCAGTCGGCCAGCCTGAGGCGATCGATCTTGCCGCTGCCGGTCATCGGCATCGCGTCGAGCACGACGATCCGGTCGGGCACCATGTACGGCGGCAGCGCCTGTTGCGCATGCGCCTTCAGCGCGCCGTCCGGCAGCGTGCCCGCCGCCTGCACGAACGCACAGAGCACGGCGCCCGCGCTACCCGAACGCGCCAGCACCGCGACCTTGGCGACGCCGGGATGGCGGCCCAGCACCGATTCGACTTCGCCCGTCTCGATGCGGAAGCCGCGCACCTTGACCTGCTGGTCGTCGCGGCCCACGAATTCGATGTCGCCGTGGCGATCGAAGCGGGCGAGGTCGCCGGTACGATACAGCACGCGATCCGCGTCGCCCGTCGCATACGGGTTCGGCACGAAACGCTCCGCGCTCAGTTCGGGCCGGTTCAGGTAGCCCGACGCCAGCGCGCGCCCGGAGAGGTACAGCTCGCCCGTCACGCCGATCGGCAACCGGGCGAGCTCGGGCGACAGGATATGCGTGCCGACGTCGCCCACCGCGCGACCGATCAGCACCGGGCCGCTCGTGCAACGCCACACGGTTGCGTAGATGCTGGCCTCGGTCGGGCCGTATGCGTTGAACAGCGGCGCGTGCGGCAGCACGCGCGCCGCCAGCTCGACGGTCGCGGGCAGCAGCGGCTCGCCGGCGGCGAACACCGCGCGCAGCGGGTTCGCCGCGCCGGCGTCGAGCGATTGCAGGAACAGGTGCAGCATCGACGGCACGAAATTGACCACCGTCACGCGATGCTGCTCGATCGCGCGCTGCAGGTAGCGCGGATCGTACTGGCCGTCCGGCCGCGCGATCACGATCGCGGCGCCCTTCATCAACGGCCACAACATTTCGGTGAGCGACACGTCGAACGATTGCGCGGTCTTCCACAGCACGCGGTCGCCCGCGGCGAGCGGATAGGTGTCGGCAAGCGCATCGAACAACGCGAGGATGCCTTCCTGGCGGCACAGCACGCCCTTCGGCGTGCCGGTCGAGCCGGACGTATAGAGGATGTAGGCGGGCTCGCCTGGGCTGACGCGCGGCGCGGCGGCCAAGGTGGCGTGGCTCGCTTGCGCCAGCGCCGCCAGCTCGACGAAACGCACGCCGCACGCACGCAGGCAGGCGGGCGCGGCGGCATCGCCGACGATCGCCGCCGGGCGCGCGTCGTCCACCATGAAGCGATGGCGCGCTTCCGGCAACGCGGGATCGAGCGGCAGATACACGGCGCCGATCCGGAACAGCGCGAGCACCGTCTGCAGCGTCGCCGCCGAGCGGCCCGCGCAGACCGCCACGACGTCGCCCTGCCGCACGCCCAGCGCGGCGAGCGCCGCCGCGCGCCGGTCGCACTGCTCGAGCAGCGCCGCATAGGTCGTCTCGCCCGCGTCGTCGATCAACGCGACGGCGTCCGGCGCGGCAGCCGCGCACGCGGCGAGACGCTCGCCGACGCTCGCGCCCACCGGCAGCCCCGGCTTCGGCGTCGCCCACTCGTCCAGCCGCGCGAGCGTGGCCGGCGGCAGCCAGGTCGCCGCGGGCGCACCGGCGAGCCGCCGCAGCGCCTCGTGCTCGGCGTGCACGATGTCTTGCGCGTCGGCACGCCGCAGGCTGTCGGCCCGATAGCCGACGATGCAGCGCAGCCGCTGGTCGCTCGCGGAGACGGAGAAATCGACCTGCACCGGAAAGCTGTTGACCGCGTGGCCGTCGCGGCCCGCCAGCATCCGCACGTCCGCGTCGTCCAGCTCGCGCAGCACGTGGAAGCTCGTGAAATTGAACAGCACCTCGCCGAGTTCGATCCCGCTGTTGTCCTGCCGGATCTGCTGCGACGGATAAAAACGATGCCGGAAAATGCCCGACTCGATCTCGAATACCTGCCGCACCTGCGCGACCGGCGATGCGTCGCCGTCGAGCGCCGCGCGCACCGGCACCGAATTCAGGAACAGCCCGACCGCGCGCTCCGCATGCTCGGTCTCGGGCCGCACGTGCGTCACCATCGACGTCAGCACGTCGCGCCGCCCGCTAAGCGCCTGCAGCGCGCGCAGATGGGCGGCGAGCAGCACGCTCTTGAGCGGCACGTTCGCGTCGCGCGCAAGCGCACGCAGCGCCGCCTCCAGTTCGACGGGGATCTCGACCTCCAGATAATCCACACGCTCGTCTGCCGCGTCGGCCGTCAGAGGCGCGCGGCGCAGCGACAGCGCCTGTGCGCCGTCGAGCTGGCCGCGCCAGAAATCGCGTTCGGCCGGATCGGCGAGCGCGGCTTGTTCGCGCTCGATGAAATCGCGGTAACCGGCCTGCACCGGCTCGTCGCTCTGCCCGCTCTGCCCGCTCTGCCCGCTCTGCCCGCTCTGCCCGCTCTGCCCGTTCTGCCCGTTCTGCCCGTTCTGCCCGTCTTGCCCGTTCTGCGCGCCCGCCAGGCCCGCCGTGTAGAGCCGGATGAATTCGGCGGTCAGCGCGGCCTCGCTCCAGCCGTCGAGTATCGCGTGATGGAAGCTCCATACCAGCTTGAAGCGCTGCGCCGCCAGCTTGAACACGAAGCAGCGGAATAGCGGCGCGGCGGCGACGTCGAACGCGGCGAACCGCTCGCCGTCCATGAACGCGGCGATCCGGGCGGCTTGCGCCGCCGCATCGAGTGCAGTCAGGTCGGTGATCGCCAGCGGAATGCGCGCCGCGTCGAACACGAGCTGCAGCGGCACGCTGAACCCTTCCATCCGCAGCGCGGTGCGCAACGCCGGATGACGCGCCGACAGCCGGTCGAGCGCATGCGCGACGCAGGCTTCGTCGCACGCATACGCGACCTCGTAGCCGATCACGTCGTGGTACAGGCTCGAGCGCTCGTGCCGCAGGCTGTGATACAGCATCCCCAGTTGCAGGCGGCTGAGCGGATACGCGTCGACGACGCCGGCCGGCAGCCGCGCGCGGTCCGCGTCGCTCGTCAGCGGCGCCCGCGGTGCGGCGGCCTCGGCCGGCGCGCCCGCGCTAGCATCCGCACCTGCACCCGCGCCGGCGCGGCGCTGCCGCTCGATGTGCTCGCCCAGCGTACGCACGCTCTGGTGGACGAACAGGTCCTGGATCTCGAATTCGAGCCCGTGGCGCTGCGCCTGCGCCTTCAGCCGGATCGCCAGCAGCGAATCGCCGCCGAGATCGAAGAAACCGTCGTCGAGGCCGAACCCGCTGCGGCCCAGCACGTCTTCCCACAACGCGCGCAGGATGCGCTGCGTGTCGGTCAGCGTCTCGGGCGCCGTTTCCGCGGCCGCCTCCTGCGCAGGCGCGAGCCGCGCGAGCGCAGCCCGGTCCACCTTGCCGTTCGCCGTCAGCGGAATGTGCGGCACCGCGTGGAAACGCGCCGGCACCAGGTGATCCGGCAGCGATGCCCGCAACTGCGCGCGCAGGCCGGCTTCGTCCGGCACGTCCGCTCCCGCGCCGGGGCTGGCGGTCCAGTACGCGACGAGTTGCTTGTCGCCCTGCGGCGTCGCGTCGACCGTCACGACGGCGGCCTGCACGCCGCGGCATGCGGCCAGCGCCGCCTCGATTTCCGCAGGCTCGATCCGGTAGCCGCGCAGCTTCACCTGGCGGTCGCGCCGGCCGAGGTAATGCAACGCGCCGTCATGTGCCCAGTAGCCGACGTCGCCGCTGCGGTACATGCGGGCGCCCGGCTCGCCGCCGTATGGATCGGGCACGAACGCGGCCGCGGTCAGGTCCGGCCGGTTCGCGTAGCCGTGCGCGACGCCGAGCCCCGCGATGTAGATGTCGCCCGCCGCGCCGGGAGGCAGCGGATTCAGCGCGTCGTCGAGCACGTACACCGACGTGCCCTGGATCGGCATGCCGATCGGCACCGTGCGCCCCGCCGCCGGCGCACCACGCACCGGGTACGCTGTCGCGAACGTCGTGGTCTCGGTCGGCCCGTAGCCGTTGACAACCTGCCCGTGTTCGAGCAGCGCGCGGGCGCGCTCTACGTGCGGCAGCGACAGCACGTCGCCGCCGCAGACGAGGTAGCGCAGCCGCCGCAGCGCGTCCGGCGCGTGATCGACCATCGCCGCGAACAGGCCGCTCGTCAGCCACAGAATCGTCACGCGCGCGTCGACCAGCAACGGCCCGAGCTGGTCCAGCGACGCGTCGCGTCCGGCCGGCACCACGAGCGACGCACCGTTCAGCAGCGCGGTCCAGATCTCGAAGGTCGACGCGTCGAACGCGGTCGGCGCGAACTGCAGGAACACGTCGTCCGGCGTCACGTCGAGATAAGTCGGGCGGTACGCGAGCCGCAGGATCGCCCGTTGCGGCACGATCACGCCCTTCGGACGATCGGTGGTGCCCGACGTGTACATCAGGTACGCCGGCATCTGCGCCGGCAGCCCGCTCGCGACGAACGCGCCGTCTCGCGCGGCGATCTCGTCGTCGTGGTCCTCGAGGACGATCAGGTTCAGATAGCCGTCACGCAGCGCATCGGTGCGCGCCACCACGTCCTCGCGCGTGACGATCACGCTCGCCTGGCTGTCGTCGAGCAGGAATCGCAGCCGGTCCGCCGGATAGCGGCTGTCGAGCGGCACATACGCGCAGCCCGCGTTGAGCACCGCCAGCATCGCGACGATCAGCTCCGCGCCCGGCTCGAGACACAGGCCGACGGTCGAGCCCGGCGACACGCCGAGATCGCGGAGGTGATCCGCCAGCCGGTTCGCGCGGGTGTTCAGCGCGTGGTAGTCGAGCGTCGCGTCGCCGTGGCTAATCGCCGGGCGCCCCGGATGCTGCCGCGCAAGCGCGTCGATCACCGCGCCGATCGAGTCGGGCAGCGGCTGCCCGAGCGGCCGGCTCTGCCAGCCGCGCAGCGCGTCGAGCGTCGCCGCGTCGCCGCGCGCGAGCGTGCCGAACGGCACGTCCGGCTGCGCGGTCAGCGCGTCGAGGTACTGCACGTAGGTGCGCGACAGCCGCTCGATATCGGCGGCCTCGAACAGGTCGGTGCGGAACACCGTGCAGCAGCGTACGGCATCGGACGTCAGCTCGGCGAACAGCGTCAGGTCGAACTGGGCGTAGCGGTACAGGTCGTCGCGCACCGTCATCGCCGGCATCCCGGCCGCCATCGCCGGCTCGGCGGCGCCGGGCACCGCGCCTTTCGTGTCCTGCAGCACGAAGTTGACCTGGAACAACGGGCTGCGCGCGGAATCGCGCGCGACGCCGACCTGCTCGACCACCTGGTCGAACGACACCGCCTGATGCCGCAGCGCGTCGGCGACGGTGTCGCGCTCGCGCTCGACCAGCGCGGCGAACGTCGCGCAACCTTGCCGCGCGGTGCGCAACGCGAGCAGGTTCGCGAAGAAGCCGACGATACGCTCGCTGCCCGGATGCACGCGGTTCGATGCGGTCGTGCCGATGCAGAAGTCGTCCTGGCCGGCGTAGTCGCCGAGCAGGCAGCGCCACGCGGCCAGCATCACCGTGAACAGCGTGCCGCCCTGCCGCCGCGCCAGCGCCTCGGCCCGCGCGCGCACGGCGGCGGGAATCGCAAAGAACACCAGTTCGCCGTCGTGCGCACGCCGTGCCGGGCGCGGCAGCGCGAACGGCAATTCGAGCGTCGTCGCACCCGTCAGCCGGCCCTGCCAGTAGGCGAGGCTCGGCGCGCTGTCCGCGGCGCTGCGCGCCTGCTGCCACAGCGCATAGTCCGCATACTGCGGCGCGTCGCTGGCGGGCGGCTCCGGCGCGCGGCCCGCCAGCCGCGCCGCATAGGCCGACCACCAGTCGGCCAGCATCAGTTCCAGCGACCATCCGTCGACGATCAGGTGATGGGCGGTCAGCACGAGAATCTGCCGGGCGTCGCCGGGACGATGCAGCGACACGCGCAGCAGCGGCCCGTGCGCGAGGTCGAACGGCTGCGCGATTTCGGCCGTGATCGCGCGGGCGATCTCCGCGTCGGTCGCATCCGCCGCGTGCCGATGCACCGGCAGCGACGGGGCCAGCTCGGAATGCACGCGCTGGTACAGGCGGCCGTCGCGCTCGTCGAACGTCGTGCGCAGCGCCTCGTGCCGCGCCACCACGTCGCGCAGCGCCGCGTGCAACGCCGTTTCGTCGAGCGTGCCCGCGATCTCCAGCACGTGCGGCACGTGGAAATGGCCGGCGCCGCCGCTGATCGCCATCTGCACCCACATCCGCAACTGCTCCGCCGACGCGGGCAGGTCCGCCGGCCGTGCCTGGCGGGTGATCGCGTCGCGGCTACCCGCGCCACGTTGCCTGCCGAATGCTTCGAGCAATTGGCGACGCTTGTTTTCGGTGGAATCGTTATGCGACATCAAACCAGCTCTCCCGACGATGAAAACACTGTAAGTAGTTCGTCCATGTCGTCCGGCGCGAGACGATCGAGCAGCGCGTCGAGGCGGTCCTCCTGCTGGGCCTTCTGGCCGAGCGCCACCAGCACTTGCGCGCTGAACCGGTCGAGCTGCGGCGCGCCGAACAGCAGCGGCGGCGACAGCAGCAACCCGTAGCGGCCATTGAGGCGCCCGATCAACTGGATCGCTTGCACGGAACTGCCGCCGAGCATGAAAAAATGGTCGTCCGGTCCGATATCGGCGATGTCCAGCACGGCCGACCACTCCGCGGCGACCTCGGCCTGGAACGGCGTCTTCGTGCGCACGTCGGCGCCGTGCGCGCGCGTCTCGAGCGCCGCGTCGGCGAGCTGGGCCAGGCGCTTGCGGTCGATCTTGCCGGCCGGCAGCAGCGCGATGCGCTCCACCACGTCGATGCGCGCCGGACGCATCGCGTCGGGCAGCCGTGCGGCCAGCTCCGCGTGCAACGCGTCGACCGGCCAGTTGTCCCACCCCGCGGCCGGCTCGACGAATGCGTGCAGCAGCCGCACGCGCCCCTGCACCCGCACCGGCACCACCGCGCACTGCGCGATGCCCGGCAGCGCCAGCAGGCACGCCTCGATCTCGCGCAACTCGATCCGGTTACCGTTGAGCTTGACCTGCTCGTCGCGCCGGCCGAGGTAATGCAGCTCGCCGTGCTCGCCGAACATCGCGATGTCGCCGGTGCGGTACATGCGTGCACCCGGACGGCCCGCGTACGGATCGGGCACGAAGCTCGCCGCGGTGAGATCCGGGCGGCCGACGTACCCTTGCGCGAGGCCCGCGCCGCCGATGTACAGCTCGCCCGCGCTGCCGGGCGCGCACGGCTCGAGGCCCGCGTCCAGCACGTACAGCGACACGTTGTCGATGGGCCGGCCGATCGGCACGCCGGCGCGCGCATGAGCGTCGCCCGGCGTGCAATGCCACACGGTCACGTCGATCGCGGCCTCGGTCGGCCCGTACAGGTTGACGAGCCGTACCCCCGGCAGCAGCCGGTGGAAGCGCTCGGCCTGCTCGGCGAGCAATGCCTCACCACTGCAGACGACCAGTGCGAGATCCGGGAAGACCTGCCCGGGCGCCGTATCCAGGAACGCGTTCAGCATCGACGGCACGAAGTGGGCGACCGCGATGCGCGCATCGCGCAGCAGCACCGCGAGCCCGGCCGGGTCCTTGTGCAGCCCGGGCGGTGCGATCACCAGCGCATGGCCGCGCTGCAACGTCCACAGGAATTCCCAGACCGACACGTCGAAAAAGTACGGCGTCTTCTGCAGCACGCGCACCGGCGCGGTGTCGGGCAGCAGCGAACCGTGCCAGTCGAGCCGGTTGACCAGCGCGCGATGGGTGTTGGCGACGCCCTTCGGCGTGCCGGTGGAGCCGGACGTGTAGATCACGTACGCGATCCCGTCGGGGTGAATGCGTTGCGGTGGCAGCGGTTCGGCGGCGAGCCAGATCGCGCGCTCGTCGAGCGCATGCCGTGCGACCGGCCCGGCGGGCAGGTCCGTCAGCAGGTGCCGCTGCGTGAGCAGCAGCGCGAGGCCCGCATCGTCGACGATGCGCCGCAACCGGTCCGGTGGCGCGGCGGGATCGAGCGGCACGTAGGCCGCGCCCGCGCGCATCACCGCGAGGATCGCCAGCACCATCTCCGTCGAGCGCTCGCAGCACAGCCCGACGAGTGCTCCCGGCGTCACGCCGCGCGCCGCGAGAAAGCCCGCGAGCCGGGCCGACATCGCATCGAGTTCGCGATAGGTCAGTTGCTCCGCGCCGAACCGGACGGCCGGCGCATCCGGCGTCGCGGCGCACTGCGCGGCGAAGCGGGCCGGCCAGTCCGTCGCGTCGATCGGGCGCACGGGCCCGTGCCAGTATTGCGCGAGCCGTGCGCGCTGCTCGGGCGCCAGCAGGTCGACCGCGAGCGCCGGCTGCGCCTCGTCGTCCAGATACGCGCGCAGCAGCCGGCCGAAGCGCGCGGCGAATTCGCCGGCCTGCGCCGGTGGCAGGCAGCCGGTGTCGTATTCGAGATTCACGTGCAGGCCGTCGTGCGTCAGCTGATACGCGAAGTTCAGGTCGAACGGCCGCTCGGCGGCGACCACCGGCAGCAATTCCGCGTGCACGCCGTGGAAGGCGAGCGGCGCATCCTGCACGAAGAACGCTTCCGTCACGCCGACGTTGAAGACGGGCGTGTCGGCCAGCGAACGCGAGCGCCGCAGCGCCGTCACGAGGTCGGTCAGCGACAGCTGCTGATGGCGCTTGCTTTCCGCGCGCCGGGCGGTGGTCCGCGCGACGATGTCGCGGAACGTGTCGCCCGGCCGTAGAGAAAAGCGCATCGGCAGGTTGTTGACGAAGCATCCGCTGGCGTCGTGAAACCCCGGCGAGCGCATGTTGACGGGATAGGTCACGACCAGTTCGCGCACGTCCTGCCAACGGGCCAGCGCGATCGCGAACAGGCTCGACAGCACGAGAAACGGCGTCGAGCGGCTCGCGCGGGCCCGTGCGCGCAGTCGGCGAGTCGTGTCCGCGTCGAAACGCATCGGGTGGATGCGCGCGTCGCGCGGCCCCGCCGCTGCCGCCGCCGTGTCGAACTCGACCCCGAGCGGCGCATGCGCGAGCGCGCCGAGCCAATAGGCCAGATCTTCGTCGTAGCGCGGCGACGCGCGGTACGCGGCTTCGAACGCGAGCTGCTCGCCGAGATCCCGCAACGTGCACGCGGGCGCCGGACCCGCGCCGAGCGCGTGGTTGTACAGCGCCGTCAGCCGCTGGTTGATGTACACCGCCGAAAACGCATCGGAGATGATGTGCGGAAAGCTGAGCACGAGCCGGTGCGCATCGGCATCCTCGCGCAGCAGGCCAAAGCGGAACAGCGGCGCGTCGTCGAGCGCGAACACGTGCGCCGCGCGCGCGGCGATCCATGCGTCGGCCTCGGCGGCGTCCAGCGACGGCGCCGCCCGCGCGTCGCGATAGTCGAGCGCGACCGTCACCCGGTCGTGCACGTCCCGCACCACGCGAGTGCCGTCCATCCGGAACGTGCTGCGGCATCCTTCGTCGTGCTCATGGACGAACGCGTCCAGTGCGCGCCGCAGCGCATCGCGATCCAGCGGCCCCGACAGGCGGTAGACGAGCGCGGTCGTGTAGGCCGACGAGTGCGGATTGAGCTGCCACTCGAGCCAGAAGCGGTACTGATAGGCTGAAAGCGAAGTGGTACGCATGGTAGCCCCTGTCTGGATACGTGAAGGACGTGAAGGACGGCGCGGCGAGTCGATCCCGGCGCACCGCGCGTCAACGGGCCGCGTGGTGCGCGACGTCCGTTTCCGCGAAGTGTTCGGCGATGCAATGGCGCAGCCGCGGGCCGAACACGGCGGCGATGTCGTCGGCCGAGTACGGCGCAACGACGTCGTCGATGCCGAGCGCGCGGTCCACTTCCTGCTGGAGTCGCGCGAAGATTCGCTGCGCGGCGCGCTCGTCGTGCAGGTACGTATTGAGCGCGGCCGCCGTCGCCTGCGCCGCCGCCGCATCGAGCCCGTGCGCCGCGAACGCGTCGGCCGACCATTCGTCCGCGTCGCGCGGCGCGTCGCGCATCGCGTCGATTTCGGCCAGCAGGGCGGGCCCGTCGGCGCCGAGCGTCGCCACGCACATCCGGTCCGCCGCGGCGACGAGCTGATTCAGGCCGGCCGTCATCCGGCGCAGCACCGTGCCCGCCGGGCATTGGCGCGCCCGCGCGATCTCGGCCTCGTCCCCCTGCAGCAGCATCGCGAGATCCTCGCGCGCAATCTCGTGCGCAAGCGGGCTCGTGTGTTCGGTGGACCAATCCTCGAAACGCGCCAGCGCGTCGCGAAACGCTTGCGTGCGCGCCTGACCGGGCACCGCGTCTAGCGCGACGATCAGCGCGCGCAACTGCTGCGCCGCACGCACCGCGAACAGGTATTTTTCCGCTTCGAGCTTCAGGAACGCCGCCGCGTAGCGGTAGAAGCCGGGCTCGGCCGCGCTCGCGTCGGCGCCCGCCGGCGACGCCGGCTCGATCATCGCGCGGTAGGCCTGCTCGACCATCGTCTGCGGCCCCGCGCACACCGAGTTGCGGCCGACGAGCAGGCCCGCCGCCTCGGCGATCACGTAATACGCGTCGCTGGCAAGGCACGGCGCGGCCGGATCGCCGCCCGATGCCATCCGCTTGATCAGCGCGATATGCACGATCCGGTGCATGCCGAGCGAGATCCGGTAGATGATCGACGGCACGACGGGAATGCTGTCCGGGTCGGCCGGCTGCTCGCGCCGACGGATCAGGTAGGCGGGCAGCAATTGGCACAGCTTGCTGATGAACCACAGGTCGAGCATCGACACCGCGCCGGCGTGGCTGCGCAGACGGCAATACCCGTCGCGCAGCGTCGAGATGGTCGGCAGCACCAGGTGCCAGTGGTTTCCGAACTGACGCAGCGACGAGATGTTCATCGGCAGCGCGTGATGAAACCGGCTGCCCTCGTACTCGCAGCGCGCGGCCTCGATCTCGATGCCGTCGCGCGATTCGGCCGGTGCGATCTCCTCGCCGAGCGGACGAAAGAAGCTGTCGCGATAGGCGACCATCGAGCCCAGCATCGAGCGCCAGTAGAACTCCGGTTTGTCGAGCGCGCGCGGCCCGTGATAGCCGGTCGCGTACAGCGCATCGATGACGGTGAAATCAAACTCGTTCTGCATCATGGCTTCCTGAAGAGACACGGCCGCCGGCACGGCGGCCCGATAGAACGAACGGCGTGGGAACGGCGCGTCAGCGCGGCATCGACATCGGCTTGCCGGCCGTGTCGGCCGCGCGGCGCCACCGGCGCGCGAGCGCCTGCCACAGGCTCGCGAGCTCGACCCGGCAGAAGGTCCGCACGGCGCGGGGCGACCACCACCAGTAGTTCACGTTGATCGAATCGCTCAGCGATTCCACGTAGTGCCACCAGCCGGGCGGCAGGTACAGCACGTCGCCCGCCTCCAGCACGAAGTCGTGGCGCGGCGCCGACTGCACGCGCGGAAACAGCACCGGGTCCGGGTCGCTCATGTCCACCGGGCTGAAGATCACCGGCAGATCGCGGCGCTGCCGGTAATACACGTTGGCGGACTGCTCGGGCGCGAACAGCACCCAGCGTTTGCGGCCGTACACCTGCACGTTCAGGTTCTCGTGCCGGTCGAAATGCATCGGCGACGAAATCCCTTCGGGGCCGAGCCAGAAGCCCGGCCGCAACACCAGCCTGCGCCTCAGCCACCGCGGCATCCAGCCGGGAAAGCCGTGCTGCTCGTGCAGCGGCACGATGTCGTCCTTCAGTTCCGGCGCCGTCGAATAAATCGCCGCGTAGGTGATGTACGCGGTGCGGGCGCTGCCCTGCGCCTGCATCGCGCGGATCGTCGCGCCGAGGCGCGCGGTTTCGTAGCGGCGCGCGCCCAGGTAGAGGTCCGGCCGGGTCGGCGTCGGCGACAGCTGCGACGTCTCCACCGAGATCTCGTGTTCGCCGTAGCGCTCGACGAAGAAATCCGGCGTCCAGCGCGTGCGCGCGGGCCACGCGTCGATGAATCCTTCCAGCACGGCCGGATGCTTCAGTCCGGCCAGAACGTCGCGCATGCTCCGGCTGCCGTCGTAGCGAATCCGCGGCATCGGCACAATCTTGCTGCCAGTCATCGTGGGGCTCCTGTCGACAGGAAAATCAGGACACCTGCCAATCGCCGTTATGCCGAAGCACGTCGCCTGGCAGCCAGCGGATCACGCGGGTGGTCGCGCCGAGCGTGTCGAGGCGCGCGTCGATCTGGTCGAGCGTGTCGGCTTCCGCCGGCTCGCCGTTGATCCAGCCGATGTCGTCGATCTCGGTGGCGATGCCGCAGAATCCGTTCGCATACGGCGCGAACGCATGGGCGCCGGCGCGCGCGCAGAGCTCGCCGATACCGGACGGCCCGAGCGTGATGGACGGGCCGTCGCCCGCCTCCGCGATGCGCGGCAGGCGCTGCAGGTCGGTCATCGGCAGCACCATCCAGAACGTGAACAGGCCCTGCCAGAACGGCGCCTTGCGCATCTCGCGGCAGCAGCTCAGGACCAGGTCGGGCCGGCCGCGCCGGGCGACGGACCGGTCGATCACGTCCATCACCGAGCCCTTCGCGTCCTCGCCGCTGTCGACGAGCAGAATCACCGAGAACTGCGGCGTCGTGACCCGGTAGCAATTGCCCCAGTTGCGCACGTCGTGCGGCGGCACGGCCGCGCCGATGGTCGGTTGCTCGCCGTAGAACGGCAGGATGTCGATCTCGATGTCGCCGATCCGCACCGTCTCGCCCCAGCCGGGCGCGAGCACCGTCTGCCCGACGTCGCGCAGCGACTGCTGCATGTCGTCCTGCGCCAGCAGCGATGCGACCGGGATGTGCGGCACGATGACCGGCACCGATCCGTCGCCGCCGTGCCGCAGGATGGTCGGGATGTGCCAATGGTCGAGATGCCCGTGCGTCACGAGCATGCCGTCGATCTGCTGGCCCAGGTTGGACGGCGCGCGATCGAGATCGGGCAGGCCGACGTTGCCGCCGATCGCAAGGCTGATCGGGTCGGTCAGCAGACGGGTGGTTTCGGATGCGATCAGCAGCGACGCGTGTTCGAGCCGCTGGATGCCGGGGCCGTCGAACGCCGGCCATGCCAGCGCCGCGTCGCCCTTCGGCCGTTCACAGCCGAGCAGGCGCGGGTCCGCGTACAGCTCGGACAGCGGCTGCCAGCGGTTGCGCTGCAGCGCGTCGCGCAGCGCATTCGCGAGCTGCGGCACGTCGCCGGCGGCGGTATCGAGCACGATCGGCTCGCCGCCCCGCGGCGCCAGCGCGAGCGTCCAGCGGTCGCGGCGCTGATGCAGGTCGTAGAGCAGCGCGCGGCTCGCGATGCAGCCGCCGGCCGCCACCGAATCCGGATCGAACAGTTCGGCCAGAAACGGATAGCGCGCAATCGCATCGCGCAACAGTGCGGCGCAGGCGGCCGGTTCGAATTTCGCTTCCATGAATTGCTGCATGAGCGCGTCCTGCCGCTCGATCAACAAGCTCAGATCATGCGCGCGCGAAGCCAGAATGCCTGTATTGAGGAAGACCCCCAGGCGATCATCGACTGACATGGTGTGTTTTACCCTCGGATTCTCTCGGCGAAACGCAAACGTGCTCCCGCGCGCCGTCACCGGACCGCGAAATGCCGCATCGTTCCTTTATCTTTTATTGCGTGCTCGTGGTGCGAAGCGTCGATAATTATCTCGACAGCGCGGCCCGCACGCTCAATGGACGCATGTCGGTCCAGTTGGCGCCGATCCATTCGAGACAGGCTTCCCGGTTTCCCGACGGGCCCGCCGCCCGCCAGCCTTCCGGCACTAGCTTGTCGTCCGGCCAGATCGCATATTGTTCCTCGTGATTGACGACTACTTTGAAAACGGTATCGTTTTGCGGCGTTTCGGCTTCCATGTCTCTCTCGTTTCAATAATCGATCACACGTGTCACACGCATCACATAATTCGATATTTCGATAAGAACAGCACGCCCGACAGCACCGAGTGACGATGCAAGCACGCTAAAAATCGAAGCGAACAGACTTTACCATAACCCATCTTAAATCAATTACATTTCTATTGCATGAAAACAGGATAAATCATAATCTTCTGCAACCAATAATCCAGCCCATTGTTTCATAAATATGCGAATAGATACGCAAAATATGCCTTTGCAAATAAATCGATAATCGATCCAATTGTTTTGGATTTTGTTTGGTTCGTTTTTAACCGGAGTTCAGAAGCATGGTCTTGCTGGCCAGTACTGTCACCATTCCGCTCGAGCGCCCGACGGCGCGGCATCGGCTGCTGGTGTTCCATCACGCGTGCGGCGCGGCGGCCAATTACTATCGATGGGGGGCGTCGTTCCCGGACGACGTCGAGGTGTGGCTGATCGAACTGCCCGGCCGCGGCCGGAGTCTGGGCGCTCGCGCGATCGATACGTTGCCCGAACTGATCGACTTCCTGCGCGCGCTGCGTCCGCTGTTGCCGCGCACCTATTCGGTGTTCGGCCACAGCATGGGGGCGTTGATCGCATACTGTTTCGCGTGCGACATGGCGCAACAGGGGCATCCGCCCGTCTGGCTCGGCGCCTCCGGCGCCGATGCGCCGTTCTACCCGCATCGCCACGCGCACCGCGATGGCATGCCGGTCCATTCGCGCACCGACGCCCAGATCGTCGACTATGTCGTGTCGCTCGGCGGGACGCCGCGCGAAGTGGTGGAACACGACGCGCTACGGGCCATGCTGCTGAAGCTGGCCAAGGCGGATTTCCGCGTCGTCGAGCGGTTCTTCCCGCTGCCGTCCGCGACCGCGCTACCCTGCCCCGTCACGGTTTTCTCCGGCCGCGACGACACGTTGCTGAGCCCGGCCGGGCAACGTGACTGGTCGCGTGCGTCGCACCACACGGTCGATTTCCGCGAATTCGATGGCGGGCACTTCTTTCTTTTGGACAATCCGGCCGCCGTTCAGCACGCAATCGGCCAGGCGTTGGCGCAGGCGGGGCAGCGCGACACCGATGATTGCGCGATTCCGTAGCCGATCGCGTGGGCGGCCCGCTGCGGGCATCGATCGCTGCGGAGATGCGCCGGGCGATCGCGCTTGGGCGGCCACGACGCGCGCCGGATCGCGATCACGTATTCTTGATCGCCGTGCGTTGCGCGGTCACTTCGACGAAGTGATCCGCCGGCATCGGACGCCCGAGCAAGAAGCCCTGCAGCGAATTGCAGCCGAGCCGGGTCAGGAACTGCTGCTGCGCGGTCGTTTCCACGCCCTCCGCGACGATCTTCAGGTCGAGTGCCCGGCCGAGCGCGACGATCGCGGAAATGATCGCGGCATCTTCGGTATCGTGTTCGAGATCCCGGATGAATCCCCGATCGATCTTGAGCTCGCTGGCCGGCAAGCGCTTGAGATACAGCAAGCTCGAATAACCCGTTCCGAAGTCGTCGATCGAAATTCGCACCCCCATGTCGTGAAGCTGCTGGAGGATTCTCAGGCTGGCGTCGGCATCGCGCATCGCGGTCGATTCGGTGATCTCCAGCGTCAGGCAGTGCGGCTCCAGCGCATGCCGCTGCAATGCGGCCTCCACGACCCGGATCAGGCTCGCGTGACCGAACTGCAACGGTGAAAGGTTCACCGCCATCGTCCAATCGGTTCGACCCGCATCCCGCCACGCGCGCATCTGCCGGCAGGCCTCGTCCAGTACCCATTCGCCGATCGGCACGATCAATCCGGTCTTTTCCGCAATCGAGATGAACTGATCGGGCGACATGAGGCCGCGCGTCGGGTGCTTCCATCGCAACAGCGCCTCGACGCCCATGATCGGTCCATCAGGGACTTCGAACTTCGGCTGGTAATGCAGGACCAGTTCGCGCCGCTCCAGCGCCAGACGGAGTTCCTGCACGATTTTCAAGTGCTCGCGGACATTCGCGTTCATCGATGCCTCGAAGAAGCAGTACGCGTCTCGGCCGAGCGCCTTGGCGTGATACATGGCTGCATCGGCATTGGCCATCAGCTCCCGGAAATCGCTGCCGTTGCCGGGATAGAGCGCGATACCGATGCTGGCCGACACGCGCAATTCGTGTTCGGACACGTGGAACGGCGCCCGAATCACCGCCAATACCTTGTCCGCCACGTCGGCCGCGTCGGCGGGCTCGTTCACGGCCACGACCAGCACGAACTCGTCGCCGCCCAGACGGGCAATCGTGTCCTGCGAGCGCAGGTTCGCGCCGATGCGCCGGGCCACGTCAACCAGCAACAGATCGCCGACATGATGACCATAGGCATCGTTGACGGCCTTGAATCCGTCGAGGTCCATGAACATCAGCGCGAAACATCCGTGCTCGCGATCGGTGCTCTGGATCGCCTGGTCGATCCGGTCTTCGAGGAGCACGCGGTTGGGGAGCTTGGTGAGGGTGTCGTGCAGCGCCAGATACGTCAGCTCCTGGTTCGCTTCGGCCAGCGACGTCGCCAGCACCGCCGTGCGGGATTCCAGACGCAGGTCGAGGACCGAAACGATCAGCGCGATGGCGAGTATCGCCAGCGTGGCCACGACGATGACGAGCGCAAGCCCGCCGGGATCCATGCTGGAGCGGGCGGCCCCGCAGATGCTGCCCAGCGGGAACCGGGCGGCCGCCATCCCCGTATAGTGCATGCCGGCGATGGCGGCCCCCATCAGGACCGCAGCCCCCAGGTTGAGCAGGCGCACGCGAGACGAACCGGTTCGCCGAATGAATACGATCCATAGCACGGCGCCCGATGCGACGACGGCAATCGCGACCGACAGGCAGACGAGCAACGGGTCGTACTGGATGCCCGGCGACATGTGCATCGAAGCCATGCCCGTGTAATGCATGCCCGCGACGCCAGCCCCCATCAACATCGCTCCGCCGCCAAGCCGGTGCCACCTGAGCGTGCCCCGACAGACGAGCCACAGCGCAACCGTGGAGCAGCCAATGGCGATCAGCAACGAAAGCACGGTCATGGCCGGATCGTATCCCAGCGGAATCGGCAACGCGAAGGCAAGCATGCCGACGAAATGCATCGACCAGATGCCCGCCCCCATCACGCTGGCCGCGCCTACGAGCCACCCATGTGCGGCGCGCCCGTTGGCCGTCTTGATACGCCCGGCCATGTCCAGCACGGTGTAGGACGCCAAGATGGCGATCAGGAGCGAAAGAAGAACGAGCAACGCGTTATATCTTGTCGGCAGCATTGTTATTTACAGATCGCTTTCGATTTGGCGGTAACGAGCCCCCCGGGTAGCCGGGGGCTTCGCGGATTCGCGTGAAAGTTGGGCACAAACGGAAAGCGGTGTCCGAAGGAATGGACCGGTGGTGTGACGCGTCAGGCGATTCCGACGACGACCGCTTGCAGCGGCGGATCATAAACGCGCGCTCCCGTTCAGGAAAGGATTTACCGCAGCGGGGGCGGGGGAGGACGCTGGAAGGAATCAGAACGTGTGGCGAATGCCCGCCGCGAACGTATTGCCGGTGGGGTGAGCGCTCAGCTTGTCGTAAGAGTAAATCGCGTAGAGGTCCGTGCGTTTCGACAGCAGGTGGTTGTAGCCGACAGACGCGGTATTCCGCAGGCTGCGGGCCGCTTCGGTCGGGCCGGACCGCTTCGTGCGCGCCCACTCTGCAAGCAGGAAGTCGGCCGGCGACAACGGGATCGACACACCCGCCTCGTAAGTATGGCTGCCGGTCGGCGTACGCGCGTCGCTCGTCATCGCCCAGGCGCCGTAGAGCGTGACGATCCTGAAGTCGTATGCCGCGCCCGCCAGATAGGCGTACTGCGCGCCGACCGGCCCTGCCGCGGTATAGCGCACGCGCTGGCCCGACAACACGGCCGTGAGACCGTGCGCTCGATAGTTCAAGTGAACGCCGAGGTTACCGACGCCAGGCGAACCCGCAACGCCGCCAAGACCATAGATGACGGTGGCGCCGAACCCGTTGAAGTCCGGCGTCGTGTACTTGACGGTGTTGTTCCACACCGTATCGCCGAGGATCGTCCCGCCATAGTTCGTCACGAACGTCTGCAGGACGAGTGGAGAGAAGACTGTCGAGGATCCGAACGGATTGACGATGGATTCGGCCGTATAGGCCGGGTTTCTCTGGCGGCCGAAGGTCAACTGGCCGAAGCCACCTTGAAAGCCCACGTACGCATTGCGTGACCAGAACGGGTCCGCCGCACTGCGCCCCAGCGCGCCGTTGGCGGGTTGAAAGAAGCTTTCGAGGACGAAAATGGCGCCGACGCCGCCGCCAAGGTCTTCCTTGCCGCGGATTCCCCAGAACGACGTGGTGAGCCCGCCGCTTCCCATCAGCACCGTGGACCGCGGCATGTCAGTGCGTTTGATACTCCCGACGTAGGTGCCGATGAGGCCATAAAGCTGAACCTGGGAGCCGCTATCTGCGCGTGCGCCGTCGGAAGTCCATACCAGACCGGCGCTGAATATCGCCGTCGCGCCGAGCGTACCGACAACGCGCCGGGTGACCACGCGCACCACGACCTGTCGTGTCTTTTTCATTTCGGTTGTCTCCATTCATATTTTTGTGAGCGTCCTTTTCCGCGGCAATCCTGTCAGCAGTACTGATGGATTACTCTATGACGAGGAGCTTGTCGCGAGCATGTCGCTGAAGCCACTGGCGTGACGAGCGACGAAACGCCTCCCCCTCGGGGCTTCTCAGGGAAAGGCGCCGTCAGGAACGCGCGTGACTACGGGGAAATCTCTTCGAGCGAACGATTGGTCGTCTCCACCATTCGCGCGGCGACGAAGAAGCCCACCGCACTGACCACGGCAAACATGACGAATACCGCGGCGATGCCTCTCCCGGTCAATACGACGCCGACAATCGCCGGCGCGGCGGCAGACGCCGCGCGTAGCCACGAAGTCGCGAGACCGGTGCCGATCGCGCGCATCCGGGTGGGGTAGATTTCAGGGGTGTACAGGTACAGAAGAACCGTGGTCGTCGCCATCACCGCGTAGGCCGACGATCCGAGCAGCATCACGGACCACGCGCTGCCTGCGCCATGAATGCCCAGTGCGGCGAGCAGGGCGGCGCTGATGATGAAACAGGCCATTGCCCACCGGCGGCGTCCGACCCGATCGATCAGCAGCGCACAGGCAAGCACGCCGCACGTACTCAGGACGTTCGAGATCGACGCCATCTGAAGCGACGCTTGCAGCGGCAGGTGGTAAACCGTCTTGTAGAGGCTCGGCAGCCAGTTGTTGATGCCATTGGCCACGAAATAAGCGCTCGCCCAAAGCAGCCACACGACGACGGTGCGGCCCCGGTAGAACGGCGAGAACAGTTCCTTCCACGTTCCCTTCTGCTTCGACTGTCGTCCGATCAGAAGGCCCGCCACGCGCGCGTCCACTTCGGCCCGTTGCGCATGCGTGTCGAGGTTGCGCTTCATCGTGCTTGCCTCCAGCCGCTCGATGATGCGTTCGGCCTTATCGAAACGCCCGCGTGATACGAGCCAGCGCGGCGATTCCGGCAGGCGTGCGATCAGGATCGCGACGACGATGCCGGGAATCCCGCCGATCAGGAACATATATTCCCAACCGAAGCGCGGGACGACGAACGCACCGAGCTGCGCGGCCGCGAGCAGGCCCAACGGGAAAATGAGCTCGTACAGGATGAAGAAGCGTCCGCGGCCGTGCGCTTGAGATAGCTCGTTGATGTACGTGGCAGCCACGGGCACTTCTCCGCCCACACCGATGCCTTGCAGGAAACGCATCAGAAACAGCATGTGAAAGCTGCCGGTGAACGCGCATACGACGCTCATGGCCGACATGACGCCCACCGCGACGGTGGCGCTCGGCACACGCCCCAGGCGCTCCGCCAGCCAGCCGAACGCCAACGCGCCGACGACCTGCCCAAGATAGCCGGCAGCGATCAGCACGCCGATCTGGCCGGGAGAAAGATGCCAGAGCCCCACCAGTACGGGCAGCACGAAAGCAAGCGACAGTGCGTCGAACGCATCGAACAGGGTCGCGCTGCCCATGACGATCCGTGCCTGGGTGTGCCACTTGCAAAACGGCACGTTCTCGATGCGGAACAGCAGGTTCGCCGCCCGCAGTTGCTCGCTCATGGGACGCGTTTCGCTCGCGGATCGACCAAGGTCGACGCCGCAGGCGGTCGAAGGGGTGTTCATGCTGTCTCCTGAAAAGCTGCATTTTATGAACCTTCGGCTTGCTTCTTGTTGTGCGGCACCGGTCGCGTTTCTTGATGGTTTTCCGCGATATCGGCGCCCTTTTTATCGTTTGCCGAGCCTGTCGGCGGCGGTGCGTGCGATGCGGTGTCGCGCGCCGCCCCGACGCTCGACGCCGACGGCACGCGAGTGGCGCTGCGCCGTCGTCATCCGACTATGGATGTGCCGCGCCCGAGTCAGTCGACGAGGCCGGCCGAACGAAGCGCGTGCGCGATTTCGGCGTCCGCGCCTGGCGCGAGCGGCAACAGCGGCGAGCGCACGGTGGCGTGCTCGAGGATGCCGCGAGCCACCAGACCGTGCTTGAGCGCGACGGTGCCTTCCATGTGCGACCCGCGGTGATACACGTTACGCGTCACCGGCAGCAGGCGATCGTGAATCGCGCGGGCGGCCGCGTAGTCTTTCGCCTTGCCCGCCTTGATCAGCTCGATGAGCGGCTCGGGAGCCAGACTGCCGTAGCCGACGAGCGCCCCGTCGACGTCGAACATCGTGTGGAGCAGATACTCGTCGTGGCAGGTGAGGATTTGCAGTTCCGGACGCTCGCGTCGGATGATCGGAATCTCGACGTCCCAGCGACGCATGTTGCGCACGCCGTTTTTCATCGCGAAGACGCCCGGTTGCGCGGCGATCTCCAGCTGCGTGTCGAGGTTGTAGGTCGCCTTGGTGGCGTCCGGGTATTGGAACAGGATGAGCGGCAAGCCGCTGCCCTCGTGGATGGCGCGGTAGCGATCCTGCGGCGCACCGTTCTGATAGCCGAAGCGCAGCCAGCCGTGCGACGGATACACCAGGCCGGCCGACGCGCCGGCGTCGACCGCGCGCTTCGCTTCTTCCACCGCCACTTCCGTGCCTTCGAGCGTGATACCGGCGATCACCGGAATCTTGCCGTCGACGGACTTCACGAAGCTTTCGATGACTTGAGCCTGTTCTTTCTGCGAGAGGAACGTGCCTTCGCCGGCATGTCCGAGCACCGTCAGACCTTTGACGCCTTCGATGCCGCCAAGCCACGCGCCCAGCCGTTGAATTGCCGCATGGTCCACCGCGCCCTCGCGGGTGAAAGGGGTGACGGGTGCCGGGACCAAACCGCGCAGATCGATCGCTTTCATGACGTCTCCAAATGTGAGCTTTTCCGCTCCTCTTTCCGGGAGGAGAGCCCGCCGCCCGTTTCGCATCGAACCGGAACGACGGTGCATGCGTTGCAGTGTAGGGACGCGCGACCCATGCGAGAACGGCCAAATTGCGCATTTCAGCTATACTGATTTGACATATCTGCGGGAGGCTTCGCGGTGGACTATGCGGCCTGGAAGCTATTCATCGACGCGGCGGAACTTGGGAGCCTGAGCAAGACGGCCGTTGCTTACGGGACCAGTCAGCCGCACATCAGCCGGCAGATCGTCGAGCTCGAGCAGTACTGCGGGGGCCGCCTGTTTCAACGGACAGGCCGGGGTGTGGTCTTGACCGAGCTGGGCGCGCGTATCGCGCCGCGCGTGAGAACGTGGTTGGCCAGCACGGAGCAGTTGGCCAACGACATCCGCAGCACGGCGGGCGAGCCAATCGGCGTGGTCAGGCTCGGGATCCTGCCCTCCACCGCCCATCCCCTGGTCAGCACCGTTTACCATCGGCTTCGAGAGCGCTATCCGCTGGTGCAGTTACAGGTGCGCGAGGGTCAAGGAGCGTTACTGGAAACCTGGCTCGAGAACGGCAGCGTCGATCTCGCCATCCTGTTTCGAAATAGTCCGACGCCGAGAAACGGCGACGAATATCTGGTCGAGGCCGCGACTTATCTGGTGGGGGCGGAAGGCGATCCGTTGACCAGTCAGCCCACGATCGCTTTTTCCAGGCTCGATGGCATTCCGCTGGTCTCTTTCTGCCGCCCCAATAGCTGGCGCGAGCGGCTCGAACAAGTCGCGGGCGAACATCAGGTGTCACTGAATTTCGCGGCGGAAGCCGATTCTCTCAGCCTGCAGGGGCACATCGTCGCCGACGGCGGCATTCATGCGTTGCTGGGCCCTTACGCGATCGCCCATCTGGAACGGGAATGCCGGTTGCAAGCGTCGATGGTGGTCGATCCGTCCGTGCCGCGCTTCATTGCGCTCGCCATGTCGCCGCACGGCGAACTGACGCTGGCTTGCCGCACGGTCATGCAGCTCACGAAGGAAATCGCACGGTCGCGCACGCTCTCGTCGGATCTTCGGTTGGGTATGTCCGCCGCGTTCCTGCGCTCCATTTGAGTGGCTCGGCACAGTGCGTTCGCAGCCCTGATCGGGCGGATATCGATCTCGGCCATGCGCGTCGTGTTGTCGGGCGCCGGCTTGCGCGGCGAATGGCTCGGCGGGCGGCGCAACTTGTCCATCCGCGCCGCCCATCCGCACAGACGTTTAGTACGACCTACCGCCTACCGTCGCCGCTTCCAGTTCGCGCGTGATGATCTGCGTGCCGCCCACGTCGGCGACCGACTTGACCAGGCCGACACCGGGCGCGAGCCAGTCGTCTGCACTCGTCTTGGTCGTTACCGCCGGGTTGGCGGCGGTCTCCGTGGTCTGATAGTGGCAAGCGTTGGCGAAGACCTTGCCGTTCCGGAGACTGACCGTTTCGCGCGCGACGTACGTCCGCTGGATCGAGACGGACGTTTGCGCGCCGCCTGACGGAACGACGGGCGTATTCACGTAATTCACGGTCTCGCTTCCCGCGAGCCCGATCGTCTCGACATAGGGCGGCGAGTTCACGTCCCGCACCACGAGCGTGCTGCCGCTGTAAACCTCGCTGCCGTAGTTCGTGCGCACACCGTTTCCGACGAGGTAGTAGTGATGGGTCTGGATCGGCGAACCGGGCGTCGTTTCGGCCTGCTGCGTGAGCGCCACGCCGTTGAACGTCGCCGGCGCGTAAGTCCGCGTGTACACGCCGTTGTCGACCGACGGGCTCTGCGACGTCGCTTGCGTGTACATGTGCAACTGCACGGTATCGCCTTGCTGGTAAACCGGGTCGCACTCGACGTTCGACGCGGTCGGCGAGCCCGGATTGCCGCCGGATGTGCCGGTGGTCGGCGTTCCGCCGCTTCCGCCGCTGCCGCCGTTGTTGCTCGTGCCCGAGCCGCCCGACGAAGCGGGCGAGGGATTGTCGTCGCCGCCGCAAGCGGTCAGCGCGAGGCAGGTCAATGCAATCAGTGCAGCGGCTTTCATCGGGATCACCTTCCAAACGAACAGGACGAACGAAGCCCGTACGCGCGGATCACGCCGCACGCACCGACCATCACGAATCACGAATCAGGATCGGCCGGCGGCCCCCGCCGGCCCGGCGACGTCAGTTGACCTGCAGCTGGCCACCGCGGCCCAGCCCGCCCTTGACGTCCTGCGCCTTGTAGCTGCGCAGCGCCACGACCATCTTGTTCCACGCGTCGATGAACGCGACGACCGTCGCCTTGCCTTCCGGCGTCGTCGAGAAGCCGGCGAGCCCGCCGCCCACCCCGCCGCCGAGGCCGCCCAGCGCCGCGCCGTAGTTCGTCGCCGTCGAGCTGCCTTCCGACGCCGCGATCTGCACCGCCGAGCGCACGTCGAACAGCGTCAGCGTCACCACCGACGCCTTCGTCTGCAGGTGGCCCGCCACCGCCGCCACCGCGCTGTTGCCGATCAGCCCGCCGATCATGCTGCCGATCCCGCCGATCGGCGAATCGTTGATCACGATCTGCGGTTCCATGTAGTAGTCGGCCGCGACGCGCTGGCCCTTCTGCTGCTTCGAGCCCGCGCGGTATTCGCCCGAGTTGCGCTGCAGCTGCGTGATGCGCGACAGGCGCGCGTCGCTCTTCTGGTTGCCGATCGACGTGATCACGAAGCAGTTCGACTGCTGCACGGCCAGCCGCAGCAGCGGGTCGATGCTCGTCACCTTGGTCGCGCTGCCGAACGGGCCCCACCAGTCGGCGTTGCGGCCGTCGTCGACCGCGATCGTGCCCAGCGGCGACGCACAGCGCTGCAGTTGCGAATCGGCGCCGGCGCTCGCGCCGCCTGCCGCCGCGCCCGTCACGCCGGCGTTCTGCCCGCCGGGCGTCACCACGCCGCCGCAACCCGCGACGCACGCGCCAAGCGCTGCAACCAGCGCGCCTTGAGTGAGACGTTGGGAAAGGTTGGTCTTCATGTCGTTGTCGGTCGATTAGAGTCGTTGTTCGGCTTATGTGTTCGTGCGAACGTCGATAAGCCCCCCGGCGTGGCGCGCGATGGTGGTCTCCCCGCTGCTGCCCCGTTGCTCGATACCCGGTCAGTAGTACCAGTACGTCTGTTGCCAGACGCCGTAGTACGGATAGCCCGAGTACCAGTAGCCGTAATACGTGTCACGCCATTGCGTGCGCCACTTCCAGTCTTCTTCGTCTTCTTTCTTGGCCTTGCGCGCGAGTTCGAGCAGCTTTTTCGATTCCTTGTCGCCGCGGCCCGCCGCGATCGACAGCCACTTCTCCGCTTCGCGCGCATCCGAGCCCATTTCCTCGAGGCCGAACAGGTAGAAACCGCCGAGCGCCTTTTGCGCGTTCAGGTCGCCGCGTTCGGCGGCCTCGCGCATCCACTTGAGCGCCTGGTAGCTGTCCTGGCGCACGCCGTCGCCGCGGAAATAGCGCAGGCCAAGGTCGTAGGCGGCCTTCGGCTGGGTCTTCGCGGTTTGCTTGAGCGCGGCGATGCGTGGATCGTCGCGGTCTTGCGCATCGTCCCTTTTTTGATAGGAGACCTGATCTTTAGGGCGATCGGAACAACCCGTGTCGTCGCAAATCCGTACCGTGCCGGCGGTGATCGACGGATCCTGCGCGCACGCGGCCAGCAGCAACAGCAGCCCCGGTGCGAGTAAACGGCGATACATGGGTACTTTCCTCACGTTTCATTGGCGCCGTATTGCTTCGCGCGCTCGCCCGCGAGCCTGCCCCGGGCGGTGCGAGGCGCGGACGTTCCGCGGGCTCGCATGCCGAGGCTCTCTCAGGTTCTCTTTTCGGCTTGAAACATCGTTGCAGCGTCCGATACGGCGGAAAACAGAGAGCGGAACACAGCCCCGCGTTCCGCCTCTTTAATCCACGCAATACCGATCGATGCTTTCTGGATTCAAATGATACATATCGGTCTATCCAATAGTCAAGATGACTTGATGACCGGCGCCGGCCGCCAGGATTGCCCGGCGGGACAACGCCGGGATGCCGATTTCGTCGAGCAGCATGATGCTAGAATAATCGGTCTATGCTACTGAAATATCGAGGAGGAAGCCGTTCGTGCGAGCCAACAAACGCCAGCTGGTGGTGGACAAAGCGACCGAACTGTTCTCCAGGCACGGATTCCATCCGGTGGGTGTCGACTGGATCATCGACGATTCCGGTGTCGCCCGCATGACGCTGTACCGGCATTTTGCGAGCAAGGACGAACTGATTCGCGAAGTGCTGGTCCAGCGCTACGACCTCATCGTCGGCAGCATCGCCGCGCAGTTGCAGCACGTCACCGATCCGGTCGAGCGCGTCAAGACCATCTTCGACTGGTACGCGGCATGGTTCAGGACACCCGAATTTGCCGGCTGCCTGTTCGAGCGTGCGCTGGCCGAATTCGGCACCGCTTATGCGCCGATATCGGATGTCGCGATCCGCTATCGCCGCACGATGGTCGAATGGATCGCGGAGCTGATCGGGGCTCTCGTGCCGCCCGAAACCGCCAACCGGCTGGCAACGGTCTTCATGATGCTGCTGGACGGCGCGACGGTCGAAGCACGGGCCTTCAACGATTCCGCGGCTGCCGCGCGCGCGTGGCAAGCCGCGCACGCCCTTCTCGAACAGGCGATGCACGCGACGGTCTCGCCCGCCGACGGTGCGGCTAGCCCGACGTAACGCGCGTCGCGCGCCGGCGATGTGTCGGGACTCGATGCAAACGAACCGGTGCGCGTGAAGTTGCGCATCGGCAGCGCGAGCATGGCCGGTGCGCGGCCGGTCTCGAAGGAACACGCGATCAAGATCGACGCTGGCGACATGGCGAAGCCGAACGGGCCGTAACGCCCGGCCGGGCCGCCGCGGCGCGACGCCCGCCGGGCGGGTACGGCGATTGCGCGTGCCGCACGGGAGGCCCGCCATCATGAACGACAACGATTTTCTCCAGCCCGAGCCGACGGAACCGGCCCCGAATGCGGCCACGTGGGTCCGGCGTCTCGGTCCCGGCCTGGTCACCGGCGCCGCCGACGACGATCCTTCCGGCATCGGCACCTATTCGCAGGCGGGTGCGCAGTTCGGCTTCGAATTGCTGTGGGCGCTGCTGTTGACGTATCCGCTGATGACGGCCATCCAGCTGGTCAGCGCGAGAATCGGCCGCGTGACGGGCAAAGGTCTCGCGTCCAACATGCGCACGCACTACCCGCGATGGCTGCTGCACGGGACGGTCGTGCTGCTGATCACGGCCAACGTGATCAACATCGCGGCCGACCTGTCGGCCATGGGGGCGGCCGTCAATTTGTTGCTGCCCGGCCCGCAGCAGCTCTACATCGTGTGCCTCGGCGGCGTGTCGGTCGTGCTGCAGGTGTTCGTTCCATACGACCGCTACTCGCGATTGCTCAAATGGACCGCGCTGACGCTGCTGGCGTATGTCGCGGTCGCCCTCATCGTGCCCGTCAGCTGGGCCGAGGTCGGTCGCGCTATCGTGCAGCCCGATGCGCAACTGACCGCCGCCTATCTGACCACGGTCGTCGCCGTGCTCGGCACGACCATCAGCCCGTATCTGTTTTTCTGGCAGGCGTCCCAGGAAGTCGAGGAATTGCGCGCCGCGCCGAACCAGCGGCCGTTGCGGCGCATGCCGCGCCAGGCGCCCGCGCAGTTGCGCCGGATCAGCTTCGACACGTGGTTCGGCATGGGCGTGTCGAACGTGATCGGGTTCTTCATCGTGCTGACGGCGGCGGCCACACTCCACGCCCGTCACATCGACGTCAAAACGTCGGCGGACGCCGCGCGGGCACTCGAGCCGCTTGCCGGTCACTTCGCGTACGTGCTGTTCGCGCTCGGCATCGTCGGCACCGGCCTGCTGGCGCTGCCGGTGCTCGCGGGATCGGCCGCCTATGCGGCGGCCGGCACGTTCCGCTGGCGCAATAGCCTCGCGTTGCAGTGGGGCGTCGCGCCCGAATTCTATGCGGTGATCGTATTGGCGATCGTCGGCGGAATCGCGTTTACGTTCATGCATTTCGACCCGATCCGCGCGCTGTACTGGAGCGCCGTCATCAACGGCGTGAGCGCCGTGCCGATCATGGTCGTGATGATGCTGATGGCGAGAAGCCGACGAGTCATGGGCGAGTTCGCCGTCAGAGGCCCGCTTGCGTGGGGAGGATGGGTCGCGACGCTCGCGATGGCGATCGCGGCGCTAGGCGTGTTCGTGCCGGGATAAAACCCCCGGCGCGGTTGGCGCGGCTCGCTGCGCTCACTCCAGTTTGCCCCTGCTTATCGCCGAGCCGACCGCATTGCGCAGCACGTCCGCGAGCCGCTGGTTTTGGCCTGCTTCGCGCGATGCGTGACGACGCGTGCACGGTAAATCCGGCGTTTCTTGTCCACGACCGAAAACAGATCGTCCGCCGCGTCGGCCGATTCGGCGGTGCCGAGGAACAGCTAGCCGTTCGGACGCAACGCGAAATGGAACAGCTCCAGGATTTGCCGCTGCACCGCCCGTTCCAGATAGATCAGCACGTTGCGGCACGAGATCAGGTCGAGATGCGAGAACGGTGGATCGCGCAGCAGGCTGTGCGCCGCGAACAGGATGCGTTCGCGCACCGCCTTCGCGATCACGTAGTGCGCGCCTTCCCGCGTGAAATACCGTTGCAGCAACGGGGCGGGCACATCGCTCGCGATCGACAGCGGGTAGGAACCGGTCCGCGCGCGGACGATCGCCGCTTCGTCGATATCGGTCGCGAAGACCTGGATGGCCTGGCTCGACATCGCGGCCTCGCGCGCCCGCGCGAACAGCAGCGAGATCGAGTACGCCTCTTCGCCCGTCGCGCATCCGGCCACCCACACGCGTACCTCGGTTGGCGAAACGCGATGCTTCCCATCGATCGCCATCGGGAACGATTCGTGCTCGTGCGTCGGCCCGTCGGATTCAATTTATTTCCTTTGACGGATGCCGTATTACCGGCGAATATTCGCGTCGATCAATCGGTTAGTACCGCTCAAAAAAAACGAGACGATGCTCGCCCACGTAGTCGGGGACGTTACGCTGCTTCGCCAACAGATACTTGATCGAAGGGGAAGAAATGACGCCGTTTTCCCAGGATGTGAGCATCAAGCAAACCGCCGCCGTCTCCAAGGCAGGCACGCCGTCGCCCGTTTTCTGGAAAGCGGGGCCGATCGTCGAAGCCGCTCCGCCGGAGCCGAAATCCGCGACGCCGGACCTGCGCGATTTCTTCGCCGCCGCCGCGCTGCAGGGCTTGCTGTCACGCGACGCCGGGCGCAACGTGTCGACGATCGCCGACTACGAATCGAAGCGCGCGGTCAGCGCCTACCGGCTCGCCGACGAAATGCTGAAAGCGCGCTGAACCGGCACGCCGGCCGGCGCTGGTCGGCCCGCGCGCCCGTCGTCATCCGGTTCGCGCGGCATCGCGGGGAATAGGGGCTGCCGCGATCGTCCGGACGCTGACGCACCGGCCATTCAGGTGCCGCCCGACCGCGACGCCACCGCGCCGATCGGCCCCGCCAGCAACGCGGCATGTCCGTCGCGGTGCGCTCCTTCGCCGCGCGTCGCCATCGTCACGAAACGGGCGTCACGCGCCCCATGCTGCCGAAACGACAACCGCTTGGAAATCCGGCAACGACGGTTGCAAGTCACGCGACGCGCTCGTATTGCCGCCGACGCCGCCCTTCCCTCGCGCCGCGTCCTTGCATCGGCAACCGTCCACCCCGTGCGCGAGAAGCGACACCTCGCGAACCGATCGCGCCTTCGTCATCCGGCGCCGACCCGTGCTCGACCGGCCATTGTTCGCCGAAAGCCGCTCCCACAGCTCAGCGCACGCCGGCCGGAATCGCGCCGCGTACCCGGGATCGTCGGCCGGCCACGGGATCGATTCGTGCTGACTCGCCACCGCGAATGTCGCGCAACCCTTTCCACGGAGATGCCATGTTCATCCACAACACACGGCTTCAGTACACGGTGCGCGTCGGCGCGCCGAACCCCGGCCTCGCCAATCTGCTGCTCGAGCAGTTCGGCGGCCCGCAGGGCGAACTCGCCGCCGCGATGCGCTATTTCACTCAGGCGATCACCGAGGAGGACCCCGGCCGCAAGGACATGCTGCTCGACATCGCGACGGAGGAGCTGAGCCATCTCGAAGTGATCGGCTCGATGGCCGCGATGCTCAACCGCGGCGCGAAGGGCGAACTCGCGGAAGCAGTCGACGAACAGGCCGAGCTGTACCGCAAGCTGCACGGCGCCGGCAACGACAGCCACGTGACGCAGGTGCTGTACGGCGCGGGCGCGCCATTGACGAATTCGGGCGGCGTGCCGTGGTCGGCCGCGTACATCGACACGATCGGCGAACCGACCGCCGACCTGCGTTCGAACATCGCGGCCGAAGCGCGCGCGAAGATCATCTACGAACGGCTCATCAACGTGACCGACGATCCGGACATTCGCGACGCGCTCGGCTTCCTGATGACGCGCGAGGTCTCGCACCTGAAGTCGTTCGAGAAGGCGCTGTATGCGATCACCGCGAATTTCCCGCCCGGCAAGCTGCCGCCGAAGGCGCCGTACGACAGCGTGTACTTCCGGATGCAGCCGGACGCGGCGCCGCTGGTCGGCCCCTGGAATCATGGCGAAGGTCTCGAAATCCGCGACGCCGAGCCGGCGGTCGACGGCGGCACCGGTATTGCCGAAGGGATGCTCGAGCCGCAGCAGGTGGACGCGATCGACGCGATGGCGCAGCGGCTCGCGTCCGATCCGAACAGCGACCCGGTCACCGGCGCCGAGCTGGGTGCAGGCCAGCCGGTCCCGCAGGGCCGCGCGCCCGGCAAGCCGGACGGTGGCGGCTGACCGCAAGCGCGAAGACGGGTGCTCGGGCGCCGCCGCGAGCGTCGCTTCGTTCTGCGATGGAGGATGACATGACAACAGCCTGACACCGCGGGCGACGAACGTTCGATGGAATCGCTGCGCGGCGCGCACACGCACTTGCACTCGCCAGCGCGCGTTCAGCGCACGTCAGGCGCCTGCTTCGCCGGGCCCGGCCTGGTCGGTCTGGTCGGCCATCAGGTACTGGATGACCAGCGTCGGATCGGCGATGTCGAGAATCAGGCGGCGCATCACGCGCTTGCGCATATGGTCGTCATCCAGCGTCCACGGCGCCGCCGCGTCGCCGAGGTAGCGGCCGATCGCGACGCGATGGTCGCCGTCCGGCGGCAGGCCGAGCCGCGCCGCGAGCAGGCCGGCGATCACGTCGTCGATCTCGACGTTCAGCGGCCGGGAATCGATCGAAAGTTCGAGCTTCATGGTCGGTCTCGCAAACATGAAAAAACGGCGCGGCGCGTCCCCACTGTCGCGCGCGCCGGCAAAAGCCGCTCCGGCCAGCGGCTGGTCGACCATCGCAGGCGGGCCTGCGACGCCGGTCAGTAGCCGAGTTCGGGCGCGGGAGCCGGCTCGACGCTGTCCTCTTTCGGCGCTTGCGCGACGGTCGCATCGGTCGTCAGCACCAGGCTCGCGATCGACGCGGCGTTCTGCAGCGCGGTACGCGTGACCTTGGTCGGATCGACCACGCCCGCGTCCACCAGATCGCCGTACTCGCCGGTCGCCGCGTTGTAGCCGAAGTTCCCGGTGCCTTCGAGCACCTTCGAGACCACGACCGACGGTTCGTCGCCCGCATTGGCCGCGATGACGCGCAGCGGCGCCTCCAGCGCGCGCAGCGCGATCCGGATGCCGGCGTCCTGGTCCGCATTCGCGCCCCGGAGGTCCGACAGCGCCGCGCGCGCGCGCAGCAGCGCGACGCCGCCGCCGGGCACGATGCCCTCCTCGACCGCGGCGCGCGTCGCATGCAGCGCATCGTCGACGCGATCCTTCTTCTCCTTCATTTCGACCTCGGTGACCGCGCCGACCTTGATCACCGCCACGCCGCCCGCGAGTTTCGCGACACGCTCCTGCAGCTTCTCGCGATCGTAGTCGCTCGTCGCTTCGTCGATCTGCGCGCGAATCGCCTTCACGCGCGCGTCGATGCGCGCCGCATCGCCCGCGCCGTCGATGATGATCGTATCGTCCTTGCGTATCTCGACACGCTTCGCACTGCCAAGATCCTCGAGCGTGGCCTTGTCGAGCTGCTTGCCGGTTTCCTCGGAGATGACCGTCGCGCCGGTCAGGATCGCGAGATCCTCGAGCATGGCCTTGCGTCGGTCGCCAAAGCCCGGCGCCTTGACGGCGGCGACCTTCAGGATGCCGCGCATCGAGTTCACCACGAGTGTCGCGAGCGCTTCGCCTTCGACGTCCTCGGCGACGATCAGCAACGGCTTGCCGGCCTTTGACGCCGCTTCGAGAATCGGCAGCAGGTCGCGGACACTGGAGATCTTCTTGTCGTGCAGCAAAATCAGCGCATCGTCGAGATAGGCCGCCTGCTTCGCCGGATCGTTGATGAAATACGGGCTCACGTAGCCGCGATCGAACTGCATGCCTTCGACCACGTCGAGTTCGTTCTCCAGCGACTTGCCGTCCTCCACGGTAATCACGCCATCCTTGCCCACTTTCTCCATCGCGTCGGCAATGATCTTGCCGATCGCCTCATCCGAGTTCGCGGAAATCGCGCCGACCTGCGCGATTTCCTTGTGGGTCGAAATCGGCCGGGACAGCTTGCGCAACTCGTCGAGCACCGCGCCGACGGCCTTGTCGATGCCGCGCTTCAGATCCATCGGATTCATGCCGGCCGCGACGTGCTTCATGCCTTCCTGCACGATCGCCTGCGCGAGCACGGTGGCGGTGGTCGTCCCGTCGCCGGCCACGTCGGCCGTCTTGGACGCGACCTGCTTGACGATCTGCGCGCCCATGTTCTCGAAGCGGTCCTTCAGCTCGATTTCCTTCGCGACCGACACGCCGTCCTTCGTGATCACAGGCGCGCCGAAGCCGCGTTCGATCACGACGTTGCGGCCCTTCGGGCCGAGCGTCACCTTCACCGCGTCGGCCAGCACGTTCACGCCCTTGACGATCTGCTGGCGGGCGCCGTCGCGGAATTTCACGTCTTTTGCAGTCATTTTCTTGCTCCGGATACAGTCGTTGAACGGGATGCCGCGCGCATCGGGCAGTCACCCGTGCGACGCGGTCGAATCGGCATTCAGGCCGCTTTCCTGGCGGCCGGCGATTCGGGTTCGAGTACGCCCATGACGTCCTCTTCGCGCATCACGAGCAGTTCCTCGCCGTTCACCTTCACGGTCTGGCCTGCATATTTGCCGAAAAGAACCTGGTCGCCGACCTGGAGCTGCAGCGGGCGCTGCGAGCCGTCCTGGAGCAGCCGGCCGCTGCCGACCGCAATCACTTCACCCTGCTCGGGCCGTTCGGCCGCCGAATCGGGAATCACGATGCCGGAGGCCGTCGTCCGCTGCTGTTCGATTCGCTTGACGATAACCCGGTCGTAGAGGGGACGAATCTGCATTTTCATCTCCTGAGCGATGAGATCACCTGGAAAAGGGAATCCGCCGACGCGTGCATGCGCAAGGGCTGCGCTGCGCCGGCGTGCCGTCGATTGGCGAAAAGCGAAATAGTGGCGCGGGAAGCGCGCTTCAAGGGGGTGAGAAAAGGACGTTTGTAACAAAATGTTTCGGCGCGGAAGCGCCTGTTTGATGATCGGCGGTTGTCTCGCGACACCCCCGTGACGAGCGACAACACGACGCCGACGGCCGCCGCACAGGCCACGCGAATCGTCACGGAGGCGGCGCTTGAAATCCGCGCTTCCCATCCTATTTTGGGTATCGCTCAAGCAGCCGCGGCTTACGCGCTGCGTGTTTCGATTTGTTTGTCAGCGAGGCCTCTCGCGGATCGACGAACTGGAGCGCGTGGTCCGGTTCGTCCTCCGTGCGAGGCTCAACCGGGAGCGAATCATGAACGATCCTTTCCTTCTCTTCGATCGGCTGCCGGGGGTCGGCCGCCGACCACGACGCGCCGCCCGCGTCGTCACGGGTCTGCCGGCCGGCCTGCGGACAGCGCGCAACGGTACGAGTCGCCTGGCGCCGATCGGCGCTCGCGTACGTGCTGCGCGCAAGCCATTCGCGTTGCGCGGCGCGGCCCAACCCGCCGCGATCGGCCAGCCGAAGCTGCCGCGCCGCCGGGTCGCCGCGCTTGGAAGCGTGCAGCACCCCATTTCGTTTTTCCGCGTGATGCCCGCTATTGGCAGTGCCGTGCGCGACGGGGGACGGCCATGCTGAGCCCGCACGAATTCGCGACGCTGATGCTGGTGTGCCAGGCGCCGGATCAGCTCGACATGAATCGCGCCGAACTCGATGCGTTGCTCGAACGGCAGCTCGTCATGCTCGAACATGGCGCCCCCGGCCGCCGACGCGCGTATCTGACGAAGAAAGGCCGATCGATTCTCCATGCGCTCGGGGGCGACATCGCTTCCCGCCGGAGCCATGGGGTGACAGCGAAGCGCGGCGGTCAAGGCGAAGCGCGCGTCGCACTATCGGATGAGGCCGGATGACGCGGCTCGGTCGCCGACTCGGCGACCGACGTGCAGGCGGTCGTGCCAGTTCGGCCTGCCTCAACGCATAGGTGATCTGTTCTTCGGTGAACTTGCTCTTCTCGATCACCCCAAGTGGCTTGCAAAAAGCGTTGGGCCGCACATGCCCGCACAGTCGACACCCTCGTGTCGCGATAAAACTGCACGCAACGTGCGGCTACCGCGCGCCAGGTTGTCGATCGTAGGGATCCGCCACGCCGTCTCCCGAACCGGGCGATCGTTTCGCAATATTCATCTAACCCGGTAATTGTATAAAATTCCAAAAAAATGTAATCAACATAATAAATCCCACATGCGTTTCTCGATCACTATTACAAAAACAGATGAGGTGCGATTCTTGACATTCACGAATCGCCCTCCTAGATTTAACCAAACATAAATTCTACTAAAGAGCCGGCGCGGATCGTTCCGGCTCGGCATTCGTTGCTTGACGGAAACGCTTCCTGATTTACAACGTGCACAGCAACCACCGCCTGCCTGCCTTCGTTCGTAACGGAGCGGCGTCATCGGAGGACGCTCTGCATATGGGTAATGACATGGCTCGTTTCGACTCGCCACGCCTTCCATTTCAATAATCGCACGAACGCAATTTTCGCTTTCATATTGATCGCGGTAATTCAATATCCGCTTTCGAAGGAAAATCTGTCGCATTGCGCTGCACCCTGCCGAATCGAATTCCACCTTCGACGCGGCGCTTCATTTTTTAAATGGCGAATCCATTTAGGCGAAAGTAAATGGAAGAAATACTGATTCAGGCGCACGAAAACGACGCGCAGGTAGAAACCGATACCCAAACCCACATGCACCAGCCCGGCCTGCTGCTTCGCGAAATTCACGCGCGCGTTCGGCTCGATGACGCCGTGCTCCAGCCGCGTGCCGCGCTCCTGTCGGTATCGACATAACCCACCGCCCCTATCCCCCGGAATACGGACATGGATGCCTTGAGTGCAATCGACGCGCCGGCCGACCTCAGGAAACTCGCGCGCGCACAATTGCCTGACCTCGCGACCCAACTGCGCGATTTCGTGCTGCACAGCGTCGCCGCCACCGGCGGGCATCCCGCGTCCAATCTCGGTTCCGTCGAACTGGCCATCGCGCTGCACTACGTATTCGATACGCCGCGCGATCGCATCGTCTGGGACGTCGGGCACCAGTCCTATCCGCACAAGATCCTGACCGGTCGGCGCGAGGCGATGAAGACACTGCGCCAAAGCGGCGGCATCTCCGGTTTTCCGCGCCGCAGCGAATCGCCGTACGACGCGTTCGGCACCGCACACTCCAGCACGTCGATCTCCGCCGTGCTCGGCATGGCGCATGCCGCCCGGATCAACGGCGAAGCGCGGCATTGCGTGGCGGTGATCGGCGACGGCGCATTGAGCGCCGGCATCGCCGAGCAGCACGCGATCACGTTCGCCGGCGGGCTGGCGGCCGACGGACTGAAACCCGTGGTAGCGATCTACTCGACGTTCCTGCAGCGCGGATACGACCAGTTGATCCACGACATCGCGATCCAGCGCCTGCCGGTCACGTTTGCGATCGATCGGGCAGGCATCGTCGGCGCGGACGGCGCGACCCACATGGGTGCGTTCGACATTGCGTTCCTGCGATGCATCCCGGATCTCGTTCTCATGGCGCCGGCGGACGAAAGCGAGTGCCGCCAGATGCTGCATACAGCGCTCGATCACGATGGCCCCGCGGCCGTGCGCTATCCGCGCGGCTGCGGCCCTGGCGTGCCGCCCGTTCAACAGATGCAGCCCATACCGATCGGCAAGGGCGCGGTGATACGTACCTCGTCACAGCCACCAGGCGCCCGCATCGCGATCCTGGCTTTCGGCTCCATGGTGGAGGCCGGCCTAAAAGCCGGCAAGCGGCTGGATGCCACGGTGGCGAACATGCGCTTCATCAGACCGCTGGATATTGATCTCGTGCGTACCCTCGCCGACCAGCACGACGTACTCGTCACGGTAGAGGAAGGTTGCGTCGCCGGTGGTGCGGGTTCCGCCTGCCTGGAAGTGCTGGCCGCGCAGCGTGTGCCGATTCCCGTATTGCAACTCGGCCTGCCGGACCAGTTCGTCGGACATGGCGACCCGGCCATGCTGCTTGCCGCCTGCGGCCTCGATGTCGACGGGCTGGTGCAATCCATCGATCGTTTTTTCAGTGAAGCCGCCGCCCCTTGTCGTTCGCCCCGAACGATGACGCACATGAGCCTGGCGTCCTAGCCCTGCCGCCCCCCCCCTGGCCCGCAACCTTTCTTTCCCACCGGGAGAAAAAGATGATTCCGCTCTCGAAAGCCCATGACATGATCCGGCAGTACAGCAAGACGTGGTATCTGCCCGTAGTCGGCCTGCCGCCCAGGCTGAACGAGGCGGCGTCGTGCGCCTACCTGTGCATGCGCGGCATCGATGAAATCGAGGATCACCCGACCATGGCCGCCGCGGACCGGGCTCGCCTGCTTCGGCGTGTCAGCGCCATTCTGCAAACCCACTTCTCGCCAGCGGATTTTCAGGCCGCATTCGAAGGCTATGAAGACGTTCTCCCACCGGTTTCGCTGCAACTGGGCCAATGGGTCACGCTCGCGCCGATCGACATCGCGCCTCGCGTACTCGACACGTTTTCCGTCATGGCAGAGCGAATGGCGGATTGGGTCGAATCGGATTTCGCGATCCGGACGGAGCAGGACTTGAACCGGTATACCTATGCAGTGGCCGGTACGCTGGTGCTGCTACTCAGCGATCTGTGGGGCTGGTTCAATCACACCGACACCAACCGTACCGACGCCATCGGATACGGCCGCGCGCTGCAGGCCGTCAACATCCTGATCGATCGTGACGAAGACACCGGGCGCGGGGTCGATTTCTGGCCACACGGCTGGGGCTTGCGCGAGATGCTCGGTTATGTCGGGCGAGAACTCGCACTGGCGCAGGCGTATCTGGACGCGCTGCCACCAGGCCCCGCGCGCAGCTTCTGCGAACAACCGCTGATCACTGCGCGGCACGCCGCGCTGAATCTGAAGCAAGCGATCGACGCCGGCAGCGAACCACGCGCTTACGCGGCAGCGGATGGACTCGCCGGTCGACCATGACGGCACCACGTTCCGCGTTTATCGCCATATCGCGCTTTCCCGGAGGCTTCAACATGCGCGTCATCCTTGCCGAACCTCGCGGCTTCTGCGCCGGAGTCGTACGCGCGATCGACATTGTCGATCGCACACTGGAAAAATACGGTGCTCCCGTCTACGTTCGGCACGAAATCGTCCACAACCGGCGAGTCGTGGACGGCCTCAGGCGCAAAGGCGCCGTCTTCGTCGAGTCCCTCGCCGACATTCCCGAACAGGCGGTGACCGTGTTCAGTGCGCATGGTGTCGGTCAAAAGGTGGAGGCCGAAGCGCGACAGCGTGGCTTGCATGTGCTCGACGCCACCTGCCCGCTCGTCGCCAAGGTCCACGTCCAGGCCCGGCGTTATGCGTCGCAAGGGAAGACCGTCGTGCTGATCGGGCATGCCGGACACCCCGAAGTTGTCGGCACACTAGACCAGGCCCCGGACGCGACGGTCCTGGTGGAAAGCAAGGCCGATGTAGCAGCCCTGCCGTTTGCCGCCGACGCGCCGCTGGCCTATATCACGCAGACCACACTCAGCGTGGACGACACGCGCGACATCATCGCCGCGCTCAGACAGCGATATCCCGGCATCGTCGGCCCCGATGTCCACGACATCTGCTATGCCACGCAGAACCGGCAAACGGCCGTACGCGAGCTTTGCCGCAGAGTCGAACTGATGCTGGTGATTGGCGCCCGCTACAGCTCGAACACCGTTCGACTGCACGAGATCGCGCTCGAGTCGGGCATCCCCAGCCACTTGATCGCCGATGCGAGCGAACTGGGGCGCCAGTGGTTCCAGGGCATCGGAACCGTCGGCGTCACTGCGGGTGCATCCGCACCCGAAACGTTGGTCGACGAGGTGATTGCGGTACTGCGAACGTACACGCCGCTGGAGATCGAAACCCTGTCCGGACGGCGTGAAACAGCGATCTTTCCGCTGCCGACCGAATTGCTGCCCGGCACCGCATCGGCGGTCACGCTGCATACCTGACGCGCAGCCCGGCGCAACCGTCGCATTCGGAGATGTCCCATGCGGAATCCGACCTACCCGATCTTGCCCCGACACAGCCCCGTAGTGGATGCGCGCAGCCCGCTGCCCTACCCGAACGGCTGGTTCGGCGCGTGCTTCAGCCGCGATCTCAAACCAGGCCGCGTACAGACCGTTCCGTTCATGGGGGGCGAACTTGTCGTCTACCGCACGCAGTCCGGCGCCGCCAAAGCCATCAGCCCGTATTGTCCGCATCTGGGCGCCCATCTCGGCCATGGCGGCAAGGTCGACGGCGAACATCTCGTCTGCCCATACCACGGGCTTTCCTTTGCGCCGGGCGGACAATACCAGCCGGATCGAGACAGCCCGCCCTTGCACGGCGGCCCCCGACTGACCGAATGGCCGCTGCGTGAAGTCAACGGCGTGGTATTCGTGTGGCACGACGCCGAACGCCGGGCGCCCACGTGGGATATACCGGAGCTCGACCTCCGGACGTTCTCCCGCGCGGACCGGAACACCTTCGACATTCCCGGATACGTGCAGGACATCGCCGAAAACGGCATCGACAGGTTGCATCTGGTGCGCGTTCACCAGTTTGCCGACGCGCAGGTCAGCGCCTTTCGCGCCGCCGGCCCCAGACTGACGTACGAGATCACGACGCACGCTTCCGGCCAGTGGCTGCATTTCCGGAACACGTACTGCGGCCTCGGATACATGATCGGCGAAATCGACGTGCCGACGCTGCGCGTGCAGTTGAAGGTGCTCAGTTGCCCGGTCCCGACCGCACCGCTCGAATGGCGCGCCCGGGTACTGAATTTCATTCACGTCGACGCGCTCGACCGGTGGCCGGGCCCGCTGCGACGCGGGCTGCAAGATACGCTGGTGCTGGCGCTAAGGGTGTGGTTCCGATACCAGATCGGCAACGACATCAAGATCTGGAATCACCGCCGCTACAACCACGAAGCGAGGCTGGTGCCAGGCGACGGACCCATCATGGCGTTTCGACGCTGGGCGGCCCAGTTCTACCCGACCCATGAATCCGTCGCCGATAGCCGTCGAGGCCTCGGGCGCGTGAACGAAACCTGAACGGGAGAGACGAGATGAACTGTCCGGCCATGCCTATCCAGCATCGTTGTGTCACGGTCGAAAAGCGCAGCGTCCAACCGTATCCGAGGGGCTGGTTTGCGGTGTGTTACAGCCACGACGTCAAGTCGGGGACGGTACGGACCTTCCCGCTCGCCGACGGTGAAATCGTGCTGTACCGGACTCGATCCGGCGTGCTCAACGCAATCAATTCGTATTGTCCGCATTTCGGTGCGCACCTCGGCCACGGCGGCAAAGTGAAGGGCGAAAACCTCGTCTGCCCCTTTCACGGTTATGCGTTCGGGCCCGATGGCGCGTGCCTGCGCCCGAAAAACGAACCCCCATCGCCGGGCCTGCGGTTGAGCAAATGGTATTTGCGTGAAACCGGTGGAATGGCGTGGGTCTGGTACGACTTCGATGGCAATCCACCGATGTGGGAGATCCCGGCCTTCGACAGCATGGAATTCTCGCGCGCCGTGTACCGCTGTACGGTCATCGCAGGACATATGCAGGATTCGGCCGAAAACGGCGCCGACATGGGCCATATGGCGCACGTTCATCACTTCCGCGCGCCCGTCATGCCGGAGGTGAAGATCGATGGCCCCATTATGGTTGCCTACACGAAGACGATGTACGAGAACCGGTGGCCGTTCAACTTCCGCGCCAGTTGGTATGGCATTGGCTATCTGATCGGTGAACTCGAATTTCCCGGCATCGGACTGGAAATCCGGACGCTTGGCGCTTTCACCCAGATCGGGCCGGCCAAATGGACGCTCAGATGGAGTCATGTCGCCCGCATCGCTGCATTCGATGCCCTCCCACGCCTGCTTCGCCTGCTGCTCAACACCCTCGTCGTCAGACTCTATGAACCGTGGTTTCACATGCAGAACATGCGCGACAAGCGCATCTGGGACTACAAGACTCACCGGCCCCACCCTGCCACCACGCCCATGGATCGCTCCGTCCTCGAATATCGGAAATGGGCGGCGCAGTTTTATCCGCCGGAAATGGAGACGGTCGACAGCGTGACGACGAACAGGCCCGGCGTCCCGCGCATCGAACCCGCCCGCATGACATCCCGGAGTGCCGCCCATGAATGATCCGCGCCAGCTCACCCCAGTGCCGGACACCCTGGTGATTCCCGAGCGCTATTGCCCGCTGCTGCAGGACGTCAATCCCATGCGCGCGCGACTCGACGCGAGTATCGAAGCCTGGGTCCAAAAATTCGGGTTGGTACGGACGGAGCGCGAGTGGACCTTGTTCCATGCGGCGCAAACGGGCTTGCTGACATCCCTGTGCTATCCGCGCATGCCGTTCGAGACGCTGGAACCCGCGGGCCATCTATGCACATGGATCCTGCAATTCGACGAGTCCGGCTTCGAAGGCCCGGCCAGCCAAGGCAATTTCTCGCAAACGACGGCCAACCTCGCCCGCTTCCAAAAAATCGCCGATGCGCCACAGCAGCCCCTCGACGTTCAGGAACCGTATTGGGTGGCGTTGCAGGACATCCTGCTTCGGCTGCACAAGATCGCCACTGGCGAGCAACTCTACCGATTCGACATGGGTATCCTGCGCTGGCTGCACGGCAACGGGTGCGAACTCGGCTACCGCGTCAAGGGAACCATGCCCACGCTGCAAGATTTCCTGGTGATCCGCGGCAACACGGCCGGGTCGAGCCTGTTCGCGTCGATGATCGACATGGGCAGCGACCGACCGATTTCGAGCGCACATTGGGGCAGCCCCGCGCTGCGCGAGCTGAACCTGCTCGGCGATTTTCTGTACGGAATCGACAACGACATCGCGAGCTACTTGCGCGATGCGCAATCGCCCCGGCAACTGCGCTGGAACGTCGTGGATGTGCTGGCTCACGAATACGGTATATCCGCGGAACACGCGATCCAACGTGCCTGCGACATGCACCGCGAAAAGATGCAGCAGACGGCCGATCTCTGCAGCAGCTTGCGCCATCATTCGGACACCGGCGTCCGGGAATTCGCCACCGACTTCGAATACATGATGTCGGGGCCGTGGAAGTGGTATCAGATGATCAACCGATATCGGGTGGTCGATGAGTTCTGATTGACAGCCTCGAAGCAGAGGTCGGCACCGACGCGGAATCGGAAAACTGTCACGACATCACGGACCTGCGTGCCGCGCAATAAAATCATCACCGCACGTCGTATCGCGAACGTCGGTGTCAATTCCCCTGCGGCGCCGACAGTGGCGGTCACGCGTTGTGCGAAATCCGAATTTGAGCCGACAATCGTGCCGTCGTGACAACTCAGGCGCGGGCCGCCATCGAGGCTCCATGACTGCCCGGACGGGGGCAGGACAAGGAGGCGTTCGTCCCACACCACGGGTTGAGGACCTGCCACGACGATTCGCGCCGCGTCAGGACGTGCCGGATTCACCCGCACGTTGAACTCTGCCCGGACGACGACGGAAGGGATGACCCGGCGCGCTGTCCTCGATTCGGTCAGCCATGCATCGGCGAACTGCCGTGCTACCTGCAGTGCCGCCGCATCCCATTCTCTCGGCAACGTTTCTGCCGCTGCCTGGCACACACCGACAAAAGCTGCCTCAGGCGACACAGGCCTCCTTCATGCCCAGCACGTCGAAGGACAGCTCGGAATGGACGCCCTGTCCGATTCGACCGGCAAGCCAAAGTCCGGATTCGCCACGCGGCTCGACGAACACTCAAAAGACAATAAAAACCGCGCCGCGAACAGATGCTCGGCCCACATCGGCGGCTCACCCGCTCGATGGCCCGTAGCCAGCCGGCGCTTCGGCACGTTCCAGCGCACCTCGACGGCACATCCCAATCATCACGATTCATTTAACTTTCCGTGAGGACTTCGACACCGGCTGCCGCCTACGATGGGCGCATGTTTTCAGGACCTGCTTCCAGGAGCCCATCATGCCCACCCGCAGACATCTGCTGTTCGCCGGCGCCACCGGCCTCGCCGCGCTCGCGGCGCTGTCGTCCGCCGGCCGCCGCGCGCTGGTCGGCCGCGCGTTCGCCGCGCCGCCGGCCGGCTCGCCGAAGGCCGTCCCGTTCGAAATCACGCTCAGCGACGCCGAATGGCATCGTCGGCTCACGCCCGCCCAATACACGGTCCTGCGCGAAGCCGGCACCGAGCGGCCGTTCACCAGCCCGCTGAACGACGAGCACCGGCACGGCACGTTCGCGTGCGCCGGCTGCGACCTCGCGCTGTTCTCGTCGGCCACCAAGTTCGACAGCCATACGGGCTGGCCGAGCTTCTGGAAACCGCTCGATCACGCGGTGGGCACCGACACCGATGCGTCGTTCGGGATGGTCCGCACCGAGGTGCACTGCCGCCGCTGCGGCGGCCATCTCGGCCACGTGTTCGACGACGGCCCCGCGCCGACCGGCCTGCGCTACTGCATGAACGGCCTCGCGCTCGCGTTCCACCCGGCTGCCGCCTGATCCGGCCCCACTCCCATCCGACTGGAGAACGCATCATGCTCCTCATCGTTCTTGCCTATCTCGGCGGCGTGCTCACGATCCTGAGCCCGTGCATCCTGCCCGTGCTGCCGTTCGTGTTCGCGCGCGCCGACCAGCCGTTCGTGCGCACCGGCCTGCCGCTGCTCGCCGGCATGGCGCTCACGTTCGCCGTCGTCGCGACGCTTGCCGCCGTCGGCGGCGGCTGGGTCGCGCAGGCCAACCAGGCCGGCCGCTGGATCGCGATCGTGCTGCTCGCCGTGTTCGGCCTGACGCTGCTGATGCCGCGTTTCGCGGAACACCTGACGCGCCCGCTCGTCGCCGCCGGCAACCGGCTCACCGGGTTCGCGCAACGCGACGGCCGCCCGGCCGGCCCTGCGTCGTCGCTGCTGCTCGGCGTCGCGACGGGCCTGCTGTGGGCGCCGTGCGCGGGCCCGATCCTCGGCCTCGTGCTGACCGGCGCCGCGCTGCGCGGCGCGAGCGTCGGCACGACGCTGCTGCTCGTCGCGTATGCGGCCGGCGCGGCGACGTCGCTCGGCGTCGCGCTCGTGATCGGCGGCAAGGTGTTCGCCGCGATGAAGCGCTCGCTCGGCGCCGGCGAATGGATCCGGCGCGGGATCGGCGCGGCGCTCCTGGCCGGCGTCGGCGCGATCGCGCTCGGCCTCGATACCGGCGCCCTCGCGCAACTGTCGACGGTCACCACGGGCGGGCTCGAAACGAAGCTCGTCGACCGCCTCGGCGGCCGCTCGAACGGCGCGCAGGCGGCAGCGGCCGCGAGCGCCGCTACCGACAACGCGACGGGCGGCGCGATGATGGCCGCCGCAGTGGATGGCGCGCAGGCCGGCGGTGGTGCGATGGCCGGCAGCGCAATGATGCGTGCGGCCGGCGCCACCGCGGCCGCGCTGCCGGTCGAAGGCACGCTGCCGTCGCTCGACGGCGCGGTGCAGTGGCTGAACTCGCCGCCGCTGACGGCGGCCGGGCTGCGCGGCAAGGTCGTGCTGGTCGATTTCTGGACGTATTCGTGCATCAACTGCCTGCGCACGCTGCCGTACACGGCTGCGTGGGCGCGCAAATACGCGCCGTACGGGCTGGTCGTGATCGGCGTGCACGCGCCGGAGTTCGCATTCGAGCGCGACATCGGCAATGTGAAGAAGGCCGTTCACGACCTCGGCATCGACTACCCGGTCGCGATCGACAACGGCTATTCGATCTGGCGCGCGTTCAACAACGAATACTGGCCCGCGCACTACTTCATCGATGCGCAAGGGCGGATCCGCCATCACCACTTCGGCGAAGGCGAATACGCGCAATCGGAACGCGCGATCCAGTCGCTGCTCGCCGAAGCCGGCCACCCGGACGCGCTGAACGTGCCGCTCGGGCTCGCCGGCGCACCAGCGAAGGGCGCGCTCGCGGCGGCCGACAGCGCGGACGTCCGTTCACCCGAAACGTATGTCGGCTATGCGCGTGCGGAAAGCTTCGCGTCGCCGGGCGGTGCCGTGCGCGATGCCGCACACCGTTACGACGCGCCGGCCCGGCCGGCGCTCAACGACTGGGGCCTCGCGGGCACGTGGAACGTCGGCGCCGAGCGCGCGTCGCTCGCCGCGCCGGATGGCCGGATCGTCTACCGCTTCCATGCACGCGACCTGCACCTGGTGCTCGGCCCGGGCACGAACGGCCAACCCGTGCGCTTTCGCGTGACGCTCGACGGCGCGGCGCCCGCCGCCGCGCATGGCACGGACGTCGACGCGCAGGGCTACGGCACCGTCACCGGCCAGCGCCTGTACCAGCTCGTCCGCCAGCCCGGCGCAATCGCCGACCGCACGTTCGCGATCGAGTTTCTCGATCCCGGGGTCGATGCGTATGCATTCACTTTCGGCTGATCGCACGCCGCCGCCATCCCGGCGCCGCCTTTCCCAACGCATTCCGAAGGAGCAAAAGATGAACCCGATCCCTACCCGCGATGCCGCCGCACGCCGGCGCGCGACCATGCTGCGCCGCATCGGCGCCATCGCCGTCGCGGCGGCCGCCGTGTTCGGCTACCAGCGCATCGTCAATTCGGCGGAGCCGATGCGCACCGTGCCCGCGCCGACGCTCGACGAAACGCCCGGCGCGTCGCACGACGAGACGGCCGTGTTCGCCGGCGGCTGCTTCTGGGGCGTGCAGGGCGTGTTCGAGCACGTGAAGGGCGTGAAGCAGGTAACCGCAGGCTACGCGGGCGGCGCATCCGAAACCGCGCACTACGCGCTCGTCGGCTCGGGGCTGACCGGGCACGCGGAATCGGTGCGCATCGTCTACGACCCGACCCAGGTCACGTACGGCCGGCTGCTGCAGGTGTTCTTCTCGGTCGCGCACGACCCGACCGAGCTGAACCGGCAGGGCCCCGACGAAGGCTCGCAGTACCGGTCCGCGATCTTCCCGACCACGGCGCAGCAACGCACGGTCGCCACCGCGTACATCGCGCAGCTCGGCGGCGCGCATGTGTTTCCGGCGCCCGTGGTCACGCGTGTCGAAGCCTACAAGGGCTTCTATCCGGCCGAGGCCTATCATCAGAACTACCTCGAACTGCACCCCGACGCGCCGTATATCGCGTTCAACGACCTGCCGAAGGTCGCCGGGCTGAAGCAGCACTTCCCGGCGCTGTACCGTGCCGACCCGGTGCTGTGGCGCGAAGCCCGCTTATGAGTCATTGATGAGTCGTTTATAAGCCGCTTGTGACCGTCCGCTCGCTGCATGACGGGGCGGCCGCCCGCCGCCCAGCAGAGCCGCGGGCACACCGCACCAGCGGCTCCCGTTTGCGCCGGATCAACGAACCGGCGGACGCGATGCCGGGGCAAACCCGCATCGCATCCGCCGCGATCGGCAACTTCGCGTAGACTCTCCTGATTCCCGCCGCTTCTTGCGGCGCTCGACATTCAGTCCAGCCAGGAGGCGTCACGCATGCGCGCAGTGCCTTTGCCTGACAGCAACACCCTTGAAGAACCGTCCACCGGCGCGGTCGTGCGCGACCTGCGCCGCGTGCCCATTCACCCGGATCACTGGTACCCGCTCGCGTGGTCGCGCGAGCTCAAGCGCGGCAAGACGCTCGGCGTGCGCTTCGCCGGCGATCCGATCGTGCTCGTGCGCACCGAATCGGGCGCCGTGTATGCGCTCGAAGATCGTTGCGCGCACCGCCAGGTGCCGCTGCACGCGGGCGTCGTGAGCGGCGAAACGCTGCGCTGCTGCTATCACGGCTGGACCTACGCGTGCGACAGCGGCCGCTGCGTCGACGTGCCCTACCTCGGCCGCGAGCGCTTGCCCAACGGCGTGCGCGCGTATCCGTGCCGCGAGGCCCACGGGCTGATCTTCGTGTTTCCGGGCGACGCCACGCTCGCCGACGAACGGCCGTTCCCCGCGCTCGAATCGGCCGACAACCCCGCGTACAAGACGCGCCGCTTCGGCCGCGAGGTCAAGTGCCACTACTCGTTCATGCACGAGAACCTGATGGACATGAACCATCAGTTCCTGCATCGCAAGCAGATGGGGCAGATGCGCGCGCGCTCGGTGGGCCGCCGCCGCGGCGACGACTGGGTCGAGGTCGACTACACGTTCGCGCGGATGGAAGGCAAGCAGCCGGTCGGCGAGGCGCTCGTGTTCGGCGCGAGCAAGAAGCCGGCCGACCAGTCCGACAAGAGCGTGATGACGGTGCGCACCGGCTACCCGTACCAGACGCTGCAGATCCGTTCGAGCGAAGGCACGCTCGTGATGGACCTGTGGATCGTCTACGTGCCGCTCGACGCCGAGCAGCGCACCAACCGCACGTTCGGGCTGCTGTCGATCCACAAGCCCGGCATCCCGTTCGCACTCGATCTCGCGTGGCCGCTGCTCGTGTGGTTCACCGAGCGCATCTTCCGCGAGGATCGCTGGATCGTCGAGCGCGAGCAGGAAGCGCACGACGCCCAAGGCGCCGACTGGAACCACGAGGTGTTTCCGGTCATCAACGAGCTGCGCGACCTGCTGCGTCAGTGCGGCGCACGCACCGTGATCCCGATCCGCGACGCGCGCGACAGCGCGTGACGTGACGCATGCGGCTCGCCGCGGTGCGCGCCGTTACAGCGTGAACGCGCCCGGCAGCAATGCGCGGGCCGTCGTGATCTCGACGGCCCCTTTCAGGTTCGCCAGGATCACCTCGATGTCGGGCTTGCCGATCTCGATGATCACCTGACGACACGCGCCGCACGGCGCGATCGGGCCGTCCGTGTCGCCGACGACCGCGAGCCGCGCGAAATCCCCCGGCCGATAGCCGGCGGCGATCGCCGCGAACAGCGCCGTGCGTTCCGCGCAATTGCACAGTCCGTACGACGCGTTCTCGACGTTGCAGCCGTGGAACACCGTGCCGTCGCGCGCCAGCAGCGCCGCGCCGACCTTGAAGCGCGAATACGGCGCATACGCGCGCTCGCGCGCGGCCTTCGCCTGTTCGATCAGTTCGTCTCGTTCCATCGTGGTGATGCCTCCGCGAGCAGGGTCAGCCGATCTGCTGGTAAAGGGTCGGCGGCGCCTCGCCGGTCTCGCCGAGCACGTAGCTGCGGCGCACTGCGTCCACCGCGCGGGCCGCGGCCGCTTCGTCGCGGGCATGCACGAAGCCGAGCGGCTCGCCGGCCTCGATGCGCTGCCCGATCTCGGCGAGCGCCGACAGGCCGACGCTGACGTCGATCGCGTCCTCCGCACGCGTGCGGCCGCCGCCGAGCGCGACCACGGCCAGCCCGAGCGCGCGGCAATCGATGCGCTGCACCACGCCGCTCGCGGGTGCCGCCACCGGCACGATCGTCGCCGCGCGCGCCAAATGCCGCGCGGGCGCGTCGATCAGATCGGTCGGGCCGCCGAGCGCGACGACCATCCGCGCGAAACGCTCGGCCGCCGCGCCGGAATCAAGCGCCTGCTGCAGCTTCTCGCGTGCGTGGGCGATATCGGGCGCGAGCCCACCGGTCACGAGCAATTCGGCCGACAGCGCCATCGTCACGTCGTGCAGGCGCGAGGGACGCGACTTGCCCGTCAGGTAGTCGATCGCGCACGCCACTTCGAGCGCATTGCCCGCGCACGGCGCGAGCGACTGGTTCATGTCGGTGAGGATCGCGGTCGTCTTCATGCCGGCGCCGTTGCCGACGTCGACGATGCTGCGCGCCAGTTCCGCCGATTTCTCCGCGGTCGGCATGAATGCGCCGGAGCCGACCTTGACGTCCATCACGAGCCCGTCGAGCCCCGCCGCGAGTTTCTTCGACAGGATCGACGCGGTGATCATCGCGACCGATTCGACGGTCGCCGTCACGTCGCGGATCGCATAGATGCGCTTGTCGGCCGGCGCGAGCCGCGCGGTCTGCCCGATGATCGCGACGCCGACCTCGCGCACCGTGCGGCGAAACGCGTCCGTCTCGGGCATCACGTCGTAACCGGGAATCGCGCTGAGCTTGTCGAGCGTGCCGCCTGTGTGGCCGAGCCCGCGCCCCGAGATCATGGGCACGTAGCCACCGCACGCGGCCACCATCGGCCCGAGCATCAGCGACACGACATCGCCGACGCCGCCCGTCGAATGCTTGTCGATCACCGGCCCGCCGAGATCGAGCGCGCGCCAGTCGAGCACGTCGCCCGAATCGCGCTGCGCGAGCGTGAGCGCGACGCGTTCGTCCGTGCTCAGGTCGTTGAAATACACGGCCATCGCGAACGCGGCCACCTGGCCCTCGGTCACGCTGCCGTCGGTCACGCCGCGCACGAACGCGGCCATCCCGTCGCGATCGAGCGGCTGCCCGTCGCGCTTCCTGCGAATGAATTCCTGCGGTAGAAACATCGTTGCCTCGCTTCGATCGGTCGGAGTCGACTGCACGGTTCAATGCAGCGAGAAAAACAGGCCGGCAATCGCCGCGCTCATCAGGTTCGACAGCGTCGCGGCCGTCAGCGCGCGCAAACCGAGCCGCGCGACGTCCGACCGGCGCTCGGGCGCGACCGCGCTGAAGCCGCCCGCGAGAATCGCGATCGACGAGAAATTCGCGAAGCCGCACAGCGCGAACGACACGATCGCAAGCGTCTTCGGATCGAGCACCGGCAGGCCGGCCGCCGCCGCGTGCGCACCGCCCCTCAGGTATGGCGACAGGTCGCCGTACGCGACGAATTCGTTGAAGATCAGCTTCTCGCCGATGAAGTTGCCGGCCAGCGCCGCATCATGCCATGGCACGCCGATGATCCACGCGAGCGGCGCGAACAGGTGGCCGATGATACCGACCAGCGTGACCTGCGGAAAGCCCGCGAACGCGGCCGCGCCGCCGACGATCAGGTTCATCAGCGCGATGAGGCCCACGAACGCAATCAGCATCGCGCCGACGTTGATCGCAATGCGCAGGCCGACCGACGCACCGGATGCGGCCGCCTCGATCACGTTGGCGGCGCGCTTGTCGTCGAAATCGAGGCCGTCGACCACCACGCGGCTCGGCTCGACGGTCGGAAACAACAGCTTGCCGAACAGCAGCCCGCCCGGCACCGCCATGAACGACGCGGCGAGCAGGTACTCCATCTTCACGCCGAGGCCCGCATAGCCGACCAGCACCGATCCCGCGACCGACGCCATTCCGCTCGCCATCACCGTGAAGATCTCGGCGCTCGTCATGTTGCGCACGAACGGCTTCACGAGCGCGGGCATCTCGCTCTGCCCGAGGAAGATCGTCGCGACGGCCGAGCACGCCTCGATGCGGCTCACCCCGAGCAACCTTGCCAACCCCGCGCCGAGAATCGCGACGATCCACTTCATCACGCCGATGTAGTACAGCACCGAGATCAGCGCGGTGACGAAGATGATCATCGGCAGCACGCGCAGCCCGAACACGAACCCGCCATCGCCGAACAACTGGAACATCCGCGCGTCGACGAGCCCGCCGAACACGAACGCGATGCCGTGATTGCCCATGTCGAGCACGCGATTGACGCCGTTCGCGGCCGCGGCCAGCGCCGCGCGGCCGGACGGCACGAACAGCACCAGCGCGCCGATCGCGAACTGCGTGAGCAGCGCGGCGATCATGGTCCGCGCGCTGACCGCGCGGCGGTTGTTCGACAACAGATACGCGACCAGCAACAGAAACAGCATACCGAGGAGACTGCGCAGAATATCCACCTTGTGCTCCTTTCTCACTATTTGAACTGTCCGGCGGGCGGCCCGTGCCCGCGACCCGCGTGATCGGGTGGGTGGATGTTACTCGCTCGATACGCACGCCGGCAACGTCGCCAAAATCGCCGCGATCAATGGCATCGATCGTTTCCGTTTTCGTCTTCGTCAACTTGATCAGTTGTTCTATCTACGCGGCCAAAACACGCGCGGGGCGCGCCGTCGGAACGGACACGCCCCGCACGATACGCGTCGTTCAACCCGCGCGCTCGACCGGATGCGGCTCGCGCAGCCGGTTCGCGATCCGCGCGGCCTCGTAATACCCGGCCGCCGGCGGACGCTTCAGGTAACGGCCCGCGCCGCGCACCGCGCGCAATTCGCCGTCGGCCCACGCGAGTGCGCCGCGCGTGAGCGTGTGCGTCGCGACGCCCTGCACCGTCATCCCCTCGAACACGTTGAAGTCGACCTGCTGATGATGCGTCTTCACCGAGATCGTCTTCGTCGCGGCCGGGTCCCACACGACGAGATCGGCATCGGCGCCGACCTGCACCGCGCCCTTGCGCGGATACAGGTTGAATATCTGCGCGGCATTGGTCGACGTAATCCGCACGAACTCGTTCGGCGTGATGCGGCCGTGGTTCACGCCGTGATGCCACAGCACCGACATGCGATCCTCGACGCCGCCGCAACCGTTCGGGATCTTCGTGAAATCCTCGCGGCCCATCGCCTTCTGCGATGCGCAGAACACGCAGTGATCGGTCGCCGTCGTATGCAGCTGTCCCGACTGCAGCCCGCGCCACAGCGCCTCGCGATGCTCGGCCGAGCGAAACGGCGGGCTCATCACGTGGGCCGCCGCGCGCGTCCAGTCCGGATCGCGATAGACGGCCTCGTCGATCACGAGGTGGCCCGGCAGCACTTCGCCGAACACGCGCAGCCCTTCGCTGCGCGCGCGCGTGATCACGTCCACCGCGTCCTTCGCCGACACGTGCACGATATACACGGGCACGCCGAGCACCTGCGCGATGCGGATCGCGCGGTTCGCGGCCTCGCCTTCCACCTCCGGCGGCCGCGACAGCGGATGCGCCTCCGGCCCCGTGATCCCGCGCGCGAGCAGCGCCTTTTGCAGCTGGAACACGAGCTCGCCGTTCTCTGCGTGCACGGTCGGCAGCGCGCCGAGTTCGAGCGAACGCGTGAAGCTGTTCACGAGGACTTCGTCGTCGGCCATGATCGCGTTCTTGTACGCCATGAAGTGCTTGAAGCTCGAGACGCCATGCTCGCGCACGAGCGTGCCCATGTCGCGGTGCACGCTGTCGTCCCACCACGTCACGGCCACGTGGAAACCGTAATCGGAAGCCGCCTTCTCGGCCCAGCCGCGCCATTCGCGGAATGCTTCCATCAGCGGCTGCTTCGGGCTCGGAATCACGAAATCGATGATGCTCGTCGTGCCGCCCGACAACCCGGCAGCGGTGCCCGAATAGAAATCGTCGCTCGCGGTCGTGCCCATGAACGGCAGTTCCATGTGCGTATGCGGATCGATGCCGCCCGGCATCACGTACTGGTCGTGCGCGTCGACGACGGTTGCGCCGGCCGGCGCGTCGATCTGCTCCGCAATCTGCAGGATCGTGCCGCCGTCCTGCGGATCCGCGCAGAGCACGTCCGCGCGATAGGAGCGGTCCGCATCGACCACGGTGCCGCCACGAATCAGGATTGCCATTTCGTTGCCTCCTCGTTGACTGTCGGTGTGCCGCATGCCGCGCGCGAGTCGCATCCGGCCCGCGCGTCATGCGCTCGCGATCTGCGCGCGCGGTCCGGCGCGCCACTTCATCCAGGTGCCGTACACGCCCGACGCCAGCACGAGGCCGACGAACCACGCGTATGTGTAAAGCGTGTTGAAGAACGCCGGCACGTTCGGAAACGACGCCGGAAACGCCGTATGCAGGAAGCCCGGCAAATTCGGCAGCACGCCGACCGCGAGCGCGACCAGCGCGGCCGGGTTCCAGCCGCGCGCGTAGCTGAAGTCGCCGCGCTCGTCGAACAGCGCCCGCGTGTCGAGCTGCGTGCCGCGAATCAGGAAGTAGTCGACCATCAGGATGCCCGCGACCGGCCCGAGCAGCGCCGAATAACCGACGAGCCAGGTGAAGATATAGCCGTCCGTCGTCGCGAGGATCTTCCACGGCATCATCACGATCGCGATCGTCGCGGTGATCATCCCGCCCGCGCGGTACGAGATCGCCTTCGGCCACAGGCTCGAAAAATCGTAGGCAGGCCCGACGAGATTCGCGGCGAGGTTGCAGCACATCGTATCGAGCGTGAGGATCACGAGCGCGATGCCCACGCCGATGCCGGTCATCCGGCTCGTCAGGTCGATCGGATCCCAGATCGCGTTGCCGTAGATCACGACGGTCGCCGACGTGACGACGACCGACACCACCGACAGCAGCGCCATCGGCAGCGGCAGCCCGATCGACTGGCCGATCACCTGGTCGCGCTGCGAATGCGCGAAGCGCGTGAAGTCGGGAATATTCAGCGCGAGCGTCGCCCAGAAGCCGACCATCGCGGTCAGGCCGGGCCAGAAGGTCGCCCAGAAGAGCCCGGCCTTCTTGCCGCCCGCCGCGAACTGCGACGGCGCCGACAGCATCGAGCCGAACCCGCCCGCCTTCGACGTCGCCCACCAGACGAGCGCCACGCACATCACGACCTTGATCGGCGCGGACCAGCTTTCGAGCCAGCGGATCGAATCGGTGCCGTGCCAGATGAAGTACAGCTGCAGCACCCAGAACACGAGAAAGCACGCGAGCTGCCCGAACGAGATGCCGACGAGCGGCAGCGCCGCGCCGTGCAGCGCGTTGCCGGTCAGGATGTTCAGCAGCGTGTAGATCGCGCTGCCGCCGAGCCAGGTCTGGATGCCATACCAGCCGCAGGCGACGATCGCGCGCAGCAGCGCCGGCAGCTTCGCGCCCTGCGTGCCGAACGACGCGCGCACGAGCACCGCGTACGGAATCCCGTACTTCGCGCCCGCATGGCCGATCAGCAGCATCGGCACGAGCACGATCAGGTTGCCGAGCAGCACCGTCATCACCGCCTGCCACGGCGACATGCCTTCCTGGATCAGCCCGGCCGCGAGCATGTACGACGCGATGTTCATCACCATCCCGACCCACAGCGCCGCGAAGTGGTACCACTTCCACGTGCGCTGCGCCGGCGTCGTCGGCGCGAGGTCGTCGTTGTACAGGCTGCCGCCGTGCGCCGCGGCGCTATCGGGATCGGCGGGAATCGCTGCGTGATTCATCGAACACACTCCACGAAAACGTCAACGCCGGCATCGTGCGATGCCGGCCCGGGTGGAACGAAAGGCGGCGGTGCAGGATGCCCCGCATCGCCGGACGCCGGTCAGGCAGCCTTCTTCGCGTGCTTCTCGGGTGCCGCGGCGCCTGCACTCGCCCCCGCCTCGGCGCTCGCCGGATTGTTCGGATGCGTGGTCCAGTTCGCGTAGTCGCCCGCGTCGACGCGCTCCATCGTGATGCATTGCTCGACCGGACACACATGCATGCAAAGATTGCACCCGACGCACTCCGAATCGATCACTTCGAAATGCCGCACGCCATCCTTCGTCGCCGTGATCGCCTGATGCGACGTGTCCTCGCACGCGATATGGCACAGCCCGCACTGGATGCAGCGGTCCTGGTCGATGCGCGCCTTGATGTCGTACTTCAGGTTCAGGTATTTCCAGTCGGTCACGTTCGGCACCGCGCGGCCGCGAATGTCGTCGAGCGTCGCGTAGCCCTTCTCGTCCATCCAGTTCGACAGGCCGTCGGCGAGATCCGACACGATCCGGAACCCGTAATGCATCGCGGCGGTGCACACCTGCACGCTACCGGCGCCGAGCACCATGAACTCGGCCGCGTCGCGCCATGACGAGATGCCGCCGATGCCCGAGATCGGCAGGTTCGGCGTTTCCGGATCGCGTGCGATCTCCGCGACCATGTTCAGCGCGATCGGCTTGACCGCCGGCCCGCAATAGCCGCCGTGCGTGCCCTTGCCGTCGACGGTCGGCATCGGCGCCATCTGGTCGAGATCGACCGCGACGATCGAGTTGATCGTGTTGATCAGCGACACGCCGTCCGCGCCGCCCTTGTATGCGGCGCGCGAGCCCATCCGGATATCGCTGATGTTCGGCGTGAGCTTCACGAGGCACGGCAGCTTCGTGCCTTCCTTCACCCAGCGCGTGACCATCTCGACGTATTCGGGCACCTGCCCGACCGCCGCGCCCATCCCGCGCTCGCTCATCCCGTGCGGGCAGCCGAAGTTGAGTTCGACCGCGTCGGCGCCGGTATCCTCGACGAGCGGCAGAATCCATTTCCAGTCGCGCTCGTTGCACGGCACCATCAGCGACACGATCAACGCACGGTCCGGCCAGTCGCGCTTCACCTGCGCGATCTCTCTCAGGTTCACGTCGAGCGGACGGTCGGTGATCAGCTCGATGTTGTTCAGCCCCGCGATGCGCTGACCGTTCCACTGCACCGCGCCGTAGCGCGAACTGACGTTGACGACGTGCGGATCGAGCCCGAGCGTCTTCCAGACGACACCGCCCCAGCCCGCCTCGAACGCGCGATTGACGTTGTAGGCCTTGTCGGTCGGCGGCGCGGACGCGAGCCAGAAAGGATTCGGCGAAGTAATGCCTGCGATGGTGCAGCGAAGATCGGCCATGTTCGGCTCCGTGAGAATGGGGTCGTGTTCGGTGTGCGTGCGGTGCGTCGCGCGTTCAGGCCGCCTTCGCGTCGCGCGCGGCGAGCGTCGCGTCGATCGATGCGGCCGCGCACTTACCGTCCTGCACGGCCTGCACCGTGAGGTCGATGCCGCCCGTCGCCGCGCAGTCGCCACCGGCCCACACGTCCGGCAGCGCCGTGCGCCCGTTCGCATCGACCGCGATACGCGAACCGTCCGCGGTCAGCAATTCCGCCGCGATGCCGTCCGGCACGAGCGTCTGGCCGATCGCCTTCAGCACCATGTCCGCGTCGATGGTGAAACGCTCGCCCGACGCGACCTCGAACTCGACGCCCGTGACCTGCCCGTCCGTACCTGCGATACGCACCGGCCTCGCGTGCGTGACGAGCGTGACGCCGCTCTTCTGCGCGAACTCGCGCTCGGCCCACGTCGCGCTCATCGCGTCCACGCCGCGCCGGTACACCATCGTCACGCGCTCGGCGCCGAGCTTGCGGCTCTGCACGGCCGCATCGATCGCCGTGTTGCCGCCACCGATCACGACCACGCGCCGTCCGACCGGCACGTTCTCCAATCCGTCCGCCTGCCGCACCTGCTCGATGAAGTCGACCGCGTTCATCACGCCGCCCAGTTGCTCGCCGTCGATCGCGAGCGCGCGCACACCGCCGAGCCCCATCGCCAGGAATACCGCGTCGTGTTGCTCGCGTAGCGCGTCGAGCGTTACGTCGCGTCCGAGCGCCATACCCGTTTCCAGCGTGATGCCGCCCACCGACAGCAGCCACTCGACTTCACGCTGCGCGAAATCGTCGACGGTCTTGTACGCGGCGATCCCGTATTCGTTGAGTCCGCCGGCCTTCGGCCGCGCGTCGAACAGCGTGACGCGGTGCCCGGCGAGCGCGAGCCGGTGCGCACAGGCGAGCCCGGCCGGCCCCGCGCCGACCACCGCCACATGGCGGCCGGTCTCGGGTGCGCGCCGGAACTGCACCGCCCCGGTCTGCATCGCCCAGTCGGTTGCGTGCCGCTGCAACGCGCCGATCGCGACCGGTTGCGCATCCTGATGGTTGCGCACGCATGCGCCTTCGCACAGGATCTCGGTCGGGCACACGCGGGCGCACATCCCGCCGAGCGGATTCGCGGACAGGATATCCATCGCCGCGCCTTTCAGGTTGCCGTTGCCGATCTTGCGGATGAAGCTCGGGATGTCGATCTGCGTCGGGCACGCGTGCACGCAGGGCGCGTCGTAGCAGTAGTGGCAGCGGCTGGCGGCAGCCGCCGCGGCGGTCGGATCGAGCAGCGGCGCGATATCGGCGAATTCGCACGAGAGTTGCGTGGACGACAGGCGATGCGCGGCGATATCGCCGGTTGGCTGGGTGGTCATACGCGTTCCTTCGACTGGGTGGAGACAAAGCCGTCCCCGCCGGCTGCGGATGCACAGTCGGGGCGGTCATGCTTCGGGGTGCTACGGTCAGGCGACGCGCAGCCTGCCTGCTGCGCTATGTCCGGTCGGTCATGAAGCCGGCTCGCACGCACGCGACAGCATCGCGTGCAGCAGCACGTTCGCGCCGGCCTCGATCCATGCGGGCGTCGCGTCCTCGATCTCGTTGTGGCTGATGCCGTCGATACATGGCACGAACACCATCGACGTCGGCGCGACCTGCGCCAGATAGCACGCGTCGTGGCCCGCCCCCGACACGATGTCGCGATGCGAGTAGCCGAAGCGATCGGCCGCATCACGCACGGCCGCCACGCAGGCGGGGTCGAACGCGACGGGCTTGTAGTAGAAAATCTGCTCGAGTTCGGTGTCGAGCCCGATGTCGCCCGCGATGCGCGCGACGCCATCGCGCAGCGCCGCGTCCATCTTCGCGAGCACGGCGTCGTCCGGATGACGGAAATCGACGGTAAAGAACACGCGGCCGGGAATCACGTTGCGCGAGTTCGGGTGGACTTGCATCATGCCGACCGTCGCGCAACCGAACGGCGCATGATCGAGGCCGATCCGGTTGACGAGATCGACCACCCGCGACGCGCCGAGCAGCGCGTCGCGGCGGCGCGGCATCGGCGTCGGCCCCGCGTGCGCTTCCTGGCCGGTGAACGTGATCTCGTACCAGCGCTGCCCCTGCGCGTCGGTCACGACGCCGATCGTCTTGCACTCCGCTTCGAGAATCGGCCCCTGCTCGATATGCAGTTCGAACGCCGCGTGCAGCTTGCGCCCGCCGCACGGCACGTCGCCCGCGTAGCCGATGCGCGCCAGTTCCTCGCCGATCGTCTTGCCGTCGACGTCCTTGCGCGACAGCCCGTAGTCGAGCGTGAACACGCCCGCGAACACGCCCGATGCGACCATCGCCGGCGCGAAGCGCGACCCCTCCTCGTTGGTCCAGATCACGACCTCGACCGGATGCTCGGTCTCGATGCCGTGATCGTTCAGACTGCGAATCACCTCGAGGCCGCCGAGCACGCCGTAGATGCCGTCGAAGCGCCCGCCGGTGGGCTGCGAATCCGCGTGCGAGCCCGTGACGACCGGCGCCGCGTCGGCCACGCGGCCCGCACGACGCATGAACACGTTGCCCATCGTATCGACCGTCACCGTGCAGCCGGCGGCCTTCGCCCAGCCGACGATCAGGTCGCGGCCGGCCTTGTCGAGATCGGTCAGCGCGAGGCGGCATACGCCCCCCTTCGGCGTCGCGCCGATTTTCGCGACTTCCATCAGGCTGTCCCACAGCCGCCTGCCGTCGACCTTGATCGACGTGTCGAAAGCTGCCCGCTTCACTGTTTCCGATACCGCGCTCATTCGTATCGCTCCTGTGGGGTCGGTGATGTCGTCAGCCGGTCTGTGCCGGTGCATGCGAGACCTGTTTCGGGGCGCGCCGCCCGGATGCGGTGCATGCTCGGTCGGTTCGCGAAATGCGTCAAATCCTGTCCGATTGGACAGGTTTTAGACGATCAAAATGCGCAGCGCAACGTCTTTCTTGCGCAACGCACGGGAGCGAGAAACGTGCCATCGCAACGCAGCATCGCCGCGGCGTGGCGGCATTCACGTGCGTGCGCGCGACGCGAATCAGCGGCTAGAATGAAGCCCAACGCGGCATGGCCGCCGCGCGAGGGTAACGATGAGACATGACGAGGTGACGATCGAAGCCACCGACCGGGACGAAACGCCGGCGCCTTTGCGGCGACGCAAGGCGCACATTCGCGAGTCCAACGAAGCGCACCTGCTCGCGTGCGCGGAGGCCGTATTCGCGGAACGCGGGCTCGCCGGCGCCAGCACCGCGATGATCGCGGAGCGCGCCGGCCTGCCGAAGGCGAATGTGCACTACTACTTCCCGACCAAGCTCGCGCTGTACCGACGCGTCCTCGACGACCTGTTCGAGGACTGGCATCGCGCGGCCGGCTCGTTCGAGGCCGGCGACGATCCGGTGGAGGCGATCGGCGGCTACGTGCGCGCGAAGATGGCGCTGTCGCAGCGGCGCCCGCTCGGCTCGAAGGTGTGGGCCAACGAGATCATTCACGGCGCGGAGCACATGCAGGACATCCTGTCGCAACGTGTGAAGCCGTGGTTCGACACCCGCGTGAAGGTGATCGAAGGCTGGATCGCGAGCGGGCTGCTCGCGCCGATCGACCCGCATGCACTGATGTACCTGATCTGGGCGACCACGCAGCACTATGCGGATTTCGATGCGCAGATTCGCGCGCTGAGCGGCAAGCGCGCGTTCACGAAGAAGGCGTTCGACGAAAAGACCGAGCAGGTCGTGCAGCTCGTGATTCGTGCGTGCGGCGCGGTGTCGCCGAACGCGAAGCCGTAGCGCGACACGACGATCCGCCGAATTAAAAACGGGCGGCGAGCACCACACGGGGATGTCCCGTGCGATACGCGCCGCCCGTGATGCCGCGTTCGCGCGTGCGAACGATGCGATGCGATGCGATGCGTAAAGCGACGTGTTGCGGCGACGTATTACGCGATGCGCTCGATCGCAATGGCCGTCGCTTCACCGCCGCCGATGCACAGCGATGCGATGCCGCGCTTCAGGCCATACGTGTCGAGCGCGGCCAGCAGCGTCACCATCACGCGCGCGCCCGATGCGCCGATCGGATGCCCGAGCGCGCACGCGCCGCCGTGCACGTTCACCTTCTCGTGCGGCAGATCGAGATCGCGCATCGCGGCCATCGGCACCACCGCGAACGCTTCGTTGATCTCGAACAGGTCGACGTCACGCAGGTTCCAGCCGGTTTTCTCCGACAGCTTGCGCAGCGCGCCGATCGGTGCGGTCGCGAACAGCCCGGGCTTGTCCGCATAAGTCGAATGCCCGACGATCACGGCCTTCGGCGTGAGGCCGAGGCGCTCGGCTTCCGAGCGGCGCATCATCACGAGCGCGGCCGCGCCGTCCGAGATCGACGATGCGTTCGCGGCCGTCACCGTGCCGCCTTCGCGGAACGCCGGCTTCAACGTCGGGATCTTGTCGAGTTTCGCCTTGCCCGGCTGCTCGTCGATCGACACGACGCTTTCCGTCTTGCCGGCCTTCACGGTCACCGGCGCGATCTCCGACACGAAATGCCCTTCCGCGATCGCGCGCTGCGCCCGCGTCAGCGACGCAATCGCGAACGCATCCTGCGCTTCGCGCGTGAACTGGTAAGCCTGCGCGCAATCCTCGGCGAACGTGCCCATCAGGCGGCCTTTTTCATACGCATCCTCGAGCCCGTCGAGGAACATGTGGTCGAGCACCTGCCCGTGCCCCATGCGCATGCCCGCGCGCGCCTTCGGCAGCAGGTACGGCGCATTCGTCATGCTCTCCATCCCGCCCGCCACGGCCACGCCCGCCGAACCCGCCAGCAGCAGATCGTGCGCGAACATCGCCGCCTTCATCCCGGAACCGCACATCTTGTTGACCGTCGTCGCGCCCGCCGCGAGCGGCAGCCCGGCCTTCAGCGCGGCCTGGCGCGCGGGCGCCTGGCCCTGGCCGGCTGGCAGCACGCAGCCGAACACGATTTCATCGATGCGTTCGGCCGGCACGTTCGCGCGTTCGAGCGCCGCGCGAATCGCCACCGCGCCGAGGTCGCTGGCGCTGGCTGCCGCCAGATCGCCCTGAAAACCACCCATCGGCGTGCGCGCCGCACCCACGATTACGATCGGATCCTGAGTCGTCATGATTCGCTTCCTCCAGTGTCAGCGCGGCGCCATGCGCAACGCGCCATCGAGACGGATGACTTCGCCGTTCAGCATCGTGTTTTCGGCGATGTGGCGCACCAGCGCCGCAAATTCTTCCGGGCGGCCGAGCCGCGGCGGGAACGGCACGCTCTTGCCGAGCGCGTCCTGCACGTCCTGCGGCATGCCGGCCATCATCGGCGTCGCGAAGATGCCGGGCGCGACCGTCACGACGCGAATGCCGAAGCGCGCGAGCTCGCGCGCGATCGGCAGCGTCATGCCGACCACGCCGCTCTTTGACGCCGCGTATGCGGCCTGTCCGATCTGCCCGTCGAACGCCGCGACCGACGCGGTATTGACGATCACGCCGCGCTCGCCTTCCGCGTCGGCGTCCTGCTTCGACATCGCTTCGGCGGCCAGCCGGATCATGTTGAACGTGCCGACGAGGTTGATCGATACCGCGCGTGCGAAGCGGTCGAGCGAATGCGGGCCGTCGCGGCCGACGACCTTCTCGCCCGGTGCGACGCCCGCGCAATTGACGAGCGCATCGACGCGGCCATACGCGTCGCGCGCGGCCGTGACGGCCGCCTGAGCGTCGGCTTCGCTCGTCACGTCGGTCTTCACGAAGCGCGCGGCCGCGCCGAGTTCGCTGGCGAGACGCGCCCCCGCCTCGTCGTTGACGTCCAGCAGCACGGCTTTGCCGCCTTGCGCGACGACCATGCGCGCCACCGCGGCGCCGAGGCCGGAACCGGCGCCCGTAATCAGAAAAACACGATCCTTGATATTCATTCGCAGTCCGTATTCAGGGTTGAGCGATCTTCTCGGCTTCCATCTTGCGCAACACGAAGCGCTGGATCTTGCCGCTCGGGGTTTTCGGCAGCGCGTCGACGAAGTCGATCGCGCGCGGATAAGCGTGAGCGGACAGCCGCCGCTTCACGTGCAGACTCAATTCCTCGGCCAGTCCGGGCGTGCCGTCGAACCCTTTCGACAGGACGACGAACGCCTTCACGATTTCCGTGCGCTCCGGGTCGGGCACGCCGATCACGGCGGCCTCGCTGACGGCCGGATGCTCGATCAGCGCGCTCTCCACGTCGAACGGGCCGATCCGGTAACCGGACGACGTGATCACGTCGTCCGCGCGGCCGATGAAGCTCACGGCGCCGTCCGGTTCCAACTCGACGTTGTCGCCGGTCCGGTAGTAACCGCCCGCTATCGCCGGCGTGTCCTGCTGCCAGTAGCCGCGGAACCACAGCAGCGGCGAGCGCGCGATGTCGATCGCGAGGTTGCCGGGCTCGCCGGGCCCGAGCTCGCGGCCCGCTTCGTCGAGTACCGCGACACGGTAGCCCGGCATCGCGAAGCCGGCGGAACCGACGTGCACCACGTGCGCGAGGCCGTGATGGTTGTTCACGACCATTCCCAGTTCGGTCTGGCCGTAGTGATCGTGGATCGGCGCGCCGAGCGCCGCGTGGAACCAGCGCACGACTTCCGGATTCAGCGGTTCGCCCGCGCTGCTCACCACGCGCAGCTGGCCCTTCATGCGCGCGGCCGCTTCCGTCCCCGCCGCCATCAGCATCCGGAACGCGGTTGGGGAACCCGCAAGGCTCGTGATGCCGAGACGCTCGATCACGTCATACGTGCTGTCGACCGTGAAGCTGCCCTCGTAGAGCGTCGTCGCATGGCCGAGGAGAAGCGGGCCGGTGATCGCGTAATAGAGGCCGTACGCCCAACCCGGGTCGGCGATATTCCAGAACCGGTCAGTGGCGCGCAGATCGACCGCTTCGCGCATGTACGCGCCGAACGCGAGCAATGCGTAGAGCGGCACCGGTACGCCCTTCGGCAAGCCCGTCGTGCCCGACGTCGACATCATCATGAACAGGTCCGACCCCTTGCGCAGCACGGGCTCGAACGTATCGGACCGCGCGTCGAGCGCCGCGCGGAAATCGATGTCGTGCGCCGGCAGCGTCTCGCCTGCTTCGCGCACCGTCGCCACCGGCGGGCAATCGGCAATTTCGTCGAGCTTCGCGCGATTCGCCACGTTGGTCACGATCAGCCGCGCGTCGCTCATCCGCAACCGGTGCTCGATCGCCTTCGGGCCGAATGCTGTGAACAGCGGCTGATACACGGCGCCCGCGCGCCACGTGCCGAGGATCGTCGCGACGAGCTCCGGCGTGCGCGGCAGCAGCCCCGCCACCACGTCGCCCGGCTGCACGCCGTGCGCGACGAGCAGGTTCGCGACCCGAGCCGACAACGCCTGCATCTGCGCGAACGTGAAGCGGTGATGCTGCCCGCCGGCGTCGATCCAGTCGATCGCGATAGCGTCCGACTTCGCGTGCCGGTCGCAGCATTCGACGCACGCGTTCAGGCCGCGCTCCAGGTCGCCGCTCAGTTGCGCGGCGGCTGTCTCGATACTGAACCGGGCCACGGCGTCGGCGTAAGCCGGCACCGGCTGGGCGGTAGCTCCTTCAGGCATGCGTGTCTCCTGTTCGTTATGGCCACCGACGAGCCAGGGGCGCGACGGGGATACATCGATAGTAGACAGCCGCTACATTGCAATCAATGACAAACGGAATCTAGAATCGTGATCGCTTTTGCCATGTCGGGGGGACACAGGAAAATGGGGCCGCAGATGATTTCGCCGGATTTCGTCGACGATGCGCTCGCGTGCCTGCGCCGGCACGACCTGCCGACGGCGCCCGTGCTGCGCACCGCCGGGCTGCCGGCCGTCGTGCGCGAGTCCGTCACGCCGCAGCAGTACGGCCGCCTGTGGCTCGCGATCGCGGGCACCCTGGACGACGAATTCTTCGGGCTCGCCGCGCGTCCGATGCGGCGCGGCAGTTTCACGCTGCTGTGCCACGCGGTGCTGCATGCCGGCACGCTCGACAAGGCGCTGCGGCGCGCGCTGCAGTTTCTCCGGGTCGTGCTCGACGAGCCGCACGGCGAACTCATCGTAGCCGACGGGCACGCGCAGATCGTGCTGGCGCAATCGGGTTCGCCGTACCCGGCGTTCGCGTACCGGACGTTCTGGCTGATCCTGCTCGGCGTCGCGTGCTGGCTGATCGGCCGGCGCATCCCGCTGCAGCGCATCGATTTTGCGTGCTCCAGCCCCGGCCAGCGCAGCGACTATCACCAGTTCTTCGGCGTCCCCGTGCATTTCGACCGGCCCGACAGCCGGCTCACATTCAACGCGGCCTATCTCGCGCTGCCGACGATCCGTTCGGAGCAGGCGCTGAAGACCTTCCTGCGCGGCGCGCCCGGCAACCTGCTCGTGCGCTACCGGCACGACACGGGCTGGGTTGCGAAGACGCGCGCATATCTAAAGGCGCTGCCGGCCGCCGAGTGGCCCGACTTCGATACGCTGGCCGTACGCCTCGACACGACGCCCGCGACGCTACGGCGGCGTTTGCGCAGCGAAGGGCAAAGCTTCGCGGCGATCAAGGACGAGTTGCGCGGTGCGCTGGCCCAGTCGCTGCTGCGCGGGCGCGCGCTCAGCGTCGCGGAGATCGCGGCCGAGCTCGGCTTCACCGAGCCGAGCGCGTTTCATCGCGCGTTCCGGAAATGGACGGGCACGAGCCCCGGTGCATTTCGGCGCGACGTGCATGTGGCGAACGCGGAGTCTTGAATGGCGTGCAAGCACGAAGCGTCTCGCCCCGCACCGCTGATACGATGCAAACATGCGGCTGCCGTCCATTGTCCCCGGACCGCGGCGAACACCGATCAACCCTCACCGCTCACGCTCCGATGCAAGCCACCTCCTTTTCCGACACCGAACTGGCCGATCTGCGCGCGCACGGTATCGTGCTGTTTGCCGGCCGCGTGATCTTCGACGCACAGCCGCCGATGGCGCCTGACCAGATCGCGGCCGTGCAGGCCTGCTGTCACGGCGATATTCCGCTCCCGTTGCTCGAGTTGTGGCGCATCACGGCCGGCGGCAGCCTCGACTACGACCTGACGCTGGAGATGAACGGCAATGTCGAAGCCATCAGCTGGAGCGAGCTGTTCTACAACGGCAGCGACGGTTACCGCGACCTGCAGGGCTGGATCGACCACGAACTCGAACTGGCCGAAGAAGCCGCGGAAGAGAACGCGCGCACGTGGAACGGCAAAATCGATGCGCTGCCGTTCGGCGGCTTCGAATATTGCGACCGCATCTACGTCGTGACGGAGCCCGGCGCACACGACTATGGCCATGTGCTTGCATGGAAACAAGGGTTGCCGCCCGCGTGGCGCGGCGCGATGCACGAGGACGGTCTCGCGACGATCGCGCCCGATCTGTACGCAGCATTCGGCGCGCTGCAGCTTCATGCCGATCCGCTGGCGCCCGGCGGCGAACCAGGCACCGGTGTCGCGCTGCTCGAATACGTCGATGAACGCCGCGACGATCATGGCCTGCCGGCCTCGCTGGCCGACAAGCTGATCGCGTTCTATCGACAAGCGGTGATCGACTGGCGCACGCCGCTCGCCGACGGCACACTCGGGATGCAGCCGGTACTCGCACGGCACGCATTACGCCATGCGATCGATCACGACGATGCGGCACTCGTCGCGCGACTGGCGCCTATCGTCGCCGATCTTGGCGTGGCGCTCGCGGGCAGTTCGATCCCGACGGATTACGCGTTGCGACGCCAGAAGTTTTCCGCAGCCGCCGCGTTGCTCGCCGCGGGCGCGCCAGTCGTGCCCGATGCGCTGGCATCCGTGTCCGGCGCCGTACCGGTCAAGCTGATGCGCATGCTGCTTGAAGCCGGCGTGCGGCCGGATGCCGACGCAATGGCGCGTTGCGTCGCGGGCGGCGGCACCGATAGCGCACGGCTGATCGGCGCGGCGCTGTCGGCCCATGGCGTCGATACGGCAGTTGCCTACCGCACCGCGAGCGACAAACTGCTGGACGAGTTGAAGGCCGACATCCGCAAGGTTCGCGCCGGCAAGCTCAGCCACTATCTCGGGCTCGACGGGCTCGAAGCACACGCCGAGCGCCTGCGGATGTTCGATTGCTGACGTCAAGCAGGCGCCGATGCGCCGTGGGTTTGCCTGCAGCATCGCAGTCAGGGTGCCGTTTGTTTGGATTGGATTTCTTGCACGTTCCGGTGCGAATCTGCATGACGCTCACCGCACCGCAGCGCGCGTATGACGTTGCACCCCGATCCGTCAGACCACATACTGGTCGGCCAGTCTGAACGAGGTTGCGCGGATGGTGAATGTCGATGGGAGCGCCGCTTCGATCTTCGGCGTGATCGGAACGGCCGTTTCGTTGCTGGCAGCGATTCCTTACGCGCTCGCGATCTACCGGCGCACCATTCGCCCGCATCTGTTCACGTGGCTCGTGTGGTCGGTCGTCACGGCGATCGCGGCCGCTGGCCAGTTCGTCGCGGGCGCGGGGCCGTCCGCGTGGTGCACGGCGGCGATTGCCCTCACGTGCTTTCTGACGCTGATCGCCAGCCTGTTTCGCGGTGAGCGCGGCTGGACGGGCCTCGACTGGCTGTTCCTGTGCGCGGCACTGTCGGCCATTCCGCTGTGGATGCTGACCGACGATCCGACGGTGTCGATCTGTCTGGTCACGCTGATCGAGCTTGCCGGCCTTGGCCCGACCGTGCGCAAGACGATCCGCGATCCGTGGAGCGAGAGCCTCGCCTATTTCGCGCTGTGCGTGCTCAAGTACGCACTGGCGTTGCTGGCATTGAGCACGTGGAGTGTCGCGGTCGCGTTCTATCCGGCCGTCAACCTCATCGCGTCGATCGGCATCTGCCTGGTGATGCTGGTCCGGCGTCAGTCGTTGCCGAATGCGCGGTAGGCTGCGTTTGTCGCCGTACCGCTACCCCTCCGAAATGATGCGAGGCCTGACATGGATGCGATCCGTACCGTCATCGAACCCTGCGAAACCGCGCTTCGCGCGGCGATGCTCGCCAACGACGTCGAAGCGCTCGAGGCGCTGCTGGACGACGATCTGGTGTTCACAGTCCCGACCGGCCAGGTCATCTCGAAAGAGGACGACCTCGTCGCGCATCGCGCGAAGCTTTTGCGTCTCGACGCACTCGACGTCCACGAAATGCGCTCATGCGCGATCGACGAGATGATCCTGACCACGACGCGAGCGACCCTCGCGGGCCATTTCGATGGCACGGCATTCGCCGGTACATTTGCCTATACGCGGCTCTGGCGTCGATCAGGCGCTAACTGGCGCGTCGTCGCAGGACATGCATCGCAGGTCGTGTAGCTGCGCCGCGTGTGCGGTTGAACTGCCGCAGGTGATGCTATGGCGAACGGGCCGGCTGTCGGTCGGCGGTGAGACCGTACGATGCGGGTGATGCGCCGATGAAAACGTCGACCGAGGTGGTGTCGACCACGACGAGAGACGAAATGCACAAGCTATTTACCGTGCGTGCCGCACGTGTCGCGGACGCGGACGAACTCAGTCGACTGGCGCGCCTTTCGAAGGCGCACTGGGGCTATCCGAAGGAATGGCTCGACCTGTGGCAAAGCGATCTAACGATTTCGCCGGAGACGATCGAAGGGGCGATCAGTTACGTCGCGGAATCGGCCCAGTCGATCATCGGGTTCTGGGTGCGAGCATCAGTGGATTCTGGTCGACCGACACCCGGATGGTTGTTCGTTCATCCCGATCATATGGGCCGGGGTGTCGCCCGTGCGCTGTGGGAAGCAGTTCGGACTGAGGCCGCCGCGAGAGGAATCAAAAGCTTTGTGATCGAAGCGGATCCCAATGCTGTGCCGTTCTATCTGACGCTCGGCGCTGAAAAGATCGGCGAAAAGGAATCCAGCGTCGTTCCGGGAAGGTTTTTTCCGATCTTGCGGATCACGGTCTGATGGGCGGTGAAAGCAGCAAGATGGTTCGCTGTGCGTGTGGCCGATGGGATTGAACTGTCAGTGGTGACAAGCGAAGTTGCGGCGGAGAAATGCCTGAGTTCGATCAGTCCGACCGGGCGCTCTAATGACGCTTTCTACGCCCCGCCTCGCGTAGAGTTCGCCATCCAGCATGTTTTTTGGACGCCGAAATGCAAAAACCCCCGCCTTTCGGGCGGGGGTTCTTGGCTTAGGGAGCCTGACGATTACCTACTTTCACACGGGAATCCGCACTATCATCGGCGTAGAGTCGTTTCACGGTCCTGTTCGGGATGGGAAGGGGTGGGACCGACTCGCTATGGTCATCAGGCAAAGGGGG